>CAXULX010000065.1:0-20699 GCA_964252005.1 uncultured Acetobacteraceae bacterium | reverse complement strand
GAGGTGATGGTGCCCTCCGCCTGCCAGGGCATCGTGGGCATCACGGTCCGCGCCGGCGACGCCGAGCTGCAGCACCTGCTGGGGGCGATCGAGGACGTGGACGCCCGTTGCATGGCCACCGGGGAGCGGGCGCTGCTGGCGTCGCTCGACGGGTCGTGCCGCACGCCGATCGGCGGCTATGCCCGACTGCTGCCGGAGGGCCGGGTGAACCTCACCGGGCTGGTGGCGCGCACGGACGGCAGCTTCCTGTTGAAGCGCAGCCTCGAATGCCTGCGCACCGACGTGGGCCGGGCCGCGGTCGAACTCGGGGACAGCCTGCGGGCCGACTCGCCGCGGGACGTGTTCGCATAAGGTGAGGCGGCGTCCTCCCGGCGCGCTGCCGCGGGCCGCCTGCGGCGCTTGAGCGCGCGCGTCGGCGCCCCGCAGACGCCGGGCACCGGATACGGTAGGCTGACGCTTTGTGTCGGGGCAGGATACGCCATGTTAGGGACGATCGCCGTTGCCGCCTTGTCGGCTATTGCGCTGGCCGGGGCCGGCGGGCTCGCGACCGAGATCGGGCCGTGGTACCGCGCGCTGCGCAAACCCGATTGGCAACCGCCGGACTGGGCGTTCGGGCCGGCCTGGACGCTGATCCTCGGCATGGCGGCCGGGGCCGGCGTGCTGGCGTGGACGGCAGCGCCCGATACGGCGGGGCACATCCGCATCATCGTGGTGTTCGCGGTCAACGCCCTGTTCCATTTTCTTTGGAGCCCGCTGTTCTTCCGGCTCAAGCGGCCGGATTGGGCGCTTATCGAGGTGGCCTTCCTATGGTCCTCGTGCCTCGCGCTCATTGTCGTGCTGGCCGAGTTCTCGACTGCGGCCAGCCTGCTGACGGTGCCCTACCTGTTGTGGGTCAGCTTCGCCTCATGGCTCAACCTGACGATCGTCCGGCTGAACGGGCCGTTCGGCAGGGGAACGCTCCCCAGCCGCGGCGGCTGACCGTCACGGGCTTTCCTCGCTAGCCGAGTTCGCCGGCCGGCGCGCAATGCGTCTGCTGCATTGCACAAAACTTCGTTGCAGGAACGTGAACGTTGCCACCCCGCCGCTGGCAGAGTGACAAGGGCGCTAAATTCCCCCGTACCTGCCCACGCCTGTATTAATAGAGAGTTAAAGTAGCTTTTCAACCCAAGGTAGAGTTGACGGGATCGTGAGCTTTTCAGTAGCCTGTGCAGGTCGGATGTCGAACGACAGTCCCGACGTAGTCAGCAACAGGAGAACGAGATGGCCACGATACCCGGAGGCAGTTTTATTGTCGACACCGCGAACCACGCGATGGTCGCCGGAGGCGCAGGCAACGACCAATTCTTCCTAACACATGATTTCAACCATGCCTCGGGCGGAAACGGTGATGATTTCTTCAATACTATGGGGAATCACAATTCGATAGACGGCGGCGACGGGCAGGACGTGATCTTTGACGCCGGGCATCACAACATCCTGGATGGCGGCAGCGGCAACGACTTCATCACCATGTCCGGCGCAGGCCACGACACGCTGCTGGGAGGCAGCGGCAGCGACACGCTGATCGCAGGCGGTGGCCAGAACTTCCTGAACGGCGGCACCGGCAACGACTACCTGCAGGGCGGGACCGGCCACGACACGCTTATCGGTGGCAGCGGCAACGACACGCTGCACGCCGGCAGCGGCAGCGAACTGCTCGTCGGCGGCTCCGGCAACACGCTCATGATGGCCGGCCACGGCGACGACACCATGATCGGCGGCTCCGGCCACGACACCTTCGTGTTCAACAGCAACGGCGGCCAGAACGTCGTGATGGGCTTCAACGACGGCGACATTCTGCAGATCCAGCACAACATGAATGGATTGTCGATTGCCACCGCCGCGGACGTCGCAGCGCACGTGCAGGACAATGGCGGCAACGCCGTCATCAGCCTCGGCAACGAGACGATCACGCTGATCGGCATCAAGGCCGAGGACATCCACAACAACCCGACGGGCTACTTCACGATCCACTGAGCCGGCGGCCAGCCCCGCCGCGCACCAACCGGGAGCCGCCATGCGGGCGGCTTCCGGCGCTCTCCTGCCTGCCCACCAGGAATTCAAACGATGCTGCTCCGCGACCTGACGCATGACATACTTCCACCGCGGGCGGTCCTGTTGTCGGACGACGTCGTGCTGATGGTCGTGCCCCACGCCGGCGACAGCTCGATGGTCGGGCATCCCGGCCTTGTTCCGCCCTATGGCACCGTCGCCGTCCAGAGCGCCGCAGGGTCCCATTGCATCGCCGCGATGCGCCTGCCCGCCAAGGCGAAAGGCGGCGCGTGGCCGGGCGGCAGCATGGCCCAGGAGGGATTGGCGGCAACCCTGGGCAGCGACGCAATCGAACTGGCGGACGAACTCGACCCGGCGTCGTGCCGCCGGCTGCTCGGATTCCTCCTCGGCTTCTGCCGCACCGCCTTCGGCCTGGCGGCGGACGCCGGCTTCACCGACACCTGTATCCGGCTCGCGCGCCTGTGCGCCCGGGACGCCGGAACCGCCGAGCCGATCGCCCGCGCCACGCCGGCCTGGATGGTGCTCAGCGGCGTGACGGCACCGCCGGATGCAACGCTTTATCTGCTGGGCGCCGACCGCGTGCGGCACAGCGCCGCACCGGCGATGGGCGGTGGCTCCGAGCCGCATCTGTCCGGGCTGCAACTGGTCGAGCCGGTCCGCAACGGCGACCTGCTGCTCGCCCTGTGCGACCAGCCGCTGCTGTGGACCGTGCAGGGCGCGGCGAACGCGCTGCCCGATGTGCTGCAACAGGCCCCGGGCGGGCAACAGGCCCTAAGCGGGCCGGCCGGCGGCGCGCTGCGGACCGCCTGCCTGCGCGCCCTGGCCCCGGCCGGCGGCCCGGCGGCGGCGTTGCTTCGAGAAATGCAAGTGCTGGCGCCGGCTGCCCCGCGCCGCCACGATGATCCCGCCCGCCCGCTCGGCGCCGCACTTGAGATTGTGCTGCCGGACGGCGCGGGCGGGATATTCCTTCGGGGCTGGCTGCGCGACCCCCTGCAGTTGATCGCAGGCGCGGAGCTGCGAACGCCCGTCGCCACCGCCTTCATCGCGCCGGGGCAGCTGCACCGGTTTCACCGGTCCGACATCGCCAGCCGCTACGCCAAGGCCGCCTTCCCGCTCCAGCATCGGCAGGTCGGCTTCGTGGCCCACGTGCCCGACCCCTCCGGCGGATTTTGCGCCCAGCCCAGCCTGGCGCTGCGCCTGCGTTCGGGCAACGCCATCGAGGTGACGGCGCCGCTCCGCCAGTTGCCGCCCGCCGCCGCCCGCGACGTCGTGCTGTCCTGCGTGCCGCCCGAACTGGTGACGCCCGCCATGCTCGACGCCTGCCTGGCCCCGGCGGCGGCCGCGCTGCACCGGCAGGCCATGACGGCGCGCGGCGCGGTCGACGTGGTGCAGATCGGCGCCCTGGTGCGCCAGCCGACGGTCACGATGCTGGTCCCGCTGTATCGCAACCTCGACTTCCTGCGCTTCCAGGCAGCGGCGCTGGCCGCGGACCCGGAATGCCGGCGGGCGGAGCTGATCTACGTCCTCGACAGCCCGGAGCAGCGGGTCGAGCTGGAGTTCCTGCTGCGCGGCCTGCACGGCCTGCACGGCCTGGCGTTCACGATGGTGGTCATGCCCTGCAACCTGGGGTTTGCGGCGGCCATCAACGCCGGGGCGGCCCTGGCGCGCGGGCCGGCGCTGCTGCTGCTGAACTCGGATGTCGTGCCGGCGCGCGCGGGCTGGCTTGGGGCGATGCGGGCGGCGCTGGCAGGGTCCGGGGTCGGCGCGGTCGGGCCGAAGCTGCTGTTCGACGACGGCTCCATCCAGCATGCCGGGCTGTACTTCGAGCGTGACGCCGACGGCATGTGGTTCAACGCGCACTACCACAAGGGCATGCCGCGCCACTGGCCCGCGGCGCAGCGCCGCCGCCGGGTTCCGGGCGTGACCGGCGCCGCCCTGATGGTCCGCCGCGGGCTGTTCGAGGCGGTGGGCGGCCTGTGCGAGGACTACATCATCGGCGACTTCGAGGACTCCGACCTGTGCCTGTGGCTGCATGGGGCCGGGGCCGGCATCGTCTATGTGCCGGAGGCCGAGCTGTTCCACTTCGAGCGCCGCTCCATCGGCCTGCACGCCGGCTATTCCGACACGTTGGCGTCGCTGTACAACCGCCGCCTGCACCACCGCCGCTGGGACGGCACCATCGCGACGCTGATGGCGCGGCGCGCGCACCGGTTGCGGAGCAACAGTGCTCCCAACGCGGTGGCGGCATGACCGGCGTCGCTACCCTCCGCCGCTCTTTGGCCGCCAACCGCTTCATGCCGATGCCGCCGGCGGACCTGTTGTTCTGCGGCGACGGCGACTTCCGCGCCGTCGGCGCGGAGTTCCTGGAGCGCCTGGTGCGCGACGCCGATCTGGCGCCCGGGGAGCGGGTGCTGGACATCGGCTGCGGCATCGGGCGGCTGGCTTTGCCGCTGACCCAGTACCTGGACGAGACCGGCAGCTACGACGGGGTGGACCCGGTTGCGGCGGGCATCGCCTGGTGCGCGGCCGCCATCACCCCGTCCTATCCGCAGGCGCGTTTCCGGCACCTGGACCTGCACCATCCGCTCTATAACCCGCAGGGCACGCTGCCGACGGCCGGGACGCGGCTGCCGTTCGCGGACGCCTCGTTCGACGTCGTCTGCATGGTCTCGGTGCTGACCCACCTGGATGCCCCGGAGGCGCTGCACTACGCCGGCGAGGCGGCGCGGCTGCTGGCGCCGGGCGGACGCTGTTTCGCCACCGCGTTCCTGATGAACCCGCCGGCCCGGGCGGCGCTCGCGGCCAAGCCCGGCCGCCTCGGGTTCGACGCCGCCGGGTCAGGCCCGGTCTATCAGGCGGACCCCGACGCGCCGCTCGCCGCCGTCGCGTTCGACGAGGACGTGCTGGTCGAGATGTTCCTGCGGCACGGCCTGCGCCGCCGCGACCCGACCCAATACGGCCACTGGAGCGGGCGCGATACGCCGAGCTTCCAGGACATCTGCATATTCGAGAAGGGTTGAACCGCGATGCGTATCCTGTTCCTGCTGCACGCCCACCCCGATCTGCAGGCCGGCGGCACCGAGATCTTCGCCCGCGACCTGTTCCGCACCCTGCGCCGCGACGTGGACTTCGAGGGGCTGTTCCTCGCCGGCACCGCAGCGCATCAGCGCCCCGCCAGCCCCGGCACGCCGTTCCAGGGCGTCGGCGACGAACCCGACGAGGTGCTGATGTGGAGCGGGCGGTTCGATCCGTTCAACATGTCGCAGCTCGACCTGCATGGCGTGGCCCTCCCGCTGGCGGCGCTGCTGGCCGAGCTGCAGCCCGACATCGTGCACATCCATCATCTGATGACGATCGGGGTGGAAGTGGTGGGCATGGTGCGGCGCGTGCTGCCGAACGTGCCGATCGTGATGACGCTGCACGACTATTACAGCATCTGCGCCAATGACGGGCAGATGGTCACCACGGCGGGCGCCTTGTGCCACGCGGCGTCGCCCGACGCCTGCCGCCGCTGCTTCCCCGACCGCAGCCTGACCGATTTCCGGCTGCGGGACCTGCATATCGGCGGCGCGCTGGCCCAGGTGGACCGCTTCATCGCGCCCAGCCGCTTCCTGCGTGACCGCTACGTCGCCTGGGGACTGCCGGCCGCGCGCATTTCCGTGCTGCCCAACGGCGTGCCCGCGGCTGAGCCGATGCCGGCCCGGCTGACGATGCGGCGCGACCGCTTTGGCTTCTTCGGCCATATCAACCGGTTCAAGGGATCGACGGTCGCGCTCGACGCCTCGGCCCGGCTGTCGCGCGACGGGGTGGCGCACCGGCTGGCGCTGCATGGCGGCACCGACCATCAGGCGGCAGAGGTGCTGGCCCGGTTCGACCGCGCCCGGGACGCGGCGCCGGACGCGCGCCATTTCGGCGCCTACAGCCGCGCCGACATGCCGCGGCGGATCGGCGAGGCGGACTGGGTCGTGTTCCCGTCGGAGTGGTGGGAGAACGCGCCGCTGGTGATCAACGAGGCGTTCCAGAACCGCCGCCCGGTCATCTGCAGCGCCATCGGCGGCGCTGCGGAGCTGGTGCAGGACGGCGTGAACGGCCTGCACTTCCAGGTGGGCGACGCGGCCGGGCTGGCGGCGGCGATGCGCCGCGCCATCGAGGAGCCGGGGCTGTGGGAGCGCCTGGTGGACGGCATCGTCCCCCCGGTCAGCATCGGCGAATCGGCGGACCGGCACCGCGCCTTGTATGATGAGCTCGCCGTGGCCGCCAAGCAGCGGCGGGCGGCATGAGCACGTCCATCGCCCGTCCCCGCGAAGAAGCCAGGGAGGCAAGCCTGACGGAGCCGGGGCTGCACGCGCTGGCGATGTGGCGGGTCCAGCCCGGCGCCCTCATGGTCCTCGGCCTGACGCGAAGCCTGGTCCCCGCCTCGGGCACGGCGCAGATCCAGCTCGCGCCGGCGTCGCGCGGCGCGTTCCGCGGCCTGTCCTGGCCGATGACGCAGAAAGATGCCGGGGTGCGGTCGGAGGACCGTGGCGGGCATGCGTTCATCATGGCCATCCGCCTGCCGGACCAGGCCGACCCGCCCGACGGCGCGGCCCTGGTCCTGCGCGGCATGGCCGGCGAGCGGCTGGCCTTGCGCCTGCCGTCCACGCCGCTGGAGGCGGTGGGCGACCCGGCATTCGGCCAGCAGGTGGCTCGCCTGGCCGGGCAGCACGGCGGCGCCGTCGCCCGGTTCCTGCTGGACACGCTGCGACCGCGGACGGATCGCGACATGCCCCGGGCAGCGGCGATGCTGCGCGCGTTCCTGTCGCAGGCGGCGCATCCGGACGGCGCCATCGAGCTCATGGCCGCCGTGCCCGGCGCATGCGTCCTGCTGCAGGGCTGGGGCGGGCGCATAGCCGGGACGGTGCAGGTCGTGCTCGCCGGCGCCGCCCTGCCCTGCTTCGCCGCCCACGCCGGGGAGTTCACCCGCACCGACACCCCGCCGCCCTCCACCGGCGTCGTGCTGGCGCTGCCGTCCGTGGCGGCCGGCGCGCTGGCCGGCATCGACCGCGTGTTCATCGTGTCGGACCAGGGGCTGCACAGCCGCAAGCTGGTGGAGCACCGGCTGCTCGACCCGGCGGCGAGCGCCGGCCACATCCGTGACATGCTGCCGGCCCTGCGTTGCCCCGCGCCGATGCAGGCGATGCTGCGGGAGGCGCTGCAGCCGCGCTACGAGGGCCGGGACACCCTGTGCAACAACGCGCATCCGGTCCGCGCCGCGATCGATTTCGCCGCGGCGGCGCCAGAGGTGGGCGGCTACCTGTCGGGCTGGGTGTTCGACCCGGTCCAGCTGATCGGCGAGGTGCACCTATGCGGCACGCAGGGGCTGATTAGCCGCATCGACACCACCTGGACCCGGTCGCCGCGCCAGGACGTGGCGGACGCGTTCCGGGTCACGCCGGGCTTTCCGCCGCCGTCGAACGCCAAGGGCGGGGACCTCGATGGCGGGTTCGCCGTGTCCACCGCCGACGCGCCGGCGGCCGGCGAGGCGTTGTTCCTGCAGTTCACCTTCACCGACGGCAACCGCGCCTTCCTGCCGGTCCCGGCGGCCGATCCGGCGGACCCCGCCGTCCGCGCGCGCCTCCTGGCCAGCGTCGACCTGTTCAGGCCCTCGGGGGCCACGATCCTGGAGCGGCAGGTGGCTCCCCTGATGGCCCGCCTGCGCCCCGCCGTCCCGCCGCCGGCCCGGGTGCTGATCCAGGGGCCGACCGCACGGGAGCACGCGGTCGTCGTGCCGTTGGCGGCGGCCAACCTGCCGCGCGCGTTCCTGTCCGGTTTCCTGCAGGACCCGCCAGGCGCGACGGAGCAGCTCGTATTCGTTTGCGGGCCGGAATGGGACCAGGCCGCCCTCGACACGCTCTCGAACCTGGTCCGCTTCTACGGCCTGCCGGCCAGCGTGCTGGTTTCGGCCGACCGGGCCGGGCCGGCGACGGCGCTGCGGGAGGCTGCGCAGTCCACCGGGGCGAACGTGTTCCTGCTGGCGGGACCCGGCGCCTGCGGACGCGCCTTGGGATGGCGGCAGGCGCTCTATCGGGCCGCATCCGGACGCGACGGCGCGGCCTTCGCCTGCCCGACGCTGCTTTATGAGGATTGGTCCGTCCGCTACGCCGGGGCCGCCGAGCTGGGCTTCCAGGACATCGCGCCCCCCCTTGCGCCGCACGCATCCCCGTTGCCCCCGCTGGTGGCGGGGACGCCGGCCGCCGCGGCGGCCGATCAAGCGCCGGTGCCGGCCGTGATGGGCACGCTGGAGTGCTGCGCGGTCCGCCGCGCCGCCCTGGTGGCGCTGGACGGGGCGAGCGTGCTCTCGACCGACGCCGGGCGGGAGGCGGACTTCTTCCTGCGCCTGCGCAAGGCCGGCCTGTCCGGGCTGTGGGTGCCGTCGGTGCAGGTCTATGCGCCGGAGGACGGCGCCGACATGGGCCAGGCGGGACGCATGGTGGACGGATGGGTGCTGCGCGAGGCCTGGCGTGGTGCCGCCTCTCGAATCGTCGGGCGGGAGTAGGTCGATGCGGGTTCTGGTCATCTCACACGGGCATCCGGCGTTCTCGATCGGCGGTGCCGAGGTCGCGTCCCACGCCATGTTCCGCGCCATCCAGGCAACCGGGACCGACGAGGCGTTCTACCTGGCCCGCACCGCGCCCCCCGTGCGCCGCCACGCCGCCACGCCGCTGATGAGCCTGCGGCAGGGCGAGCGGGAGGTGTTCCTGCACACCGATGCGTGGGACGAGTTCTGGCTCTCGAACAGCGGCCTCGGCGACCTCGACGGCGCGTTCGCCGCCTATCTGGCGCAGGTCCGGCCGGACGTGGTGCATTTCCACCACGTCATCGGCCTCGGCGTCGAGGCAATCGCCCTGGTGCGGCGTCAGCTTCCGGCGGCGCGCATCGTGCTGACGCTGCACGAGTACCTGCCGATCTGCCCGAACCACGGCCAGATGGTCAAGACCAAGCGCCGCACGCTCTGCCACTCGTCGTCGCCCGCCGACTGCAACGCCTGCTTCCCGCAGCGCAGCCCGGCGGAGCTGTTCGGGCGCGAGCAGCACCTCAAGAACCACCTGCTGCTGGCCGACGCCTTCGTCTCGCCGAGCCGGTTCCTGGTGGACCGCTACTGCGCCTGGGGGCTGCCGGCGGAGCGGTTCCGCGTGATCGAGAACGGGCTGGACAGCCACCCGGTGCCGCCGCGGGCCTTGCCGCCCGGCGGACGGCGGGACCGGTTCGCGTTCTTTGGCCAGGTCACCGAGTTCAAAGGCCCGCAGGTGCTGCTGGAGGCCGTGCTGCGGGTGCCGGACGACGTGTGGGGCGACGCGACGCTCAACGTGTTCGGCGGCAACCTGGAGTTCCAGCCCGAGGCGTTCCGCGCCCAGTTCGCCCAGCTCGTCGAGCGGGCCGGCCGGCGCGCCCGCTTCCATGGCAGCTACCGGCCCGAGGACCTGCCGCGGCTGATGGCCGGCGTGGACTGGGTCGTCATGCCGTCGATCTGGTGGGAGAACTCCCCCGTGGTGATCCAGGAGGCCTTCCTGCACCGCCGCCCGCTGATCGTGAGCGACATCGGCGGCATGGCGGAGAAGGTGCACGACGGGATCGACGGCCTGCATTTCCAGGTCGGCAGCCCCGAGGACCTGGCGGACCGGCTCGGCCGCGCGCTGCAGGAGCCCGACCTGTGGGCCCGGTTGGCCGCGGCGGCGCCGGTGCCGCCCGACCTGGCGGCGTTCGCGCGGCAGCATCTCGAGCTCTATCGAACCCTGCGGCCCACGCCGGCCGCCGTCCCCGCGGCCCGCACGCGCGTCGCGCGCCGGGTCGCAGCTTAACAACGATCATTGGAAGGCACGCCCCATGAAGAAGATCCTGGTCATCAGTCCCTCTGGCGAGGTTTACGACCACGACTGCGTCCGCTGGTACGCCAGCATGAGCTTCGCCAAGACCCCGGACCACTACCACAACATCGGCGACGCCTTCGTCTATGACAGCTCGCTGAAGCTGCTGCGCTACTCCAACCTGTTCGGCATCAACATACGCAACCCGACCGACCGGGAGATCGACCGCTACAACGCCGAGTACGACTACGTCTTCCTGCGCGGCTCCAACTACCTGCATCCGGCTATGGACTGGGAGAACGCGCCGGCGATCCTGGAGAAGCTGCGCATCCCGATCATCGCCTTCGGCATCGGCGCGCAGGCCCCGTCCAAGGGCAAGCTGGTGCTGAACGAGGCGACGCGGCGGGTGCTGGCCATCATTGCCGAGCGGTCGGTCTCGCTGGGCGTGCGCGGCGCCTACACCGCGGACGTGCTGTGGTCGCAGGGCATACGCAACGCCCGGATCATCGGCTGCCCGACGGTGTTCCGCAACAACGACCCGAACCTGCGCATCGAGCTGCCGCCGCTCGAAAGCGTGCGCGACGTGGCCTACACGCTGCGGCGCGAGGTGGACGTCACCTACGCCAAGAACCTTGCACGCTATTTGGACCTGCAGCGCGACACCATCCTGGACCTGGCAGGCCGCTTCAACCTGGACATCCTGGCGCAGGGCGAGGTCGAGGAGAAGAACATCCTCTGGGGCAATCCGGAGCAGCGCGGGCGCGCCATCGCCAAGCTGCGCCACGAGAACTGGCTGCGCGGCGAGGACGACCCGCTGGAGAAGCTGTATGACACCAACCTGTTCTATGCGGATTCCGTAGCCGAGTTCGAACAGAAGCTGTGTGCCAAGCAGCTGGTGCTGGGCTACCGGCTGCACGGCAACCTGCTGGGCCTCGCGAACCGGGTGCCGTCGGTTTACTTCACCTATGACAGCCGCACGGCGGAGTTCGCCGAGACGCTGCAGATCCCGAGCTTCGACGTGTTCTCGGGACGCCAGTTCCGGCTTGAGGAGTACTGGGACCAGGGGCTGTTCGAGAAGTTCAACCGGGCATACTACCAGCACTACCGGGAGATGCGGCTGTTCCTCGACGAGAACGGCGTCGCGCACAAGATGGTGGACGAAACCGCCGCCGGGCGCATGCCGCAGCAGGCCGTTGGGCACATGCCGCACCAGGCCATCCAGCAGGACCGCGCGGCGTGACGCTCGGCGTGACTGTGGCGCTCGCCGAGGCGCCGCGCTCGGTTGTCGCCGGCTATGTCGAGGCCATCACGGCGAAGGCCGCGATGGGCTGGACCTGGATTCCCGGGCAGGCCGCGCCGCTTGCGGTCGAGCTTCGCCTGGGCGCGCAGGTGGTGGCCGAGGCGGTGGCGGACGGGCTGCGCGAAGACCTGACCCGCAGCGGCATCGGCGACGGCAGGCACGCCTTCACGCTGCAGGTGCCGGAGGCCATGCGGCCCCGGCTTGCCGAGCTGCGGGTGTTCGCGCGCACTGCGGACGGCGCCGCGGTGCCGCTTGGCGGCGTGCCGGCCGAGGATGGGCTGGCGGAGCGGCTGCTGCAGCTCGGCCGCGGCATGGAGATGCTGATCGGCTCGCAGCGCGTGCTGCATCGCAACGTGCAGGCCGTGCTGCTGGCCGGCGGCCAGGCCGAGGCACCCGCAGGCGTGCCCGCTGGCGCGGCGCAGGCGGCGCTGGCAGACGGGATCGCCACCCTGGAGCTGTTCGTGACCCGGCTGGAGCAGGGCATGGCGGGCCTGGCCGCGCAGAAAGCGCCGCCGAGGCAGCCGGGCCGGGCGCTGATCGGTGTCGCCGCGGTCGCCGCGACCGCGCTGGTGCTGTCGTTGTGGGCGCTCGTTCACGTCATGCCGGCTTAGCGGCGGTGGCCAGCCGCCACGCCCACGCCGACCCCGGCGGGCACGTCGCCACCGCGCTGACCCAGGCGATCGCGATCCGCGGGGTGCTGTGCATCGCGGTGCTCAGCCTGGTCTGCAACATCGGCGCGCTCGCGGTGCCGCTGTTCAACATGCAGGTGTTCAACCGCGTGCTCGCCACCCGGGACGTCGACACCCTGGGCATGCTGGTGGCGGGCCTGATCGTGGGCCTGCTGGCCTTCACCATGCTGGATATGCTGCGCAGCCTGGCGCTGGAGGCGTTGGCCGGCAAGGTGACGCGCCGCCTGGCCCTGCCGCTCATACGCGCCGTCGCCTCCGGCGGCCGCAGCGCCGGCGCCGCGTCGGAGGCGCTGGCCGACCTCGAAACCCTACGCAGCTTCGTCGCCAGCCCGGCCTGCACCGCCCCGTTCGACGCCATGTGGACGCCGGTTATGCTGCTCGCGCTGATCGTGCTGCATTGGGGCTTCGCGGTGATGGGGCTGCTGTCCTGCGTCGTGCTGTTGGTGCTGAACATGCTGGGCGACAGCGTGTCGCGCCGGCAGATGCTGGCGGCGAACGAGGCCTCCGCCAACGCGATGCGCCGTGCGGCGGACGCGGTGGGCGCGGCCGAGGTGGTGCTGGCGCTCGGCATGCTGCCGACCCTGTCCCGGCGCTGGGAGGCCGGGCAGCGCCGTGCAGCCGGGCTGGTGCATCAGGCCATGCTGCGCGCGCGCGCCGTCTCGGCGGTGACGAATGCGCTGCGCCTTGGGATGACGGGCACCATGGTCGCGCTCGGCCTGGTGCTGGCGCTGTCGGGGCTGGCCAGCGGCGGCAGCATGGTCGCCTCCAACATGATCCTGGCCCGGCTGCTGATGCCGTTCCAGCAGGTGGCGGCGACCCGGCGGCGTTGGATCGATGCGCTGGCTGCCTGGCGCCGGGTCCGCACGGCGCTGGACTGCCCGGTTCCGCCCCGCTACGCCCACGCGATGCCGACGCCGACGCCGCGCCTGGTGGTCGAACGGCTGGTCTATATGCCGCCGGGCGGCGGGCGGCCGCTGCTGCGCGGCGTGTCCTTCGTGGCGGAGCCCGGCGAGAGCATCGGCATCATCGGCCCGTCCTCCGCCGGCAAGTCGACGCTGGTCCGCTCGGTCATGGGGATGCTGCCGCCGACGGCCGGAGGGGTCTATCTGGACGGCACCAGCACGTTCCTGTGGGAGCGCGAGGACTTCGCCCGCCATGTCGGATACGTGCCGCAGGGTGTCGCGCTGCTGGACGAGACGGTGGCGGACAACATCGCCCGGATGCGTGCCCCGGACATGGCGGCGGTGCTGAACGCTGCGAAGCGGGCCGGGGCGCACCGCGTCATCGCCGCGCTGCCGCAGGGCTATGCCACGCGGATCGCCGGCAACCGGTTGTCCACCGGGCAGCGGCAGCGGGTGGCGCTGGCGCGGGCCTTGTATGGCCGGCCGGGCCTGCTGGTGCTGGACGAGCCGAGCGCGTTCCTCGATGAGCTGGGCGAGGCGGATGTGCTGGCCCTGCTCGCCGCGCTGCGGGCAGAGGGGACCACCGTGCTGATGGTGACGCACCGCCCGGCGCTGCTGGCGACGATGGACAAGCTGCTGGTGCTGGCCGAGGGGGCGGTGTCGCAGTTCGGCCCGCGCGCGGCGGTGCTGCAGAGCCTGGCGGCGCCCCGGGTCCGGCTGGTGCGCGCGACGCCCGGGCGTGACCCGGTCCTGGAGGCCGCGTCGTGACGCCGCGCCGGATCATGACTCCGCGCCGACAGGTGCGCCGGATACTGGGCTGCGGGCTCGGGCTGGGGCTGGGGCTCACGGCATTCCTGAACGTCGCGGTGCTCGTGGTGCCGATCTATGACATGCAGCTCTATGACCGGGTGCTGCGAAGCCGCAACATGGACACGCTGGCCGTGCTCTCGGTCGCCTGCGTGGCCGGGCTGGTGCTCTATGCGGTGCTCGACTACCTGCGCAGCGCCTGCCTGGTCGCCATCGGCGAGGCGATCGGCCGCCACCTGAACGGCGCGGTGCTCAACGAGGGCGTGCGCCGTGCCGCGGCCGGAGACAGCCGGGCCGGGCCGGAGCTGGTGCGGGACTTGAACGAACTGCAGGGCTTCCTTGCCTCCGGCGCGGTGGCGGTCCCGCTCGATGCGATGTGCACGCCTTTGCTGCTCGCGGTTCTGTTCCTGCTGCATCCGGCGTTCGGCCTCCTGGGCGTCGTCGGCGTCGCGACTCTGGTGCTGACCGGCCTGCTGGCGGAGTGGCTGGTGCGCCCGGCGTTGCTGGCGGCACAGGAGCGGCGCACCGCGGCGGGACAGTCGCTGACGGGCAGCCTGTCCGACGCCGACCTCGCCGACGGCCTGGGCATGCTGCCCGCCATCGGCCGCCGCTGGGCGATCCGGCATGGCCGCGCGCTGGCCGGGCTGGACCGGGCGAGCGGAAAGGCACAGGCGGTGGCTGGGTTGGCGCGCCTGCTGCGGCTGATGCTGCAGGCGGCGGTGATGGTGCTGGGCGCCGTGCTGGTGCTGGCCGGCGCTGCGACGCCGGGCAGCCTGATGGGGGCGAACCTGCTGATCAGCCGGCTGCTGTCCCCGTTCGACCAGTTGGTCGGCAGCTGGCGGCATTGGGTGCTGGCCTTCGCCGCGTGGAACCGCATCGATCGCCTGCTTGCCGCCGAGCCCGTGCCGCTGCCGTCCGCCCCGGCAGCGTCGGCGTGGGCCGGCCTGCTGGTCCAGGATGCGGCGCTGCATGCCGCGGATGGGCAGGTCCTGCTGCACGGCATCGACCTCCGCATCCCGCCGGGCACGCTGCTGGCGGTCATCGGCCCGAACGGGGCCGGCAAGACGAGCCTGCTGCGGCTGCTGGTCGGGCTGGTGCCGCCGGCCGCCGGCGCCGTGCTGCTGGACGGCGTGCCGGTGCATGGCGGCGCGGGGGTGGGATACCTGCCGCAAGCCGTCTCGCTGCTGGACGGCAGCGTGGCCGAGAACATCGGGCGTTTTGAGGACCACGGCCTGCACGCGGCGGTCGTGGCGGCGCGCCGTGCGGAGGTGCACGACCTCATCGGCCGCATGACCCGGGGCTACGACACGGCGCTGGCGCAGAACGGCGCGGCGCTGTCGGGCGGGATGCGGCAGCGGGTCGGCCTGGCACGCGCGTTGTGCGGCTCGCCCCGGCTGCTGGTGCTGGACGAGCCGGACGCCAGCCTGGACTCCGAGGGTGCTGCCGCATTGCTGCGCGCGCTGCGGGCGTGCTGCGACGACGGCGCGATCGCCATCGTCACCAGCCATCGCCCGGCGCTGCGCGAGGCCGCCGACCTCGTGGTGGTGATCGAGGACGGCATGATCGCCGCCGCCCCGGCCGCCCCGGCTGCCGGGGCCGTGCCGCCCGGCCGCGTCCACCTCGCCACCGCCTGACCGGAGAGCACCCATGGCCCAGCCCCTTTCGATCGCCGCCGACGCCCCCTGGCTCCATGAGGCGGAGGCGTCGCTGCCCCAGGGCTCGCTGCGCCGCATTGCCATATTGAGCCTGCTGACCATCCTGGTCGGTTTCGGCGGCCTCACCACCTGGGCCGGCATCGCACGGGTCGAGAGCGCGGTGCCGTCCGCGGGCACGGTCGTCGCGAGCGGCAAGCGCAAGACCGTGTCGCTGGTGGACAGCGGCATCCTCAAGGAGCTTCTGGTGCAGGAGGGCGACAAGGTGGCCGCCGGACAGGTCCTGCTGCGGCTGGACGACGCGCAGCCCCGCGCGGCACGCTTCCAGGCCAACGCGCTGTATTGGTCGGCCGTGGCCCGCGCCGCACGCCTCGCGGCCGAGGCGGCGGACGAGCGGGAGCTGGCGGTTTCGCCTGCGCTGCGACAGGCGGCGGACGCGGACCCGGCCGTGGCGGCGGCGGTGAAGGCGGAGGCCTACCAGTTCCAGAGCCGCTGGGGCTCGCTCGACGCCTCCACCCGCGTGCAGGAGCGCAAGATCGCCCAGCAGGAGGCGCTGCTCACCGCGCTGCGGGCGCAGATTGCCTCGACGGCCATCCGCATGGGGCTGATCCAGGAGGAGTTGCGCGGCGTCGACTTCCTGATGTCGCGGGGCCTGTCGACCAAGCCGCGCCAACTGGAGCTACGCCGCAACGAGGCCGAGATGCGCGGCGCAATCGGCCAGTACGGCGGGCAATATACCCAGGCGATGCAGGCCATCGCCCAGGTCGAGTCGGAGGTCGTCAGCACGGCCGAGACACGGCGGTCCGACATCTCGCGCGAGCGGGCGGAGACCCAGGCCGCCCAGGCGGACGCCGAGCAGCGGCTGAGCGCGGCCAACGACCTGCTGCAGAAGCGCGAGATCATGGCGCCCGAGGCGGGCACGGTGACGGACTTCAAGTATTTTACCCAGGGCAGCAGCATCGTGGCCGGCCAGCCGGTGATGGACCTGGTGCCGGACAGCCAGCGCCTGCTGGTGGAGGGCACGGTGGCGCCGTCCGAGGTGGAGCACCTCGCCATCGGACAGCGCGTCAACATACGGCTGACGGCCTACAAGGCGCACCGGGTGCCGGTCGTCACCGGCCACCTGACCTATGTCGGCGCGGACCGCCAGCTGGACGCGAACAACCTCCCGGTGTTCCTGGTCAGGGCGGAGCTCGACGCGGATGCGTTGCGCGGTAAGCCGGGCGTCGTGCTGATGCCGGGCATGCCGGCGGACATCCTGATCATCAACGGCGCGCGGTCGGTGCTCGATTTCCTCGTCAGCCCGATCACGGACGGCATCGGCCGGGCGATGAACGAGGAATAGCGCCCGGCGCCGTGCGTGCGCCGGATGGGGCCGGATGCCTTCCCCGCCGGCTCAGCGATGCCTTTCACGATCCGGAGCCCGCCATGCGCGTCTGCGCCCTTACGAACGTCTACAACGAGCGCCTCAACCTGCCGATCTGGCGCCGTCACTATGGGGGCCAGGTCGGGCCGGAGAACCTCGTCGTCCTCGACCACGGGAGCGACGACGGCTCGACCGACGACCTCAGGCCGGCCAGCGTGGTCCGCCTGCCGCGGACGCCGTTCAACGACCCGCAGCGGGCGGATCTCGTCTCCAATTTCGCCACGGGACTACTGCGCTTCTACGACGCGGTGATCTACAGCGACTGCGACGAGATGCTGGTCGCCGACCCGGCGGAATACCGCGACCTCACGGACTTCGCGGCCCGGATGCAGGGGCCGGCGGCGACGGCCATCGGGCTGAACGTGAAGCAGAACCTGGTGGACGAGGATGCCCTGGACAGCCGCAAGGGCATCCTGGCCCAGCGCAGCCTGGTCCAGTTCGTCAGCCCGATGTGCAAGACGCTGCTGGCGACGCAGCCGCCGAGCTGGGGTGGCGGCTTCCACAGCTCGAACTTTGAGCCGACCTTTGGCGGGCTCTACCTTTTCCATCTGCGGGACGTCGACCTGGCGATGAGCTTGCAGCGGCTGGCCATTACGCGCCATGTCGAGTTCGCCAACCCGCAGCATGGCCAGCACCACCGGGCGACGGCGGACGCCTATGTGAAGCGGTTCCTGCCGGTCGCCTCGGCGCCGGTGGCGCAGGGGTGGGACTTCTCCGCCGAGACCCAGGCGTTCCGCGAGCGGGTGATCCACAGCCACACGAACCGTTGGTACATCCCCGAGCACTGGCACGGGACGATGCACTTCCAAATCCCGGAGCGCTTCCGCACCGTGTTCTAAACGCCCGCCCCTCGCTGGTGTGCTCGGGCGCGGCGGCGGGTTCAGCCCGGCTGCTTAGGCGCGTCGGCCGCCGGCAGCGGCTCCGGGTTGGCGGACAGGGTGCGGAGATAGGCGATGACGTCCGCCCGCACCTTGGCGTTGCCGATACCGGCAAAGCTCATCTTGGTGCCGGGGGCATAGGCGCTCGGCTTCAGCAGCCACTTGTCCAACTCGGCATAGGTCCAGGGACCCTCCTTGCCTTTCAACACGGCCGAATAGGCATAGCCCTCCTGGTGGCCATGCGGCGCACCCACGACACCGTACAGGTTCGGCCCCAGACCGGCCTTGCCGCCCTCGTTGAAGCTGTGGCAGGCGACGCAGCCCAGCTTGGCCGTGCTGGACTTGCCGGCGTCCGCGTCGGCGGAGGCCAGGAGGACGTTGATGTCAGACCCGCCAGCCGGTGCAGGCGCCGGCGCCGCGCCGGAGTTCGAGGTGGCGACCGCTGCTGGAGCAAGCACCGAGGCCGGGGCAGCACCTGGCGCGGCGCTGGCCTGCTTCGCCGGGGCCTCGGGAAGCGGCAGCGGGTCCTTTGCCAGGGTGCGCAGGTAGTCGATGACGTCGGCCCGCTTCTTGGCGTCGGAGATGCCGGCATAGCTCATCTTGGTGCCCGGCGCGTAGGCGCTGGGCTTCTTCAGCCACTCGTTCAGCGCGTCGAACGTCCACGGGCCTTGCTTGCCCTTCAGCACGGCGGAGTAGGCATAGCCCTCCATGTGGCCATGCGGCCCGCCGACCACGCCATAGAGGTTGGGTCCGACGCCGGCCTTGCCGCCCTCGTTGAAGCTGTGGCACGCGACGCAGCCCAGGCTCTTGACGCCAGACTCGCCACGGCCGGAGTCGGCGGAGGCGAGCAGCACCGCGACCGGTGGCTCCGCCTCAGCCGGCGCCGCGGCGGCCGTCTGCTCGTTCGGCAGGTCGATCTTGATGGCCGTGCCCTTGATCGGCGTCGGATGCACCAAGGCGTCGCTGATCAGCCCGGCTCCCATGAAGGCGATACCGGCCATCAGGAATGCGGCGACTGCCTTGTTGATCTCCATGCTGTCCATGCGCGACCCCTGACCCTTCCTGAAACCAGTTCACCACGGGACGGGTCGCACAATAGGCCGCGCATCGCAACCGGTCAGCCACCCTGTTCCAGGAGAAATTGGTATCTTGGGGTGGATACCAGACCCATCAAGTGCGCTGGAACGAAGATGCGCTGCAACGGAGACGGGGCACGGCCGCCATGGCCGTGCCCCGGGCTCCACCAAGCTTTTACTTCGGCAGCACCTGCGCCTCCGCCGGATGCCACTCCGCGTTGATCGGCGCCAGCCCCGCCTGCGCCCCTGGCTTCGCCAGCTCGGGGAAGTCCTTCAGCATGCTGACGCCGAACAGGGGCTTGTAGACGCCCTGGTGGCACGTGGCGCAGGCAAGCTTTGGCGAGTCCCCGGTCGGACCCAGCCGGTTCGCCGGCCACGCGTTGCTGAGCTGCTTCAAGTAACCGGCATTGAGGTCCCGGGTCATCTGGATGCCGTGCCATGCCACCACCTTGGCCGGCGAGCTTTGCGACCAGTCGCTGAACGCCCGGCTGTTGTGGCAATAGGTGCAGTTCACCCCGAGCGAGTTGCTGAAGTAGTTCATCAGCGAGAAGGTCCACTCCGCCTCCTTGATGGAGTGCCGGTTGGCGCCGGGCAGCGCCTCCTCGCCCTGCACCCGGATCGAGTGGTCGCCCTCCAGGAACGGCGTGAACGGGTCATAGGGCAGGGAGGCGTAGTTGACCGAGGGAGACGCGTAGTTCTGGCCGGCCGAGGCCATGAAGATGCCGCTCGCCTGCTTCGGGCCGGGATCGTTGAACCAGATGTTGTTCGGCACCGGGTTGCCGCGGTGGCAGGTGTAGCAGGTCACGCCGGTCTGCTGCACGTGCGGCTGCCAGTCGGCGTTGATGTGCTGCGTCATCTGGATCATCCGCCGTGCGACGACCTTGGTGTAGAGACCGTCCTCCGCCATGTTGGCGGTGTTGTGGCAGTAGGCGCAGCCCTGCTTCGGCGACACCCAGTTGGTCAGCGACACCATGAGCCGGGTGAACTGGCCGACGCTGAGGTCGCCCAGCACCTGCACGTTCTTATACACGGCCGCCGACTTCGGCCCACCATCGGGAGCTCTCGGCAGCGACGCCGGCACCTTGTTATCTGCCAAATAGGCGGCGAGCTGCTTCTCGTTGTAGTTCACCTGCATCGCGGTGCCCCGGTAGCCGCGCTGCACGATCTCCAGCGAAGGCGACTGGAACTTCGACAGCATGGCGATCCCGAGCAGGGCGGCTCCGACCGCCCCGACCAGCCCTAGACCAAGCTTGATGCCCGGCATCATTTCACGGCTCCCTGCGAGAGTGCCGGATCGACGACCTGGCCCCATACGGCGGGATATGGGGCCGCAATCCCATGTTTTACCCCCCAGAGGAACCAGTTGTCCACGACGGTTCCGGTCAGCAGGATGCCGATGCCGCCGGTCAGCGGGCAGAGCACGGCGAACCACCAGGCCCAGCGATGGATGCTCTCGGCGGTGGCGGCCCAGCCCATGGTCCAGCGCCAGAACAGCGTCCCGCGCTCGAACGCGGTGCCGCGGTCGATGATCTGCTCCAGCTCGCGCTCCCCGCCGAAGCGGCTGATGGCGAGCACGGTCGCGCCGTGCATGGCGAACAACAGGGTCGAGCCGTACAGGAACACGATCGAGAGCATGTGGAACGGGTTGTAGAACAGGTTGCCGTAGCGCAGCGAGAACGCCGCCGTCCAGTCGAGGTGCGGGAAGATGCCGAACGGCACCGCCTCGCTCCAGCTTCCCATCAGCAGCGGCCGGATGAAGCCGAGCACGAGATAGAGCCAGATGGCCGCAGCGAACGCCCACGCCACGTGGGTGCCCATGCCGAGCGCCTTGGCGCGCTGATACACCCGCACCCACCACAACAGGATGGACGCCGTGAGGAAGAACCCGGCCATCAGCCACCAGCCGCCGGCCTGCAGCGGCGGGAAGCGCAGGCCGTAGCTCGGGGCCGGCGGCTCCAGCGCCAGCCAGAACAGTTGGCGCACGAACTGCACCGGGCTCCAGTTCACCGACGCCCACATGTTGAGGCCGATGATCTCGAAGGCGATGAAGCCGCAGATCAGCGAGGCGACGCC
>CAXULX010000064.1:0-20957 GCA_964252005.1 uncultured Acetobacteraceae bacterium | reverse complement strand
CCGATTGGACGCCGATCACCCCGCTAACAGGGTCCCTTTTCCACGCCTAATCACAGGCGGAGGTCAGTTTAGGCAGGTCCGCGCTTACACGTCTCACTTCGGCAGCATGATGACAAGCAACGCCACCCGCGAACTTGCAGAAATCGACCTCTACGGGTTCGCCCGGTCGTTCGAGCAGGATCTCGCGGCTATGTTCTCGCGACGCGGGCTCAAGCTGGCCGTCGAGCGACCCGTCGAGTACGATCTTAGGACCGCTCCGATGCACGCATCGGAATGGTCGTCTATCTTACTGAATTTACTAACGAATTCAATGAAAGCAGTGCTGAGGACGGGGCGCGCTGGACGTTTCCTTATTCGAATGGGCCGGCTGGGCGGCAATCGCGTCTTCCTGGAGTTTTGCGACAACGGTGATGGCATTCCAGAGGCCAACCGGGCGCGTATATTCGATGCGTTCTTTACAACCTCAAGCGGATCTGGCGCACGCGCACTGGAGGCCGTGCAGGCGGTCGGCACGGGGCTTGGCCTGAAGATCGTAGCCGATATTGTCGCCGCCGCTGGAGGGGAGGTGTCTGTCGCTGATGCCCCGGAAGGCTACTCGACCTGCATCCGAGTCACTGTACCGGGTGCGGCGGACGTGACAGCCTCAGCCACCGGAGACCGGCTTTGAAGACCTACTTAATGTTAGACGACGATTCGGGCACCGAAGCACCGGCGGAGCCGTACGCGGACGCGTTACAAGCCGCATGCCCGGCGAAGCTCGCTATCGTCGTTCGGCAGCCCGGCCGGATGGCCGAAACCATCGCGCTCATCGCCGATCTCGCGCCTGACGGACTACTCCTTGACGTTGCGCTTACCAACGCGCTTGACGCGGAGCAGCAGCCAGTCGGCTTCGACGGCATCGCGCTTGCGCAGCAGGTGCGGACCCTCCAGACCCGTGCGCGCACGACCGTCGGGTCGAGTGGTCTCCCGGAATTCCCAGTGATCCGCTTTTCGAAGCGCGACGTCGTGAGAGAGTATGTCAGCCAGGACTCGACGAGTGACGACCTGTTCGATGAGTTCGTCGACAAGTCCTCGATCAACGATGCTGACGTCGCGACCGCAGCCGCGACCATCATCGTTGCGCTGGCAAGCGACTATCCGGCACTCTCAAAATTTGCTGGCCAGGCGCCCGACGACGCTTCCTTGGGCGAGTTGCTCGGGTGCGACCCCAGTCTTCTCGCGCGGTTCGACCCCAGGACGCTGCTCGGGTTGCGCCGACCTAACGCACCGCCGCACATCTTCTCGCGCTTCCTAGTGGTTAAGCTCCTCGGGCGCCCCGGGCCACTCGTCGATGAGTCAATCCTCTCGGTGAGGTTCGGCGTCGACCGCGACGAGTCGCAGGACTGGCCGGCGCTCCTCGAGTATCTGACCGGCTGCCAGTACCGGGGTGCCTTCGCGTCTGGTTACGCACGGTGGTGGATGCCTACAACTCTCGACTGGTGGCAGCG
This sequence comes from uncultured Acetobacteraceae bacterium, assembly GCA_964252005.1. GTDB lineage: Bacteria > Pseudomonadota > Alphaproteobacteria > Acetobacterales > Acetobacteraceae > CAHJXG01. The sequence goes on along the minus strand of CAXULX010000064.1, from coordinate 19,470 downwards.
CGAAATCGACCAGGAAAGAACGCTCGCTGGCCTCCCCGCGGTGGAGCGGATCGCGGCGCTGGTTGGCAAGACCGGCCTTAGTCGACTGGCTCCGATCAAGGCAACAGCGGACAGTCCGGGCTCGCGTTGGTGGCACCGCTGCGCGAAGTCGGGTCGAGCTGTCGATCCGGCGGAAGGGTTCCCGCTACTTCCGGTTTACGGCTCCGAGATATGGCACGATACGGAATACCTCTGCCTGGAGGAGGCGCTGAGGGATCCCCGGAACTCAAGGCTATCCCCTTCAGAGAGGGCCCGGGTCGAGGCCATGCTGCGCAGGCGAAGGGCATTGTGAACCCAGAGTTGCGCGATCGCCTACACGAACACCGCCTTGTCCGGCAGTCAGAGCTCTACGAGCTAGCGGCGCTACTCGAAATCTACGAGCTCACCCCAGACGCGGGACCGCTGCGGGACGCCGGCTCTCTGTGCCTCGGCGCGCCCCGAATAGCTCACCGCGATGCACCCGACGCCGGGCGCACGTATTGGGGATATCGTATCGAGGGCCTGCAGCTGCGGCTCGGTCAGCAGCGCCACTGCCGACCCCGCGCGGCGGGGGGCGAGAACCTAATCGGGATACTGAGTGTGGAAGTCGAGGAATACCTTCCTGAGGAAATCGACGCAGTGGGTGACAGCTTCGATCATATCCGGCGACTCGATTCCCGCTTTCGGTGCGACTCGGAGGCATTCCTTGAAGGAAGCATCCATCAACTCAGGGCCGCATGGCACGTCGACACTCACCTACACACGGCTCAGGCGAGCGATTCCATACATCCCCGCTTCCACTTTCAATCAGGTGGCAACGAGATGGCGGAGATTGACAATGCGATCCGCGGCACGCTGCTGCTTGAGGCGCCACGACCGGCGCTCGCTCCACTCGACGGGATTCTCGCGATTGACTTCGTGCTATCGCACTACCACGGCACGATCTGGGAGGATCTCCGCCTTATGGACCCACGCTACGCGCGCCTACGAGCGCCCTCAATGAGGCGTTACTGGGGACCATACTTCCGGCTGCTCGCCAACGCGCTCGAGGTAGAGGGCGCAGTCGAGCACGGAAGCTTTGCGGCATGCCTTTTACCCAATCTCGTCACAGGCTGACAAAACGCTAGCTTCACGCCTGCCCATGCGGGCGTTGGCTTTGCCCAACTAGGTGTTTGCTGCGGGTGAAACGCATGGTGTTCCCGCATTGCCGTGGACACCATGTGGACACCATACATTGGCAACAGCTTTCTGAGCTCAGCTGCCACCAGCTAACAGTCTGCTTTATCACGGTATTCTGGAGCGGGCGAAGGGATTCGAACCCTCGACCCCAACCTTGGCAAGGTTGTGCTCTACCCCTGAGCTACGCCCGCATCCCAGCACGCCAGCTTTCTAGGCGGGTCCAACGCCGTGCGCAAGAGTGCTTCGCAGCGCGCCGGAGCGGGAAGCAGGCGCCATGTCCCGAATGCCCCGCCCATCATTGCGCTGGCTTGCACATTCTGCCGGCGCGCAACATCTATGCACCGACAGACCACCAGGGTAGGCAATTCCATGGACATGCTCATCGGTCAGAAAACTGGGGCGCAGAGGCCAGGGCAGGCAGGCCCGGCCCACCTGTCGCCGCGCGGCGCGGCGGCAGCGGGCGCCGGCCTTGCGCCGAACGAGATGATCGTCGACGGCACGCAGCAGACCTTCATGCAGGACGTGATCGAGGCGTCGCGGTCCGTCCCCGTGCTGGTGGACTTCTGGGCCACCTGGTGCGGCCCCTGCAAGCAGCTCACGCCCGCCTTGGAGAAGGTGACCCGGGCGGCGGGCGGGCGGATCAAGCTGGTCAAGATCGACATCGACGCCAACCGGGCCTTGGTCCAGCAGTTGGCGCAGATCGGCCTGCCGCTGCAATCCGTGCCGACGGTCGCCGCGTTCTGGCAAGGGCAGATCGCCGACCTGTTCCAGGGCGCGCTGCCGGAAAGCGAGATCAAGCGGTTCGTCGAAAGCCTGCTGAAACTCGCGGGCGGCGCCATGCCGGCCGCGGACCTGCTGGCGGAGGCCAAGGCGGCGATGGAGGCCGCGCAGTTCGAGGAGGCTGGAAGCCTGTTCAGCACCCTGCTGCAAGAGGAGCCGGAGAACCCGGCCGCTTGGGCCGGGCTGATCCGCGTGCTGATGGCGCTCGGCCAGGAGGACCAGGCCCGGGACGCCCTGGAGCAAATCCCGTCGGCCATCGCCGAGCATGCCGAGATCAACGGCGCGCGCAGTGCGCTGCTGCTGGCCGAGGAGGGCCGCCGGGCCAGCAGCCAGCTTGGCGAGTTCGAACGCCGCCTCGCCGCCGACCCGGCTGACCACCAGGCGCGCTACGACCTGGCGGCGGCGCTGAACGCCAGCGACCGCCGGGCCGAGGCGGCCGACGCGCTGCTCCACATCGTCAAGCACGACCGTGCCTGGAACGACGATGCGGCCCGGCTGCAATTGCTGAAACTGTTCGAGGCTTGGGGGCTGAGCGACCCCACAACCCTGTCCGCACGGCGCAAGCTGTCGGCCCTGTTGTTCAGGTAGCCCCATGCCCCAACCCGTCTTGGATCCGCTGCCAACAGAATTCCCGGTGTTTCCCTTGGGCGGCGCCTTGCTGCTGCCGCAGGGCAAGCTGCCGTTGAACATCTTCGAGCCGCGCTACCGCGCCATGGTGGAGGATGCGCTGGCATCGGGCCGGGTGATCGGCATGGTGCAGCCGGACGAGAACCGGCCGCAGACGCCCAGCGGACCCGCGCTGTACAAGGTTGGCTGCCTGGGCCGCCTCTCCTCGTTCAACGAGACCGACGACGGGCGATACATGATCACCCTGACCGGCATGGTCCGCTTCGCGATCAGCGTGGAGCTGGAGATGCAGCGCGGCTACCGCCGGGTGCGGGCCGACCTGGCGCGGTTCCGCGACGACTTGGATGATACGCCCGCACCGGCCGCCCTCGACCGGGACACGCTGACCCGGGCGCTCCGCACCTATTTCAGCGCCCGCGGGTTCGACGCGAACTGGGACGCGATCAACGAGATGCCGGACAACGCGCTGGTGGTGACCCTGGCCATGGTCTGCCCGTTCGATCCCGTGGAAAAACAGGCTTTGCTGGAGGCGCCGAAATCGGCCGACCTGGCCAGCACCCTGTTGACCCTGCTGCAGATGGGGGCCCACGCCACCGACACGGGACGCTCAGGCCGGCATGCGAGCTGAAAGAGGGCGGCCCCATGGCTGATAGCGCAGCCGCCGATGCCGCGGCCATTGACCCCCGCCTGCTCGCCATCCTGGTCTGCCCGGTGAGCAAAGGCCCGCTGACCTACGACCAGGCGGCGCAGGAGTTGATTAGCCGACAGGCTGGCCTGGCGTTCCCCGTGCGCGACGGCATCCCGATCATGCTGCCCGAGGAAGCGCGCCTGCTTGACGACGCGTGACGCCGCCATGCCCGACCGAAATCCGCATCCGGCGCGCGACGCGATGCCTTGAGGTGGATTTCGACGACCAAACCCGCATTTCGCTGCCCGCCGAGCTGCTCCGGGTGGAAAGTCCAAGCGCCGAGGTGCAGGGCCATTCGCCGGACCAGAAGCGGACCGTGGCGGGCAAGCGCGAAGTCGGGATCGCCGCCGTCGAGCCGATTGGCCACTACGCCGTGTGCATCCGCTTCACCGACGGCCATGACACCGGGATCTACACCTGGGCGCTGCTGCACCAGATGGGCCAGGAGCAGGCGGCGCTGTGGGACGCCTATCTGGCGGCGCTGGCGGAAAAGGGGTTGAGCCGGGACCCCTGATGCCGTGCAGGTCCGGCGCCGCTATTCGGTCCGCACCAGAATAGCCGTCAACCCGGCCTCCAGCAGCGCGCGCAAATCCGGCAGCGCGAGCGCGATGCAGCCCTCGGTCGGCGCGAAATCCGGCCGGGCCACATGCAGGAAGATGGCGCTGCCGATGCCACGCTGCACCGGGGCATCGTTCCAGCCGAGGACGCCGATGATGTCATACACCGAGTCGGCCCGCCACAGCGCCTCATGCCGGCCCTCATGCGGCAGGCGCACCGGGCGGTTGTAGTTGGGGTGCGAGGGGTCGTCGCACCATCCGTCATGCGGGGCCAACGGCATGGCCGGCACGGCGGCACGGGGCCGCGCCACCCGGTCCGCGCGATACAGCAGCCGGCGCAACGGCAGCAATCCGGCCGGCGTCGCGCCGTCCCCCTCCTGCTTGCGGTCCCGCACGCCGCCATGCCCGAACGACGCACGGTGCCGCAAACTGCCCAGCAGAAGGGTGCCGTCAGGGTGCAGGGTCGCCTGGCCCGCGACGTCCCCGCTCATGCCAGACCCTTCTCAAGCGCCTGGGTCCGCAGCCACTCCTGTGACGCCATCTGGTAGGCGGCACGACCACGTTGCAGGTCGCCGGCGGCAAACTGGGTCGGCCCTTGCAGGAACTCGGGCACTGTGGTGGCGAGGGTCGTGTACTCGCCGGGCTTCTCGGTTCCAGGCGTGACGGCGCCCATCGGCGCTTCGGACCCGGTCGCCGACATCCCGAGCGGGACCGAGGGGCGCGACAAGTCCGGTCCCATGGTGAACAGCGCGCCCACGAAGCTCATGACGGCGGCGCCCAGGATGCCGATGGGACCGCCGAACAGGCCGGCCCCCAGGATGCGCAACGGCGCCGGGATGGTCTCACCCGTGGCGGCCCGGTAGATTGTGCCGACCCCCGGCACATGTTGCAGGGGGTTGAGCGCCTTCAGCACGTCGCTGAACGGCACGTCGATGGGCTGCGGCCAATAGCCGTCAGGCCCAATCGGCCCGGCGCCATCGGGGGGCGTCGCATAGCCGAACAGGCGGGAGGCAGGATCGGCGCCGGGTGTGGGTGGGATCATGGTTTTGCTTCCGCAAGAGTCATGCCATGTTCGCAACAGTCACGCCATACGCGGCTCAACTCAGCAGATGGCCAAAGCGGCGCATCTTCGTCGTCAGATAGTGATTGTTGACGCCGTTCGGCGCGATCACCAGCGGCTCGCGCGCCTCGATCTCGACCCCATAGGCGGCCAGGGCCGTGAGCTTGTCGGGGTTGTTGGTCAACAAACGGAGCCGGCGGATGCCAAGCTGGTCGAGCATGGTCGCCGCGACCTGGAAGTTGCGCTCATCCGCATTCCAACCCAGGGCACGGTTGGCGTCCAGCGTATCCAGCCCGCGATCCTGCAAGGCATAGGCGCGGAGCTTGTTCGTCAGCCCGATGCCGCGGCCTTCCTGCGCCAAGTACAGCAGCACCCCGCTGCCCTCCGCCGCCATGCGGTCCAGCGCCGCGTGCAGTTGCGGCCCGCAGTCGCAGCGCAGGCTGCCCAGCAGGTCCCCGGTGAAGCACTCGGAATGCACGCGCACCAGCGGCGCTGGCCCGGCGGCGTCGGCGTGCTCCGGCTTGCCGATCAGGATGGCCAAGTGCTCGATCCCCGCATCCGGCGCGCGGAACGCCACGATGCGCGAATCGGCGGAGACCGCAAGCGGGACATGCACCGACGCCACCTGCACTAAGCCGGACGCCGCGCTGTCGGGGAACGCCAGCACGTCCGCCGTCGCCACCGTCATCAGGCCGAGGCGCGCCGCCTGCGCGGCCGCATCGGCCCGCACCGGCGCCACGAGGGCTGCCGGCAGCAAGCGGCCGAGCTTGACCAGCGCGAGCGCCGCGGGCGCGGGAGCGGGCAGGGCGGCCTGCTCCGGCGGGTCGGCGAGGAGTTGGGCCGCGGTGGGATCAGCCATCCCGCGCAGCAGCGCCGGGTCGAGCAGCCCGTTGGTGCGCAGGGCGATGGGCGGACCCGGCTCGACCGGACGACGCAGCAACGCGGCCGCCCGCACCGGAGACAGCAAGAGGACGGGCGGCCCCGCCGCCAGTGCCGCAAGCTCCGCCAACCCGGCCGAACCGACCGTGTCGGCGGCAAGCACGACGGTGTCGGGACTGCCCAGCAACAACACGGGCGTGCCGCGGCGCAGGTCGGCCACCGCCCGGTGCACGGCCCGGATGCTCAAAAGGTCCGGGGTGGGCAGGAGAGATGCGGCCGGCTGGTCCGCCTGTGATCCTCGCGGCTGGGCCACGTCGTCTCCATCTGAAAATTGGCGTCCGACAAGGGATATGGCGTCGGCTTGTATGCCGCACCCAACGGCCTCACAACGATGTGTGTATTCTACGGCATCGTGGTATCACTTTACAGGCCCTGATGTGCGTTGGACCCCGCGCCGTATCAATTCTGAGGAGATCGCCCTATTCTGCTGGTTTGGCGGGCAAAATGCCACCAGAGGTCGAGGCTGGCGCTTTGCCATTGATTTTACGAAGGGAAGTTGCCGAATGACGGCTGAGCGTCCGATCCTTATTGTTGATGACGATGCGACCCTTCGGGAGGCCCTTCTCGAACAGCTTCAAATCGACGGTGAATTCGCGGTGGCCGAAGCCACGACGGTTTCGGAAGCGGAGGCGCTGCTGACAAGCAAGGACGCGCGCTTCGATGCCATCATCCTCGATGTCGGCCTGCCGGATGGGGATGGCCGCGACCTGTGCGCGCTGCTGCGCAAGCAGGGCCTGCGCATGCCGATCATCATGCTGACGGGATCGGATGACGAGGCGGATGTGGTGCGCGGGCTGGACGCCGGCGCCAACGACTACATCGCCAAGCCGTTCCGCCTGGCCGAGCTGCTGGCACGGCTGCGGGCGCAGCTGCGCATCTTCGAGAACTCCGAGGATGCCGTCTTCACCATCGGCCCCTACACCTTCCGCCCCAGCGCCAAGCTGCTGCACGAGCCGCATAAGAACCGCCGCATCCGCCTGACCGAGAAAGAGGCCGCCATCCTCAAGTTCCTGTATCGGGCGGGGACCCGGCCGGTGGCGCGGCAGGTCCTGCTGAACGAGGTCTGGGGCTACAACGCCGCCGTCACGACCCACACGCTCGAAACCCACATCTACCGCCTGCGCCAGAAGATCGAGCCGGACCCCAGCAACGCGCGCCTGCTGGTGACCGAAGGCGGCGGCTATCGTCTCGATCCCATCGGGGGCGCATTGGACGCCTGATCGCCGCTGAAAGGCGCCGGCCCGGCGATCACGGCCGGGCCGCCTGGCGGGTCCGCAACGCCGGTGAGCTGAGCCGGGCTTCTCACCCCCGGCCGGCCGGGCGTGCCACGTTCGCGATACCCCTTGGCCGGGCCGCCCAGCGGGTTCGCATGACCCACTTCCCTTGGCCCTGCGAACAATGCCATCATCCCAGTACAGATACTCGCATTAGATCGGTTCTGTATCGATCCTGCAAGTTGTGAAGCGCATGGTCTGCGATGGTGCCTCCAAGTTGCCAAGGAGGTCGCCAGATTAGAAAGACATGAGCAGATCAGGACTTTGAATAGGATGAAAGTAGATTTTCGTACTCAGGGAACGCTTTTTCCAAGCATTCAAATGCAAGTCGAAGAGGCCAAGTCTATAGGTGAACAACTGAGCAGAGATTTAGAATTCTATGCCGATCATGACACGACGGGCCGGTCGTCCTCGTTCCGGAGCCTGGGTCGGTTCTGGATCGGCGTGATCGGCTTGGTGTGCGCCGGCGCGGCGACGCTTGAGGTCCTGGGACCGCCGCCGCGCGACAGGCTTGCATCCAACATGGCCGGCGCGCCGGACCCGGCCGGCAGCCTGTCCGACACCGAGCATCCGCCTACTGCGACCGTGCCCGATCCGCCCGCTGCGGCGTTCTACCGCAACGGCGTGCCGGCCAAGCCTGGTCCGGCGGCCCCGGCGCCGAAGCCGGCCGAGACCGCCGCGGCGCGTCAACCTCCCGATCAAGACCCGCAGCCGTCCGAGCGGCAGGCCCGCCCCGCCGTCGCGTCCCCGGGCATCGACACCATCCGGCCTCCGCCGGGCACGGTGCAGGACGCCCTGCAAGCAGCCAGGCCGGCCGCCCTCCCAGCGATCTCCGAGCCGAACATGGTCACGCTCCCTGGCGGCGTCCTGCGCATGGGAAGCAACGACGACCGTTCGGAGCGGCCGAGCCACGTCGTCCTGATCGAACCGTTCCTGCTGGCGAGGGCCGCGGTCACGGTGCGGGAATGGCAGGGATGCGTGGACGCGAAGCGGTGCACGCTGCGACCGAAGGGCAGGGCGGACCAGCCGGTCACCAACGTGAGCTGGGACGACGCCAATCAGTATGCGGCGTGGCTCTCCAGCGCGACGGGCAAGTCCTACCGACTGCCGACCGAGGCCGAATGGGAGTACGCCGCGCGCGCGGGAACGGAGACGCGCTATTCATGGGGCAACGTCATGGTGTCCGGCAAGGCAAGCTGCAAAGGCTGCGGCGAGCCGGTCAGCATGCAGAACCCGCCTGCGGCCGAAGCCTATCCGCCCAACCCGTTCGGCCTCGTCGGCATGGGCGGCGGGGTGGCCGAGTGGGTGGCTGACTGCTGGCACCGCGATTACCAGGACGCGCCGCGCAGCGGATCGACGGCCTGGGACGCCCCCGACTGCCGCGAGCGCGTGCTGCGTGGCGGCTCCTGGATGGCCGATCCGAAATACCTGCGGACCTCAAGCCGTGACTCCTACGATGCGTCCGTGCGTTATCCGACCCATGGGCTTCGCCTCGCACGGACCGAGTGACATCGCCGGGCTTTGAAGCCGCGCGCCCGAGAGGACATCATGCCGATCCACCGCAGAACGCTGTTGCAAGCCGCCGCCCTATCGACCGCCGCGGCCGTGCCGGCATGGGCCGTCAGGACGCCTTCATCGAAGGACACGCTGCTCTATCTCATCTCGCCGCATGACGGGGACCGCATCCGCGGCGTCTTCTGGTGCCGCTTCGGGCTGCGCAACATGGGCGTCACCCATGCCGGCGACGCGACGCCGAACCTCGGGCACCACCATTTGCTGGTCGATGTCAACGAGGCGCTGAACCCTGACGAGCCGATCCCGTCCGACCGGACCCACCTGCATTTCGGCGCCGGGCAGACCGAGACCCGCCTCGACCTGCCGCCCGGGCGGCACACGCTGCAACTCGTGCTGGGGGACGCCGAGCATATGCTGTTCGCCCCGCCGGTCATGTCGCGCAAGATCACGATCACCGTGGTATAGCGGCCACCGTGGTGTAGCGGCGCCCTCGGCCGGGCGGCAGGCGGCTACACGTCGAGTTCGACGCAGACCGGCACGTGGTCCGATGTGCGCGGCCAATCCCGCGCCTCGGTCAGCACGGTGCTCGACCGCAGGCTCGGCACCAGGTCCCGGCTGACCCATACGTGGTCCAGCCGGCGGCCCCGGTTGGCCTGCTTCCAATCCTGGTTGCGGTAGGACCACCAGGTGTAGAGCTTCTGCTCCGCCGGCACGAAATGCCGCATGGCGTCCACGAAGCCCGTCCGCATCCAGGCATCCATCGCCGCGACCTCCACGGGGGTGTGGCAGACCACGGTGAGGAGCTGCTTGTGGCTCCATACATCGTGCTCCAGCGGCGCGATGTTGAGGTCGCCGACCAGGACGCAGCGCTCCGGCTGGCGGGCGGCGAACCAGTTGGTGACCTCGCCGACGAAGGCGAGCTTGTGGGCGAACTTCGGATTGATCGACGGGTCCGGCTCGTCCCCGCCGGCGGGCACGTAGAAGTCGTGCAGCGCCACGGGCCCCGTGGGCGTCGAGAGTGCCACCCCGACATGCCGGCAGTCGCCGCGCTCGCACCAATCGGGGCCGTCGAGCGGGATGAGCGGCACACGCGACAGGATGGCGACGCCGTTGTAGCCCTTCATGCCGCGCCGGGCGACGTGGGGGTAGCCGAAGGCGCCCGGCGCCGCGTCGGGAAACAGCGCGTCCGGCACCTTGGTCTCCTGGAGGCAGATCACGTCGGGGTCGAGCGCCTGCACCAGACGCTCCACCAGCGGCAGCCGCAGGCGGAGCGAGTTGATGTTCCAGGTGGCGATGCGGAGCGTGGTCATGGTGCCCCATGGCCCGGCGGCAGGCCGGGTGCAAGCCGCCTTGATTATCGGGCCGTTTCGACTACGGTCCCGGCCCGGTCCGCCGTCCTTGAAGGGAACACCCACGATGCTCCGCCGACCCTTGCTCGCCGCTGCCGCCACGCTGGCGATGGCCCCGGCCGCCCTCGCGCAGGGAGGCGCCCCGATCCAGGTCGGCGCGATCGAGATCCTGAGTGGCCCCAACGCCGCCTACGGCACCGCGATCCGCGCCGGGCTGGATTTGGCGTTGGAGGAGGTGAACGCGCAGGGCGTGCTGGGCCGCAAGATCGCGCTCACGGTCGAGGACAGCGCGGCCAACAAGGACCAGGCGATCAACGCCGCCCGCAAGCTGATCGGCCGGGACAAGGTGGTCGCGATCATCGGGCCGACCCTGTCGAACGAGATGTTCGCCGTGGGGCCGGTCGCGAACGAGCGCAAGATCCCGATCATCGGCACCAGCACGACCGCCGCGGGCATCACCGAGATCGGTCCCTACGTGTTCCGCACCAGCCTGCCGGAGAGCGACGTGATCCCGGTGACGCTGGCGCGGGCCAAGGCACGCGGCGTGAAGACGGTCGCGCTGATGTACGCGAACGACGATGCGTTCTCGAAATCGGGCTTCGACACCATGAAGGCCGCAGCCGAGAAGGCCGGGCTGACTATCCTGGCCATCGAGAGCTTTGGCAGCAAGGACACCGACTTCAGCGCGCAGCTGACCAAGATCCGCGCGTTGAAGCCCGATGCGGTCGGCATCTCGGCCCTGGTCGAGCCGGTGTCCGGCGTGCTGCTGCAGGCGCGGCAGCTGGGCTTCGGCAAGGAGACGCTGTTCGTCGGCGGCAATGGCAGCAACTCGCCGAAGCTGGGTGAGATCGCCGGCACCGCGGCCGATGGCCTGCTCGTCGGCAGCCCGTGGTTCGTGGGCAAGGACGACCCGGCGAACCAGGCTTTCGTGAGCAAGTTCCGCGCGAAGAACGGACGCGACCCCGACCAGTTCGCCGCCCAAGCCTATGACTGCCTGCACATCCTGGCGGACGCCATCACGCGCGCCGGCGCCGCCGACCCGGCCAAGATCCGCGATGCCCTGCTGGAGACGAAATACAGCGGCGTCATGGGGCCCTTCACCTTCACCCAGGGCCGCGACCCCGCCAGCACCGAGGGCGTGGTGGTGCTCGCGATGCAGGGCGGCAAGTTCGGCGTCGCCCCGCAGTAGCGGCATGGGACCACTTGCCGCGGGCGCGGGAACACCATAGGACCCAGCGATGCTTGCCCAGCAGCTTGTGAACGGCGTCCTGCTCGGCGCCGCCTATGCCCTGTTCGCCCTCGGCTTCACGCTGATGTTCGGCGTGCTGCGGGTCATCAACCTGACCTACGGGTTCTACTTCTCGGCCGGCGCGCTGCTGGCGCTGTGGATGGCGCGGCAGGGCGCGCCGATCTGGCTGGCGCTGCCGCTGGCGGCGGTCGGCGCCGGGTGCATCGCCGTCGTGCTCGACTGGGTGCTGCTGACCCGGCTGCGCCGCATCCGGGCACCGGAGCTGTCGTCGCTCATGGTGACGCTCGGCGGCGTGCTGGCGCTGTACTCGGCGCTGACGAGCTGGCTTGGGCCTGACATCCGCCGCCTTCCGCCGGACCTCGTGGCCGCGGATGCGTTCCACATCGGCGATATCCGCATCACCACCGCGCAAATCCTGATCCTCGCCGCCACGGCGGTGCTGGTCGCCGCGTTGCTGGCGCTGATGCGCGGTACCCGGCTGGGCCTCGCGATCCGCGCCATGGCGGAGAAGCCGGACGCGGCGCAGCTCATGGGCATCGATACCGGGCGGGCGGCGGCGCTGGTGTCCTTCATCTCCGGCTGCCTGGCCGGGGCAGGGGGGGTGCTGATCGGGCTGAACTTCAACGCGATCCATCCGTACATGGGAGAGGCGATGATGCTGCGCGGCTTCGTCGTCATCATCGTGGGCGGCCTCGGCGACGTCCGCGGCGCGTTGCTGGCCGGGCTGGCGCTGGGCGTGATCGAGGTGATGACCGCGGGCTACGTGTCGTCCAACCTCAAGGAGGCCGTCGCGTTCCTGATCCTGGTGGCCGTGCTGTGGACCCGGCCCTCCGGCCTGTTCGGCCGCGCCGTGCTGCGGCGGGCCTGATGCCGCCCTGGCTCGACGACCTGCTGTGGACCTACCAGAACCTGGTCTATGCGCTGGGCGTCAACGGGCTGCTGGCGCTGTCGATGTATGTCGTGCTGGCGGTGGGGCAGCTGTCGCTGGGGCAGGCGGCGTTCATGGGGCTGGGCGCCTACTCCTCCGTGCTGATGACCTTGAAGCTGCATCTGCCGTTCCCCGCGGTGCTGCCGCTGTCGGTCGTCGTGCCGGTGGCCTTCGCGTTGGTGATCGGGGTGCCGACGCTGCGGCTGGCCGGCGTCTATCTCGCCATCGCCACCATTGGGCTGGGCGAGGTGCTGCGCGCGGTCTATCTCAACGTGGACCTGTTCGGCGGCGCGCTGGGCCTGTCGGGCATCCCGGAGCGTGCGACGGCCTCCATGATCTACGGCCTGCTGGGCCTCGCGGTGCTGGCGCTGTGGCTGATTGGGCGCAGCGGCATCGGCCGGGCGATGGAGGCGATGCGGGAGGACGAGACGGCGGCCCAGGTGATGGGCGTGCCGATCCAACGCTACAAGATGGGCGCGCTGCTGGCCTCGGCCATGCTGGCCGGCCTCGCCGGCTGCCTGTCCGCCCACGTGTCGAGCTTCATCGGTCCCAACGAGTATGGCTTCGAGCCTGCGGTCACCATCCTGTCCTACGTGCTGCTGGGCGGCATCGGCACGCCGCTCGCCCCGGTGCTGGGCGCCTGGGTGCTGACGCTGCTGCCGGAGCTGCTGCGCGGGTTCAGCGACATCCGGCTGGTGCTGAACGGCGTCATCATCGTGCTCGCCGTGCTGTTCCTGCCGAACGGCCTGCTGGCGGTGCGCATGAAGCGGATCGGCGCCCGCACCGCGGCATGACCCCACTCCTGGAAATAAGCGGACTGACCCGCCGCTACGCCGGCCTGGTCGCGGTGGACGGCGTCGATCTGCAGGTGTTGCCGGGCGGCGTCCACGCCGTGATCGGGCCGAACGGCGCCGGCAAGACCACGCTGTTCAACCTGGTCTCCGGCCTGGTGCCGCCCAGCGCCGGGCGCATCAGCCTGGCCGGGCAGGACGTGACCCGGCTGCCGGCCGACCGCCGCGCGGCGCTGGGCCTCGCCCGCACGTTCCAGAACATCCGGGTGTTCACGGCCATGACCGTGCTGGAGAACGTGCTCACCGGCCTGCACGCCCGGTTGGCCACGGGCTTGCCCGGTGTGGTGCTGCGCCTGCCGCGCTTCCGGGCGGAGGAGCGGCGTGCCGTGGCCCGGGCGCGTGCGGCGCTCGACCTCGTGGGCCTCGCCGACAAGGCCGGGCAGCGCGCGCAGGCGCTGTCCTACGGCGACCAGCGCCGCCTGGAGATCGCCCGCGCCATGGCGCCGGAGCCGCGCCTGATCCTGCTGGACGAGCCGGCCGCGGGCATGAACCCGGCGGAGACCGAGGCCCTCGCCATCCTGGTCCGCCGGCTCAGCGGGTTCGGCGCCACGGTGCTGCTGGTGGAGCACGACATGGGCTTCGTCATGGACATCTCCGACACCGTCACCGTGCTGAACTTCGGCAAGCGCATCTACGAAGGCACGCCGCAGGCCGTCCGGCAGGAACCTGCTGTCATCGAGGCTTATCTGGGCCACAAGATCGCCGCGCGGCTTGCGGCCGGCGCCAAGGCCGGCGTGCGCGGCGCCGGATGAGCAGCCTGGAGATCGACGGGCTTGAGGTCGCCTACGGCCGCACCACGGCGCTGCACGGGGTTTCGATCACGGTGGGGGAGGGACAGGTCGTCTGCCTGATCGGGGCGAACGGCGCGGGCAAGACGACGGCGATGCGCGCGATCTCCGGCCTGGTGCGTCCGCGCGCCGGGCGGGTCCGCTTCGCCGGACAGGACATCACCGGCCAGGCCGCGCACCGGATCGCCGCCGTCGGGCTGCGGCAGGTGCCGGAGGGGCGGCAGTGCTTCGCCGAGCTGACCGTCATGGAGAACCTGGCGCTCGGCGCCTACTTGGTGCCGGGCCGCGGCGAGGTCGCGCGGCGGCAGGACGCGGTGCTGGCCCGCTTTCCCCGACTGCGGGAACGGCTGCACCAGTTGGCCGGCTCGATGTCGGGCGGCGAGCAGCAGATGCTGGCCATCGGGCGGGCGCTGATGGGCGCACCGCGCCTGTTGCTGCTGGACGAGCCGAGCATGGGCCTGGCGCCGCTGTTCGTCGAGGAGATCTTCGCGATCATCGCGGCGCTCAAGGCGGAGGGCACGACGATCCTGCTCGTGGAGCAGAACGCCTCCGCGGCGCTCGACGTGGCCGACCATGCCTACGTGCTGGAAACCGGCCGCATCGTCCTGTCCGGCCCGGCGGCGGAGGTCGCGAGCAACCCGGCGGTCGCCGCGGCCTATTTGGGCGGCTGACCGGCCTCCTGTTAAGGCGCCGGAAGCTCCTGCTGCTCCACCGGGGCGGGCAGGGGAGCCGCGGACGGGTCTTGCAGCCAGTCGCGCAGCGAGCGGCGGATTTCGAACTCAAGCTCCACGTTCATGTCGTCCATCATCTGCCGGGTCAGGTCGTACAGCGCGCCGCGCAGGTCGCCGTCCGTGGTGGCGGACCGGGACACCCGCACCTCGGCAAAGCCCGCCCGGGCACCCTCGGCGGTCAGGATGTCCAGGCGCACGGCCATCAGCCCCGTCAGCCCGCGGGAGCTTTGATCGACCTGCGCCGTGTCGATCACGAAGGCCGCCCGGCCCGTCGCCCCGCCAGCGGCGAGCCGGTCCAGCGCCATCTGACGCAGCGTTGCCCCCATCGGCGCCGGCGACAGCGCCTCGACCGGTCGGGGCGGCGGCGCGTCGCCCACGTCCACCGCCGCCACATTCAGCCGCAACGGCGCCAGGTAATCGTAGCGCAGCGGCGGCATAAGGCGCTCCGGCGCATCGCCGCCGCAGGCCGCCACGGCCCATGGCAGCAGCAGGGCCGTGCGCCGCGGCAGCCTAGTTGACCCGGTCATCGCCGCTTTTGCCGTGCACCTCGTCGCGGTTGAACCGGAAGTCGAAGTTGCAGAACTCGCAGGTCATGACGATGTCGCCGCTGACCGACATGTGGTCCAGGTCGTCCGGCGGGAACGTCTCCAGGATGCCGGACAGCCGGGCGCGGGAGCAGCGGCAGCCATAGGCCAAGGCGCGGTTGCGGTCGGCGGCGACGCCGGCCGCGCCGAACAGCAGATAAAGCAGCCGCTCCGGCGGGATGCCGTCATCCAGCAACTCCTCCTCCTTGAGCGTCGCGGCCAGCGCGGTCGCGGTCCGCCAGCTTTCGGCCTGCGCCTCCGTGTCGAGGTCCGGGCTGATGCCGCCCTCGCCGGGGATGCGCTCCAGGATCAGCGCGCCGGCCCGCCAGCCCGCCTCGGTCCGGGCGCAGGCCAGGCGGACGCTGCACTGGATCTGCTCGCTGGTCTCGAAGTAGTGCAGCGCCATGTCGGCGAGGCTGTCGCCCTCGATGGCGACGATGCCCTGGTGCCGCTCGCGGTCCGGGCCTTGGTCCACGCTGAACGCCAGGTAGCCATGGCCGAGCAGGGCGGCGGCGGAGGGGGTGCGGTCGCTCGCCAGCAGAGCGGCCAGCCGGTCCGGATCGGCGCGGGCATAGCCGCGCAGCGCGCCGGATTCGGTGCAGTCGGCCAGGAGCATCGGCACCGCGCCGTCCCCCTTGGCCTGCAGGCTGAAGCTGCCCTGGAACTTCAGCGCGGTCGCCAGCGCCGCCGCGAGCGCCAGGGCCTGACCCGACAGTGCGGTGACGGCGTCGTGGTTCGCGTGCCGGGTCAGCAGCGCGTCGGCCAGCGGGCCGAGCCGCACGAGGCGCCCGCGGACCGGTTGGCCGGACAAATGGAAGGGGGTGACGCCGCGGGGCACGACGATGTCGGGCACGTCCGGGCGGGTGCTGTCCAGGAAGGCAGGGGTCGATGTCATGCGCCCTACATAGGGATCGGTCCGGCCCAGGTGAACCTATCGAGGACGAGCGATGCGTCGTAGGGTGGAGTTTTGGGACGGGACCATGGTGATTCGGGCGATTGAGGACAGCGATGCCGCGGCCGTGGCCGCGCTGATCCGCGCCGCGTTCGGCGCGATCCCGGAACCGCTCGATCCCAAGCCGAGCGCGTTGCAGGAAACCGAGGCGAGCATCCTGGCGCATCTTGCCGCCAGCGGCGGCGGCGCAGTGGCCGTGCAGGCCGGCCTCGCCGCCGCCGTGCTGTGGTCGGAGCGGGACGGCGGCCTCTACTTCGGCCGGCTCGTCACGGCGTCGCAATGCCGGGGCCAAGGGCTTGCCACCCAACTCGTGCAGGCCGCAGAGGCCGAAGCACGGCGGCGCGGCCTGCCGCGGCTCCATCTCGGCGTGCGGCTGGCCTTGCCCGGCAACCGCCGCCTGTTTGCCCGCCTGGGCTTCATCGAAACGACGCGGCACGCGCATCCGGGCCACGACGAACCCACCTGGACGGAGGCCGAGAAGTGGCTGGTCACGGCACCACCGCCAGGAACAGGAACACCGCCAGGATCACCAGATGGACCGCCCCCTGCAGCACCGTCGTGCGGCCGGTCCCGAGCGTCAGGACGCTGACCAGCAGCGTCAGCGCCAGCAGCACCTCCTCCTTCGCGTCGAGTCCCAGGGTCAGCGGCGTGCCCAGCACGATCGACACCACCGCGACTGCCGGGATCGTCAGCCCGATGCTGGCGAGCGCCGAGCCGAGGGCGAGGTTCAGGCTGGTCTGCAACCGGTCGGCCCGCGCCGCGCGCACGGCGGCCAGCGCCTCCGGCAGCAGCACCAGCGCCGCGATCACCACGCCGATCACCGATTTCGGCGCCCCCGCCCAGGCCAGCCCGGCCTCCATGGCCGGGGACAGCGACTTCGCCAGCCCCACGACGGCCGCAAGCGCTGCGACCAGCAGGGCCGCGCTCCCCAGGGCCGCCCGGGCGGAGGGGATCGCCGCGTGCGCGTCGTCGGTCAGGTCCGCCAGGAAATCGTCGGGGTGGCGCACCGTCTGCACGAACACGAACACGCCGTACAGCACCAGCGACACGATGCCCACGAAGGCCAGTTGCGACGTGTTGAACACCGGACCCGGCGTGGTCGTGGTGAAGTTGGGCAGCACGAGCGTCAGCGTGGTCAGCGCCGTCAGCACCGCGAGCGCGCCGCTCGCGCCCTGCAACTGGAAGCCCTGCGCCCGGTGCTGCACGCCGCCGGCCAGCAGGCACATGCCCACGACGCCGTTGCACACCAGGATCACCGCCGCGAACACCGTGTCCCGCGCCAGCGCCGCCTTGTCAGGCCCGCCGCCCAGCATCACCGACACCACCAGCGCCACCTCGATCACCGTGACGGCCACGGCCAGCACCAGGGTGCCGAACGGCTCGCCAACGCGGTGCGCCACCTGTTCGGCGTGGTGGACGGCGGCGAACACGGTGGCAATCAGCGTCACGGAGGCGCCGGCGACAAGCCAGGCATTCAGCCCCGCAAGCACCACGCCGGCCAGAACCCCCCATGCGGCAACCGGCCAAAACCAGGCCCACCAGGGCATCCGCGATGGGCTCATGTGGCGCGAGATACCATGACCGCTGCGCGCGGCCTAGCTGTCCTCGGCGATCTCTGCTTCGAGCGCCTCAAGCTGCCGGTCAAGCTGCGCCAGCGCATCCTTGTCGAGCTGAAGACCCGCCAAAGCGTGACGCA
Source organism: uncultured Acetobacteraceae bacterium (assembly GCA_964252005.1). Lineage (GTDB taxonomy): Bacteria > Pseudomonadota > Alphaproteobacteria > Acetobacterales > Acetobacteraceae > CAHJXG01. Next base: position 1,705 of record CAXULX010000064.1, on the reverse strand, counting down.
GCGCGGCCCGGCAGCCGTTGAACTCTGCGCCGAGCATGTCCGACGGGGCGGCCGGGGCCTTGCGGCGGCCCAGGCAGGCGCCGTAGGCCGTCCGGGCCGTGGCGGCGCCGGGTGGCAGGGCCGCGAACACCTCGTCCAGCCGCTGCTCCACCCAGCCCGGCGTCGAGGCGATCTCCTCGGTCAACGCGCCGCCCCCAGCGACCAGGCCAGCACGCCCTTTTGCGCATGGAGCCGGTTCTCGGCGCCGTCGAACACCACGGATTGCGGGCCGTCGATCACCTCCGCCGCCACCTCCTCGCCGCGGTGCGCCGGCAGGCAATGCATGAAGATCGCGTCCGGCGCCGCCTGCGCCATCAGGGCCGGGGTGACGCAGTAGGGCGCCAGCAGGTTGTGCCGGCTCTCATTGGGATCGTCCGCCATGCTGACCCAGGCGTCGGTCACCACGCAGCGGGCGCCGCGGACGGCCTCCGCCGGGTCGTCGAACACCTCGATGCGCGCCCCCTCCGCGCGGGCCCAGTCGATCAGCGCCTGCGGCGGACGCAGGATGTCGGGCGTCGCCAGGCGCAGGGTGAAGCCGAAGCGCACCGCCGCCTCGATCCAACTGCTGAGCACGTTGTTGCCGTCGCCGCTCCAGGCCACGACCTGCCCGGCGATGGGACCGCGGTGCTCCTCGAACGTCATGACGTCTGCCATGAGCTGGCAGGGATGGCTGCAATTGGTCAGCCCGTTGATCACCGGCACCGTGGCATGGGCCGCCAGCTCCTGCAGCTTGGCGACATCGTCGGTGCGCAGCATGATCGCGTCCACGTAGCGGGACAGCACGCGGGCGGTGTCCGCCACCGTCTCGCCGCGCCCGATCTGCAGCTCCTTGGCGGAGAGGTTGATGACCTCCCCACCCAACTGCCGCATCGCCACCTCGAAGCTGACGCGCGTTCGGGTGCTGGGCTTCTCGAAGATCATCGCCAGCGTCTTGCCGGCGAACGGCCGCGACGACACCCGGCCGGCCTCCTTGTAGCCCGACGCGATGTCGAGCATGTGGCGCAGCGTCGCCGCCTCGAAATCGCGCAGGTCGAGGAAGTGCCGGGGTGGCTCTTGGCCCTCCCCCAAGCGACGGTCGTCCGCGCTGTCGGCAGGACGCCGGAGCGCCCCGCTCACTTTGCCGCCACCGAGACGGGGCTGGGCAGGCAGCGGCGCGCGGCGCGGCGGATCATCTCCACCGCCGCCTCGCAATCCGCGTCGGTCAGCACCAGCGGCGGCACCAGGCGCACCACGTTGTCCCCGGCCGCGACCGTCAGCAGCCCCTCGGCGGTGAAGGCGTTCTGCAGCTCCGTGTTGGGCACGACGCCCTTCAGGCCCAGGATCAGCCCGGCGCCGCGCACCTCCGCCAGCACGGCCGGATACTCCGCCACCACGGCCTCCAGCGCGAACCACAGCTTGCGGGCCTTGCGGTCCACCTCCGCGAGGAATCCCGGCGCCAGGATCACGTCCAGCACCGCGTTGGCGGCGGCGCAGGCCAGCGGGTTGCCGCCGAAGGTCGTGCCGTGGGTGCCGGGCACCAGATGCTTGGCGACCGACTCCTTCGCCAGTACCGCGCCCATCGGGAAGCCGCCGGCGATGCCCTTGGCGATGCTCATCACGTCCGGCGCGATGCCCGCCCACTCATGCGCGAACAGCTTGCCGGTGCGCCCCATGCCGCACTGCACCT
>CAXULX010000063.1:0-21429 GCA_964252005.1 uncultured Acetobacteraceae bacterium | reverse complement strand
TGCCGGGCAGGGACAGCGGCAGCAGCAGGAACCAGAACTCGCCCGCGGTGCGCGCGCCGTCCATGCGGCCGGCCTCCAGGATCTCCTTGGGCACCTCCTTGAAGAAGGTAAACAGCATCCAGACCACGATCGGCAGGTTCATCAGCGCATAGATCGCGATCAGGCCGCTGCGGGTGTCCAGCAGGCCCAGCGTGCGGAACAGCAGGTAGATCGGCACCAGCACGCCGACCGGCGGCAGCATCTTGGTCGACAGCATCCACAAAAGGGTGCCGCGGGTGCGCTGGGTCGGATGGAACGCCATGGCGTAGGCGGCCGGCACGCCAAAGGCGAGCGCCACCAGGGTGCCGCCCACCGAGACGACCAGGCTGTTCAGCGCGAACAGCAGGTAGTTGGCCCGGGACTGCACCTCGACGTAGCTCTCGATCGTGGGGGCGAACAGCACCTGCGGCGGCGTGGCGATGGCGGCGACCTCGCTTTTGAAGCTGGTCAGCACCATCCAGAAGATCGGGAAGAACAGCAGCAGCGCCACGCCCCAGCCGAGGGCGAAGATCAGGATGCGCTGGGCGAGGCTCTGCTGCATGGCGCTAGGCCTCCAGCCGCTGGGCGATGCTGCGCACCAGGAAGAAGGCGACGATGTTGGCCAGCACGATGGCGACGACGCCGCCGGCCGAGCCGCCGCCCACGTCGAACTGCAGCAGGGCGCGGGCATAGATCAGGAAGGCCAGGTTGGTGGTGGCGTTGCCCGGGCCGCCCGAGGTGGTGACGAAGATCTCGGCGAACACCGTCAGCAGGAAGATCGTCTCGATCATGATGACGACCGTGATGGCGCGGCGCATGTGCGGCAGCGTGATGAAGAAGAACTGCGCGATCGCCCCCGCACCGTCCATGCGCGCCGCCTCCTTCTGCTCGTGGTCGAGCGACTGCACGGCGGTCAACAGGATCAGCAGCGCGAACGGCAGCCACTGCCAGGACACGATGACGATCACCGACAGCATCGGGTAGTCGGCGAACCAGTCGACCGGTTCGGCGCCGACGCCGCGGGCGAGCGAGCCCAGCACCCCATAGATCGGGTGCATCATCAGGTTCTTCCACACCAACGCGCTTACGGTCGGCATGACGAAGAACGGCGCCACCGCGAGCAGCCGGGCGACGCCCTGCCCGGGGAAGGGCTGGTCGTACAGCACCGCGAGCAGGGTGCCGAGGCCCACGGTGATGACCAGCACCGAGCCGACGAGAACGAAGGTGTTCCACAGCGACACCCAGAAGTCGGGGTCGGTGACCAGGAACTCGTAGTTGTCCAGCCCGGCGAACCCGCTCACCGTGGGGTCGAGCAGGTTGTAGCGTTGGAACGAGAACCACAGCGTCATCGCCAGCGGCACGATCATCCACAGCAGCAGCACCCCGACCGCAGGCCCCACGAGCGGCAGCGTGTTGGTCCGGCTGTCCTGCTGCTTGGGTCCCGCGGCCTGCGCGACGGATGGGGCGACGGTGGTGGACATCGTGCCTCCTGTACGTTCTCGGGGCCTTCTTGGCGCCTACTTCGGGTAGCCCGCCTGCTTCATGGTGCGGTCGGTCGCCGACTGCGCGGACTTCAGCGCCTGCTCCACCGGTGCCCCAGTCAACGTGGACGCGACCGTCTGGCCCACCTGGGTGCCGAGGCCCTGGAACTCCGGGATGGCGACGAACTGCCCGCCGGTGTAGGGACGCGGCGCCTTGGTGCTGCCGGTCGGGTTGGCGCTGGCGATGGCCTTCTGCACGAAGTCCGCGAACGGGGCGACCCTCTTGTACTCCGGGTTGTCATAGGTGCTCTGCCGGGTGCCCGGCGGCACCGCCACCCAGCCATTCGCCGCGGCTACGAGCTGCACGTATTCCTTCGACGTCGCCCAGGCGACGAAGGCCTTGGCGGCGTCCTTCTGCTTGGAGGAGGTGGGGATGCCCAGGTTCCAGCTCCAAAGCCAGCTGGGGCCGCCCTGGAAGTCCCCGGTCGGCATCGGCGCGAAGCCCACCTTATCCGCGATCTGGCTCTGCTTCGGATCGAACAGCAGCCCGGCGGCGACCGTGCTGTCGATCCACATGCCGCAGCGTCCGCTGGCGAACAGGGCCAGGTTCTCATTGAAGCCGTTGCTGGTGGCGCCGGGCGGGCCATACTTGCGCAGGGTGTCGCTGTAGAAGGTGATCGCCTTGTTCCACTCCGGCGTGTCGAGCGTCGTCTTCCACTGCTGATCGAACCACTGGCCGCCGAAGCTCGTGACCAGCGGGGTCACGAACGCCATGTTCTCGCCCCAGCCGGGCTTGCCGCGCAGGCACATGCCATACACCTGGTTCGGCTTGTCCGTGATCTTCTCGGCGTACTCCGCGATCTGCGCATAGGTCGGCGCAGCCGGCATGGTGATCCCGGCCTTTTGGAACAGGTCGGTGCGGTAGTACGTCATGGCGCTCTCGCCATAGAACGGCGCCGCATACAGCTTGCCATTGTAGCTGATGCCGTCGCGCACCGGCTTCAGCAGGTCGGCCGCGTCGTAGTTCGCCGGCAAGCCGTCCATCGGCTCCAGCCAGCCCTGCTTGGCCCAGATCGGCACCTCGTAGTTGCCGACGGTCATCACGTCGAACTGCCCGGCCTTGGTGGCGATATCGGTCGTCAGCCGCTGCCGCAGCACGTTCTCCTCCAGCACGACCCATCGCAGCTTGATGTCGGGATGCTGCTTCTCGAAGTCCGGCGCGAGCTTCTGCATCACCACCATGTCGCCGTTGTTGACGGTGCCGATGGTGAGCGTCGCCTCGGCGCGGGCCGGCGTGCCGGGCAGGGCTACGGCCAGAGCGCCTGAGGCCAGTGCGACAGCGAACATAGCGGCTGGATGCAACTTGGCCATCGAGCGTTCCCCCTAGTTAATGCACCCAGCGTTCAACCGGCGCTTGTTGATCCGATCTTTCAGGAGAGCAGGGCGTGCGTCAAGCAGCGCCTGGGGCTAGAAAGCGCGTTTGTCCCTGGCCTCCTGCATCGTCCGCAGGCTGCCCTGGGCATAGAGCGACGCCAGCCACCGGCCGACCGGCTCGGCCAGGCGCGGGTCCTGCCCGAGATCGCCGAACAGCGGCTCGATGGCGAGCAGCGGCGTCGGATCGGCCCCGCCCGCGATGGCGCGCTCGCGCAGCAACGCGGCCAGCGGATGGCGAACGTCGATCGGCTGCCCGGCCTCGTCCTCCCCCCGCACCCGCCGCATCCAGGATGCCAGCGCCAGCGCCAGCAGCTCGACGCCCTGGTCGGCGTCGAGGCGCGCGCGGATCGGGTCCAGCAGCACGTTCAGCGGGGCGTCGGTGTTGACGCGCTCGACGGTGTCCTTGATGGCCGGATTGGCGAAGCGCTCGATCAGGGTGCGCTGGTAGTCGGGCAGGTCGATCCCCGGCACCGGCGGCACGGTGGGGCCGGTCTCCCGGTCCATCAGCGCCGCCATGTAGTCGCGCAGCAGCGGCTCGCGCATGGTCTCGTCGATATAGGTGAGCCCGGCCAGCCGCCCCAGCCCGGCGACGGCCAGGTGGCTCGCGTTCAACAGCCGCAGCTTCATGGCCTCGTAGGGGGCGACGTCCGCCACGAACTGCGCGCCGACCTCCTCCCAGGCGGGCCGTCCCGCGGGGAAGCGGTCCTCGACGATCCACTGGGTGAAGGCCTCGCACACCACCGGCCAGCGGTCCGCGATGCCGTAATGCTCGGCGACATGGGCGATGTCGGCCGGCGACGTCACCGGGGTGATGCGGTCCACCATGGTGCTCGGGAACGCGGCCTCGTGCTCGATCCAGGCGGCGAGCGCCGGGTCGCGCAGGCGGGCGAGGGCCAGCACCGCCTCGCGCAGCACCGACCCGTTGTGCTGGATGTTGTCGCAGCTCAATGCGGTGAAGGGCGGTTGCGCCGCGTCCCGCCGGCGGCGCAGCGCCTCGACCACCACGCCGATGGCGCTGGCCGGGCGCACCGGGTCCGCAAGGTCGCGCCTGATCAGCGGGTGCTCGGGGTCGAGTTGCTTGGTGGCGCGGTTCAGGCAGTAGCCGTTCTCGGTGACGGTCAGGCTGACGATACGGATACGCGGGTCGGCGGCGGCGTCGAGCAGCGCGTCGGTGCCCTCGCCCGCATAGGCCAGGCCGGCGAGGGAGCCGATGACGGTCGCCGTCTCCTCCGTGCCGCTGCGCTCGACCAGGGTATAGAGGCCATCCTGCGGCGCCAGGCTGTCGAACATCGCCCGGTCGGCCGGCCGCAGCCCGGCGCCGACGATGCCGAACGCGAGCGCATCGGGGCGCCGCTCCATCAGCGCGTGGGTGTAGCGGGCCATGTGGGCGCGGTGGAAGCCGCCGAGGCCCAGATGGACGATGCCCGGCGTGACTGCCGCCACGTCGTAGGCGGGGATGCGGACCGGCGCGCGCAGCCGGGACAGGTTGGCGCGGTTGAGATCGATGGTGCTCATCGGGTGCGACCTCGGGTGGGGACGGCCGAGACGATGCGGCCATCGTCGCACCAGGGTCAACGTATCAGGTGATCGGCGACGCCTGCGGGCGCCCGCGCAACGGGATGGCGGCCGGCCCCACCTGCGCCAGGTCGACCAGGTCCAGCCGGCGCAGCCGAGGTGCCCACCAGGCGGTCGCGGCGACGATCCCGAGAGTGACCAGGCCGCCACCCCAGACCGCCGCCGAAGCCCCCAGCAGGCTGGCGGCGACCCCGCTCTCGAAGGCCCCGAGCTCGTTGGAGGAACCGACGAACACCGACTTCACCGCGGCGATGCGCCCGCGCATGCCCTCGGGCGAGGCGAGGCGCAGGATGGCGCGACGGATCACCACGCTGATGCCGTCGCACAGCCCGGCCGCGAACAGCGCCGCAAGCGACAGCGGCAGCGAACGGGACAGGCCGAACACGACGATGCTGACGCCGAACCCGCCGATCACGGCCAGCAGCACCTGCCCGGCACGGCGTTGCGGCAGCAGGCGGCCGGCGAGCAGGGCCGCCAGCAGCGACCCGGCCGCACTCGCCGAGCGCAGCAGGCCGAAGCCGACGGGACCGACGTGCAGGATGCTGGTCGCGAACACCGGCAGCAGCGCCGTGGCGCCGCCGAAGAACACCGCGAACAGGTCCAGCAGCATGGACCCCAGCAGGATCTGGTCGCGCGCCACATAGCGCACGCCCTCCGCGATCTGCTGCACGGTCGACTGCCCGTCCGGCCCACGGTTCGGCAGCGGCTGCTCCGGCACGCCGAGCAGGATGGCGACGCACGACGCGGCGAACACCGCCGCGATGGCCGAATAGGTCCAGACCGGCCCCAGCGTCCCCCAGGCGAGCCCACCGGCCACCGGGCCGAGCACGTCGGCAAGCCGCCCCGTGGTGGCCAGCAGGGCGATGCCGGGCAGCACCTGCTGGATCGGCACGACCTGCGCCTCCAGCCCGGACGACGCCGGGTTCTCGAAGGCGCGCACGACGCCGGCCAGGAAGGCGAGCAGGAACAGGAGAGCGAGGGCGTGGCGGTGCTGCCCGCCCGAGACCACGGCCACCCCGGCCGCGAGCACCGACAGCAGCGCCGCGGCGACCAGCATGATCCGCCGGCGGCTGCGGCGGTCGGCGAGATGGCCGCCGTACAGGACCAGGCTGATGCCCGGGATCGCCTCGACCAGCCCGAGCCATGCGAGGTCGAGCGGGTCATGGGTGAGCTCGTAAACCTGGAAGCCCAGCAGCACCGTCATCGCGGCGGCGGCGAAGCGCTCCGCCATGTTGGCGGCGAGGAAGGCGCGGAACACCGGGTCCCTGAGCAGGATGGCAGATGGCATCTAGGGGACGCACCCCGCCCCTGCGGTGCCATTCCGAGACGAAAACCGGGTTCTCATGGGTTCATGCATCGGCTGACCATAGCCCATTTCGGCGGCTGGCTCGCCGCAAACCGACTCCGCGCCGCTTGTCGACGGCGAAGGCGTCGGACCGGCTCTCGGATGCTGCGCGGCCCGGGCAGATCGCGCCTGAGCCGCAGGTCCGGCTCGTGCTCCCGCCATGCCCGCTTTCCGGTTATCCCGGTTTACCGGTAGGAACCGCGCCAACGACGCGACCTGCAGGAGCAACCACCATGACACGAACCGCGGCCCGCCCGGCGGCCGGCCCCGCCGTCCCCATGACGCGCGCCCGCTGGGCGGTGGCGGTCGCCGTCGTGCTGATCGCCTTCAACCTGCGCCCGGCCTTTTCCAGCATCGCGCCGGTGCTGAACGAGATCATGGCCGACACCGGCCTGACCGCGACCGGCGCCAGCGTGCTGACCACGGCGCCGCTGCTGTGCCTGGGGCTGTTCAGCCCGTTGGCGCCCTGGCTGGCACGGCGCATCGGCACCGAGCGCACCGCGCTCGCGGCGTTGCTGGCCATCCTGCTCGGCACCGGGCTGCGTGGGCTGGCGAGCGCCCCGGCCTTGCTGGCGGGGTCGCTGGTGGCCGGGGCGGGGATCGGGGTCGGCAACGTGCTGATGCCGGGGCTGCTGAAGCGCGACTTCGCGGACCGGGCGCCGCTGATGACCGGGGTCTACATCATGTCGCTCTCGATCGGCGCCGCGGTCGCCGCCGCGACGACCGCGCCGCTGCGGGTGGCGCTCGGCGGCTGGTGGGCGGGGGCGCTGGCGGCCTGGACCCTGCCGGCCGCGCTGGCGCTGGCGGTCGCGGGCCTGGTGTGGGCACCGCAGATCCGCCGCCAGCCGGGGGCGGGCGCGGCCATGCCGGCCGCGCGCCCAGGGAAAGCCCTGTGGCGCAATCCGCTGGCATGGCAGGTGACGCTGTTCATGGGGCTGCAGTCCATGCTCGCCTATATCGTGTTCGGCTGGATGGCGCCGATGCTGCGCAGCCGCGGCGACACGGCCGTCACCGCGGGCCTCGTGGTCTCGGTGTCGGTGGTGTTCCAGATCATCGCCTCCCTGCCCGCGCCCATCCTGGCCGCCCGCATGCGGAGCCAAAGCGCGCCGGCGGTCGTGCTCATGCTGCTGGCGGTGATCAGCTTCGTGGCGATGCTGGCGGCGCCGCTGTCGTGGCAGTGGGTGCTGGCGGCGGTGCTCGGCCTGGCGCAAGGGGCGGCGTTCTCGCTCGCCATCCTGATCATCCTGATGCGCGCGGGCGACGGCGCCACGGCGGCGCGGCTGTCCGGCATGGCACAGGGCGTGGGCTACACGATGGCCGCGTTCGGGCCGCTAGGCGTCGGCGTGCTGCACGACCGCAGCGGCGGCTGGGACGGCGCCGGCTGGCTGTTCGTGGTGGCCGGGCTGGCCGCGGCGGTGGCGGGGGCGCTCGCCGGGCGGAACCGGCTGGTCGGCTGACGCCTCAGGGCAGCCGGGCCAACCGTTCGAACAGCAGGTCGAAGAAGCCGTCGGCGTCCGCCTGGTTCAGCCACATGGCGTTGGCCGGGCGGCCGGTGACGCCGAACCAGTCGGCCACCGTCATGCCCAGGGTCAGCGGGCTGCTGGTCTCGACGGCCACGCTGATCCGCCGCCCGGCGAACAGGCCCGGCCGCAGCAGGTGCGCGACGACGCAGGGGTCGTGCAGCGGCCCGTCGGCGGCGTCGGAATACAGCGCCGCGACCGCCCGGGCCGCCGCGGTGTCGATGCGTCGCAGCCGGTCCATCCTCGCGGGCGTCAGCCGGACCTGATGCGTGAGGTCGAGCGGCAGCAGGGTGAGCGGGACGCCGCTGTCCAGCAGCACCCTGGCCGCCTCGGGATCGGCATGGACGTTGAACTCGGCAGTGGGGGTGACGTTGCCGCCCTCGCTGCGCGCGCCCGCCATCCACACCACCTCCGCGATGCCGGCGGCGATGTCCGGCGCCTTGACCAGCGCCACCGCGAGGTTGGTCGCGGGGCCGAGCAGGCAGAGCGTGACCTCGCCCGGCGCCGTGCGCAGCGTGTCGATCAGGTAGTCCACGCCGTGCGCCGCCGCCAGCGGGGCCGTGGCCTCCGGCAGTTCGAGGCCGCGCAGGCCGTCGTCGCCGTGCACGTGCTCGGCGGTGATCGGCGCGCGCAGCAGCGGCCGGGCGCATCCGGCGTAGACCGGGATGTCCGGACGGCCGCCGAGCTGCAAAAGGCGGCGCGCGTTGCCCGCGGTGCGGGCGAGCGGCACGTTGCCGGCGACCGCGACCAGCGCCATCGGTTCCAGCTCCAGCGGCGACGCCAGCGCCAGGAGGATCGCCACGGCGTCGTCCTTGCCGGGGTCGGTGTCGATGATGATCCTGCGGGCCATGGTCCTAGCTCCGCCGTGGCGGCCGGGCGGCCAGCGCCACGCAGGCCTCGAACATTTCGAGCGAGTCGAAGGCGCGGTCCCGACCGTCCCCTGGCACGACGACCGGATGCCCGCCGCCCTGCACCGCAGCACCGGCGATCATCAGGTTGTCCGGCAGGCCGAAGCCCTCCACCGTGAGGCCGGGAACCGGGTCGGGCAGCGCCGCCACCTGCTGCCGGCAACGCTCGTCAAAGGGGGCGGCGCTGTTGGAATAGCCGAACACCGGCCGGCCGCGCCCGAGGAACCAGCCGACCTCGATCAGCGTGCCGCCGTCGGCCGACGCGCCGCGGAACGGCGTGAGGTTGGCGATGATGACGTCACACTCCTCCATCATCGCGATATCCTTGCGATAGATGGTGGCCCAGGCGTCCGTGTCGCGCATCGCCCCGATCTCGGCCACATCCTCGTTCAGGGGCGGGCGGCCCTCGATGCCATAGCGCGCGCAGATCGCCACCTTGCGCTGGGCATGGGCGACGGCGTCGGGCAGGAAGACGTCGGGTCCGGCGAGGTAGGCCTTGATCAAGCCAGGTTCTCCGGTCCGAAGGAATGCGGCAGCAGGTCGGCCAGGCGGGTGCGCAGCAGCGTCGCGCCGGTGGCGTCCACGATATGCACCAGGGTTCCGGCGGTGGCGAACTCCCGCAGCTTCTGCCGACAGCCGCCGCAGGGGGTGCAGGGCGTGGGACCCGCGCCGGCCACGACGATCTCGGCGATGCGGCGTCCGCCGGCGAGCGCCATGGCGGCGATGGCCCCGGCCTCGGCGCAGGTGCCCTCGGGATAGGCGGCGTTCTCCACGTTGCAGCCGGCATGGATGGTACCGTCGTCGGTGCGCAGCGCGGCGCCGACGGCGAAGCGGGAGTATGGCGCGTAAGCCGCGTTGCGGGCGGCCAGGGCTGCGACGATCAAGGGGTCTTGGGGCATTTCTGACATTGGTGGCCGTGTTGTATGACTGTTCCTGGTGGTGAGCGGACATAGCGCAAGCGTTCGAATAGGATTGCCCAGCCCACGCCGCTGCACAATGTGGGCCGTCAGAAACGGGATGGCTTCATGCTCGACCACATCTTCCTTTCGGTCAGCGATATCGGCCGATCGGTCTCGTTCTACGAGAAGGCGCTGGCGCCGCTCGGTATCACGCAGCGATTGGACTACGACGGCAGGGATGGCCCTCCGGGGCATCCGGACCTCAAAGGCTTCGGCGCGAACAACCGCATGTTCTTCTGGTTGCGTGAAGGCATGGTCGCGTATGGCGCCGTCCATGTCGGCTTCGTGGCCAAATCCGGGATGCAGGTCGATGCCGCCTACGCCGCTGCGATGGCAGCAGGTGCCACCGACAACGGTACTCCCGGCGCGAGACTCCATTATGATCCGCGTTATTATGCTGGAAACGTGCTTGATCCCGACGGTCATAGCTTGGAGTTCGTCTATAAGAGTTGGCAGCAATCATAAGCTGCCTGCTTGGACGGCCTGATGGGTGAAAGTCCGCAATGGGTCGGATGCGATCGGTGACCAGCGCCGTCGATCCGCCACGATCACCGCTCCTTCACGTAGGGCAGCCCGCTGGCCTTGGGCGGCACGCTGCGCCCGACGAAGCCGGCGAGCAGCACCACGGTCAGCAGATAGGGCAGCGCCTGCAATGCCTCGCCGGGGAAGGCGCCGATGCCGGGCAGCGCCAAGCCCTGCAGGCGGATCGCGGCGGCGTCCAGCAACCCGAACGCCAGGCAGGCCAGCAGGATCGGCCAGGGACGCCAGCCGCCCAGGATCATGGCCGCCAGCGCGATGTAGCCGCGCCCGGCGATCATGTCGCGCCCGAACCCCGCGCCCTGCGCCGTGGCGACGGCGGCGCCGGCGACGCCGCACAGCACGGAGGCGATCAGCACCGCCGCATAGCGCAGCCGCGCCACCGAGATGCCGGCGGCGTCGATCGCGGCCGGATGCTCCCCGCAAGCACGCAGCCGCAGGCCGAACCGGGTGCGGCCGAGCACGTAGGCGCTGAGCGGCACCAGGGCGAGCGCCACGTACACCGGCGCGGTCTGGCCGCCGACCAGCGTGCCATAGACCCGGCCCAGCACAGGCACGCCCATGAGCGCCTCGGTGCCCGGAAGGCTGATGGGCAGGAACCGGGCCGAAGGCGGCAGCGACGGCGTCTGGCCGCCGAGATGGAACCAGGACAGCGCCAGGGTGGCCGTCAGCCCGGAGGCGACGATGTTGATGGCCATGCCCGAGACCACCTGGCTGCCGCGCAGGGTGACGCAGCCGTAGGCGTGCACGAGCCCCAGCAGGCATGCCGCCGCGACCCCGGCGAACAGGCCCAGCACGGCGCTGCCGGTGAGGGCGGCGCAGGCGGCGGCGGCGAACGCGCCGACCAGCATCTTGCCCTCCAGCCCCACGTCGACGACGCCGGCGCGCTCGGACACCATGCCGGCCAGGGCGGCCAGCAGCAGCGGCGTGGCGAGGCGCAAGGTGGCGGCCAGCACGGGCAGGATGGCATCGAGCGATTGCAACGTCTCAGGCCCCCTTTCGGCCCATCTCGGCCCGGCCCAGCAGCCGCACCAGCACCGGGCGCAGCATGTTGCCCAGCGCGCCGGCGAACAGGATCACCAGGCCCTGGATCAGCACCACGATCTCGGCGGGAATGTCCGGCGCCTCGAAGGCCAGCTCGGCGCCGCCCTGGGTCAGCGCGCCGAACAGCAGCGCCGCGAGCAGCACGCCCGCCGGGTGATTGCGGCCCATCAGCGCGACGGCGATGCCGGTGAAGCCATAGCCGCCGGTGAAGCCCAGCAGCAGCCGGTGCTGCGCGCCGAGCAATTCGTTCACCGCGACGCCGCTGGCCAGGGCGCCGGACAGCGCCATGACCAGGATCGTCGTCCGCTCCTGGTCGACGCCGGCGTAGTGGGCGACCTCCGCGCTCCCGCCCATCACGCGGAGCGCGTAGCCCCAGGGGGTGCGCCAGACCAGCAGCCAGGCGGCGAGCGCGGCCAGCAGCGCCAGCGGCAGCGCCAGGTTGACCGGCGCCGAACTGGGAAAGCCGAAGGAGGACAGCAGAGGTAGCGCCGCCGCCGGGGCGAACAGCCGGGTCTCCGGCGACATGGAGCCGGGCGCGATCAGCACGTTGACCAGGAGATAGACCATGAGCGAGGCGGCGAGAAAGTTGAACATGATGGTCGTGATGACGATGTGGCTGCCCCGCCGCGCCTGCAGCCAGCCGGGGATGGCGGCCCAGGCGGCGCCCAGCGCAGCGCCGGCGGCCACCGCCACCGCCACCAGCAGCCCGGCCGGCAGCGCCTCCAGGTTCAGCGCCGCCAGCGCCAGGCCGAGCCCGGCCATCGCCGCCTGCCCCTCGACGCCGATGTTGAACAGCCCGCCCTGGAACGCCACCGCGACGGCAAGCCCGGTGAAGGCCATGTTGGTGGCGTAGTACAGCGTGTAGCCGAGGGCGTCCGCCGAGCCGAGGCTGCCGGCCGCCAGCGCGGTCAGCGCCACGGCCGGGTCGTTGCCGGTGGCCAGCACCAGCAGCGCCGTGATCGCGAGCGCCAGCAGCAGGTTCAGCAGCGGCAGCAGCGCCAGCTCCGCCCAGCGCGGCAGGGCGTTCACGCCGCACGCCCGGGGTCGTGCTGCCGGCCGACGCCGGCCATCAGCAGGCCGAGGCGCTGCTCGGTGGCGTCGCCCGCCCTGAGCTCGCCCATGATGCGCCCGTCGAACATCACCAGGATGCGGTCGGCCAGGGCCAGGATCTCCTCCAGCTCCACCGAGACCAGCAGGATCGCCTGGCCGGCGGCGCGGCAGGCCAGCAGGCGCTGGTGGATGGCGTCGATGCCGCCGATGTCCACGCCGCGGGTCGGCTGGCCTACCAGCAGCACCGACGGGCCACGCTCGATCTCACGCGCAAGGATGAGCTTCTGCTGATTGCCGCCCGACAGCAGCGCCGAGCGCAGCGCCGGGTCGCCGGGCCGCACGTCGTATTCCTGCATCATCCGCCTGCCGTGGGCCGCGATCTTCCGCGGCGAGAGCAGGCCGAGGCGCCCGCGATGGGCCGGGTCGCCCTGGTAGCCGAGGATGGCGGAGTCGGCGGCGCTCGCCTGGCGCAGCAGGCCGCTGCGCAGCCGGTCCTCCGGCACGTGGGCCACGCCCTGGCGGCGCAGCGCGGCGGGGTTGAAGCCGCGCCCAGGGAAAACGGCGCGGCCAGCGAGGCGGATCTCCCCGGCGCTGGGATGGCGCATGCCCGCCAGCGCCTCCAGCAGCTCGCCCTGGCCGTTGCCGGCGACGCCTGCGATGCCCACGATCTCGCCACCACGCAGCACCAGGTCGACTCCTCGCACCCGGTCCGCCCCGGCCGCGTCGCGCACGACCAGGCCGCGCGCCTCCAGCACCGCCGGGCCGGGGCGCGAGGCCGGGCGGGGGGCGGCCGTCGCCAGCCGGCGGCCGATCATCAGTTCGCCCAGCTCGGCGGCCGAGGTGGCGGCGGTCTCGCGGTGCGCCACCATCTGCCCGGCGCGCATCACCGACACGCGGTCGGTGATCGCCATGACCTCGCGCAGCTTATGGGTGATCAGCAGCACGGTCCGCCCCTGGTCGCGCAGCGCGCGCAGCACGCGGAACAGGTCGTCCGCCTCCTGCGGCGTCAGCACCCCGGTCGGCTCGTCGAGGATCAGCACCTCGGCGCCGCGATACAGCGCCCTCAGGATCTCGACGCGCTGCTGCGCGCCCACCGGCAGGTCCTCGATGCGCGCATCGGGGCCGACCCGCAGGCCATAGGCGTCACCCAGCCGGGCCAGCTCGGCACGGGCACGGGCGGCGCCGGCCGCCAGCCGCGCGCCGCCCTCCGCGCCCAGGAGGACATTCTCCAGCACGGTGAAGCGCTCCACCAGCATGAAGTGCTGGTGCACCATGTCGATGCCGAGTCGGATCGCGTCGCGGCTGTCGCGGATGGCCGCGATCCGGCCGTTGACCAGGATGTCGCCCGCCTCGGCCTGGTAGAAGCCATGCAGGATCGCCATCAGCGTCGACTTGCCGGCGCCGTTCTCGCCGATGATGCCGTGGATCGCGCCGCGGCGGACCACGAGGTCCACCCCGCGGCAGGCGCGCACCGCCCCGAAGCGCTTCTCGATCCCGCGCAGCTCGATCGCGGGCGGGATCAGTTCGGACAGGATCAGTTCGGACAGGCGTTGTCGCTCATGTAATCGTGCACCGGGGTGCGGCCCGCGATGATGTCGGCCTTCGCCTGATCGATGCGGCCGCGCATCTCGGCGGTCACGGCCGTCGCGTTGTTGGCGTCGAAGACGAGGCCGACGCCGTCCTCCGCCAGCCCCAGCACCCGTGTTCCCGGCCGCCAGTTGCCGGCGCGCGCGGTCTCCAGCGTGGAGCGGGTGGCGACGTCCAGCTGCTTGATCATGCTGGTCAGCACGTGGCCGGGATGCAGCGGGTTCTGGTTCGAATCGACGCCGATGCCGAACTTGCCGGCGTCCGCTGCCGCCTGCAGCACGCCCACGCCGGTGGCGCCGGCGGCATGGAACACCACGTCGGCGCCGCGCTCGATCTGCGAGCGGGTCAGCTCCGCGCCGCGCACCGGGTCGGACCAGGCGGCCGGCGTGGAGCCGGCCATGTTCTGCAGCACCTCGATCCCCGGGTTCACGGCGCGCGCGCCCTGGGTGTAGCCGCAAGCGAACTTGCGGATCAGCGGGATGTCCATGCCGCCGACGAAGCCGATCTTGCCGGTGCCGCTGCGCATCGCCGCCAGCATGCCGGCGAGATAGCTGCCCTGCTCCTCGCGGAACAGGATGGACTGCACGTTGGGCGCCTCGGCGACGGAGTCGATGATGACGAAGCGCAACGCGGGGAACTCGGCCGCGATGACCTTCACGGCGGTCGCCTGGTTGAAGCCCACGGCGATGATGGGGTCCTGGCCGCGCCGGGCGAAGTTGCGCAGCGCCTGCTCGCGCTGGGTGTCGTTCTGCGGCTCGAACTCGCGCACGGCGATGCCGCTCGCCTTGGTGAACGCCTCGGCGCCGTCGTGGACGCCCTCGTTGAACGACTTGTCGAACTTGCCGCCCATGTCGAACACGATCGCCGGTGTAATGTCGGCGGCGCGGGCGGTGCCCATGGACAAGAGCGCGATCAGCGCCGTGGCAAGCAGTCGTTGCATCGTGGCCCCTCGTTGTCTGTGCGGTGTGCGGCAGGATCGTCCGCAGGCGTGAGACTACACGGTCGCCACCGGCCCGCCACCAATTCGCATGTTGAGCCCGGCGATGAAACCCGCCTTACTTGAGCACGGGAACACGACCGCCGCGGCCACCTCGTCCGCAAGCCCGCGGCGCTGATTGGCAGGGGGGATCGGCGGCAATGCAAACGAAATTCGTCGAGGCCAACGGGTTGCGGTTCGAGGTGCTGGAGGAGGGCAGCGGGGACCGGCTGGCGCTCTGCCTGCACGGCTTCCCGGAGCACGCCGTCTCATGGCGGCACCAGATGCCGGTGCTGGCCGACATGGGCTACCGTGTCTGGGCGGTGAACCAGCGCGGCTACGGGCGCACCACCCGGCCCGCAGGGATCGCGGACTATGCGCTGCCGGAGCTGCTGGGCGACGTCGCGGCGCTGATCGACGCCTCGGGCGCAACAAGCATCGTGCTGATCGGGCACGACTGGGGGGCGATGGTCGCGTGGTGCTTCGCGGCCGGGCAGATCCGCCCCCTGGAGCGGCTGGTCATCATGAACGTGCCGCATCCGCTATGCTTCCGCGCGGCGCTGCGGCACTGGCGGCAGGCGCGCAAATCCTGGTACGTGGCGTTCTTCCAGTTGCCGGGGTTGCCGGAGCGGGCGCTCACGGCGAACGGGGGCGCCGCGGTGCGGCGGATGTTCGCCCGCGTGGCGCTGCCGCCGGACGTGTTGGCGGTCTATACCGGGCAGATCACCGAGCCCGGCGCCGCAACCGCGATGCTGAACTGGTATCGGGCGGCGCGGCACTCCGACCCGCGAATGCCGGACCTGGCGCGGGTCATCGAGGTGCCGACCCTGGTGGTATGGGGCGAGCAGGACGTGGCGCTGGACCTGATCTGCCTCGACGGCACCGAGCGCTACGTGCGGGACCTGACGCTCAAGCGGCTGCCCGGCGTGTCGCACTGGGTGCAGCAGGACGCGCCGGATACGGTGAACGCTCTGCTGCGGGAGTTTCTGGGCTAGGTCAGCCGCATGACCTCCGGGCCGCAACGGTCGCGCCCCGTTCGCCGCCGGCGCAACCCCGTGGCTCGCCCGGGGTTAAGACACTCCCTGTCCGGAGAAGCCAGATGCCTACTCGCAAGACCAAGTCCGACAACGACACCAGCACCGCACGTTCGGCCAAGGCGCAGAAGGCCGACGAGGTCCAGCAGGCCGGCAGCGCCAAGGCCGGCGCAGGCCACGCCGAAGTGCACGAGGGCGGCAAGGCGCCGGCGCCGCTCCACGCCAAAGGCGCGCCCATGCCCGCCAGTTCCCGCGCAGCCGCCGAGGGCACGACCGAGGAGGGCACCAGCTCGGCGACGGTCGGCAAGGCCGAAAAGGAGGCCGCAGCACAGAATGCCGCGTTGACCAAGGAACAGCACGGCCGCGGGCGCCGCAAGGCAGAGTAGCGCCTCAGCCGCCCCGTTCGGGCGCCCCAAAGCTTCTTGGTTCCCGGCCGGATCGCTTCGGCCGAGGCGTCGTGTTTGACACTTTCCTGCCCCGTCGCGATCGTCGGGTCAGGCAGCGGAAGGGAACGATCGATGCGCGCGATGGTGGTCGGGGAACACGGGCTCCAGCTGCAGGACGTCCCGGCGCCGCAGCCGGGGCCGGGCGAGGTGCTGGTGCGGGTGCGCGCCGCCGGGCTTAACCGGGCGGAGCTGGCGATGGCCGCGGGGCACGCGCATGGGGCGTTGGGCGGCAAAGGCTCGACCATCGGCCTGGAGTGGTCGGGCGAGGTCGCCGGCGTCGGCCCGGATGTGCCGGGGCTGCGGGAGGGCGACCGGGTGATGTGCTCCGGCAACGGCGGCTACGCGGAATACGCCGTCACCGACTGGGGACGGGTCAGCCATCTGCCGGACTCCAACATGGGATGGGAGCAGGCCGCCACGCTGCCGATCGCGTTGCAGACCATGCACGACGCCGTGGTGACCAACGGCCGGCTGCATCCGGGCGAGGCCGTGCTGATCCAAGGGGCCAGCGCCGGTGTCGGACTGATGGGGCTGCAGGTGGCGAAGCTGATGGGCGCCGGGCTGGTGATCGGCTCCTCCACGAGCGCGGACCGCCGGGCGCGGCTGCACGAGTTCGGCGCCGATCTGGCCCTGGACAGCAGCGACCCGGCCTGGCCCGAAGCGGCGCTCGCGGCGACGGACGGCAAAGGGGTGCACCTGGTGGTGGACCAGATCTCGGCCTCCGTCGCCAACGGCAACCTGCGGGCGACGCGGGTGCTGGGCCGCATCGTCAACGTGGGCCGGCTGGGCGGCGCCATGGGCGAGTTCGATTTCGACCTGCACGCCGCCCGCCGGATCAGCTACATCGGCGTGACCTTCCGCACCCGCAGCCTGGAGGAGGTGCGCGAGATCAACCGGCGCATGCGCGAGGACCTGTGGGAAGCCGTCACCGCCGGCAAGCTCCGGCTGCCGATCGACCGCAGCTTTCCGCTGGAGGAGGCCAACGCCGCGCAGGCGCGCATGCGGGCGAACGCGCATTTCGGCAAGATCGTGCTGACCGTATAGCCCATCTCAAGGAGCCGTCATGTCCCTGTTCGATGCCCTGAGGCCCGAGGCGCTGGACCCCATCATGGCCGGCTTCCAGGAGTTCGGCGCCGACAGCCGGCCGGACAAGATCAACCTCGGCGTCGGCATGTACTACGACGAGGACGGCCGCATTCCCGTCCTGCGCGTGGTCGCCGCGGCGGAGCGGCGCCTGGCCGAGCGCGTCGCGACCTGGGGCTACCTGATGCCGGACGGCCTGCCGACGTTGCGGGAGGCGGCGAAGCGGCTGGTGTTCGGCGACGCGCTGGCGGATGGCATGGGAGACCGGATCGCGACGGTGCAGAGCCTGGGCGGCACCGGGGCGCTGAAGCTCGGCGCGGACGTCATCCGGCGGATCGCGCCGGACAGCACCGTGGCGATGAGCCGGCCGACCTGGGGCAACCATCCCAGCATCTTCCAGGGCGCCGGGCTGCGCATCGTC
The DNA here is from genome assembly GCA_964252005.1 of uncultured Acetobacteraceae bacterium. GTDB lineage: Bacteria > Pseudomonadota > Alphaproteobacteria > Acetobacterales > Acetobacteraceae > CAHJXG01. The sequence continues at coordinate 4,011 of CAXULX010000063.1, read as the reverse complement.
GAATACCCGTATTTCGACCCGGCCACCGGCGGCGTGGACTGGCCGGCGATGCGCGACGCGGTGGCGGCGATGGCGCCCGGCACCGTGCTGCTGCTGCACGCCTGCTGCCACAACCCGACCGGCGCCGACATCTCGGCCGAGGACTGGCGAACGCTGGCCGGGCTGATCCGGGAGCGGCAGTTGGTTCCGTTCCTCGACATGGCCTATGCCGGGTTCGCGGAGGGGCTGGAGGCGGACAGCGCGCCGGCGCGGCTGCTGGCGGAGCTTGGCGTGCCGCTGTTCGTGGCGACGTCGTTCTCGAAGTCGTTTGCGTTGTATGGCGAGCGGATCGGCGCGTTGTCGGTCGTCGCCGCCGACGTGAGGCAGGCGGGCCTGGTGCTGGAACAGGTCAAGATCGCGGTGCGCACCAACTACTCGACGCCACCGTCGCACGGGGCGCTGCTGGTCTCGACCATACTCGGCGACCCGGCGCTGCGCTCCCAGTGGGTCGCGGAGCTGGACGGCATGCGGCAGCGTATCCGGCGCATGCGGGAGGGTCTGGCGGCACGGCTTTCCGGCAACAACACGTTGGATTTCGGCCGGTTGGTGCGGCAGAGGGGGCTGTTCTCCTACTCGGGCCTGAGTGCGGCGCAGATGGCGCGGCTGAAGGACGAGTTCGCCATTTATGGGGTGAGTGACGGGCGGCTGTGCATGGCGGCGCTGACGGAACGGACGCTGGACCGGGTGGCGGATGGGGTTCGGGCAGTGGTCTAAAGCCCCAAGTAAATCCGCTGCACCTCCGGATCCCGCGCCAGCTCCGCCGCCGGGCCGTCCAGCACGCTCCGCCCGGTCTGCAGCACATACGCATGCTGCGCGATCTCCAGCGCCAGCTCCACCGACTGCTCGGCCAGCAGCAGCGTCATGCCGTCCGCATGCAGCCGGACCAGCGTCTCATACAGCGCCTCCACCACCGCAGGCGCCAAACCCAGGCTCGGCTCGTCCAGCAGCAGCATCCGTGGCTCCGACATCAGGGCGCGGCCCATGGCCAGCATCTGCCGCTCTCCGCCCGACAGCGTGCCCGCGCGCTGCCGCCGCCGCTCCGCCAGGCGTGGAAAAAAGGTAAAAACCCGGTCGAGCGCCGCCGGCAGCCGCGACTTGTCCCGCAGCGTCGTGGCGCCCAGGCGCAGGTTCTGCTCCACGGTCTGGCCGACAAACAGCCGCCAGCCCTCCGGCGACAGCGCCAGACCGCGCTTCACCACGGCGTAGGCGGGCTGCCCGGTGATGTCCGCCCCCTGCAAGACCACCTGCCCGGCCGCCACCGGCACCAGCCCGGCCACCGCGTTCAAGGTCGTCGTCTTGCCAGACCCATTGGAGCCGATCAGCGCCACCACGCTGCCCTGCTGCACCTGCAGCGACACGTCCGCGACGCCCACCAGGTCGCCATAGCGCACCGCCAGGTTCCGCACGTCGAGCGCCAGCTCCGTCATGGGGCCGCAGCCTTCCGCGTCATGCTGCGGCCCAGGTAGGCGGACACGACCGCGGGGTCAGCGACCACCTCGCGCGGCGTGCCATCCGCGATCACCCGGCCTTGGTGGAACACCACGGCGCGGTGGGCGAGCGTCAGGATCACCTCCATGATGTGCTCGACAATAATGAGCGTGATCCCGCGCGCGTGGATGCGCCGCACCAGCTCGATCGCCGCCCGGATTTCCACGGGCGTCAGCCCGGCCAGCGCCTCGTCCAGCAGCAGCAGCCTGGGCGCGGTCGCCAGCGCGCGGGCGATCTCGAGCCGCTTGCGCCCGGGGGTGCCGAGGCTGCGGGCGCGGCTGTCGGCAAGGGGCGCGAGGCCGGTGAACTCCAGCACCTCGGCCGCCGCCGCCTCTGCCGCCGCCCGGCCGGGATGGCGCAAAAAGGCGCCGACCAGCACGTTCTCCGCCACGCTCATGTCCTCGAAGGTCACCGGCACCTGGAAGCTGCGGGCGATGCCGAGGCGCGCGTGCTGCTCCGGCGTCGCGCGGGTGATGTCGCGGCCGTCGAAGGTGACGGTCCCCGCGGTGGGCGCCACGTCGCCGGCCAGCGCGTTGAAAAACGTGCTCTTGCCGGCGCCGTTGGGGCCGATCAAGCCGATGATGTCGCCCTCGGCCACATCGAGGTCGGCCCCGTCCACCGCCCGGAACGCGCCGAAGCTTATGACGACTCCATGCGCCTCAAGCAGCACGGCGCACCCGTCGGGCCAGGGCATGGCCAAGCTCGGCGAGGCCGCCGGGCTGGAAGCGGGCGATCAGCACGATCACCGCGCCATAGACCACGTAGGTAATCCCGGTGCCGGAGCCGCCGAACGCGGCGTTGGTGGCCTCCTCGAGCGGCACCAGGATGGCGGCGCCGATCAGCGGCCCGAACAGCGTCCCGGCGCCCCCGAGGGCCGCGATGATGACCATCTTCACCGAGACCAGCACGCCCAGCACGCTATCGGGGTCGGCGAACCCGACCATCACCCCATACAGCGTTCCGGCGAGCGACGTGAAGCTGGCGGAGAACAGCAGCGCATACAGCTTGAACCGGCGCACCGGCACGCCGAGGCTGCGGGCGGCGCGGTCGCTGCCGTTGATGGCGCGCAGGTAGTAGCCCATGCGGCCGCGCTGCATCGCCCAGGTCAGCCCGAGCAGCACCGCCAGCACGCCGAGGAAGATCCAGTAATAGACCCGGGGATCGTTGAACTGCAGGTCGGCCACGCCGCGCGGCACCGCCGGCCCCATCAGCCCGACCGCGGCGCCCAGCAGGTCCCAGTTGGTGACCAGCAGCCGCACCAGCTCGGCCGCCGCGATGGTCGCCATCGAGAAGTAGTGCCCGCGCAGCCGGAACGTCGGCAGCCCGGTGACGGTCGCGAGCAGCAGGCTGACCGCGATGCCGAGCGGGGCACCGGCGATCGGCGGCCAGCCGAGCTGGTTATAGACCATGAGCGACGCATAGGCGCCGGCGCCGAAGTACACGGCGTGGCCCACCGACACCTGCCCGGCATAGCCGCCGATCAGGTTCCAGGCCGAGGCCGAGATCGCCCCCAGCAGCACCAGCGCCCCGACCCGCTGATAGAACACGTCGTGGACCAGCAACGGCAGCAACGCGAGCGCGACGAACAGCGCGGCGGTGGCCAGCGCGGCCCTCATGCCTGGCCCAATAGGCCCTGCGGCCGCACCCACAGCAACCCCAGGAACAGCGCGTAGATCACCACGTCCTGGTAGACCGCTCCGGCCCAGAACGCCGAGAGCGCCTGGATCACCCCGATCAGGATGCCGGCGATCAAGGCGCCGGGCACGCTGCCGAAGCCGCCGAGCGACACCGTGATGAACGCGATCAGGGTCAGCGCCTCGCCGACGGTGGGCGAGACATAGAAGAACAGCGCGATCAGCGCGCCGGCGATCCCGGTGCTGGCGCCGGCGAGCGCCCAGGCCAGCGCCTGCATCGGCTCTGGCCGGATGCCGACCAGCATGGCGGCCGAGCGGTCCTCCGACACGGCGAGCAGGCGGCTGCCGAGCATGGTGCGGGTCAGCATCAGATGCATGCCGAGCGTCAGCAGCAGCGCGACCCCGCCGGCCAGCAGCCGCGACGCCTCGATCCGCAGCCCGCCCACGACGAAGGTGCCGCCGACCAGCGTGTCCGGCAGGGTCACGAAGTTGGCGCTGAAGGCCCAGAACGCGCCGTAGCGCAGCAGCAGCGCCAGGCCGAAGGTCGAGAGGATCTGGGCCAGCATCGGCCCGCGCATCACGTGGCGGATCAAGCCGAGATAGACCACCGCGCCGAGACCCGCGAGCAGCAGCGCCGCCAGCGGCACCGAGACGAGCGGCCCCGCCCCCACCAGCGTGAAGGTGAAGAACGCCACGTACATGCCGAGCATGACGAAATCGCCGTGCGCGAAGTTGACGACGTTCATCATGCCCCAGATCAACGTCAGCCCGGACGAGAACAGCGCATACACGGCACCCATCAGCAGGCCGCTGAGGATGACCTGCAGGAGGATCAAGGCGGGCTGCTAGT
>CAXULX010000062.1:0-24159 GCA_964252005.1 uncultured Acetobacteraceae bacterium | reverse complement strand
ACCGCGCCTGGGGCATGGTCCGCACCGAGGTGCATTGCAGCAACTGCGGCAGCCATCTCGGCCACGTGTTCCCGGACGGCCCGGCGCCGACCGGCCTGCGCTACTGCATGAACGGCGTCTCGCTGGCGTTTCAGCCGGCCTGACCCGCCGCCGGCTCAGCAAAAAGCCGTGCGGCCCTCCCTTTGAAGGGGAGGGCCGCACGGCTTGGGCCGCTCAACCGTTGCGAGCAATCAGTCGGCCGCGAGCGCCAGCGCCTTGCGGGCCAGGATCTGGCCGACATGCTCCTCGATGGCCTGGCCGACATGCTCGGCATGGGTCGCGAACACGTGGTCCGCGCCGGGATAGACGCGGTAGTCGACCTGGACGTTCTTCTGCGTGTTCAGCTTGTCCACCAGCTTACGAACCGAGGGTTCCGGCACCAGCTCGTCATTGTCGCCATGCAGCATCAGGCCGCCGCAAGGGCAGGGCGCCAGGAATCCGAAGTCGTAGTGGCTGGCCGGCGTCGCCACGCTGACCCAGCCCGAAATCTCCGGACGGCGCATCAGGAGCTGCATGCCGACGAACGCGCCGAAGGAATAGCCGCTGATCCACAGCCCGGCCGAGTTCGGGTTGACCATCTGCATCCAATCGAGCGCCGCGGCCGCGTCGCTGATCTCGCCGAACCCGCCGTCGTACTTGCCCTGGCTGCGTCCCACGCCGCGGAAGTTGAACCGCATGACGGAGAAGCCGAGCTTCTGGAACGACTGGTACATCGTGTAGGAGATGCGGTTGTTCATCGTGCCCCCGTGCATCGGGTGCGGGTGCAGGATGAGCGCCAGCGGGGCGCCGGTCTCCTTGGAGTGGTGGTAGCGTCCCTCAAGCCGCCCATCCGGGCCGGCGAACATTACCTCAGGCATGGTGTCCAGACTTCCTTCTCTCCGCGGCCGAGCAGGGCCGTCGGTCGCTGCCGCGGCGGGCCATGCCGGGCACTGCCCGGACGTCGCTCCGACCGCTTCCAATGAACATGCTCCACTGAACCGCTGACCCGACGAGTTGACCTTGCCGGGCAAACGGCTTAGCTCGGATTGGCTCCGCCTCCGGAAATCTTTCCGGCAGGCGGCGCTAAACCGTGGATGCACCTTATATAAGCGGGCCGCGCCCCAAACACATAACGGAATTGTCGCATGGCATTCATGTTTCTGCGTGAAGCCATCAGCGCCTACCGGCAACGGGACCCGGCCGCCCGGTCCTGGCTCGTGGTGCTGCTGTGCTACCCGGGCCTGCATGCTGTCCTGTGGCACCGCCTTTCGCACGGCCTGTGGCGGCGGGGGCTGCACCTCCCGGCGCGGATATCGGCCCATCTCGGCCGCTTCCTGACCGGCATCGAAATCCACCCAGCCGCGCGCATCGGCCGCCGGCTGATCATCGACCACGGCATGGGCGTCGTGATCGGGGAGACCGCGGAGGTCGGGGATGACGTTTACCTGTACCACGGCGTGACCCTCGGCGGCACCAGCAGCGAGCGGGGCAAGCGGCATCCGACGCTGGGCCACAACGTGATCGTGGGCGCCGGGGCGAAGATCCTGGGCGACATCCTGATCGGCGACGGCGCGCGCGTCGGCGCCAACGCCGTCGTGGTCCAGCCGGTGGCGGCCGGCGTCACCGTCGTCGGCATCCCGGCCCGCCCGGTCGAGCGCGACCCGTTGAAGCGGGCCTTCCCCCGTCCGGCCAATCCCACGCCGATCTTCGTGGCCTACGGCACGCCGTGCGAGGAGACGCTCGACCCCCTGGTGCGCAACCTGGAGGCGCTGAGGGCCGAGCTGCTGGCGCTGGAGGCCCGGGTCTCCGCCATGAGCCGGTCCACCGCGGCCGAGTGATGGCCTACCTCGATGCCAACGCGACGGAACCGTTGCGGCCGGAGGCGCGGGCGGCGACCATGGCGGCGCTCGACGTGCTGGGCAACCCGGCCTCCGTCCACGCCGCCGGCCGCGCGGCCCGGCGCGTGCTGGAGGACGCCCGCAGCGCCATCGCCGCCCGGTTCGACGCCCAAGCCGACAGGGTGGTGTTCACCTCGGGCGGCACCGAGGCCAACGCCTTGGCCATCGCCGGGCTGTCGGCCGGGCGACGGGTGATCGTCGGCGCCACGGAGCATGACGCCGTGCGCGCCGCGGCGCCCGGCGGCGAAATCCTGCCGGTGGACACCGAGGGGGTCGCCGACCTCGACGCGCTGGCCCGCATGCTGGCGGGATCGCCGGCCTTGGTCTGCCTGATGCTCGCGAACAACGAGACCGGGACCCTCCAGCCGGTCCCGGCCGCCGCGGCGCTCTGCCGCCGGCACGGTGCGTTGCTGCATGTCGATGCCGTCCAGGCGGCCGGGCGCATGGACGTCAGCCTGGCGGCGCTCGGTGCCGACAGCATGGCGCTGTCGTCGCACAAGCTGGGCGGGCCGAAGGGGGCCGGCGCGCTGTTGCTGGCGCCGGGGCGGGAGGCCGCGCCGCTGATCCGTGGGGGCGGGCAGGAGCGGGGGCGGCGCGGCGGGACGCCGGCGCTTCCCTGCATCGCGGGCTTCGCCGCGGCGGCCGGGCTGTCCCGTCCGGACCTGCGCCCGATGCGCGATGCCGCCGAGGCCCATGCCATCGGCTGCGGCGCCGTCGTCCTGGGCGGGAGCGGTCGTTTGCCCAACACGACCTGCCTGGCGCTGCCCGGAGTGCGGGCCGACACCCAGGTGATCGCGCTCGACCTTGCGGGCGTCGCCGTGTCCGCCGGGGCCGCGTGCAGCAGCGGCAAGGTCGCGCGCAGCCACGTGCTGGACGCCATGCAGGCCCGGGCGCTCGCCGGCGAGGCGATCCGCGTCAGCCTGCCCTGGAACGCCACATGGGACGACGTGCAGGCGTTTCAGCACGCCTACGGCGCCATGTCCGCACGGCTGGCGAAGCGGGCCGCCTGACGCCATATCGGGGCCATGAACCGTCCCGTCTATCTCGACAACCAGGCCACCACGCCCTGCGACCCCCGCGTGCTGGGGCTCATGCTGCCCTGGTTCACCGAGCAGTACGGCAATCCGCACAGCGCCGAGCACCGGATGGGGCGGGATGCGGAGGCTGCGGTCGAGGCGGCGCGGGCCGAGGTCGCGGCGCTGATCGGCGCGGAGCCGCGGGAGATCGTGCTGACCTCCGGCGCGACGGAGGCAAACAACATCGCGATCAAGGGCGCCGCCCGGCATGCCCGGCGCATGGGTGGCCGGCGTCGCCGGGTCATCACGGTGGCGACCGAGCATAAGTGCGTGCTGGAGAGCGTGGCGGACACGGCGGAAGACGGGTTCGAGCCGGTTGTGCTGCCCGTCGAGCCGGACGGCCGCCTGAACCCGGACGTGCTGCGCGCCGCCTTGGCCGAGCCGGCCTTGCTGGTCAGCGTCATGGCCGTGAACAACGAGACCGGCGTGATCCAGGACATCGCCGGGCTGGCGGCCATCGCGCGGGGGGCCGGCGCACTGTTCCACACCGACGCGGCGCAGGCCGCCGGGAAGATCCCCATCGATGTGCAGGGCATCGACCTGCTGAGCCTGAGCGGCCACAAGCTGTACGGCCCGAAGGGCGTCGGCGCGCTGTATGTCCGCCGCCGCCCGCGGGTGCGGCTCGCGCCGCTGTTCTCCGGCGGCGGGCAGGAGCGCGGGTTGCGCTCCGGCACCCTGCCCACGCCGCTGGTGGTCGGGCTGGGGGAGGCGTGCCGCCTGGCGCGCCTGGAGATGGACGAGGACGCCGCGCGCCTGGCCGGGTTGCGCGACCGCCTGCTGGCCGGGTTGCGGCGGCATATGCCGGACGTGCGGGTGAACGGGTCGCTGCGGTACCGCATTCCCGGCAACCTCAACATCACCTTTTCCGTGCCGGCGCTCGACCTGATGCGGGCCGCGCCCGACCTTTGCGTCTCGACCGGTTCGGCCTGCAGTTCGGCCGCGGTGGAGCCGAGCTACGTGCTGCGCGCGCTGGGCCTGTCCGATGCGGCGGCGGCGCGGACCTTGCGCCTGGGGCTTGGACGCTTTACCTCCGCGGCCGATGTGGACGACGCCGTGAAGGCGTTGGCCGCCGCTGCCCTCAACCCCGCTCTTAACGCCGAGGCTTGAAATGCCCAAGATGACCTTCATCGAACGCAACGGCGCGCCGCGCGAGGTGGACGCGCCGCTCGGCCTGTCGGTGCTGGAGATCGCGCACCGCCACGGCGTGGACATTGAGGGCGCCTGCGAGGGGTCGCTCGCCTGCTCGACCTGCCATGTCGTCATCGACAGCGCCTGGTTCCCGCGGCTCGCCAAGCCGACGGAGGACGAGGAGGACATGCTGGACCTGGCCTTCGGCCTGGAGGCGACCTCCCGCCTCGGCTGTCAGATCGTCATGACGGCGGCGCTGGACGGGCTGGTGGTCAAGCTTCCGTCCGCGACGCGCAACGCGCAGGGCTGAGGTCCCGTCCGATGCGGATCGTCGCCGCGATGTCCGGCGGCGTGGACAGCAGCGTGGTGGCCGGGCTGCTGCAGGAGGCCGGGCACGAGGTGATCGGCGTCACCTTGCAGCTTTATGACCATGGCGCCGCCGCCGGCCGCCGGGGCGCGTGCTGCGCCGGGCAGGACATCCACGACGCGCGGGACGTGGCCGACCGCCTCGGCATCCCGCATTACGTGATCGACGCGCAGGCGCGGTTTCAAAGTGCAGTGATCGGCGACTTCGCGGACAGCTACGCCGCCGGGCAGACGCCGGTGCCCTGCGTCCGCTGCAACATGTCGGTGAAGTTCACGGACTTGCTGGGCCTGGCGCGCGACCTCGGCGCGGAGTCGATGGCGACCGGGCATTACGTGCGGCGCATCGAGGGCGCCGGCGGGCCGGAACTGCACCGCGCCGCCGACCCGGCCCGCGACCAGAGCTGGTTCCTGTTCGCCACGACCCGCGACCAGCTCGCTTTCTCGCGCTTCCCGCTCGGCGACATGCCGGACAAGGACGAGGTGCGGGGCCACGCCGCCCGGCTCGGCCTGGCCGTCGCGGCCAAGCCCGACAGCCAGGACATCTGCTTCGTGCCCCAAGGGTCCTACGCGGACCTCGTGGCCCGGCTGCGTCCGGACGCGGGCGAGGCTGGGGAGATCGTGACCCGGGATGGCCGTGTGCTGGGGCGGCACCCCGGCGTCGCGCGCTACACCGTGGGACAGCAGAAGGCTCTGGGCGCCGCGTCGTTTGACGCCGGGCAGCGCCAGGCCGTGCTCGCGGTGGATGCGGGGCGCCGGCGCATCACCGTGGGGCCGCGCGCCGCCGGCAGCGATCAGGTACGCCTGCGGGAGGTGAATTGGCTGGTCGATCCGCCCTCGGCGCCCCTGCGCTGCACGGTGAAGCTGCGCGCACGGGAGGCGCCGCATCCCGCGGAGGTCTTGGCGACGGAAGCCGGCGCGCACGTCCAACTCGATGCGCCGGCGCTGGCCGCACCGGGCCAGGCTTGCGTGTTCTACGACGAAACCCGCGTGCTCGGCGGCGGCTTCATCGAGCGGGATTGACGCCCCGCTCCGATTGACGCCGGACCGTCGCTGGGGCATATCCCGCGCCCGGCCTGGCGGCGTAGCTCAGTGGTAGAGCAGGAGAATCATAATCTCTTGGTCGGCGGTTCAAATCCGTCCGCCGCTACCGGCCGGCCGGCGGCCCCGGTCAGCCCGGCGCCACCACCCGGCGATACAGGTGCCAGGTCGCATGGCCCAGCACCGGCATGGCGACCGCAAGCCCCACGAACAGCGGCAGGCAGCCCAGCAGCAGCACGGCCGCCACGATGAAACCCCAGGCCAGCATCGTCACGGGATTGGCCAGCACCGCCCGCACCGAGGTCTGCACCGCGACCAGCGGGCTGACGTTGCGGTCCAGCAGCAGCGGGAACGACACTGCCGCAATCGTCAGCACCAGCAGCGCGAACAGGAAGCCCACGGCGTTGCCGATCAGCAGCAGCTCCCACCCATGCGGCGACGCCTGGATGGTCTCGATGAAGTCGCCCACCGCGAGCGGCGCCTCGCCGCCAATCGTCAGGGCGTAGATCGCCCGCGCGACGCCGAGCCAGGCGGCGAAGATGAGGAAGAGGACGCCGCCGAGCATGGCAACCGAGAGCATGGCCGGGTTGCGCAGCACGTCGAAGGCGTTGAGCCAGGACACCGGCAGTCCGGCCTCCCGCCGCCGGCTGAGTTCGTACAGCCCGATGGCCAGCACCGGCCCGACCAGCGCGAACCCGGCGACGAGCGGGAAGGCGAGCGGCAGCAGGTTGTTGCCGACCGCGACCCGCGCCGCCACCAGCCCGATGATCGGGTAAAGGATGCACAGGAACACCAGCTGCGTGGGGATGGCGAGGAAGTCCCGCCAGCCCTCGGCAAGCGCCTCCCGAAGGTCCGCAAGGCCGATCCGCCGCACGACGGGGCTGGGTGCCGCAACGCCGTAGGCCGTCAAGGGAAGGTCTGACATCATGTCCTCCTTTTGCCGCCTGCACGACGTGCAGGGGGGCCGAAGGCATGGTCCGCTTCGGCCATTGGCCGAACGCTAGCACGGCGGTTTCTGCAATTGCACGCATAAGCCGGCCATACACCCCGTAACCGAAGCGTGTGTTCAGGTTGCGGACTGCAAGCGGCGTCGCGCCGCCGAGCCTACTCCGCCGGGGCGAGCCGCGCGGGCGCCAGCGGCGGCGTGGGATGCAGGCCCAGGCGCATCGCCAGCGACATCGCGTAGAACACCCCCTTGAACGCCAGCACGGGGATCACCGAGTTCCAGGTGCCGCGCAGGTTGCCGGCCAGCAGGCTGACCAGGCCGTCGCGCATCCGCAGCACGTTCTTCGGCCCCATGAACAGGTGACGCAGCGCCGGGGTGTTGATGCGGTAGATCAGCCAGCTGATGCGCTGCATGGCGTGCGTCACGTCGCGCTCGACCCGCCGCGCCTTGGCCCGCCCGGCGGCGGGATCGTCGAGCCAGGTGTCGGCCACGTCGGCGCCGAGATCCCCCGCCGTCATCGCCAGCAGCACGCCGCTGGAGAACACCGGGTCCACGAAGCCGAAGGCATCGCCGATCAGCATGTAGCCCTCACCCCACGCCGCGGTGGAGCGGTACGAGTAGTTGCCGGTGCTGGTCACCTCGGACAGCAGCTCGGCGCGGCGCATCCGGGCGCCGACGGTCGGGCTGCCGTTGATGCGGTCCATGAACAGCTCCTGCGGGGTGCCGCGGCGGCCCTTGAAGGCCGACTGGTCGCCGACGAAGCCGACGCTCATCACGTCGTCCGGCAGCGGGATCATCCAGAACCAGCCGTCCTCGGCCAGGTGCACGGTGATGTAGCCCTCAAGCTCGCCGCCGCGCCGCTCGACGCCGCGGAAATGCGCGTAGAGGGCGGCGGTCGTGTTGCGCTTGTTGCTCTCTTTGGTGCGGAGCTTGCCCGCGAGGAACGTGTCGCGGCCGGAGGCGTCGAGCACGAAGCGCGGGGCAAAGCGGCGGGGCTCGCCGTCCGGCCCGGCCGCCGTCACCAGCGCGCGTCCGCCCGGCGGGGCGAACTGCAGCTCGGTGACGCGGGTATTCTCCTCCGTGCGGGCGCCGCGGGACTGCGCGGTGCGGAACAGCAGCTCGTCGAACTCGGCCCGGCGGACCTGCCAGGAATGGGTGTACTGCTTGTCGAGGCCGAGCGCGAAGGCGAAGTGCACGCTCTGCCCGGTGGCGTCGGAGACGAACTCGGCGCCGGGCTTGTGCACGCCAATGGCGGCGACCTGCTCGCGCAGCCCGAGGCGGTCGAGCAGGGCGGTGTTGCGCGGCAGTAACGACTCGCCGATGTGGAACCGCGGATGCTCCGCCTTTTCCAGCAGCACGACATCCCGCCCGCGCTCCGCCAGCAGCGCCGCCGCGGTCGAGCCGGCCGGGCCGCCGCCAATGATTAGGATGTCGCAGTCGAGGGCCTGGTCCGTCATGCCGCATTCTCCTTCAGGGCTAAAATGTCGCGGCGCCGCCGTGCGGGTCAAGTCATTCCGCCATTGATCGAGATGCACTGGCCCGTGATGTAGCCGGCGCGGTCGGACGCCAGGAACGCCACCAGGTCCGCCACCTCCTCCGGGCGGCCGGCGCGCTTCATCGGCACGATCTCCGCGATGCGCCCGGCGTCCATCGCCGTGTCCACCGCGGGCGAGGCGATGACGCCAGGCGCCACGGCGTTCACCGTGATGCCGCGGCTCGCGACCTCCCGCGACAGCGACTTCACGGCGCCGATCAGCCCGGCCTTGGCGGCGGCGTAGTTGACCTGGCCCCGGTTGCCCAGCAGCGCCGAGACCGACGACACCGCGATGATCCGGCCCCACCGGGTCGCCATCATCGGCAGCAGCAGCGGCCGGACCGCGCCGTAGAACCCGCCGAGCGACACGTCGAGCACGCCGCTCCATTGCACGGCGCTCATGCCCGCCATCGGCACGTCGGCGTGGGTGCCGGCGTTGTGCACCACCACCTGCGGCACGCCGCGCGACAGCACGCCCAGCAGGGCCGCCTCGGTGGCAGCGAAGTCGGCGAGGTCACAGGAGACGACCTCCGCTGAGCCGCCATGGCCGGCGATCTCGGCGGCCAGCGCCTCGGCGCGGGACAGGCCGGCATGGGCGTGGATCACGACGTGCAGGCCGTCTGCCGCGAGGCTGCGGCAGATCGCGGCGCCCAGCGGGCTGGCGCCGCCGGTGACGAGGGCGCGCCTCATGCGGGCAACGCAATCGTGGCGCGCCCGCACAGCAGCGGCATGCCGTCGTCGGCGTGGATCGAGAGGGCGTAGATGATGCCCGATGCTTCCTGCCGCTCCAGCCGGGCCGCGACGCGCAGGTCGCCGAACGCCGCCATGTCCAGCCGCTCGACCCTCAGCGACACCGCGCGCAACGCCGCGACGTAGCCCGCCCGCTGCGCCACCCCGCCGGCCAGCAGCGCCCCATGCAGCGCCGCCGCCTGCAGCGCGTATTCGAGGCCGCAGCACGCCGCGAGCCGCCCCTCCCGCCGCATCGGGTTCGCGGCGTCCAGATGCGACCGCGCCCGGCACAGGATGCCGTCCGCGTCCCACGCCTCCACCCGGTCCAGCAGCACCATGGCGCCGGCATGCGGAACCAGCGCGGCGATGTCGATGGCGCCCGCGCTGCTCACCCCGCCTCCATTTCGATATCGAGCCGCCCGTCGAGGTAGGGCGCCGCGTGCCGGTCCGACACCCCGAGCGCCAGGGTTTCCAGCAGCCGCAAGGACTGCGCCACGGCGTTGCCGGCCACGAGCCCATGCAGCGCCGGGTTGCGCGGCGCCCAAGCGCCCGGGGCCGGCGGGGCGGTGCCGTAGCCGACCCGGATCGTCGCCATCGGCACGCCCACATCCGGCGGCGCCAGCACCAGCCCGGCGCCGAACGCCCAGGCCGTCGGGCGCAGCGCCGCGAGCGGCGCCGGCAGCGGGTGGTCGTAGCAGCACAGCAGCACCGGCTCGCCATCCGCCGCCACGTCCGCCATCGCCTTCAACAGCGCCGCCGCCCAGGTCCAGTCATGGGCGCCCAGGCAGGTCGCCGGCTGCTGCCCCGCGGTCGCGATGGACCAGTAGCCCGCGGCGGCGTTGTGCACGGAGTTGTGGAACGCGGTGGGCGACACCACGCGCTCGTCCCCCCGCGAGGCCGCCAGCGCCTCCAGGATGCCGCCGACCACCACGCCGTCGCCGTTGCTGCTGCCGAACACGCCGCGCAGGCTGCCGGGCGGCAGGCCCGACGCGAGCGCAGCCTCCTGCGCGACGGCCAGCGCCAGGCGCACCACCGGGCCGGTGCGCCGCCGCTCGGTCGGGGCCAGGATGGCGGGCACCGGCGGCGGCGAGGGACGCGGCTCATACGGCGCGAGGCCGGCCAGGACGGGTCGGCTCGCGGCCCATCCCTCCAGCCCCGGCCCCCAGATCGACACCCCGAGGATGCCGGCCGCCAGGCGCACCGTCCGGGTCAACTCAGCAGGCCGAGGACCAAGCTGCAATTCACGCCGCCGAACCCAAAGGAGTTGCTGACCACGGTCCGCACCGGGCGGTCGATCGTGCCGACCGCGACCTGCGCGCGGAAGGCCGGGTCGGGCGCGTCGATGCCGAGGCACCCGGCGACGAAGCCGCCCGCCATGCACTCCCCGGCGATCACCGCCTCCAGGATGCCGCAGGCGCCGAGGGTGTGGCCGGTCCAGCCCTTGGTGGAACTGCACGGCACGGCATCGCCGAACACGGCCGTGACCGCCAGGTCCTCCATCGCGTCGTTCGCCCGGGTGCCGGTGCCGTGCAGGTTGATCCAGTCGATGTCCCGCGGCGGCACCCCGGCGCGTTGCAGCGCCTGCCGCATCGCGCCGGCCGCGCCGACGCCCTCCGGATGCGGATGCGACATGTGGTAGCCGTCGCTGCTGGCGCCGGCACCCAGTAGTGCCAGCCGGGGCGTCGTGCGGCCGTCCCGACGCCGGGCGTCTGCACGCTCCAGCAGCGCGAAGCCCGCGGCCTCGCCGATGGAGATGCCGGTGCGGTCGGCGCCGCAGGGGCGGCAGGGTGTGGGGGACAGCAGCTCCAGCGCCGCGAAGCCGTGCAGCGTCATGCGGCACAGGCTGTCGGCGCCGCCCACGACGGCCGCGTCGCACACGCCGGTGCGGATCAGCTGTTCCGCATCCATGAAGCAACGCGCGCTGGAGGCGCAGGCGGTGGACACCACCAAAGCCGGGCCGCGCAGCCCGAGCACGGCGCGGACGTAGCTGCCGAGCGAGAACAGGTCCTGGGTATGGTCGTAGTCGAACCCGGCCGGCAGGGGGCCGTCGCCGTCGCGGCGGCAATAGGCGTCCTCGGCCGCGGTGACGCCGCTGGTGCTGGTGCCCAGCACGACGGCGATGCGGTCTGCGCCGTACTCGGCGCACGCCTCGGCGACGGCGCCGGCGAACCCATCGGTGCGCAGCGCCATGTCGGCCAGGCGGTTGTTGCGGCAGTCGAAGCCGGCCATCGCGGGCGGCAGCGCGTGCGCCTCGACCCCCGGCAACCGGCCGATCCAGCCGCCCAGGCCGGGGTCGAAGTCGTTGGGCACTAGGCCGCCGGTCCGGCTGAGCAGGGCGTCGCGATGCGCGGCCATGCCCCGCCCGGCGGCGCTCACGGCGGTGCGGGCGGTCAGGACCAAAGGCTCGGTCATCGTCAAAGGTCCTCAGAGGGCGCCTGGCCCGCGAACAGGAACGAGAACGCCATCGCCAGCAGCGCGCCGGTGGCGACCGTCACCCCGATGTCGCGCAGAAGCGGCGTCTTGCAAGCCGCCAGCAGGCCGAACGTCAGCAGGGTCATGCCGTTGCAGGTGACCAACGTCCGCAGGGTCCGGGCACGCTCCTCCCCGTCAAGCTGCCGGCGGGCGAAGAACAGCGCGTAGTCCAGGCCGACGCCGGCCACCAGCTGCAACGCCACCAGGTGGATCAGCGACAGCCGCACGCCCGCGGCGGTCAGCCCGGCCACCGTCACCAGCAGCGCCGCCCCGACCGCGCCCAGCACGAGCAGCACCCGGACGGGATCGCGCAGGCCCACCGCCAGCACGGCCAGCACCGCCAGCCCGCTCCAGCCCAGCCAGCGCCAGGCGCGGGCGGTGTAGCCCGACAGGATGCCGCCCAACTCCGTCCGCATATCGACATACACGGCGCCGCCCTGTCCCTGGAGCGCCGCGGCCAGGCGCGCGGGGTCGCGCACGCCTTGCAGGACGACCGGGCCTTGCCAGGCGCCGTCCCTCTGGAACAGCAGCGGGTCGAGCCGGGCGGCGATGGGGCTGCCGGCCAGGTCCTCCGGCCGCAGCGGGGCCATGCCGCGCGACGCGGCGACCGCGTCGAGGAAGGGCTGGAACGCGCCGGGGCGGAACGGCAGGCCATCCCGCGCCTGCTCCAGCCGCGCCGCCAGCGTGCCGGGGTCCGGCAGGGCGGCGATGCGGGCGGCTTGCTCGGCCATGCTGGGCAGCAGGCGGGCGGCGTACTCGGCGCCGCCGATCACGCCCTCGTTCCGCAGGCGGTCGAGCAGCGGCGCCAGCGCCTCCTGGGCCGTCAGCACCGCCTCCGGGTCCCGCCCGCGCAGGATCAGGAGCTGCCCGACGTCGGGCGCCCCGAGCGCCGCGCGCAGCTCCGCATCGAGCGCGCGGGACGCTGCCGGCACCGGGCTGAGGTTGGCGAGGTCGCCCTCCCACGCCGGGCCGCCAACCGCCCAGAGCCAGCCGGCGG
Source organism: uncultured Acetobacteraceae bacterium (assembly GCA_964252005.1). GTDB lineage: Bacteria > Pseudomonadota > Alphaproteobacteria > Acetobacterales > Acetobacteraceae > CAHJXG01. The sequence goes on along the minus strand of CAXULX010000062.1, from coordinate 11,957 downwards.
CGGCCAACACGGGAACCAGGCCGAGCAGCCGCCCGCGACGCAGCCGCTCGACCCGCAGCAGCCAGGCCGGGTTGCCGGCGGCGACGGGCGCCAGGTTGGCCGCGACTACCAGCCGGGGCAGCAGCCACCAGGTGGAGGCCGCCGCCGCCGCCAGCCCGACCGCGGCGAACACCCCGAGCTGCGCCAGGCCCGGGAACCCCGACAGCACCATGGCCGCGAGGCCGAGCGTCGCCGTCACCACCGCCAGGATGAACGCTGGGCCGATGCGGGCGCGGGTCGCGGCGGCCGGCTCGCCGCGCTTGCGGTGGCCGATCATCAGGACGGGGTAATCGACGGACACGCCCAGCATGGTGGCGCCGAAGCCGAGCGCCACGCCGTGCACCGCGCCGAACACGGCCTGCACCGCGACGGCGGCCACGGCGACGCTGAACACCACGGGCGCCGCGATGGCCGCGACCACCAGCGGCGAGCGGAACCGCCACCACAGCAGCAGGACCACCAGCGCCGTGGACACGGTGGCGATGCGGTGCACGTCGCCCTTGATCGCCCGGGCCGCGTCCCGCGCGAACACCGCGGGGCCGGCGATCAGCAGGCGGGCCGGGCCGGGGCCGGCGGCACGGAACGCGGCCTCGATGGCGGCGGTCGCGACCTCCTGCGCCGGCACGTCCATGCCGCCAGCCCGGGTGCGCGCCAGCAGCAGCGCCCGGTCCTGGCCAGGACCCGCCGAGGGCGCGAACCACGCGCCGTCGATTGTGCGGACCTGGCTGCTGCCGGCCCAGCCCCGCAGCAGCGCCAGGAACGCGCCGGGCGGGTCGGCCAGGCCGAACTGGACGGCGAGCGGCGCGGCGGAGGAGCGAAGCTGGCGCAGCAGGTCCTCCAGCCCGCGGCGCAGGGAAGGCGTGTCGAATTGCGCCGGCGCCAGCAAGTAGCGCCGGGCGAACAGGTCGGCCTGATCGGTGTCGGCAAGCGCCGCCTGGCCGCCGGCCACGACGCTGAACAGCCCGGAGTCGCGCAGGCCCGCGGCCAGGGCGATGCTGATGCGGGCGAGGTCGGCGGCGGGCGCGCCCTCGATCCCCAGCAGGATCAGCCCGGTGGCGGAGCCGGCCCGCGCCTCCTGCATCACCAGCCGCGCGGCCTCCGTCCCGCCCTGCGGCAGGAAGTCCGCCATGTCGGTGCGGACGGTCACGACGCCGAGCGCCGCCGCGAGCAGCAGCCCGGCCGCCAGCAGCGCGCCGAGCACCGGGACGGCGCGGCGCATCAGGGAAGCGGCCTGATGGCCATCTGCTGCTCGTCGCCGTTCGCCTGCAGCAGCCGCACCGCCGTCACCTCCGATCCCCGGCCCGACACCTGCGCCTGCCGCAGCAGGCGGGCGGCGCGCGGGTCGAGCGGCGCGAGGCTTAGGGTCCAGTCCTCCGCGCTGCCGGCGGCCGTCACGGCGAACGCCCGGCGCAGCGCGGCCAGGTCCCCGACCAGCGGGCCGCGGATCGCGTCCACCAGCACGCGCAGTTCCGGCAAGGCGCCGAGGTCCAGCACCCGCGGCGCCTCGTTCCCCGCGGTGAGCACCAGCCGGCCGCCATCGACCACCAGGCTCTCGGGCTGCGGCCAGTCGGTCGTCTTGGCGAGGTAGGCGGGGCGGCGATACAGCAGGTGCCCGGTGCTGATCAGCGGCTGGTCCAGCGCCGCGAAGCGCCGGGTCTCCTGGAAGGCGGCGCGGCGCTCCGGCACTGCGGCCAGGCCCGCCATCAGCGCCGGCAGATCGAGGCCGTCAGCCACCCTGTCCGAGCCGCGGGCGCGGCCCGGCGCGAGCAGCGCCAGCACGCCCGGCAGGCTCCGGCGTGGCAGAAGTCGAGGGTGCATCGGACGGTTCCCAGAACGGGTAGAAGTTGAACCAGTTATACGGATGCGCCCTGCACGTCCGCTCCAGCGCCGCGGCAAAGCGGGCGACATGCTCGTCGAGGTCCGCCGCCCGGCTGGCCCGGCGCAGCACGACGCGGCTGGCGAACGGCTCGAACCGCACGGCGTAGCGCCGCGGCCCCGTCCGGACGCCGTGGAACAGCAGGACCGGGGCGGCGAGGGTGGACGCCAGGATGAACGGCCCCGCCGGGAAGGCGGCCGGGCTGCCGAAGAACGGCGCCAGCACCTGGCGCTGCCCGGACGGCGAGCGGTCCGCCAGGATGCCGACGATCTCGCCCCGCGCGACGCACTCATGGGCGCGGATCATGCTGGCGGGGTCGCCGATCTCCAGGATGCCGTCGCGCACATCCGGGGCCAGCCGGTCCAGCAGCGCGGTGAGCGCGCCCGCGTTGCGGCGGAACATCAGCGCCCAGACCGGCACCGGGCAGGCGCCCGCCACGGCGCGCAGCACCTCGAAGCTGCCGAGATGCGCGCCGAGCAGGATGCAGCCCCGGCCGCTCGCGTGGAGGGCGGCCAGGTGCTCCAGCCCCTCGGTCTCGATGCGGAAGCCGCAGGGGCGGCCGGCGAGCAGGAGCACGCGGTCCAGCACGGCGCAGGCGAAGGTGTGGAAATGCCGCGCCACGTCGCCCAGCCGGGCCGGGCGGCCGAGCGCGCGGCGCAGGTAGTCGCGCGACGCCGCCCGGGCACGGCCGGAGGTCGCCAGGAACCAGGCGGTGACCGGCCACAGCAGCACGCGGCCCAGCGGCCACCCGGCGCGCAGCGTGCACCACAGCGCCGCGCGCAGCAGCGCCGCGCTGCCCCGCTCCGGCTGCACGGCCCAGGCTGCCAGGGTTGAGGCTGCCGGGGTCGAGGCGGCCGGGGTCATGGTTGACCGCCCAGCGTCACCGACCCGTGCAGCACCGGCTGCCCCTCCACCGTGCAGGCGAACGCGATCCGGTCGGAGCCGGCGTCGCAGGACACGAGCACATCCTGCCCGGGCCGCACCGGCCGGGTGAACTTGACCGACGGGAGGCCGGCCACCCAACGGCCCGGCCGCTGCGCCAGGATGAGCGCGAAGGCCGCGTCCAGCAGCACGACGCCGGGCACGACCGGCCGCCCCGGGAAATGGCCCGGCAGGCTCGGATGGTCGTCCGCGATGCAGAAGCCGCCGACCGGGCGCATCAGGGGGGCTGCATCAGGGGGCCTGCATCAGGCGGGCCGGTCGCGCCGGGCCAGCAGCGCCAGCAGCGCCTGCCGCGGCAGCTTGCCGAGTTCGTTCCGCGGCAGCGCGTCCACGCAGACCACCCGGCGCGGCAGGAACAGCGGATCGACCCGGCCGCGCAGCTCGGCCAGGATGCTGTCCGGGCTGCGCCGGGGCGCCACCACGACGGCCATGAGCCGGGCCGTGGCACGTTGCTCCAGGTCGTCCGGCACGACGAACGCGCCGTCCGCCACGCCGTCCAGCGCGGTCAGGATGTGGTTCAGCCCGGACAGCGAGGCGCGGCGCCCCCCAAGCTTCACCAGGTCGGTCCGCCGTCCGAGCAGCCGGAAACGCCGCGTGTCCAGGGCCTCGGTCTGGTCAGCGAGGGCGGTCGGCTCGGTCCAGGGCGCCGAGACCATCGCGCCCTCCGCGCCCTGCCGCACCGAGACATCCGGGTAGGCGGTCCAGGCGTCCCCCTCCAGCGTGCGCCGGCTGGCGATGGAGCCGACCTCGGTCGCGCCGAAGATTTCCAGCATCGGCGCCTGCCAGCGCCGCTCCGCCTCGGCGGCCAGGTCACGGTCCAGCGGGGCGGTGGCGGAGATCGCGGCCCGCAGCGGCGGCAAGCCGGTGCCGGCGTGCAGCAAGGCGCGGATCTGCAGCGGCGTGGTGACCAGGATGCGCGGAGCCGGCACGGCCGACAGGGCGGCGTGCACGTCGCCGGGGTAGAACGCCGGGCCGCACCAGCTCACGGCGGCGGCATGCAGCGGCAGCAGGAGGGTCAGCTCGAACCCGTACATATGCTGCGGCGGCACGGTGCCGACGACCGTGCTGGGTTGGGCCGGATCGAGCGTGAACTGGGCGGCTGCGGCCCGGCTGCGCGCGACCAGGGCGCCCCATCGCTTGTTGTGCGGGACCGGCGCGCCGGTGCTGCCGGAGGTGAACACGACCACCGCGGGTTGGCCGGCGGGGATGGACGGCACCGGCGGCGGGAGGGCCGGCGTCTGGCCGTCCGGGCGCACGGGGCAGGGCGGGAGCGGGCCGCAGCCGGTGTCCTCGGCCGCCGCGTATGCGCCGGGAAAGCGCCCCGCCAGCGCCGCAAGCCCGGCCTCCGACCGGTCGCCCGTCAGCAGGCAGACCTGGCGGCGGAGCAGTGCCGCCGCGAAGGCGACGGCGAAGGCGTAGCGGTCACGGCACAGGTTGACCATGTGCCCGGCGCCCGGCAGCGTTTCCGCCAAAGCCAGCGCGTCATGCAGGAAGGCGGCGGCGGTCACCGGCCGGCCATGACGGTAGAACAGGACCGCGTCCGGCGCCCGGTCGGTCAATGGTTCGGAAACGGGCAACGGCTCGCAAAATGCCACTGGTTCGCAGACGGGTTTCGACACGGGTGCCCTCGCGCAGGCCAGCCTACCGGGTTCGATGGGCCTCGATATGGCCGGTCAAACTGCGGAGCGAGGCGAAGATCTGGTGGTTGCGCTCATCGTCCGACCGCAGCTCGAAGCCATAGGCGCGGGTGATGGCCAGGGCCAGCTCCAAGGCGTCGATGGAATCGAGGCCCAGGCCCTCCCCGAACAGCCGCATGTCCGGGTCGATGGCATCCGCCGCGACCTCAAGCTGCAGCGCGTTGACCAGCAGTTCGGCCACGTCGCGCTCGGGTGCGGTCTGGGTCCGGGTGTTCAGCACGGGATGGCTTTCGAGTTCGGTCACGTTCGCTCCTGCATCGATTATAGCCGTAGCAGCCCGTGCGGCAAACTTATAGCGCGCCAAGCTGTCACAAAGGATTAACGACGAACACGGGTGGTGCATCAACGCGATGCAGATGGCGCCGGAGAGGCGAATCGGAGGGCCGTTGGGGTCAGTTGATCGTGGTGGGCCGCTGCTTTCCCATATCTTGCAGCCGTATGCGTTCCTGCGCCACGGTGTGATAGAATTTGTCATAGAACGCCGGGAACGCCGGGTCCTCCGCGTAAGGCGACCGCTCCTGCCACCACGCCAGCGGCCGGCGTGCGGCCTCCGCGTCCCGGTAGGCGGCAGCGAACGCCGCCCCGTTGCGACGGATGTCCAAGGCGGCGGGGTCGTCGAAGATCGCGTCGAACCAGCCCTGGTACGGGCCGAACGGCGGGGCGTCGTAGAAGATCAGCTTGAGTTCGGTCTCATACACCTCGTTCGGCCGCTGCGGCCCGCGCGCCTCGGCCAGGACGCCCGGCCCGACGGGCAGGCGGCCATACTCCATCAGCGAGCGGCGGGCGGCCGGGTCGCGGTAGGCGTGCGCGAGGTCCAGCAGGTGCCGGTCGTTGGCGCGGCGCATCAGGTTGACGAACTCGTTCTTCGGCGTGGGGAAGTCGAACACCGAGATCAGGAACGGGCGGTGGATGCGCCACGGTGCCCAGAGGCCGGCCGCGGCCAGGGCGTTGTGCGCCAGGTGGATGCAGTTGTCGGTGAACACGCTCCATTCGAACCGCTGCGCCCCGCTGCGATACGGCGCGTTCTGCTCGTTGAGGAACGCCACCATCGCCGCCATCTGCGCCCGGCTGACCGGCACGCGCGCGCAGTACCGGCCGCGGCCGAGGCTGATGGCGTAGTCGGTGGCGACGGAGACCTCGTACTGCGTGTCCTCCGGCGCCCAGCCGGGCGGCATGGCGGCGAACACCTCCGGGTGGAAGACGACGCCGTCGTAGATGCCCAGGCGTTTCGCCTCGCGCTGCACCCGGACGTAGGCGTCGCGCGTCACCGGCGCGTCCGGCGGCAGGTTGCCGTGGAAGAAGAACTCGCGCCCCGGCGTCGCCACCCATTTCGCGTTCAGGAAATGCGCGTTCATGCTCAGGCCCACGCCGTCCGGCGCGCGGCCTGCCGCCCCGTCGCACACCTCCAGCACGGGGTAGGCGAGGCCGGGGACCCGGCAGGCGCCGTTGAGGTAGAACACGGCGTGCCCGCCGATCTCCCCCCGGATGTCCGCGCCGTAGCCGAGCTTCTTCTTGATCTGCGACAGCGCGCAGAACTCGGCGTAGTAGGGGTGCCGGTCGGCATAGGCGGCCTCGTCCCCCGCGGCGCCGGGGATGTCGAAGCGGGCGACGGCGCATCCGGTGAGCCAAAGGGCGGCGAGCAGGGGTGCCAAGCGTCGTGCGGCCATGGCGCGTGCTGTATCGCGCGGCCTCCTCCGGTGTCCAGCCGCGGACCCGGCCGGACCGCCTCGTTGTCGGGCGGCGGCGGATGCAGAACAGCGCGGCCCTCCATTTGGTATGGGCTTTGCTTTCCTGCTCGCAGGCGGGATACTTCAGGCTGGGCTGTTTCTGGCGGAAGCCGGCCGGCGTGCCTATCTATGCCCCAAGCGGCGAGTGCAGGCCCCGCACCGCCGGAGCGTTCGCGTGCCTAAAGCTGAGGAGATTGCCTGATGCCCATGAACCCGCTGCTTGACCCCGCGCCCTTCACGCTCGGCCTGGACGGCCAGAGCGTGCTGTTGGTGGACGGGGACCTGGCGGCGGTCGATTTCCTGCTGCGCCAGGGCGCGCGGCTGCATGTCGTGGCCGGGGCGCCCGACGCGGGCACGCTCGCCTTGGCGGCGGAGGGCCGGCTGCGGCTGGACCGCCGGGCCTTCGATCCGGCCGACCTCGACGGCGTGCGTCTGTGTGTCGCGTCCCCGGGGCCGGCCCATGTCGCCGCAGCGGCGCGGGGCGTCATGGTCGGCGCGCTGCCTGTGGCACAGCGCCGGACCGGGCGCGCCGTGCTGGTCGGCGCCGGGCCGGGCGATGCGGGCCTGCTGACGGTGCGCGCCGTCGAGGCGATCCGGGACGCCGACGTGGTGATGTACGACAAGCTCATCGGTCCCGAGGTGCTCGCGCTGATCCCGCCCGGCGCGCGGCGGATCGACGTGGGCAAGCGCTGCGGCCGCCACGCCATGGCGCAGACGGCCATCAACGCCCTGATCGTCCGCCACGCGCAGGCCGGCCGCCACGTTGTGCGGCTCAAGGGCGGCGACCCCTTCGTGTTCGGCCGCGGCGGGGAGGAGCTTGAAAGCCTGCGCGCCGCCGGCGTGCCGACCGAGGTTGTGCCCGGCATCACCGCGGCGCTGGCGACCGCGGCGCGGCTCGGCATCCCGCTGACCCACCGCGGCGCCTCGCGCAGCCTGCATCTGATCACGGCGCATGGTAGCGACGACCGGCTGCCGGAGCATGACTGGACGGCGCTGGCCCGCGCCGGCGGCACGCTCGCGGTCTATATGGGCGGCCGCACCTTGCCGTTGCTGACGGCGCGGCTGCTGGCCGCCGGCATGGCGCCGGAGACGCCGGCCATCGCGGTGGAGAACGCGACCCTCGCCCAGGAGCGCCGGATGCCTGGCACGCTCGCCGGCATCGCCGACGCGGTGGCCGCCGCCGGGCTGGAGGGGCCGACCTTGGTGCTGATCGGCGCGGTCGTCGCCATGGCGGCGGCGGCGTCGGGCGCTCCGGCCATCGAGGACGACCTTGCGGCCTGACCCGGCGGCGACGCTGGAGGAGCACCGCTTCGCCGCCTACGTCCGCACCCTGGGCCGCGGTCCCGGACGGTCGCGCGCCCTGACGCGGGAGGAGGCGCGGGACGCCCTGTCCATGGTGCTGGGGGGCGAGGCCGACCCGCACCAGGTCGGCGCGTTCCTGATGCTGCTGCGCTACCGGGGCGAGGACGCGGCCGAGATGGCGGGGCTGGTCGATGCCGCCCGGGCGCATATCGGGGCGGGCCTGCCGGCGGGCACGGCCCAGGTGGATTTGGACTGGCCGTCCTACGGCGCCGGGCGGACGCGCGGGGCGCCCTGGTTCCTGCTGGCCGCCCTGGCGCTGGCCCGCGCCGGGCACCGGGTGCTGATGCACGGCAGCAACGAGTTCTCCCGCGGCACGACGGTCCCGGAGGGCTTGCAGGCGCTCGGGCTGCGGCCAGCCGCCGACCGTGCGGACGCCGCGGCGCAGCTCGGCCGGACGGGCTTCGCCTACCTGCCGCTTGAGGCGTTCAGCCCGGACCTCAAGGCGTTGCTGGACCTGCGGCGCGTGCTCGGCCTGCGCTCGCCGCTCAACACCGCGGCGCGGCTGCTCAACCCGTTCGACGCGCTGGCCGGCGTGGACGGGGTGTTCCATCCCGCCTACATCGCGCTGCACCTCGCGACCGCGGACCTGCTGGGCCGCCACCGTCTAGTGGTCGTCAAGGGCGGCGGCGGGGAGGCCGAACGCACCCCGGCCAAGGCCGTGGCCGCCCATTGGTTCGACCGCGCGCACGGCAACGGGGAGGCCACCCTGCCGCCGCTGCCCGATGCCGAGGGCGATGTCGGCCTCGTCGAGGTCTGGCAAGGCGCCGATGGCCCGGGCGCCGCAACCGCCATCGCCACGGTGGCGCTCGGGCTGATCGCCTTGGGCGCGGCGCCCGGACAGGCCGATGGGCAGGCCGCCGAGGTCTGGCGCGGCCGCCACGGCTGACCGGCATTGCCCCTGCGCCGGAAACGTGGATGGTATCAGGCGTAGTGGGAGGTGGCACACATGGCTGAGCAGGACAGGACGAAGACGGCGCTGCTGGCGGCAATCGCCAACAGCACGGAACCCATGGTGCTCAGCGACGCGCGGCTGCCGGACATGCCGATGGTGGCCGTGAACTCGGCGTTCGAGGCCCTGTCGGGCTTTCCCCGCATCGAGCTGGTCGGCCGCAACTGCCGCTTCCTGCAAGGCGGCGGCACCGACCCGGCCACCCGCGCCCGCATCGGCCGGTGCCTCCAGGCGGGCGAGGGCTGCATCGAGTGGATCGTGAACTACCGCAAGAACGGCCGCGCGTTCTGGAACCTGCTGTTCATCTCGCCCGTATTCGGCAGCGATGGCGGCCTGCGCTACTATCTCGGCAACCAGCTCGACATCACCGAGGGCCTCCCGGCCTGGCTGGGCGAGGTCACGTTCGGCCGGGCGCACATGTCGCCGGACATCCAGGCGGAGTTCAACAGCCTGTTGCAGGAGATCCTGGGCAATTCCGACCACATGCTCACCAACGGCGGATTGGCCCTGCAGGGCATCATCGGCTCCGCGCGCCGCCTGGCGGAGCTGACCACCCAGCTTGAGCCGGGGGCAAAGCCGTTGCCGGCGGGCTCGCCGCCGCTGCCGCCTAGGGTCGCCGTTCCAGCACGAAATGGACGGGGCGATCCGGCTGCGTTGTGACGAAGCCGCGCGGCATCACGGCGCCGCGCCCGGCGAAGCGGATCCGGAAGCGCCGCAGCAGCCGCGCCAGCACCAGCACCGCCTCCGTCAGCGCGAACTGCGCGCCGACGCAGATGCGCGGGCCGGCCCCGAACGGCATGTAGCTGTAGCGGTCGGGCGGCACGGCGCCGGGCATGAAGCGGCCGGCGTCGAAGCGGTCCGGGTCCTCCCACAGCTTGCGGTGGCGGTGCAGCACCCAGGGCGAGACGCTGACCACCGTGCCTGCCGCCACCGGGCGGCCCGCGATCACGTCCGGCCCCAGCGCCTCCCGCACGATCAGGAACGCCGGCGGATACAGCCGCAGCGTCTCGTCCACATGGGCGCGGATCGTGGGCAGCGAACGCAGCGCGTCGGCGGCGCCGTCCTCCGACAGGTCGGCCTGGACGGCCTCGGCGGCCAGGCGGTCCTGCTGGTCCGGCAGGCGGGCGGCGATGTAGCAGGCCCAGAACAGCGTGACCGCCGTCGTCTCGTGCCCGGCCAGGATCATCGTCGCGACCTCGTCCCGCAGCTGCGCGCGGCCGAAGCCGGCGCCGGTCGCCGGGTCGCGCGCGGATGACAGCATGTCCAGCAGGTCGCGCGGCCCGCCCTCCGCCGGGGCCCGCGCCGCGCGGGCGTCGATCAGCCGGTCGATGAAGCGCAGCCACTCCGCCCGGAACGCGCCGCGGCCGAGGTCGAGCGGCGAGGGCACGTCGATGGGCAGCAGCAGGTCGAGCGCGCCGGGCTGGGCGAACCGCCGGGCATAGTCCATCAGCCGCGCCCGCAGCTCGGCGCCGAACCCGGCCATCTCCAGCGAGAACATCGACTGCCCGGCGATGTGCAGCGCCAAATGCTGGAGGTGCGGCATCAGCACGATTGGCTGACCGGTGAGGCGGTCCAGCTCGGCCTCGCTGTGCCGGGACGCGGCGACGACGTGGCGGGACAGCACGGGCATGGTGCGCGGCGACATGGCGGGCGCGATGGTGCGGCGCTGATGCCGCCAGGCCGCGCCCTCCGCCAGGAACAGGCCGCGGCCCAGCAGCGGCTGCAGCACGCGCCGGGCGCCGACGTTGCGGCCGTAGTTCTCGTGGTTCGCCACCAGCACGTGCCGGATCGCGTCGGGCGCGTTCAGCATCAGTTGCTCGCGCCCCAGGAAGCGCCCGCCGAGCACATCCTGCTCGTAGGCGAGGCGGCCCCACAGCTCCAGCGGGTTGCGCCGCAGCACGAAGAACGCCTCGACCTGCGAGCGGTCCCGAGTCGCCATGGGCGGGCGGGGCAGGAGGGCGGTGGTCACGGCGGTGGGTCGGGGCGCGTCGAGCATCGCCATGATATGGGACGCCCTGCCGGTCGGACCAGCATCGGAATTTGTTCGCCTTGCATTGACGTGCGCGCCATGACGCCGGATGGTCGGGCAACACGGAGACGCCGATGCTTGATGGACCCAACAGCCTGGCCGGCGCCGACCTGCGCCGAATCGGCGCGCATCCCGACCACTGGTACCCGTTGGCGTGGTCGCATGAGGTGAAGCCGGGCCAGGCGCTCGGCACCCGCTTTGCCGGCGAGCCGATCGTGCTGGTGCGGAGCAAGGACGGCGGCGTCTTCGCGCTGGAGGACCGTTGCGCCCATCGCCAGGTGCCGCTCCATAAAGGGGTCGTGGACGGCGAGGCGATCCGCTGCTGCTACCACGGCTGGACCTATGACCGGACCGGCCGCTGCGTCGATGTGCCCTACCTCGGCAAGGGCCACCTGCCGAACGGCGTGCGCGCCTACCCGTGCCGGGAGGCGGAGGGCCTGGTGTTCGTCTTCCCGGGCGACCCCGACCTCGTGGAGTCGCGTCCGTTCCCCAGCCTCGGCTCCGTCGCCGACCCCGCCTACAAGACCCGGCGCTTCGGCAAGCCCATCGGCTGCCACTACACGTTCATGCATGAGAACCTCATGGACATGAACCACCAGTTCCTGCACCGCGCGCAGATGGGCCAAATCCGCCCGCGCTTCCTCGGCCGCCGGATGGGCGGGGACTGGCTGGAGATCGACTACACCTTCGCCCGCACCGGCGGCGGGCAATCGCTCGGTGAGCGCGTCATCTTCGGAAGCAAGCGGACCGGCGGCTGGGAGAACAACCGCGACAAGATGACGATCCGGACCGAGTATCCCTACCAGACGCTGAAGATCTGGGCCGGGGACGACATCCCGGTGATGCACCTGTGGATCGTCTACGTGCCGCTCGATGCGGAGCAGCGCACCAACCGCACCTTCGGCCTCCTGTCGGTGCGCCGCCCGCGCATCCCCGGCCTGATCGAGGCCGCCTGGCCGTTCCTGGTGTTCTTCACCGAGCGCATCTTCGCCGAGGACCGTGCCATCGTGGAGATGGAGCAGGCCGCGCACGACCGGCAGGGCCGCGACCTGAACCAGGAGGTGTTCCCGGCGATCCAGGACCTGCGCGGGCTGCTCGCGGCGTGCGGGGCGGCACCGGAATAGCAGCACGTAGCACGTAGGGCGGGAAAGCGTCAGCGCCTCCCGCCGACGGCCAGAACTGCCTTGTGGCGGATGGCGCTGCGCTTATCCGCCCTACGCCGCTGATAGGAGTCCGCTTTAGCGGTAGCCCGCCGCCTGTAGCTCGAACAGTTCGGCGTAGCGCCCGTGCTGCGCCAGCAGCGCCTCGTGCGTGCCGGACGCCTCGATCTCGCCGC
>CAXULX010000061.1:0-24236 GCA_964252005.1 uncultured Acetobacteraceae bacterium | reverse complement strand
CGAAGGCGCGGATGTTCTCGACCAGCTTGCCCTCCTCGAAGCTCGCCTTGCCGATCCCGGCATGGACGATGCCGGCCTTCTCCGCCCGGAACTCCACCTGGCCGGACTTGGCGGCGGTCACCGCCCCGCGCACGTCCATCGTCACCGTGCCGAGCTTCGGGTTCGGCATCAGGCCGCGCGGGCCGAGGATCTTGCCCAGGCGCCCGACCAGCGCCATCATGTCCGGCGTCGCGATGCAGCGGTCGAAGCCGAACTCCCCCGCCTGCACCTTCTCCGCCAAGTCGTCCGCGCCCACCACGTCGGCGCCGGCGGCCAGCGCCTCCTCGGCCTTGGCGCCGCGCGCGAACACCGCGACCCGCAGCGTCTTGCCGGTGCCGTTCGGCAGGCTCAGCAGGCCGCGCACCATCTGGTCCGCGTGGCGCGGGTCGATGCCGAGGTTCATGCTGAACTCGATGGTCTCGTCGAACTTGGCCCGGGCGTTGCCCTTGGCGAGCCGGATCGCCTCGTCGAGCGTGTAGGACTTGGCCCGGTCAAACGTCTCGTAGCCCGCCTTAAGGCGCTTGTTGTGTGCCATCGTCAGCCCTCCACCACGCTGAGGCCCATCGACCGCGCGCTGCCGGCCAACATGCGCATCGCGGCCTCGACCTCGTTCGCGTTCATGTCCTTCATCTTGGTCTCCGCGATCTCGCGCAGCTGCGACGTGGTGACCCGGCCGACCATGGCGCCCTTGCCCGGCGTGGTCGTGCCCTTGGTGATCCCGGCCGCCTTCTTCAGGAAGTAGGTGTTGGGCGGGGTCTTGGTGACGAAGGTGAAGCTGCGGTCGCCGAACGCCGTGATGACCACCGGGGTCGGCGTCCCAGGCTCCATGCCCTGCGTGGCGGCGTTGAACTCCTTGCAGAACGCCATGATGTTCAGGCCGCGCTGACCGAGCGCCGGGCCGACGGGCGGGGACGGGTTGGCTTTCCCGGCCGGAATCTGCAACTTGATGTAGCCGACGATCTTCTTAGCCATGGGGCCCCCTGGTTGGGAGGACCGCGGTCATACCGATGGCGGCCGCCTTGCGACGGCCGGCAATCTCCCGCGTTCCGAGTGAGGGGGCGCACTTAGCGGCTAAGCCCTGGCAAGTCAAGTTTTATTTGCCCGATGGGCCGTGCGCCCTATATAGAGCTATCCACCTGAAGAAGAGCACCGCCATGGCCGTGAAGCCCTCGATGTTGCCCAAGACCAACGCCACCCGCTTCAACCCCACGGCCCAGGCGATCATCGCCTCGGGGGTCATCGCGGTGATCCTGGCCACCTTGGTAACCGGCAATCCGTTCCGGGCGGTGCGCCTCGCCTATTTGGACTACAGCCACACGCCGGCCACCGGCGCCGCCAAGGCCGACCCGTCGCCGACCAAGGGCGATCCCGCGGTTCCCTCGGCGAACTGACCGCCGGCCGTTCAGACCACCAGCTCGATCACGAACGGGCCGGGCCGGGCGTTGGCCTGCTGGAACAGGTCGTTGAACGCCTCCATCGTCTCGGCGCGACCGGCTTCGACGCCCATGCCGGCCGCGAGCCGCACCCAATCCAAATCGGGGTTGCCGAGGTCCAGCATGTCGAGCGCGGTGCGGCCGGGGTTGGCGCCGACGCCCTGATACTCGCCCAGCAGGATCGCGTACTTGCGGTTGGACAGGATCACCGTGGTCACGTCCAGGCGCTCCCGCGCCTGCGTCCACAGGCCCTGCAGCGTGTACATCGCCGAGCCGTCCGCCTGCAGCCCCACCACGCGCCGTCCCGGCGCCCCAACGGCGGCCCCGGTCGCGAGCGGAATGCCGTCGCCGATTGCGCCGCCGGTGAGTTGCAGCCAGTCATGCGGGGCCGCATCCTGCGTTCCCGGATAGAAGGCGCGGCCGAAGGTGATGCTTTCGTCGACGATGATGGCGGCGTCGGGCAGCAGGGCGGCCAGGGTCTGCGCCACCGCCTCCGACGTGATGGCGCCCCGGCCAGGCGCGGGCCGCGGGCCGGCGGCGCGCTGCGCGACGGGGGCGGCGCCGAGGTCCTGGGCCACGCGGGCGAGGGCGTCCAGGGCGTCGTGCTCGGGCCGGGCCAGCACGTGGACCTGGCAATCGGGCGGCGCCATGAGGCCGGGCTTGTTGGGATAGGCGAAGAAGCCCACCGGCGCCGGCGCGCCCACCAGGATCAGGTGCCTGAACCCGGCCAGCGCGGCGACGGCCTGATCCACGGGATACGGCACCCGGCTGATCGGCGTGCGTCCGGCGCCGCGGGCGATCCGGGCGTTGCTGGTCTGCGCCATCATCTGGGCGCCGCTCGCGGCCAGGATGCCGCCCGCGATGTCCAGCGCCTCCGCCCGCAGCGCCATGCCGCCCAGCAGCAGCATGGTCGGCTCCCCGGACCGCAGCGCGCGCACGGCAGCCTGGACCGCGTCGGGCGATGCCTGGGGCATGGCCGGCAGCGGCAGCGGCGTGCCGACGACGCCGCCCGGGTCCCAGCAGACGTCGCTGGGCAGGATCAGCGTGGCGATGCCGCCGGGCGCGCCGCGGGCGGCCTGCACGGCAGAGGCGCAGTCGCTGCCCACGGTCGCGGCGCGCGTCGCCGTGCGGGTCCAGGCGGAGACCGGGCGCGCCCAGCCCTCGGTGTCCGCGGTCAGCGGCGCGTCGAGCGGGCGATGATAGGTCGCCTGGTCACCGACCAGGTTCACGATGGGGGTGCGGGCGCGCCGGGCGTTGTGCAGGTTGGCGAGGCCGTTGGCGAGGCCGGGTCCGCAATGCAGCAGCGTCGCCGCCGGGCGGTCCTGCATCCGGGCGTAGCCGTCTGCGGCGCCGGTCACCACGCCCTCGAACAGGCCCAGCACGCAGCGCATCCCGGGGATGCGGTCGAGGGCAGCCACGAAGTGCATCTCGCTGGTGCCGGGGTTGGAGAAGCAGGTATCGACCCCGCAGGCCAGCAAAGTGTGCACGAGGCTCTCAGCGCCGTTCATCCGTGTCCTCCCGATGTCGGGCGCCAGACTGCCTCTGGGTGCGCCGGCTTGGCAACCTGCCGGCGCAGCGCGGGCGGCGGATTGCTGCCTAGGGGGGCGCTTGGGCCAGAAGGCGGAAGTTCTCGGCCGCGAGCGTGCAGTCCACGCCGGCCTTGCTTTTGCAATCCGCCAACACGCTGCTCCGCACAGCCTCCGACAAGCGCCCGCCCTCGCGCCAATACACGCCGCCGCCGGGCGCCAAAGCGAGCGCCTTTTCGGTCGGCAACAGCCGGAGGTAGTCTTGGACCCTCTGGCTATCGACGGGCGACAAGCGGGCGAGCAGCGGCTCGAACGCGGCCTCGTCCCAGGTCGGCAACCCTTTCGCGCGCAGGAAGCGGTCCAACTCGGGCAGCAACGCCCGCTTGCCGCCCGGCCTGTAGAACAGCCCGTGCCCGTCGTCCCGAAACGGCGGAAGCATGACCAGCTCGGCCCGGCCGCCCGTGCCGGTGAACGCGGCGCGCATCCGGCTGACCAGCCCAGGCCGGAACAGGCCGTCATTCTCGGCATAGAGCCACAGCGTCGGCATGCGCGCGGCCGTGCCGAACCGGGCGAAGTTCCATACCAGGTCAGCCTCGTACGCCGCGCACGCGGGATCACGCTGGAATGGCCCAAGCGGCGTGAGCCCGCCCGACACGTTGACCACGGCGGCAAGCCGCACCGAAGGGCGCGCGGCGAGCGCCATCACGGCGGCCCCGCCGGCAGAGTCGCCCACCGCAAGCACGCGGTCCATGTCCGCGTCCGGCCGGCGCCCGATGCTGCGCAGCGCCGCTTCCAAGTCGTCGGCGTGGGCGTCGAGGTAGCGCCCCACGTCCGGACTGGCGCAGGTGCCGGCGTTGTCGGCCACCTCGCCCTCCGAGTCGCCATAGCCTCGGCGCATGACCGCGACCGCGAGCCAGCCGCGATGGGCGAGGTTGTGCGCCCACTCCCCCAGCCATTCACGAACCTTGGCGCGCCGCCCACCGCCCGCGCTGCTGCCATGGGTGATCAGGGCGACCGGCAGCTTGCCCTCGCCAGGGAGGCGCACGACAAGCGTGTCAAGCGCGTAGTCCTTGGCGTCGATCGTCACGGCCAGCCGCGTGCGCTCCTCGACCACACCGACCGGCGCGGGCGGTTCGCTTGCGCCCTGCGCCAGGCATGGACCCGCCAGAAGCAAAGCCAGGATGATCGGCGCGACGACGTTCATGCTGCCCTCCAACGTTCACGCCACGATTGGCGCACGCCGCGCTTCTGGCGTGCCGGGCGGCGCGAGGTCCACTGGTTTGACAGGGCGCCGGCCATTGCCCACCACTTTGACGGAACTTCGGAGGCGGCTCAAAGAGCTGACCTCATCGTCCCAAGACCGACCGCCGAGGAGCAACCTGGCCCGTGACCACCATCCTGTATCCCGAAGCCATGTACCCCGACGACAGCGAGGAGCGCCGCATCTTCGGCCCCGACGCCGTCATCCTGCGCCGGGATACGGACACGCTGGCCGACCTCTCGGACGCCGACTGCGCCGCGGTGGACGGGCTGATGCTGTTCCGCCAGTTCCTGACTGCGGCCGACCTCGCGCGCTTCACCCGGCTGCGCGCCGTCGTGCGCATGGGCGTCGGCTATGACCGCATCGACCGCGCCGCGGCGGCGGCGCAGGGCGTGCTGGTGTGCAACGTGCCGGACTACGGCACGACCGAGGTGGCGGACCATGCCATCGCCCTCGCCCTGGCGCTGCGCCGGGGCCTGCTGCTGCACCACGACGCGCAGCGGCGCGACCCGCCGGCGCCGTGGCGCGGGGTGGACAGCCCGCTGCTGCGGCGCACCGGGACGCAGGGGTTCGGGATCGTGGGCCTGGGGCGCATCGGCACGGCGGTGGCGCTGAGGGCCAAGGCGCTCGGCTTCCGGGTCGCGTTCCACGACCCCAGCCTGCGCAACGGGTCGGAGCTGGCCATCGGCGTCGCCCGGGCGGCGACCCTGCCGGAGCTGCTGCGGCAGGCGGACGTGCTGTCGCTCCACGTGCCGTTGACGCCGGAGACGGCGGGGCTGATCGGCGCGGCCGAACTCGCGCTGCTGCCGTCCGGCGCCGTCGTGGTGAACACGGCGCGCGGCCCGGTGCTGGACGCGGAGGCGCTGGCGCAGGCGATGCGCGACGGGCGGGTGTCCGGCGCCGGGCTGGACGTGCTGCCGGTGGAGCCGCCGGTCGAGCCGTTGCCCGAGCTGCTCCGGGCCTACCGCGCGCGGGAGGCGTGGGTGGAGGGCCGGCTGATCATCACGCCGCACTCGGCCTACCTGACGCCCGAGGCGCATTGGGACATCCGGGTGAAGTCGGCCGAGACGATGCGGGCGGCGCTGCTGACCAACCGCCCGCAGAACGTGATCACGCCGGAGATGTACTGAACGGGACGGGATGCCTGGCTGCCAAACAAGGCGTCGACGGTCGGCCCCCCGCCGCCGGCATTGCGTTCCTCTCTGGACAGGATGGCGTCCGGGCGGATAACAGCAGGTCCGGCTGGACCGTCTCATTTTACCATCTCATTTTCAGGGAGGATCGGGCGATGCGGAACCGGAGACTGGCTGCCTTGGCCTGGCTTGGATCGGCTGCGCTCCTCGCGGCGGGCATGGGCGTCGGCTCACCGGCCAGAGCCGCCGGGGTGGAGGTCGCAAGCTCCGGCATCACGTCCGAGCTGAACTGCGCTGGCAAGGCCGCCCAGGTTTCCGGCAGCGGCAACAGGCTGACGATCCTCGGGGATTGCTCGCAGCTTGAGGTCTTCGGGTCCAACAACCGCATCGCGATCACGCTGGCGACGGGCGCCACGGTGCAGGTGTTCGGATCGAATAACGACGTGACCTGGAGCGTGCGGAACGGGGCGCCGCCGAAGATCGAGGCGGTCGGCTCGGCGAACGCGATCCGACGGGGGTCGTAAGCCGCCGTTCAAGGCGAGGCGGCGCTCGTCACGGGAACAGCCGGCCTGCCGTCGCCACGCCTGTTCCGGCCGTTTCCAGGCTTGGACCGGGCTTGGAAAGATTGACACATTCCAACGGCCTGCCCACCTTGGCTCCAACGAGATCAAAGGGAACGCTCCCATGACCACCGATACCCCGTCCACCGCGCCGCGCCTGCGCAGCCGGCGCTGGTTCGACGAGCCGAGCGATCCCGGCATGACGGCGCTCTATCTGGAGCGCTACCTGAACTTCGGCCTGACGCGGGGCGAGCTGCAATCGGGGCGGCCGATCATCGGCATCGCGCAGACCGGGTCCGACCTGTCGCCCTGCAACCGGCACCATATCGACCTCGCGAGCCGGGTGCGCGACGGCATCCGCGACGCGGGCGGCGTGCCGCTGGAGTTCCCGATCCACCCGATCCAGGAGACCGGCAAGCGGCCCACCGCGGCACTCGACCGCAACCTCGCCTATCTCAGCCTGGTCGAGGTGCTGCACGGCTACCCCATCGACGGCGTGGTGCTGACGACCGGGTGCGACAAGACGGTGCCGGCCTGCCTGATGGGGGCGGCGACGGTCAACATCCCCTCCATCGTGCTGTCGGGCGGCCCCATGCTGGACGGCTGGTACAACGGCCGGCTCGCCGGAAGCGGCACCATCGTGTGGGAGGCGCGCAAGCTCCTGGCGGAGGGGCTGATCGACTACGCGGAGTTCATCGACATGGTGGCGGCGTCGGCCGGGTCGGTCGGGCACTGCAACACCATGGGCACGGCGCTGTCGATGAACAGCCTGGCGGAGGCGCTCGGCATGTCGCTGCCCGGCTGCGCCGCCATCCCCGCCCCGCACAAGGAGCGCGGCTGGATGGCCTACCACACCGGGCACCGCATCGTCGGCATGGTGCACGAGAACCTGCGGCCCTCCGACATCATGACCAAGACAGCGTTCGAGAACGCCGTGGTGGCCGCCGCCGCGCTCGGCGCCAGCAGCAACTGCCCGATCAGCATGATCGCCATCGCGCGCCACATGGGCGTGGAGCACACGCTGGACGACTGGCAGCGCTTCGGCGAGGGCATCCCGCTGCTGGCCGACGTGCAGCCGGCCGGGCGCGTGCTGGGCGAGGGCTTCTTCCGCGCCGGCGGCGTGCCGGCGGTGATGCGGGAGCTGCTGGATGCCGGCAAGCTGCGACCGGACGTGATGACCTGCACCGGCAGGACGCTGGGCGAGAACCTGGCGAAGAAGCCCGCGGTGGACCACGACGTGATCCGCCCCTACGGCAACCCGCTGAAGGAGAGCGCCGGCTTCGCGGTGCTGTCGGGCAACCTGTTCGACGGCGCGGTGATGAAGCTCAGCGTCATCGACCCCGAGTTCCGCAGCCGCTTCCTGTCCGACCCCGACCAGCCCAACGTGTTCGAGGGCCACGCCATCGTGTTCGAGGGGCCGGAGGACTACCACGAGCGGATCGAGCACCCGGACCTCGGCGTGGACGAGCACTCCATCCTGGTGATCCGCAACTGCGGTCCCGTCGGCTACCCCGGCGGCGCCGAGGTGGTGAACATGCAGCCGCCGGCCGCGTTACTGAAAGCCGGCGTGCACACCCTGCCGACCATGGGCGACGGGCGGCAGTCCGGCACCTCCGGCAGCCCCAGCATCCTCAACGTGTCGCCCGAGGCGGTGGTGGGCGGCGGCCTGGCGCTCCTGCACACCGGGGACCGCATCCGCATCGACCTCAACAGCCGCAAGGTGGACGTGCTGCTGCCCGAGGGCGAGCTGGACGCCCGGCGCGGCCGGTGGACCCGGCCGAAGCTGGAGAACAAGACGCCCTGGGAGGAGATCAGCCGCAGCATGGTCGGCCAGCACGCGACGGGCGCCTGCCTGGAGCCGGCGACGCTGTACCTGAACATCGTCGAGGAACGCGGCGAGAGCCGCAACAACCACTGACCCGGCGGGCACCATGACAGACAGGCTGGCAGGCAAGACCGCGTTCATCACCGCCGCCGCGCAAGGCATCGGGCGCGCCACCGCGCTGGCCTATGCGGCGGAGGGCGCGCGGGTGATCGCGACCGACCTGAACGAGGCGAAGCTGGCGGAGATCGCCAGCGACGCGATCGCCGTGCACCGCCTGGACGCGACGCAACCGGCCGACATCGCGCGTGTGGCCGCCGCCGCCGGGCCGGTCGACGTGCTGTTCAACTGCGCCGGCTTCGTGCACCAGGGCACCATCCTGGACGCGACGGACGCCGAGTGGGACTTCGCCTTCGCGCTCAACGTGCGCAGCATGTTCCACACGATCCGCGCCTTCCTGCCGGGCATGGCCGAGGCCGGGCGCGGCTCCATCATCAACATGTCGAGCGCCGCCAGCAGCATCAAGGGCGCGCCGGGCCGTTTCATCTATGGTACGACGAAGGCGGCGGTGATCGGCCTCACCAAGTCGGTCGCGGCGGACTTCGTGAAGCGGGGCGTCCGTTGCAACGCCATCTGCCCCGGCACCGTGCAGACGCCGAGCCTCGACGACCGGATCGCCGCCAACGCCGCCGCGGCCGGGTCGCTGGAGGCGGCCCGGACCGGCTTCATCGCCCGCCAGGCCATGGGCCGGCTGGGCACGCCGGAGGAGATCGCGGCGCTCGCGGTCTATCTCGGGTCGGACGAGACGCAGTTCATCACGGGACAGACGGTCGTCATCGACGGCGGCTGGACGCTCTAAGAACGCGGCCACCGGGCCGCTTGGGATCAGGAAACACATCATGAAGCTGCTGCGCGTGGGCGCCCCGGGCGCCGAGAAGCCGTGCATGGTCGGGCCGGACGGGCAATACCGCGACCTGTCGGGCGCCGTGCGGGACTTCGATGCGGAGGCGCTGTCGCCCGCCGGGCTGGCGCGCCTCGCGGCGCTCGACCCCATAAGCCTGCCCGTCATGGCCCCCGGGCGCATCGGCCCCTGCGTGCCGCGTCCAGTCAACTTCGTCTGCATCGGCCTCAACTACGCCGACCACGCGGCGGAGACCGGGGCGGCGATTCCCAAGGAGCCCATCGTGTTCCTGAAGGCGCTCGGCGCGTTCCAGGGGCCGAACGACGACGTGCGCCTGCCGCGCGGGTCGAAGAAGACGGATTGGGAGGTGGAACTCGCGATCATCATCGGGGAGAGCGCCAGCTACGTGCCCGAGCATGACGCGATGCGGCATGTCGCCGGCTACTGCGTGGTGAACGACGTGAGCGAGCGCGAGTACCAGATCGAGCGCGGCGGCACCTGGGACAAGGGCAAGGGCTGCGACACCTTCGGTCCCACCGGGCCGTGGCTGGTGACGCAGGACGAGATCCCGGACCCGCAGAAGCTGCACATGTGGCTGGACGTGGACGGCAGCCGTATGCAGGACGGCAGCACGGAGACGATGATCTTCGACGTGCGGAAGCTGGTGAGCTACGTGAGCCATTTCATGACGCTGCACCCCGGCGACATCATCAGCACGGGCACGCCGCCGGGCGTGGGCATGGGCAAGAAGCCGGCGCCGGTGTTCCTCAAGGGGGGCGAGACGATGCGGCTCGGCATCGAGGGGCTGGGCGAGCAGGTGCAGCGGGTGGTGGCGGCATAGCCTCTCCGTCCCTGCCCGCGGAATGTTGCACGCTATCGTTGTAGCCTGTCCTTGCGGCCCGGGCGGGCGCGGCGCTAGATTTGATGACGGCTTGAGTGCGCGAAAGCCCGAATCCGGTGCTGCGTCGCCACCAACTCGCGTTATGCTTTGGTGTGGTTCGACGGGAGGCAGCATGGAGTCTTCTACCCAGGTCATCCTGAGCGGTGTCCTGACCTTCGGCGTGCCCCTGGCGTTCGCCTGCCGGGAATTGCTGATCGCCCGGCGTCCGCCGCGGGGATCGTGGGGCGGCGACGGCCCCCCTCCCCCGGCGCCGGTCCCCCCGCCGCCCGACTTCTCGCCCGAAGCCTTCAAGCCGCTCAAGCCCTTGCCGGACTGCCTGATCCCGAAACCGATGGCGCTGCCGCGCGCCGATGCGCCGCAGCGTGTCCGCGTATTGGAGCCGGTTTAGCCGCAGCCTAAGCGATCTCATGCAAGCTGGGACACGCACGCTTGGGATCGTAGGGCGGATAAGCGGAGCGCCATCCGCCCCTCGTTGGCACCGCCCGTCGGCGCATGGCGCTCCGCTTATGCGCCCTACATGTCCAGGCTGGCCCAGCCATCTGTGGCCCAAGCTGCTTAGGGCCGAGGGGCGGTCAGGCGGGAGAAGCTGACCAGGCTGGCCGTCGCCGCGAAGCCCGCGCCCAATGCCACCGCCAGCGCCGGGCCATGCAGGGCCGAAATGCCGAAGCAGAGCGCCACCAGCGC
This sequence comes from uncultured Acetobacteraceae bacterium, assembly GCA_964252005.1. Classification (GTDB taxonomy): domain Bacteria; phylum Pseudomonadota; class Alphaproteobacteria; order Acetobacterales; family Acetobacteraceae; genus CAHJXG01. The sequence goes on along the minus strand of CAXULX010000061.1, from coordinate 13,976 downwards.
CGCGCCGACGGATTGCCCCACCAGGCGGGAGGTCGCGACGATGCCGCTGGCGCCGCCGCTGCGCTCCGGGGGCGCGCTCGACATGATCGCCTTGAGGTTCGGCGATTGGAAGAAACCGAACCCGGCGCCGCAGACCATCAGGCGCCACACGCAGCTCAGGTCGTCCGGATGGGCCGGCAGCGTCGCCATCAGCAGGAGGCCCGCCGCCAGCGCCGCCATGCCGATGCCGCCCAGCACCGCCGGCGGGTAGCGGTCGGACAGCGGCCCGGCCACCGGCGCCATGGCGGCCGTGACGACGGGCCAGGAGGTCAGCAACAGTCCGGTCTCCACCGCGCTGCGTCCCAGCACCGTCTGAAAATAGAACGGCAACGACACGAAGGCGAGGCCCTGCGCCGCGAAGGAGCAGACGGACGTCAGCGACGACAGCGCGAACATTGGCCGCCGGTACAAATCCACCGGCAGCATCGGCGCGGCCAGCCGAAGCTGGCGCTGGATCAGGAAGAACCCGGACACCGCAGCACCTCCCAGCACCGCGACGATCACCGGGCCGGGCGCGCTGTGCGCTGCCTCGCCGATACCGAAGATCAGCAGCCCGAAAGTGGCGGCGTTGAGCAGCGCGCTGCGTGCGTCGAAGCGGTGCGCGGCGTGCGGCGTGTCCGGCAGGTATCGCACGGCCAGCACCAGGGCGGCCACGCCGACGGGTCCGTTGACCGCGAACAGCCACTGCCAGGAGGCGACCGACAGCACCGCCGCGGCCACGGTGGGGCCGAGCGCCGTGGACACGCCCACCACCAGCGCGTTGAACCCGACCCCGCGGCCCAGCGACCGCGCCGGGTAGATGTAACGCACGAGCGCGGTGTTCACGCTCATGATGCCGCTGGCGCCCAGCCCTTGCAGCACCCGCGCCGCCGTCAGCGTCGGCAGCGACCAGCTGGCGGCGCAGACCAGCGAGGCCACGGTGAACACCGCCAGCCCCACGGTATAGACCCGGCGGTAGCCATAGATCTCGCCCAGCGAGGCGAACGGCAGCAGGGAGACCACCAGGGCGAGCTGATAGGCGTTCACCACCCACACGGACGCGGCCGGGCTGGCCAGCAGGTCGGCCGCGATGGTCGGCAGGGCAGTGTTGGCGATGGACGTGTCGAGCGACGCCATCCCGACCGCCAGCACGATGGTCGCCACCGCCCAGCCCCGCCGGCCCGGCGGCAGGCCATCCTGCGCGCCCGGCGGCAGGCCGTCCTGCGGCACCGCGTCGCGGCTGCTCGGGACCACGCCGCTCACCGCCATGCGCGCGCCAGATCGAGCAGGTGAAACGCGAGCGCGCCCAGCAAAGCGAGCGACACCCAGCCCCACCATGCCCCCCCGGCGCCCACCCGCATCGCCAGCAGCAGGCACATGCCGGACAGCAGGTTCGGCAGCAGCCGCGCCGGGCGGACCCCGCGGCCGGCGGCCCGGTGGTAGGCAACCAGCCCGAACGCCTCCAGCACCATGCCGGCCAGGATCAGGTCGAGCACGCGACCGCTTGCGAAAAGCTCTGCCAAGCGACTCCTAGCGCCGCGCCACGGCGTCACTCATGCGCCACCGCCTGATGCATCTTGCGCAGGCCCAGCGCCATCAGCACCGCAACGACGGGGATGCTGAGGCCCATGGCGAGATCGGGGTCGATATGCCCGCCCGCCGCCTTGAACGCCTTGGCGGCATAGCCGACGAGGCCGACGATGTAGTACGTGACGGCCGCGATCGACAGGCCCTCCACCGTCGATTGCAGCCGCAGTTGCAGCCGCACCCGGCGGTTCATCGTCTCCAGCACCGATTGGTTCTGCCGCTCCCGCGTCACGCTCACCCGGGTGGCCAGCAGCTGCGTCGCCCGCGCGACCCGGCGCGACAGCTCCTCCTGCCGGCCCGCCACCGAACGGCAGGTGTTCATCGCCGGGGCCAACCGCCGCTCGGTGAAGTCCTGCATGGTCTGCAGGCCCGGCAGCCGCGCCTCCCGCAGTTCCTGCACCCGGCGCTGCACCAGGCCGTCATAGGCAAAGGCGGCGCTGAAGCGGAACAGGTTGTCGGCCTGGCGGCTGTCGATCTCGGCGGCGAGGCGGGTCAGGCGGTCCAGCAGCACCGGCTCGTCCGGGTCGCGGGCGGTGACCATGGCGGCGGTGATCTCGGCAACCTCCCGCTCGCACCGGGCGATCTCGGGCGCCAAAGCTTGGGCGACCGGCAGGGCGAGCAGCGCCATGATGCGGTAGGTGTCGATCTCCATCAGGCGCTGCACCACGCGGCCGGCCTGCGCCGGGGTCAGGTTGCGGTCCTGCACCAGGACGCGGCTGAACCCGTCGGGGCGCACCCGGAAATCGGCGAAGGCCGTCGCCGCGCCGCTGCTGACGGCAGAGCCCACCAGCACGCCGGGGAACAGCCGCCGTGCCATCGCCAGGGACTGGTCCTCGTCATCATCCTGCGGCAGCAGCGCCACGTGCGTCGCGACCATGACCTGGCCGGGCAGGCTGGCCAGCCAATCCGCGGGCACGGCGGCGATGGCCGGGTCGTCGAACGGGTCCGACCCGACGCCCGCGACGATGAACTTGTAGCGCACGAACTCGGTATGCCGCTCCCACTTGAGGCGGAACGGCCCGAGGTCGGCGCTGTAGTGGTTGGCGCGCGGCGACGGCGGCGCCGCGCCGTAGCGTTGCGCCAGGTCGCAGACCGCGCTGAACCCGCCTTCGCGCGCGGCGGTGTCGGAGAACAGGGCGAGGTACGACAGCCGGGTCGGCGCCACCAGGGATTCTGGGGGGCGTGCGTGCACCTCGTCATTGAGCTGGATGCGCAGCGGGTGGTCGGCGGGCAGGGTCGCGGTCACGCGGGCACCCCCTCCACTTGGCGGGCGAAGTCGAGGATCAGCGCCGCCACGTCCTCCGGCCGTTCCTCATGCGCAAGGTGGCCGAGGCCGGGCATGGACACCAACATGGCCCCTGGCACGACGCCGCGGACCCGGTCGGCCTGCGCCGGCGGCACGGCCCGGTCGTCCGCGCCCACGACCAGCAGCAGCGGCACCGTGAGCCGGCCGAGGTCGCGCAGCAGCGGGTGCAGGTCCCATTGCGCCATCATGCCCAGAGCGGCAGCGGCATGGGCGGGGTTGCGGATCATGCGGCCATACAAGGCCACGCCCTGCGCGTCGATGCGCGACCCCGTGCCCTCAAGGATCTGCCGGACCGCCGCGTCGCTCCTGGCCCGCCAGGCAAAGAGCTGCGGCAGCAGCGGCAGGCCGACCAGCAGCTTCGCCAAGGGTGAGAAGACCTGGCCGGGCACCCCCTCCAGCGGCACGAAGGCGCCGTTCAGGCTGACCAGCCCCCGCGGCGCGATCTGCTTGTCGAGCGCCATCCGCACCAGGATCGCCGCCCCGGCCGAATGCCCCGCCGCCAGCGCGGGACTCACGTTGAGCGCCTGCAGCAGCCCATGCAGCGACTTCGCCATCCCGGGCAGCGAGAGCCGCGCCGTGCCGGGCGCCTCCGTGAAGCCATGGCCCGGCAGGTCGGGCGCGACCACCGTGAAGTGCCGGGCCAGCAGTGGCGCCACCGCGCGCCAGGAGTGCGTCGCGGCCCCGGTGCCGTGCGCCAGCAACAGCACCGGCCCAGACCCCATGACCTGCACATGCCACATCAGCCCGGCGGCACGGACGAAGCGGCTGGCCTCCCGGTTCGGCCAGTCCTGCCCGTCGCGCTGCCAGGCGCGCCGGTCGCTCATGCCCGGATCGCCCGGGACAGCGCCGCCGCGTCGGCGTAGGGCAGCGGCACGTAGCGCGCGTCCATCGCCGCCGCCAGGCGCTGGCTGGCCGGGTGCGGCCGGGGCGAGGTATCGACCAGCAGCGCCGCCAGCCCCGCGGCGCGCACCTGACGCGCAGCGGTCATGGCATCCGCGTCCGCCCGCGCCCGCCCGCCCTTGCCGTCCTGCGCCACGTTGGCCCGCCCGTCGGTCAGCAGCACGAGGGTCGGCGTGCCGCCCCGGCGCCGGATGCCGTCCGCCATGAGGAACCCGGCGTCGATCCCGGCGGCCAGCGGCGTGCCCCCGCCGCCCGGCAGCCCGGCCAGGCTGCGCTTCGCCCGCACCAGCGACCGCGTGGGCGGCAGCAGCACCTGCGCCGCCGTGCCGCGGAACGCCAGCACCGCCACCCGGTCCCGCCGCACGTAGCAGTCCGCCAGCAGCAGCTCGACCGCGCCCTTCGCCTCCGCCAGCCGGTTGAACGCCTGGGAGCCGGACGCATCGACGACGAAGATGGCCGTGGCCTCCGTCCGCTGCTTGATGCGCGCCACCCGGAAGTCGTCGCGCCGGATTTCGAGCCGCCCCGCCGGCCCGCGTCCACGCACGCGCTGCCACGGCGCCGCGGCGCGCAGGGTGGCGATCAGGTCGAGCCGGGCGCTCCCCCGGGGATCGCCGGGGCGGTGGCCCACGGGCCGCCCGCGCCGTCCCGCCTGCAACGCGCCCGAGGCCCCGGCGGCCGGCGCCCGGGAGCGTGGGCTGTCCCCGGCCTGAAGCTGCGCCAGCAACCCGGCGGGGATCGCCGCCTTGGCCGCCTGGATCAGCATGTCCTGTAGGGCGGCGTCGGGTTCCGCCGCCGCATCCGCCTCGTCCGGCATGGCGTCGGCGGGGTCTTGCGGCTCAGGGGGCGCCTCCGCCGGCTCCGATTCGGAGGCCGGCAGCGTCGTCGCGCGGGGCGCCAGCACCAGCCGGCAGGCGAACGCCGCGTCCGCGTCCCCCACCCTCTCCCGCCCGTCCAGCGCCGCCGCGGCGCAGGCCGCCCGCAACGCCAGCAGCGGCGCACGCACCGACGCGATGCCCAGGGCCGCCGCCGTCCTGCACAGGCCCTCAAGCACGCCGTCATCCGCGCGGACCCGCGGCAGCAGGCGCCGGGCCGCCGCGACCTGCTCCGTGCCGGGCAGCGGGCCGTCGGCGGTCCGGGCGCCGATGTCCGCGAGCTCCACGGCGAAGGCCAGGCGGTCGCGCAGCGCGGCGGGCGCGCGCTCGTCCTCCGCCATGCCCTCGTCGATGGCGACGACGCCGATGCGCGCCGGGTGGTCCTGCGCCGGCCCGTCCTGCGCGGCGGTCACGGCGCCCTGGTCCATCGCAGCCGCGATGCGCGCGGCGGTGCCGGGCGACAGGCGCTCCGCCATCGCGAGCAGCACCACGCCGCCATCGGCCTCCGCCAGCACGCCGCGCGCCATGACGGGCCGCCCGGCCTGCAGCGTCGCCGCGAGGTCAAGGCCGCCCAGCAGCCGGCCATCGGCGATGTTGAGCGGAATGGTCCGCACGGGTCCATCGGGCAGCAGGGCGCGCAGCAGCGCCAGCCAGCGGACCCGCATCGGACCCGCCAGCGCCCGCAGCGCCACGCCGGTGCCCACGGGATCGACGGCGAACAGCGCCGCCGCCCAGCTTGCGTCGCACCAGCGCGCGTCGTCCCAATCCTCCGGGGAGCCGCCCGTCATGCGTCGAACTGCTCCTGGATGGCCCGCTCCACCCGGGTCGTGGACCCGGCCTCGTCCAGCGGGTCGCGGCGTAGCCGGTGCCGCAGTGCCGAGGGCGCGATGCGGCGCACGTGCCCCTGCCCGACCGCGGCATCGCCGTCCAGCGCCGCGAGGGCCCGTGCGGCGCGGAGCAGGGTCAGCTCCGCACGCAGCCCGTCGGTGCCGAGCCGCATGCACAGCCGGGCCGCATCCTCCAGCACCGCGTCGGACACCTCGATTTCGGGCAGCAGGCGCCTTGCCGCCTCGATCCGCTCACGGATGCGCGCGTCCTCGGCGCGCCACTCGGCGGCGAAGCCGGCGCGGTCGCGGTCGAACGCATCGCGGCGGCGCACGATGGCGATCCGTGCCGCGATGTCGTCCGGCGTCCGCACCTCGACCGACAGCCCGAAGCGGTCGAGCAGCTGCGGGCGCAGCTCGCCCTCCTCCGGGTTGCCGCTGCCGACCAGCACGAAGCGCGCGGGGTGGCGGATGCTCAGGCCCTCGCGCTCCACCACATTCTCGCCGGACGCCGCCACGTCGATCAGCAGGTCCACCAGGTGATCCTCCAGCAGGTTCACCTCGTCGATATACAGGAAGCCGCGGTTGGCGCGGGCGAGCAGGCCCGGCTCGAACGCCTTCTCGCCGCGGGACAGCGCGCGTTCGAGGTCGAGCGCGCCCACCACCCGGTCCTCGGTCGCGCCCAGCGGCATGTCGACCACGGGCACCGCGGCCACCTGCTGCGGCGCCTCCCCCGGCGCGCGGTCCTGGCACTGCGCGCAGAGCCGCGCCTCGCTTCCCGGCGCGCAGTTGTAGGGGCAGCCCGTCACCACCGGCATGCCCGGCAGCAGGCTGGCGAGCGCGCGGACGGCGGTGGATTTGCCGGTGCCGCGGTCGCCGAACACCAGCACGCCGCCGACCGTGGGATCGGTGGCGGCGATCAGCAGCGCCTGTTTCATCTCGTCCTGGCCGACGATGGCGGAGAACGGAAAAGCCTCCCGCATCAGGCGGCGGTCCCGGGTGGTTTGGGGCAAGTCTGCATGGGACCGACGCTAGCAGGTCACACCGTTCCGCTCAAACTTACGCGACGCGCCGATTGGGCTGCAACCCGGCGGCAGCAGAGCGCTTCACGTCACAACCTCAACCGCGAACAAGGGAGCCAAACGTGGATTTCTCACTTCCCGTCGTCTTGTCCTTCGTCACCCTGCTCATCGTGCTCTGCATCGGCATCTACCAGCTCAGGCGGGTCCGCAGCAGCCAGGCGAAGCGCGGCGAGCATCCGGGCGGCGTCGCCGGGCCCGAGTAACCTAGCCAAAGCGTCGCCGCAGGGGCAACTTAACCGGGCGCCCCGGGAAGCGTCCCGCGGCCGGACCCCGTGAGGACCGATGTTCCCGACCACCCGCCTTCGCCGCCTGCGCCGCACGAACGCGCTCCGCTCCCTGGTGCGGGAAACGTCCGTGACGGCCAGCGACCTGATCCTGCCGCTGTTCATCGAGGAGGGGATCGACACGCCGGTCCCCATCACCGAGATGCCCGGCGTGTCCCGCATCCCCGAGACAAGGCTCGCGCGAGAGATCGAGGCGATTGCCCGCGACGGCGTCCGCGCCGTGATGCTGTTCGGCATCAGCCATCACAAGGATGGCATCGGCCGCGACACGTTCGACCCCCATGGCCTGCTGGCACGCATGACGCGCATCGCGAAGGATGCCGCGCCCGAGCTTGTGGTGATGACCGACAACTGCTTCTGCGAATACACCGACCACGGCCATTGCGGAGTCGTGGGCGGCGGCGGCCATGCGTCGGGCGAGGCGCAGGTGCTGAACGACGCCACGTTGGAGAACCTGGCGCGTCAGGTCGTGGTGGCCGCCGACGCGGGCGCCGACGTGATCGCGCCGTCCGGGATGATGGACGGGCAGATCGGCGTGATCCGCCGGGCGCTGGACGGCGCCGGGCACGAAAGCGTGCCGGTTATGGCCTATTCGACCAAGTTCGCCTCGGCGTTCTACGGCCCGTTCCGCTCCGCCTCCGGCTGCGACCTGCGCGGCGACCGGAAGACGTATCAGATGGACCCGATGAACGCCCGGGAGGCATTGCGCGAGAGCCAGGAGGACGAGGCGGAGGGCGCCGACATGCTGATGGTCAAGCCCGGCCTCGCTTACCTCGACGTGCTGGCGGGCATCCGGGCGCGGACCCTGCTGCCGCTGGCAGTGTACCAGGTCAGCGGCGAGTATGCGATGATCAAGTTCGCCGCACAGGCCGGGGCGCTGGATGAGCAGCGGGTGGTGCGCGAGACGCTCGGCGCCTTCAAGCGCGCCGGGGCGGACCTGATCCTCAGCTACTTCGCCCGCGACGTGGTACGGGAGGGCTTCTGACGCCGCCCCGGATTTGTTTCGCCTTGCGGTTGAATTGCATCTCATGGTTTAATCAAATCCGCGTGGGCAACATGCAGGGCAACCGGATTGGATCGGACCGGATTGGATCGGACAGGCGCCCCCCCGGCGTTCAGCAGCACCGGCCCGGAGGGGCACCGCGCCCGGATGCGCGGCCGCCTGTTGGCGGGCGCTACGGCGCTGGCGGATTACGAGATCCTGGAGATGCTGCTGTTCCTCGGCATCCCCCGCCGCGACACCAAGCCGGAGGCGAAGCGGCTCATCAACCGGTTCGGCAGCCTCGCCGCGACGATCACCGCCGGTTGTAACGCTCTGCGCGACGCCGGCCTGCCGCAGCGGGCCATCGAGGCGCTCGAACTGGTGGCGGAGGCCGCCGTCCAGCTTTCGCGCGCCGAGCGGGTCGAGCGGGTGATGCTGGGGAACTGGACCGCGCTGGAGCAGTACCTGGACGTGCCGGCCCGCTCGTTGCAGCCGCCGGGCCTCACGGCGCTGCTGCTCAACAACCGCAACCAACTGCTGGGCGAGCATCGGTGGCCGCCGGAGGTGGATGCGGCCACACTCGGGCGCGAGATGCTGCGCCACGCGCTGGAGCGGCACGCGACGGCGGTGATCCTGGTGCGCAACCAGGGCGGCGCGGCGCCGAGGCTGACGGCCGAGGACCGCGACCTGCATGCCCGGCTGGAGCGCACCGCCGCGGCGGTGTCGGTGACACTGCATGACCTGCTGGTGATCGGCCAGGGCGAGTGGGTCAGCCTTCGGCAGCGGAAGGCGCGGTAGGTGGGATGGCGCCAGTGGATCGGGCGCCAAAGGATCGGGCGCAAGGGCGGCGGCCCGACCGGCCCGGCCCCGCTGGCGTTCGACGCCCTGATCGACCTGAACCCCGGCGACCTGCCGGCCGGGCTGGGCCACGACGCCGCGGTGGCCGTGGTCGTGGGCGCGGTCGGCGCGCTGCCCGGCGCGGGGTGGATCAGCGTGGAGGTGCATCCGCGTACCGCACCGGTCGCGGCGCAGGTGTTCCCGGCCGGAACCAGCACGCCGCAACCCGGCGAGGCGTGGGCGGCGCTGCTCGTCCAGGTGCGGCACGCGGCGGAGCAGGCCCTGTCGGCGCAGCGGACCGAGCCGGCCCAGGCGGCGTCCGGCCGGCGCGCGCCGGAGACGTTCGAGGAGGCGTTCGCCCAAAGGCGCAAGCTTGGAGACACGCCGGGGTTCGGCGATGCGCCGGAGAATGCATCGGACGTTGGGTGGGAGTCCGGACCTTTGCGCCCGGTGCGCGGCTTCGGCGAGTCCATGGTGGCGCCGATCCAGAGGGACGCGCTGGCCGAACTGATGGCGCTCGCGCAGGCCACGAAGCCGCCGGCCCCCAAGCCCGCGCCCGCCAGCCCGCCAGCCCCGTCCGCCTTGCCGGACGTGGAGCTGATGGCCCGGCTGCTGGCCTTCGTGCTGCCGACCGACGGGCGCAGCACCGCCGACGCGGCCATACAGCGGTTCGGCAGCTTCGCCGCCGTGCTGGCCGCGCCGGAGTTGGAATTGCGCCAAGTGCCCGGCCTCGGCACCCACAGCCGCGCCGCCATCAAGCTGGTGCACGCCGCCGCCGTGCGGCTGGCGCGGGCCGGCGTGACCGGCCAGCCCGTGCTGGAGGACACCGGGCGCCTGCGGGCCTATCTCACCACCGCCCTGGCGCGGGAGCGGGTCGAGCAGTTCCGCATCCTGTTCCTCGACGATCGCGGCATGCTCAAGGCCGACGAGGTGCAGGCGACCGGCACCGTCAACCACACGCCGGTCTATCCGCGGGAGGTGGTGCGGCGCGCTTTGGAGCTTGCGGCGTCCGCCCTGGTCCTGGTGCACAACCACCCGAGCGGCGACCCCACCCCGTCCCGCGACGACCTGGAGATGACCCGGCAGATCCAGGACGCCGCCACCGCCCTGTCGATCACCGTGCGCGACCACCTGATCATCGGCAACGGGCGCTGGCTGAGCTTCCGGGACGCGGGGCTGCTGGATTAGCGCCGGGGCGCGGGTGGGGGCGGCTTCGCGTCGGTCTTCGCTGGCGGCGGCTTCTTCGGCTGTGCGCCGAAGAAGCGCGGGATGTCCTGCTCGAAGGTGCGCGGGATGTCCTTCTGGAAGGTGCGCCGCACGTCGTCAAAGAAGTCGGCGCGCGCCGGGGCGGCCCACGCGATGCCGGCCAGGGTGAGCATCGCGGATCGGCGCATCACGGCACCTGACCCACGCCCTATCCGCGCATCGCGGCGCGGGTGCGCGTCAGTTCCAGCACCGCCGTGCTGATCGGCGTCGACACGCCGACCCAGCCGGCCATCTCGACCACGGCGCCCAGGATCGCCTCGATCTCCAACGGGCGGCCCAGCTCCAGGTCCTGGAGCATGCTCGTCTTGTGCCGGCCGACCTCGGCGCCGCCCGCGATGCGCTTGTCCACGTCGATGGCGAAGCGCACGCCGAGCGCCTCCCCCACCGCCTGGCCCTCCAGCATCACCGCGCGGGCCACGGCGCGGATACCGGGTTCGCCGGTGATGATGTCGAGCGTCGCGGTGGTGAGCGCGCTGATGGGGTTGAACGCCATGTTGCCCCACAGCTTCACCCACAGCTCATCGCGCAGCCGCGGCCGCACCGGCGCCTTCAGCCCGGCGTCGATCAACAGGCGCGACAGCGTCTCGGCCCGGGCGCTCCGGCTGCCATCGGGTTCGCCCAGGCTGAAACGGTCGCCATAGGTGTGGGAGATGACGCCGGGGGCGGCGATCTCGGCGGCGGGGTAGATGATGCAGCCCAGCGTCTGCGGCGGCGGCAGGGCTTCCCACAGCGCGCCATGCGGGTCCACCGACTGCACGCGCCGGCCGCCGAACGGCTCCGGCAGGCCGTGGCAGTACCACCACGGGATGCCGTTCACCGCGGCGACGACCGTGGTCCCGGGGCCGATCAGCGGGCGCAACTGCGGCAGCGCCGGCTCCAGGGAGTGCGCCTTCAGGGTGAGGAACACGTAATCCTGCGGCCCGATCTCGGCCGGGTCGGACACGGCGCGGGGATGGGTGACGATACGCGCGCCGCCGCTGTCCAGCACCAGCCCGTCCGCCTGCATCGCCGCCAGATGCGGCCCGCGCGCCACGACGGAGACCGGCGTGCCCGCCGCCTCCAGCCGCGCCGCGAGAAAACCGCCGATGGCCCCGGCACCGAAGACGCAGATGCTCGGCACGGTCAGGCGCCCAGGCCGAGCTTCGCCGCCAGGCCGATCCGCTGCACCTTGCCGGTGGCGCCCTTCGGGATGTCGTCGCGCAGCAGGACGTGGCGCGGCACCTTGTAGGCGGCGAGGCGCGTCGCGCAGAAGTCGCGGATCTCCTGCTCGGTCGCCGCCTGGCCGGGATGCAGCACCACGACCGCGCCGACCTCCTCCCCCAGCTTCGCGTGCGGCACGCCGAAGGTGACGACCTGGGCGATGCAGGGATGGTCGAGCAGCACGACGTCCACCTCAAGCGGGCTGATCTTCTCGCCGCCGCGGTTGATCTGCTCCTTGAGCCGCCCGGTGAGGAACAGGTAGCCCTCCTCGTCGATCCGCCCCTGGTCGCCGGTGCGGAACCAGCCGTCGGTGAAGGCGCGGGCGTTGGCGTCGGGGTTGCCGGCGTAGCCCGGCGTCACGTTGGGGCCGCGGATCACCACCTCGCCGATGCTGCCCTGCGGCAGGATGGCGCCGTCATCCGTCATCACCGCGATCTCCGGCCCGGCGGCGAGGCCGACGGCGCCGGGCTTGCGGGCGCGGGGCGGCAGCGGGTTGGACGCCATTTGGTGCGCGGCCTCCGTCATGCCGTACGCCTCGACGACGGGGCTGCCGAACACCGCCTCCAACTCCTGCATGACCTGGGGCGGCAGCGAGGCGCTGGAGGAGCGGATCAGGCGCAGCCCGGCGGCGCGGGCACGCTCCGGATGGGTGCGCATGCGCATCAGGATCGCCTGGTGCATGGTGGGCACGGCGGTGTACCAGGTCGGGCGCACCTCTTGCAGCCACTCGCCGAACTTGAAGGCGTTGAACCCCGGCGTGCAGCACACCCCGGCGCCCGCACGGAGCGAGGACAGCACGGCGGCGACCAGCCCGTGGATGTGGAACAGCGGCATGACGTTGAGGCACATGTCATCCGGCCCCAATGCCAGCGACTCCCCGATGTGCCCGGCGGACGCCGCCAGGTTGTGGTTGGTGAGCGGCACGATCTTCGGCCGCGCCGTGGTGCCGGAGGTGTGCAGCACGAGCGCCATGTCGTCCGGCTCGGCCGCGCCCCCCGCCATGGGCGTCGCCGCCGGAAGCGCCGAGGCGTCCAGGCGATACAGCCCCGCGGCGTCGCCCGCCGGGTGCAGCTCTATGGCAGGGATGCCAAGCCGCTCCGCCACCGCGCGGGCCGGCGTGGCGTCTTCGTGCTGCAGGATGATCGCCCGCGGCTTGAGGTCGGAGAGGTAGAACTCGAACTCGTCCGCCGTGTAGGCCGGGTTGAGCGGCGCCGCGGTGCAGGCGGCGGCGACGCCCACGAAGCAGGTCGCCATCTCCGGCCCGTTGGGCAGCACGATGCCGAGCACGTCCCCCCGCCCGATGCCGGCGCCGTTCAGCGCCTGCCGGGTCTGCTCGGCCAGCGTCCGCAGTCCGGCGCCGCCCAGCCAAGGACGGCCCGGCGCCCCGACTGCACGGGCGGAGGCGTTGGCGGACAGGATGGCCCAGATCGAGTCGGTCATGGTCGGACGCCTTTCATTGCGCCGGTCATTGCGCCGGGCGCGGGAACCAGGCCGGCACGGTGGCCGGAAGGTCCTGCCGCGACTTCTCCACCTCATCCGCGCGGTTCTGCCGCGAGACGCTGCGGAACGTGGCGTAGGGATCGAGCGCGCCGCGCTTCACGGAGTCGATCGGCTCGATGAACCGCTCGCGCGTGTCGAGCGCGGTGACGCCGTAGCGGGTGAGGTTCACCGCCGTGCTGCTGCCGAACGAGGCCCAGGTCAGCGGGTCCAGGACCGTGTTCGCGCCGTAGCCCACGGCGTCGCGCGGGTTGGTCGGCCCGATGATCGGGAGGTAGAGGAACGGCCCCCCCTCCACGCCCCACAGCGCCATCGTCAGGCCGAAATCGCTGCTGTGGTCCGGATAGCCCCACTCCGTCGCCACGTCGAACAGGCCGAGGCCGCCCGCCGTCGTGTTGATGAGGAAGCGCATCAGGCTGTCGCCCGCCCGGCGCGGCTTGGCCGACAGCACGTCGTTGGCGAACATCGCGGGCGTGCCCAGCGTGTTCAGCACGTTGCGGATCGGCCGCCGGACGGCGCCGGGCACCACGTCGCGGTAGGCCACCGCGGCCGGGCGCAGCGCGTAGGTGTCGATGGTGTCGTTGACCCGGTAGAAGACCCGGTTCGTCGGCTCCAGCGGATCGTTCAGCTCCCGGTACTCGGCCTGCGCCTCCGCATCGTCGGCGGGCGGGCGGGTAGCGCAGGCGGCGACGGACAGCAAGGCGAGGCCGAGCATCAGGCGGGCGAAGGGCGACACGCGGGGTGATCCTTTCAGGGCATTGCCACGATCCAGGGCAATCATAGGATCATTCCACGAAACCGGGCGAAATCCCACCCCGGATGCGGCCGGTCATGTCCTCTTGAGGTCCTCCGGCTTGTGCACGGCCGTCTTGCCGGACTTGGCGGACTTCACCACGAACTGCGGCTGTTCCTTGGTGGCCTTCGCCGTGTGGCCTTTGACCTGCGTGGCGCTGGTCACCTTCTTCTCGACGGTCCCGTGCGTGTCTCCGCCGGAGATGCCCCAGCTCACCTTGTCGCCGGGCTTCAGGTTGGGCATGGCTGGCTCCTGTTGGTTGCTTTCCATCAACAAGCTGAGGCCGGCAGGGTTTCCCGCGCCCTCGCCTGCGCTTATCTCCCAAGCCAGTATCTTCCAAGCCAGTCCCCAAGGAGCCACCCGCATGAACGTCGCCGCCCGCCCGCCCGCCAGCACCCAAGACGCGCGCCTGGACCGGTTGGGCGAGGTCGCGGTCCGCGTCGGGCTGGGCCTGGCGCCGGGCCAGGAACTGCTCATCACGGCGCCGCTCGACGCCGTGCCGCTGGTCCGCCGCATCACCGAGCACGC
>CAXULX010000060.1:0-25015 GCA_964252005.1 uncultured Acetobacteraceae bacterium | reverse complement strand
CCGAGACCGCCATCTTCACCCGCCGCGGCGTCGAGCGGATCATGCGCTTCGCGTTCGACGCCGCGCAGAAGCGCCCGCGCAAGCTGCTGACCGTCGTGACCAAATCGAACGCCCAGCGCCACGGCATGGTGTTCTGGGACGAGATCGCGGCGTTCGTCGCGGCCGACTACCCGGATGTCGCCTGGGACAAGGAGCTGGTGGACGCCATGACCACCCGCATGGTGCGGCGGCCCGGCAGCATCGACACGGTGGTGGCGACCAACCTGCACGCGGACATCCTATCGGACCTCGCGGCGGCGTTGGCCGGGTCGCTCGGCATCGCGCCCACCGGCAACGTCGATCCGGAGCGCCGCTACCCCAGCATGTTCGAGCCGATCCACGGCAGCGCCTTCGACATCACCGGCAAGGGCATCGCCAACCCCGTCGCCACCTTCTGGACCGCGTCGATGATGCTGGACCATTTGGGCGAGGCGTCCGCAGCCGCGCTGCTGATGCGCGCGGTCGAGCAGGTCTGCGCCGCGGGGATCATGACGCCCGACCTCGGCGGCCGCGCGACCACCGCCGAGGTGACGCGGGCGGTGTGCGAGGCGATCCGCGGGACCAACGCTTAGCGCCAGCCGAGCAGCTGCAGTCAGCTACGGTGGTTTGAAGCCGAACACCTAGCCGGCCTGCGGCTGCACCAGGTCGGCGTCGGTATAAAGGTCAGGCTCGTCGGCGAGCCAGTCGAAGGCGCCGCCGGCTTGGACGATGGCGGCCATCGGCAGGGTGTCGGCCTTGTTGTCCACGACTTCCACGAGTACGTGTACGCGGGCATCGGCAGCGATGCCATGGCGGACCAACTCGGCGGAGACCTGGCCGGCTTCGGCATCAAGGGTGATCCTTTGCATGGGAGCGTTCCTTTCCCTCCTCACCCGGTCAATGGGCAATGCAGCAAACCCCGATTGTGCTGAAGCTGGAACAGCATCCGGCGCACGACGCGGCGGAACCACCAGTGGGCGGTCTGCCACGGGGTTCAAACGGCCTCTTAGCGCCAGCCGAGCAGCGCCCGCTCCAGCCGGCCCAGCACCCAGGCCACCAGCAGGCCGAGCAGCGACAGCACGACGATGCCGGCCAGCAGGTTGTCGGTGTCATAGAGGTTGCCGGCCTGCAGCACGAAGGCGCCGATGCCGCGCTCCGCCCCGATCATCTCGGCGGCGACCAGCAGGATGATGGCGATGCTCGTGGTGACGCGGAAGCCGCTCAGGATGGCCGGGAGTGCTCCGGGCAGCACGATCTTGCGCAGGATCGCGGCGTTGGACAGCCCGAACGCCTGGCCCATACGCACCAGGCTGCGGCTCACGGCATCGACGCCGGCGGCGGTGTTGATGACGGTCGGGAAGAACACGCCGAAGCCCAAAGTGGCGAGCTTCGACCCCTCGCCGATGCCGAACCAGATGATGAACAGCGGCACCAGCGCGATCTTCGGGATGGGGAACAGGGCGGACACCACGGCCATGCCGGGGCTGCGCAGCCAGCTCGACAGGCCCACCGCGAAGCCGAGCGCCACGCCGCACAGCGTCCCCAATGTCCAGCCAATCGCCAGGCGTTGCAGCGACGCGCCCAGATGCAGCCAAAGCTCGCCGCTGGCCGCGAGCTGGTACAGGGCGCGCAGGATGCTCGCGGGCGGCGGCAGGAACTGCGTGGCGATCAGCCCGGCGCTCGCCCCCGCCTGCCAGAGCGCCACGAGGCCCAGCAGGGTCGCGGCCGCGGCGCCCGGCACGGCGCGCGGGGCGAAGCCGCGGGCGCGGAACGGCACGGGGCCGGCGACCTCGTGCCCGGCGGCCCCGGGACCGATCCCGTCAGGCATCGACGCGCTCCCGCTCCGCCGCCGCCGCGTCGCCGCGGATCATCTCCCAAAGCTCCCGCTCGATGGCCAGCAGGCCAGGGTCCGCCACGTCGCGCCCGCCGATGGCCCGGTTGATCTCCACGACGGCGCGCACCCGGCCGGGCCGGCGGGACAGCACGGCGACGCGGTGGCCCAGCCGAATTGCCTCGTTCAGGTTGTGCGTCACATAGACCGTCGTGGTGCCCGCCCGCTCGATCAGCACGGCGAACTCGTCCAGCAGCAGCGCCCGGGTCTGCGCATCGAGCGCCGAGAGCGGCTCGTCCATCAGCAGGCAGGCGGGCCGCACCGCCAAGGCGCGGGCGATGCCAACACGCTGCCGCATCCCGCCGGAGAGCTGCCGCGGCCAGGCGCGGGCGAACTCGGCAAGGCCGGTGAGCGCCAGCACCTCCGCCACCCGCGCCTCCCGCTCGCGGCGCGGCAGCCGCCCTTCCAGCACCAGCGACACGTTCCCGGCCACGCTGCGCCAGGGCAGCAGCGCGAAATCCTGGAACACGGGGGTCAGCGGGTTTAGGCAGTCCGCAGCCACATGCCCCTCCATCCGCACCGTCCCGGCCGTGGGCGCGATCAGGCCGCCGACGATGCCGAGCAGCGTGCTCTTGCCGCAGCCAGACGGCCCGATCAGCACCAGCACCCGGCCGGCCTCGGCCACGAGGTCGATCCCCTCCAGCACCGGCAGGCCGTCATAGCGATGGTCCACGCCGCAGATCGACAGCCGCACGCTGGAGCCGTTCATGGCGGAGCCAGCGCGCCGATGAACCGCGTGTCGATCACGTCGGACGGCTCGATCTGGCCCTTCACCAGGCCCTGCCCGGTGAACCAGCGGAGCTGTGCCGCCACGTCCTGCACGTCGAGCCGCGCGTCCTCGTCGTAGTAGCCGATGCCCTCCTCGATCTTCCGCGCCCCGTCGGGATCGCCGGCATAGACGTAGGTCTGGATCAGCGGGACCAACGCCGCGCTCTTGGCGTCCCGTATTGGATGGCCCGCCGCGTCCAGCCGCAGGAAGCCGTCGCGGTAGTCGGCGACCCCGCGCTGGTAGGCGCGGGCGAAGCGGTGCAGCGTGTCGGGCCGTGCGTCCAGCATCCGGCTCGGCGCGAACACGGCGGTGATCTGGTAGGGCACGAGGTCGCCGGCCCAGCCGATGATGCGCGCCTCCCCCGCCGCCTCCAGCGGCCGGGCCATGGAGGCGATCGCCATGGTCGCGTCCACCTGCCCGGTCCGCACCGCCGCCACCATGTTGCCGATCTGCTGCAACGGCCGCAGCGTCAGGCTCTTGAGCGGGAAGCCCTCCCGCTCCGTGATGCGCCCGACCATGTAGTGGAACGACGAGCCGAACTGCGTGATGCCGAAGCTGTGCCCGGCCAACTGCGCCACCGAGGTCAGCCCGGCGTCATATGCCTTACGCGAGGCGAGGATCGCCGTCCCCTCGTAGCCCGCCTGCTCATGCAAGGCGCCGCCGATCACCTTCAGCGTGCCGCGTCCGGCCAGGCTGAAGAAGCCGCCGGTCAGCGCGGTAATCCCCACGTCGATGTCGCCCGACACCGCGGCGGCGGCGATGGGCTGCGCCGCCTCGAAGAAGCGGAAGCTGGCATCCAGGCCCTCGTCCCGGAAATAGCCTCGCTCCATGGCGATGTACAGCGGCGCCGGGGACAGGGTGTGCAGCAGGCCGATGCGCAGCACGTCCGCCGCCCGAGCCGGCGGCGCCACGGTCCACAGCAGGGCCACGGCGAAGCAGAGCAGGGGGGAGGCGCGCATCCGGGTTCCTTCTTGGCAGGCGCCACCCATGCCACACCGGGACCGGGTTGCACAGGAAGGAGGGGCCGCCCATACCCTGCACATGGCCCCTCCGTTGCTGCTGCTCCAGAACATCCGCCTGTCGCTCGGCACCGCGCCGCTGCTGGACGGCGCCGAGCTCGGCGTGGGCGCGGGCGAGCGCATCTGCCTCGTTGGGCGCAACGGATCGGGCAAATCAACGTTGCTCAAGGTCGCGGCGGGGCTGCTGCAGCCGGACGCCGGCACACGCTTCCTGCAGCCTGGCACCACCGTGCGCTACTTGCCGCAGGAGCCGGACCTGTCGGGGTTCGACACGACGCTCGACTACGTGGAGGCCGGCATGGGGCCGGGCGACGACCGGTACCGGGCGCGCACCCTGCTGGACCAGCTCGGCATGACCGGCGAGGAGGACCCCACGCATTTGTCGGGCGGCGAGAAGCGGCGCTGCGCCTTGGCCCGCACGCTGGCGCCCTCGCCCGACCTGCTGCTGCTCGACGAGCCGACCAACCACCTGGACCTGCCGGCCATCGAGTGGCTGGAGCAGGAACTGGCCAGCCTGCGCGCCGGGCTGGTGCTGATCAGCCACGACCGGCGCATGCTGGAGAAGCTGTCCCGGAGCATCGTCTGGCTCGACGCGGGCATCACCCGGCGCATCGACCGCGGCTTCGCCCATTTCGAGGCGTGGCGCGACGAGGTGGAGGAGCAGGCCGAGCGCGACCAGCACAAGCTCGGCCGGCAGATCGCGCGGGAGGAGGACTGGCTGCGGTATGGCGTCACCGCCCGGCGCAAGCGCAACGTGCGCCGCTTGGGCGAGCTGGGCGCGCTGCGGCAGAAGCGGCGGGAGATGGGCGGCGGCGACACGGCGCTGCGGCTGGTGGCGACCGAGGCCGACCTGTCGGGCAAGCTCGTCTCGGTCGCCGAGCACGTCGGCAAGGCGTTCGACGGCGCCCCGGTGATCCGCGATTTGACGCTCCGGGTGCTGCGCGGCGACCGGCTCGGCATCGTCGGCCCCAACGGCTCCGGCAAGACGACGCTGCTCAAGCTGCTGACCGGGGTGGAGGCGCCGGACAGCGGCGAGGTGAAGCTCGGCACCAACCTCGCCGAGGTGACGCTCGACCAGCAGCGCGCCAGCCTCGATCCGAACGCGACCCTGTCGGACACGCTGACGGCCGGCGGCGGCGACACCGTGGTCGTGGCGGGGGAGCGCCGCCACGTGATCGGCTACATGAAGGACTTCCTGTTCAAGCCAGAGCAGGCGCGCACCCCGGTCGGCGTGCTGTCGGGCGGCGAGCGCGGGCGCCTGATGCTCGCCTGCGCCATGGCCCGGCCCTCCAACCTGCTGGTGCTGGACGAGCCGACCAACGACCTGGATTTGGAAACGCTCGACCTGTTGCAGGAGATGCTGTCGGAGTATCCCGGCACCGTGCTGCTGGTCAGCCACGACCGCGACTTCCTCGACCGCGTGGTGACCAGCACCCTGGCCGCCGAGGGCGCCGGGCGGTGGGTCGAGTATGCCGGCGGCTACAGCGACATGCTGGCGCAGCGCGGCCAGCCGGATGCCCCGGCGCCGGAGCGTGCCCGGAGCAGCGGCCCGAAATCGCTGTCCCGCGCGTCCAGCAGCCGGAAGATGACGTTCAAGGACAAGCACGCGCTCGAAACGCTGCCGAAGCAGATCGCGGCGGCGGAGGCCGAGGTCGCGCGCCTGCAGCAGCGGCTCGCCGACCCCGACCTGTATCGCCGCGACCCCGCCGCCTTCCGCGTCGCCACGGATGCGCTGACCCAAGCGCAAGCCGGCCTGGCCGGGTTCGAGGAGCGTTGGCTCGCATTGGAGTTGATGCGGGAGGAGCTGGAGGCGTAGGGTCCGGCGCATGACCCGGGTTGCCCTGCTGCTGTCCTTGCTGATCCTGTCCGGCTGCGGCCTGGCGGCGGCGCCGTGCCGGGTGACCTCGGCCGTACTGAAGATCGTGCCCGTCGTGGGCCATGTCGCCGCGGCGCCGACCGACGCCTGCGCGGAGGTGATCGACTAGACGGCCGGCCTCGTCCGCCTCACGACCCGCGCGGAGCGGCCAAGGCGGTGCTTCACTCGTGGGGATGTGCGTGCATAGTGAGGCGCCACCACGCGGAGCCGTCCATGCATCCAGACACCAAGGCGCAGCTCATGCTGGCCAGCACCGCAACCCTCACCACGCAACTGTTCAAGCGCGGGTTTCGCAACGCCTTCATGCAGGGCGTCCGCCGGCTGGGTCCACCCGGCCCCAACATGGTCGGCCCCGCCATGACGCTCCGCTACATCCCGGCGCGCGAGGACCTCGATCACCTCGGCGTGTTCGCCGATCCCGAGCATCCGCAGCGCAAGGCGGTGGAGACCGCCCGGCCCGGCTGCGTCCTGGTGCAGGACTGCCGCGGCGATGCGCGGGCGGCGTGCGGAGGCGAGATCCTGATGACCCGGCTCCAAGTTCGGGGTGCCGCCGGCATGGTCACCGATGGCGGGCTGCGCGACAGCGGCGCCATCGGCGCGATGGCGATGCCGGTGTTCTGCGCCGGGGCGTCGGCGCCGCTCAACCTCGTGCTGCACCACGCGGTCGAGATCGACGGGCCCATCGGCTGCGGCGGCGTCGCCGTCTTTCCCGGCGACATCATCGTGGGCGACGCGGACGGCGTCGTGGTGCTGCCGGCCGGCATCGCGGACGAGGTCGCCGGGCAGGCGGCCGAGCAGGAGCGGATGGAGCGGTTCGTCCTGGAGCGCATCGCCGCCGGCGCCCCGCTGCCCGGCACCTACCCGCCCAATGCCGAGACGGAGGCCGCCTACGCTGCGTGGCGCGCCCGGCAGGGCTGAGCGCACGCCTCTCGACTCCGGGCGCGCATGCCTCAATAAGGGCGCACCACGAGGGGATCAGAGATGGATCGAGTTGACGCTGCGGGCCTGCGGGTCGCGCCTGAGCTGCATGGCTTCATCGCCGAGGCGCTGCCGGGCACCGGCGTCGAGGCCGATGCGTTCTGGACCGGTTTTGCCGCCCTGCTGCGCGACCTGGCGCCGCGCAACGCCGAGCTGCTTGCCCGGCGCGACGAGCTGCAGCGGCAGATCGACGAGTGGCACCTGTCCCAATCCTCCAAGCCGCACGACGCCGCGGCGTATCAGGATTTCCTCCGCGGCATCGGCTACCTCCTGCCGGAGCCGCCGCCGTTCGAGGTCGGCACGGCCAACGTGGACGCCGAGATCGCGGGCATCGCCGGGCCGCAGCTCGTCGTGCCGGTGATGAACGCGCGCTACGCGCTGAATGCGGCCAACGCGCGGTGGGGCAGCCTGTACGACGCGCTGTACGGCACGGATGCGCTGCCGGAGAGCGATGGGGCGGAGCGCGGCCGCGGCTTCAACAAGCTGCGCGGCGCCCTCGTGGTGAAGCGGGCGAAAGCGGTGCTGGACCTCGCGGCGCCGCTGGCCGGCGCGTCCCACGCGGATGCGACGGGCTACATGGTGAAGGATGGCGCGCTGCTGGCGGCGACCGGCCACGGCACGGCCGGGCTTGCCACGCCGGAGAAGTTCGTGGGCTATCGCGGCGAGCCCTCGGCACCCAGCGCGATCCTGCTGCGCAACAACGGCCTACACATCGAGATCAGCATCGACCACGGCCATCCCATCGGCCAGGACGACCCGGCAGGCGTTGCCGACGTGCTGCTCGAGTCCGCCCTCACCACGATCCAGGATTGCGAGGACAGCGTCGCCGCCGTCGATGCGGCCGACAAGGTGGCGGTGTACCGCAACTGGCTCGGCCTGATGCAGGGAACGCTCTCGGCGTCGCTGGAGAAGAACGGCCAGCAGGTCGTGCGCCGGCTCAACCCGGACCGCGAGTACACGGCGCCGGGCGGCGGCACTCTGGCGCTGCCGGGCCGCAGCACCATGCTGATCCGCAACGTCGGCCACCACATGTACACCGACGCCGTGCTGACCGCGGACGGCGCCGAAATCCCGGAGGGGATGCTGGACGCCGCCGTCACCTCGCTGATCGCCATGCACGACCTGCGCGCCACCGGCCCGATCCGCAACAGCCGGACGGGATCGGTCTATATCGTCAAGCCAAAGATGCACGGGCCGGAGGAGGTCGCCTTCGCCGGCGAAATCTTCACGCGGGTCGAGGCGATGCTCGGCCTCGCCCCCAACACCCTGAAGATGGGCATCATGGACGAGGAGCGGCGCACCAGCGCCAACCTCGCCGCCTGCATCCACGCGGCGCGCGACCGGGTGGCGTTCATCAACACCGGCTTCCTCGACCGCACCGGGGACGAAATCCACACCGCGATGGAAGCAGGCGCCATGATCCGCAAGGACGAGATCAAGGGCACCGCCTGGATCAAGGCGTACGAGGACCGCAACGTCGATATCGGCCTGGCCTGCGGCCTGCGCGGCCGGGCGCAGATCGGCAAGGGCATGTGGGCGGCGCCGGACCGCATGGCGGACATGCTGGAGCAGAAGATCGGCCACCCGCGCGCCGGGGCCAACACCGCCTGGGTCCCCTCCCCCACCGCCGCCACGCTGCACGCGCTGCACTACCACCAGGTGAACGTGGCCGCGCGGCAGGCGGAGCTGGCCGGGCATCCGCGCGGCCGGCTTTCGGACCTGCTGACCATCCCGGTGGCCGACCGCCCGAACTGGGCGCCGGACGACGTGCAGCAGGAGCTGGACAACAACGTTCAGGGCATCCTCGGCTACGTCGTCCGCTGGATCGACCAGGGCGTCGGCTGCTCCAAGGTGCCGGACATCCACGACGTGGGCCTGATGGAGGACCGCGCGACGCTCCGCATCTCCAGCCAGCACATCGCCAACTGGCTGCGCCACGGCATCGTGACGGAGGCGCAGGTGACGGAAACCCTGCGCCGCATGGCCGGGGTGGTGGATCGCCAGAACGCCGGCGACGCCGCCTACCGCCCGATGGCGGCCAACCTCGACGGCCCGGCGTTCCAGGCCGCCTGCGACCTGGTGTTCAAGGGCCGCGCGCAGCCGAACGGCTACACCGAGTTCATCCTGCACGCCCGGCGGCGGGAGGCGAAGGCGGCCTGAGGCCAGCCTGGTCACGACGGCCGGAACTCGGGGCGACTCCGGCCGTTGCATGGCGTAACGAGTGTTGCCGCGTCCGGAAGGGACCAAGCCATGAGCCTCATCGTGATCGTCGTCGTCCTCGTCGTGCTGTTCGGCGGCGGCGGGTTCTACGGCTACAACCGCGGCTATTACGGCGGGCGCGGGTATGGCGGCGGCTTGGGGCTGCTCCTGTTGCTGCTGGTCCTATATTTGCTCTTCGGACAGGGGCGCGTCTGAGGACGGGCCGCCTCTGACCATCAAGCCTCGGCCGCGGGCTCAGGCTGCGCGCTGACGCGGGATACCCGGCGGCCGTCCATCTCCACCACCTCGAACCGCCAGCCGCCGAACACGATCCGGTCGCCGATGCGCGGCAGGCGGCGCAGCAGCGCCAGCAGCAGGCCGGCCAGGGTGTGATAGCTGCCCTCGGCCGGCAGGTCCGGCAGCTCCAGCCTCGACTTGATCTCATCGACCGGCATGGCGCCGTCCAGCAGCATGGCGCCCTCCACCGCGGCCTCCCCCTCCGCCAGCACGGCGGTCGGGTCGGCCGGCTCCCCCACGATGGCCTGCAGCACGTCGGACGCGGTCACCAGGCCCTCGAAGCTGCCGTACTCGTCCATCACCAGCGCGAGGCCCAGCGGTTCGCCCTTCAGCCGTTCCAGGGCGTCGAGCGCGGTCACGGTGTCGGGGATCACCATCGGCTTGCGCAGCGCCGCCGCGACCGACACCTCGCCGCCGTCGAGCAGGCGGTCGAGGATATCCTTGGCCTGCACGACGCCGACCACGTTGTCGATGGACCCTTCGCACACCACGAACCGGCTGTGCGGCGTGGCCTTGAGCGTCGCCGCGATGTCCTGCGGCGGGTCGGTGCGGTCGATCCATGCCAGCTCGGTCCGCGGCGTCATGATCGCGCGCACCGGCTTGTCCGCCAAACGGAGCAGGCGCTCGATCATCTCGTGCTCCTCGGTTTCCAGCACGCCCTCCTCGGCGCCTTCGGCCAGCAGCGCCTTCAGCTCCTCCTCCGTCACCGCCTGGCGCTCGTCGGTGTGCGCGCCGAACAGCCGCAGCACCAGGGCGGACGATTTGCCGAGCACCCAGACGACCGGCCCGCCGATGCGCGACAGCCGCGCGAGCGGACCGGCCACGGCCGCCGCCACCCGCTCCGGCCGGCGCAGCGCCAACTGCTTGGGCACCAGCTCGCCCAGCACGAGGGTCAGGTAGGTCGTCAGCACCACGACGATGGCGAGCGAGAGGCTGGCGGCGAAGGGTTCGAGCTGGGGGATGCCCAGGAACCAAGCCTCCAGCCGGGCGGTGATCCGCGCGCCGCCGAACACCCCGGCCAGCACGCTGACCAGCGTGATCCCCACCTGCACGGTGGGCAGGAAGCGTTGCGGGTCCTCCGCCAGCAGCCGCGCGGTGGCGGCGCCGGCCACCCCCTGCCGTTCCAGCACCACCAGGCGGGCGCGGCGGACCGAGACCAGGGCCAGCTCGCTCATGGCGAACAGGCCGTTGAGCAGGACCAGCAAAAGCACGATGAGGATTTCGAGGCTGATTCCCATGCCGCCCAGCATAGGCGGTCGCCGCGGAAAGGTCAGCGCCTGCCTTGTTTCGGACACGATATGGCCCGATGATGGCCGCACTGGCGTCATAGCACACACCTCCCGCTCTCCGGATGCCACGTCATGCCTGATCGCTCCCCTTCGCTGCCCATGGTTTCAATCCATGTGCCGATCTGCAACGAGCAGCCGGACCGGGTGCGCCGCGCCTTGGCCTCGCTCGCGGACCTCGACTACCCGGCGTTCGAGGTTCTGGTCGTGGACCACAACACCCCCGACCCCACGCTGTGGGAGCCGGTGGCGAAGGAGTGCGCCCGCCGCGGTGCCCGGTTCCGCTTCTTCCACCTGGGCCACTGGCCCAGCGGCCGGGCCGGCGCATTGAACTTCGCCCGCGTGCAGGCCACCCACCGGGCTGAGGTCGTGGCCGTGCTCGAACCCGACGCCCTGGTGGCGCGCAACTGGCTGCAGGACGCCGTGCCGGAGTTCGCCGATCCGCAGGTGGGCGTCGTGCGCTCCCCCCGCCTTTTGCGCAAAACGGCACTAGACGGCGTCGGCGGCTGGGCGGAATGGACCGTGGCCGAGGACACGGCGCTCGATCTGGCCTTGTCGCAGGCGCGGTGGCTCTCGACCGAGCCGGTGCCGCCCGCCGATCCCGGCCCGGCGGACTTCCCGGACGCCCGCCAACGCACCGCCCTCCAAGCCTACGGCGCGGCGCAGATCGGACGCAGGCATTGGCTGCTGTTCCCGTTGCTCGACCGCAGCCTGGCCTGGCCGCAGCGCCTGCGCGTCATCGCGGGCTGGCTTCCCTGGGCGGGCGACGCGCTCGGCTTGCTACTGCTGTGGGTCAACCTGGCGCTATCGCTTGGCCTGGTCATCGGCACCGGGCGGTTCGGGGGTTTGACGGCCTGGTGCGCCCTGCTGACGGTCGGCCTGCTCGCTGGCCGGCTGTCCCGCATCGTCAGCGCGCCGCTCGGCACGGTCGTCACGGGGCTGGCGCTGAGCCATACGGCCGCCCGGGCATTCTGGAATGCCTTGCTGGGCAAAGGCGTGCCCTGCCAGGATCCGGCCCATCCGCAGCTTGCGCCCGCCCGGCCGGGAAGCCTGCTGCGGGAGGAGGCCGCCCTGCTGCTGGCGACCACCGCCGCGCTGGCCGGGACCGCGGCCGTGCACGGCGTCGCGACCTGGCACGCCATCGTCTGGTACGGCGCGCTGCTCGCGCAGTCCGTGCCCTATGTCGCCGCGGTCTCCCTGACGTGGCGGCCCGCGCTGGCCGCACGGCGGCATGGGGCGCGACCCTCAGTTCTTGGCGGAGTTGCGCGATCCGGGGGCGGCGACTAAGCCGCAGGGGGCCGACACCTCACGTCCCTGGAGCCTGCCATGACCCGGCCGTTGCCGCCCATCGCCATCATCCTGGGATTAGCCGGCCTGCTTCCCTTCGTGCTGTGCAGCCTGGGCGCGCTCAGCCTGGCGAGTGACGGCTCGACCCGCTCGCTGCTGGCCCTGGTGGCTTACGGCGCGACCATCCTGGCGTTCCTGGGCGGGGTGCATTGGGGCTTCGCGCTCGACGGGGTCGTCGCATCCGAACGGGTGCAGCGCGCCCGGTTCGGCCTGGGCGTCGTGCCGTCGCTGATCGGCTGGGCGGCGATGCTGGTGACGTTCGTCGGCCTGCCCACCACGGGGCTGGTCGTGCTGACGGCCGGGTTCGTCGCGACCACCGTGGTGGAGGCGCAGGCCGCCCGGCGCGGCCTGATGCCGCAACGCTACATGTGGCTGCGCTGGGGCCTATCGCTCGTCGTCATCGTCTGCCTGGTCTCCGTCATCCTGATCCGGGCGTTCGGCGGCCGGGTGGTGCTGTAGCCCTCCCCCCGCAGCGGCTGGGCGCCGGCCTTGCGGACCACCCTTGCGGATAGGCCGCCACGCGGCGGCCGCCCTGTGATACGTTGCGAAACCGTGTTGCCGTTCATGAGGTGCGTTTGAAGATCTTCTGGGACCCGGCGCAGCTTCAGCACGCCCCGCGCTTCTTCCTGCAGCGCGGCGTCGTCCGCGCCAACTTCGAGGTGCCGGCCCGGGCCGAGGCGCTGCTGGACGGCTGCCGGGCGCTCGGCCTCGATCCCGCTGTGCCCGCGCCGCCGGACCGTGCGGCGCTGGAGGCGGTGCATGCGCCCGCCTACCTGGACTTCCTGCGCGACGCCCCGGCCGCCTGGGACCAATTGCCCGACCACGGGCCGGAGCTGGTGCCCAACATCCACCCCTCCCCGGAGATGCTGGCCAACGGGGCGCAGCCGAGTCCGATGGTGGTCGGCCAGCTCGGCTGGTACACCGCCGACACGTCCTGTCCCATCGGCGCGGAAACCTGGCCCGCCGCCGCCGCGGCGGCCGCCTGCGCCATCGCGGCGGCGGACGTGGCGGCGCAGGGCGGCACGGCCTATGCCCTGACGCGCCCGCCGGGGCACCACGCCTACGCGGCCCGGGCCGGCGGGCACTGCTACCTCAACAACGCCGCCATCGCGGCGCAGCGCCTGCGCGACCAGGGTGCCGCGCGCGTCGCGGTGCTGGACATTGACAGCCACCATGGCAACGGCACGCAGGGCATATTCTGGGACCGCGGCGACGTGCTGTTCGCGTCCGTGCACGGCGATCCCCGCGGCTACTACCCCTGGTACGTCGGCCATGCCGGGGAGCGTGGCGGCGGGGCCGGCATGGGGTGCAACCTGAACCTGCCGCTGCCGGCCGGGACCGCGGATGCCGGCTGGCTCGACGCGGTGGACACGGGGCTTGCGGCGATCCAGCGGTTCCGCGCCGACGCGCTGGTGCTCAGCCTGGGGTTCGACCCGTCGAAGGACGAGCCGTTGGGCTATCTGCAGGTGACCGAGGACGGCTTCGCCCAGGCCGCACGGCGCATCGCGGCGCTGCGCCTGCCGGCGGCGATCATCCAGGAGGGCGGCTACAACACCGCACTCCTCGGCACCTTGCTGCGAACGTTCCTCTCGGCCTACGGCGCATGAGCCTCGCCCGCATCCGCAGCTTCGCCTTCAGCGGCATCGAGGCCGTCCCGGTCGAGGTCCAGGTGCAGATCTCCTCCGGCCTGCCCGCCTTCCTGGTGGTGGGCCTGCCCGACAAGGCCGTCGGCGAGGCGCGGGAGCGGGTGCGCGCGGCGCTGACCGCCATGGGCCTGTCGCTGCCGCCCAAGCGCGTGCTCATCAACCTGGCGCCGGCGGACCTGCTGAAGGAGGGCAGTCACTTCGACCTGCCCATCGCGCTCGGCGTGCTGGCCGCCATGGAGGTGCTGCCGCGCGACGAGGTGGCGGGCTACGCGGCGCTCGGCGAGCTCTCGCTCGACGGCGCCATCCATGCGGTCGCAGGCGTGCTGCCGGCGGCGATGTCGGCGTCGGCCCGCGACCTCGGGCTGATCTGCCCGGCGTCGCAGGGCGGGGAGGCCGCATGGGCCGGCCGCATCGAGATCCTGGCGGCGCCGGACCTGCTGTCGGTCATCAACCATTTCCGCGGCAGCCAGGTGCTGTCGCCGCCCGAACCCGCCGGCACGCAGCCGGGCGAGGCCGGCCCGGACCTGGCCGAGGTCCGCGGCATGGAAACCGCCAAGCGCGCGCTCGAGATCGCCGCCGCGGGCGGGCACAACATGATGCTGATCGGCCCGCCCGGCGCCGGCAAGTCGATGCTCGCCGCCCGGATGCCCTGGCTGCTGCCCGACCTGCGCCCGGTCGATGCGCTGGAGGTCAGCATGATCCACAGCGTGGCCGGGCTGCTGGAGGGCGGGCGGCTCGTCATGCGCCCGCCCTACCGCGAGCCGCACCACGGCGCGTCGCAGGCGGCGCTGACCGGCGGCGGGCAGCGCGCCAAGCCCGGCGAGGTCAGCCTGGCGCATCGCGGCGTGCTGTTCCTCGACGAGTTGCCCGAGTTTCCCCGCCCGGCGCTGGAAGCGCTGCGCCAGCCGCTGGAGAGCGGGCGCACCACCGTGGCCCGCGCCCTCGCGCACGTCACCTACCCCGCGCGGTTCCAGTTGATCGCGGCGATGAACCCCTGCCGCTGCGGCTACCTCGGCGACGCCGCCCGCGCGTGCAGCCGCGCGCCGCGCTGCGGGGAGGACTACCTGTCCCGCATCAGCGGCCCGCTGCTCGACCGCATCGACGTGACCGTGCACGTGCAGCCGATCCCGCCCACCGAACTGTCTCGCGCGCCGCCCGGAGAGCCGAGCGCCGCGGTGGCCAGCCGCGTCGCAGCCGCCCGCACGGCGCAGACCGCACGCTACGGCGCCGACGGGCCGGCCAGCAACGCCGAGGCCGAACTCAGTGCGATCGAGTTGCATCCGGAGGCCCGGCAGTTGGCCGAGACCGTCGCCGAGAAGCTCCGCCTGTCCGCCCGCGGCTTCACCCGGGTGCTGCGCGTCGGGCGCACCATCGCCGACCTGGCGGGCGCGGCCCAGGTGCGCCGGGCCGACGTGGCGGAGGCATTGGCCTACCGCGCCCGCGTGCCGGGCCGGCCGGGCTAACCCTCGATCCGGAAGGCGTCGGCGATTCGGCGCACCCGGCCGGCGTCATCGACCAGCAGCACGTCGAACCGCACGCCGGCCCGGCCCCAACTGGGATGTTCGGCCAGGGCGATCTCGCCTGCGGCCAGCAGCCGGGCGCGCTGCCGCGGTCCCAGGGCGGCGGCGGCCGACAGCAGGTCCGGCCGCGCCTTCACCTCGATGAAGGCCAGCAGCCCGTCGCGCTCCGCCACCACGTCAAGCTCGCCCGCGGCGGTGCGCAGGCGCCGGGCCAGCACGACCCAGCCGTCCTGTTCGAGCGCCGCGCAGGCCGCGTGCTCGGCCGTGACGCCGCGCGCCTGCGCCGCCCGGCCGCGGGCGGCGCGGCGGTCAGGCGCCCCGGCCGTCACCCGTTGCGGTAGGTTCGGGTGGTGTCCAGCCCGGCGAACTCCGCCACCAAGGTGTAGCCGACGCCCAGCAGGACCGGACCGAGGAAGATGCCCAGCAGCCCGAACGCCAAGGCACCGCCCAGGACGCCCAGGATCGTCAGCAGGAACGGCAGCTCCGCCCCGCGCGAGATGAAGTAGGGCCGAATGACGTTGTCCGACCCGCTGATGGCGAACAGCCCATAGACGCCGAGGAAGATGCCCCAGCCGGTATGCCCCGTGCCGAGCAGCCAAAGCGTCGCGGGAATCCAGATCACCGGGGCGCCGATGGGCAGCACCGACAGGAACCCGGCGATGGCGCCCAGCAGCACCGGGCGCGGCACGCCCGACAGCCACAGCCCGAACGTCGTCAGCAGTCCCTGCACGATCGCGGTGCCCAGGATGCCGTACACGGTGCCCCGCACGGTCAGCCCGGTGACCGCAACCAGCCGCGCCGCGTGGTCACCGGCGATCCGGTGCACGATGCGGTTGACATACACGCCCAGGCTGTCGCCCGACGCCCAGAAGAAGAACGCGATCATGAGGGCGATGAGGAATTGCAGCAGGCCGCCCGCGACGCCGAGCAGGACGTTCAGCCCGTTCTCCGCGATCATGCCGAAATAGGGCTTGAAGAAGCTGACCATGACGCCGAGGTCCGCCGCCCATTCGTTCCAGTAGTCCGATAGGGTCGCGCCCACGACCGGAACCCCGTTCAGCCATACGGGCGCGCCGGGCAGGCCGCCGCTGAGTGCGGTCTCGATGGAGCCGCGCAGTTGGTTGACGTCGTCGGCGCCGGCCGGGACCGCAAGCCCCAGCGGCAGCACGATCAGCACGGTGGTGAGCAGCACCATGATCCCCGCCGCCCAGCCGCGGCTCGCGCGGAGGCGGGTCCGCACCCAGGTGAACACCGGCCAGGTGGTATAGACCAGGATCGCCGCCCACAGGATGGCCGACAGGAACGGGTGCAGCACCAGGATGCAGCCGACCGCGATGCCGACGAGCAGCAGCCCCATCAGCAGGCGTTCCGCCACCAGGTCTGTGGGCTGCTTCATGCCCGGCGGTATCGGCCGCCCCTCTGCGGAAAGCAACTGGTTGTTCTAAATTGGCCCGGTGTCTAGCTTGCTGCGAAACAGGAGGATCGCCATGCCGCGTTTGGCCGCCAATCTCTCGATGATGTTCAACGAAGCGCCCTTCCTCGAACGGTTCGACGCCGCCGCGACGGCCGGGTTCAAGGCGGTCGAGTTCCTGTTTCCCTACGACCACCCCGCCGGCGAGATCCGCAAGCGGCTGGACGGCGCCGGCCTGCGTCAGGTGCTGTTCAACATGCCGCCCGGCGATTGGGCGGGCGGCGAGCGCGGCATCGCGTGCCTGCCGGGCCGCGCGGCGGAGTTCCGAGAGGGGGTGAAGACGGCGCTGGACTACGCCGGCGCGCTCGGCTGCGGCATGATCCATTGCATGGCGGGGATCGTGCCCGCCGGGGTGGCGCACGGCACCGCCGCGGCGCTGTACGTCGCAAACCTTGCCTGGGCGGCCGAACAGGCGGCGGCGCAGGGGGTGAAGATCGTGATCGAACCCATCAACCATCGCGACATGCCCGGCTTCTTCCTGAACACCATGGGCCAGGGCGCCGACATCGTGGCGGCGCTCGGCTTCGACCGGGTGGGCCTGCAATTCGACATCTACCACTGCCAGGTGACCGAGGGCGACGTGACCAAGCGGATGGAGGCGCTGCTGCCCAGCATCGCGCACATGCAGTTGGCCGACGTGCCGGGCCGCCACGAGCCCGGCACGGGCGAGATCGGCTGGGACTATGTCCTCGGCCGCGTCGACTCGCTGGGCTACGCCGGATGGATCGGTTGCGAGTACCGGCCAGCGGGCGATACGGTAGCAGGGCTGGCATGGCGCAGTCGCTATAATGTCTGAAATTTAGAGGCCATGCGCGATTTAGGCGGCATATCTCACTATATTTCTGCGAAGTTGATTGCAATATAACGACGAATCAACTAGCGGCTGTTATGAGAGTGTCCTCCGGAGGGGTGGTTGCAGTGCCTGCCCTTTGCCCGGTTGGAGGTGAGTATGCGTTTTGCAGAAATAGGGCAGCAGCTTCGGGCATACCGGCTCGAGTCCGGCTTACGGGCAGAGGAGATCGCGGCACGGCTGGGCGTGTCCCGCGCGGCGCTCTATCGCTACGAGAAGGGCGAGGTCATCAAGCTTGATACGGTCAAGCGCCTGGCGGAGCTGCTGAAGGTCTCCCCGCTGTCCTTGCTGGGCATCGGGGTCGAGTACTACAGCCGTTCGGTGGGATACTTCGAGCGAATCCGGCAGGTCGAGGAGTCGGCCGACCAGGTGCTGCAAGCCTATGGCGCGTGCCTGTACCTCACCACCTCCGACGCGTTCGACGCGACGGTGGCGGATGGCCTGAACGAGATCGCCAACCAGCCCGGCACCGACGGCGCCGCCTTCCGCACCAACGCCGACCAGGTGCTCGGCATCCTCGCCGCGCGGAAGCGGATCTATGCGCAGCGCCGCCCCGGCATCATCGCGATCCTTTCGCCGCAGTCGATCCAGAGCTTCCTGAGCCTGGGCGTGCTGGGAAGCCTCAAGCTGTCGGACGCGCTGCGGATGCGGTGCCGCCGGGTCGCCATGGCGGAGGTGCAGAACATCGCCGAGCTGATGGAAACCGAGCCGATGGGACTGCAATTCGGCCTGCTGGCCTCCAACGAGACGGCGAGCGGGTTCAGCATCTTCCGCACGCGCGACCGCGCCACCCTGGCCGCCAACCCCTTCCACACAGACGGCCTGCCGTCGGCGCAGACCGGGGTCGCCATGATCACCGGCGCCGACGAGGCCATCGCCGCCCACCAGCGCGTGGCCGAGGCGATGTGGCGGGACGCCGTGAAAGGCCCCGCCGCCGCGGCGCGCCTGCGGGAGATGCTGACGAGCCGGGCCTGAGCCGGGCTTTCTCGACGCGGGTGGTTCCAATGGCGTCCCTGCCGATCTAGGGTCGCTCCATGGCGACCATCCCCTCCCACCCCGACGTGCAGATCGTCTCGAGCGAGACCGCCTGGAAGGGACGGTTCTCCGTCGAGGTGGTCAAGTTCCGCCACCGCCGGTTCGACGGCGCGATGTCCGGGGTCCGCAGTTGGGAGCTGCTGTGCCGCGGCCGGGCCGCCGGCGTGCTGCCTTATGACCCCCTGACCGACCAGGTGGCGTTGATCGAGCAGTTCCGCCTGCCCGCGCTTGCCGCCGGCGTCGCGCCGGTGATGGTCGAAGTCCCCGCCGGCCTGTGCGACGGCGCCGAGGACCCGGCGGTGACCGCCGTGCGGGAAGCACGGGAGGAGACGGGGCTTGCGGTCGATCTGCTGGAATGGATGGGGGATTTCGTGCTGACGCCCGGCGCCTCCGACGAGCGGTGCACCCTGTTCGCGGGCCGTATCCGCGCGCCGGGGGCCGGGCCGGACGGCATCATCGGCCAGGGCGGGCTGGCCGCCGAGCAGGAGGACATCCGCGTCCGCCTGCATCCCGCCACGGACGCCATCGAGGCCGCCGTCGCCGGACGCTACGCCAACTCCGTCACCGCCATCGCCTTGCTTTGGCTCGCGGCGCGGCGCGATTGGCTACGGACGCAATGGGCCGACCGATGATGCGGCGGTTGTCCGGATGGGACGCTTAGGCATGGACCCGCTCGTCACCACGGAATGGCTGGCCGGCCAGCTTGGCGCCGCGGACCTCGTCGTGTTCGACGCGACGAAGTACCTGCCGGGCGAGGGCAAGGACGGCGCCGAGGAGTTCGCCCGCGCCCGCATCCCCGGCGCCCGCTTCTTCGACATCGACGCCGTTGCCGACCCCGACACGCCGTTGCCGCACATGGTGCCGTCGCCGGGCCGGTTCGAGCGGCTGTTGGGCGAACTCGGCGTCTCGAATGCAAGCCGGGTGGTGTTCTACGACCAGAAGGGCATCGCCTCCTCGCCGCGCGGTTGGTGGATGATGGGGTTGTTCGGCCATGACCAAGCCCTCGTGCTGGATGGCGGCCTGCCGAAATGGCTGCGGGAGGGCCGCCCGGTCGAGGCCGGCCTTGCGGCGCCGCCCGCCCCTACCACGTTCCGGGCCAGCCTCCGCGCCACGCGGCTGCGCGGCATCGGCGACATGCTGGCCGGGACGGACGACTTGGTGCTGGACGCACGGCCGGCCGGACGCTTCGCAGGCGTGGCCCCGGAACCGCGGGCGGGGCTGCCCAGCGGCCACATGCCGGGCAGCCGCAACGTGCCCTCCGCGAGCCTATTGCGTCCCGATGGCACCATGCTCGATCCAGCCGGCCTGCGCGCCGCCTTCGCCGCCGTGGGGGCGGACCGTGCGCGCTCCGTCGTCACGAGCTGCGGGTCGGGGATCACCGCGACCCTCCTGAGCCTTGGCCTGCTGCGCGCCGGCCTGCCGCAGGGCGCCGTGTATGACGGGTCCTGGACCGAATGGGCCGGGCGGCCCGACACCATGAAGGAAACCGATTGATGCCCGACGACCAAGCCCCCCGCAGCCATCCGCAGGCGCTGGCCACCCGCCTGTCCCATGCCGGGCGCGCCGGCACGCGGGTGCGCGGCTTCGTGAACCCGCCGCTGCTGCGCGGCTCCACCATGCTGTATCCGAACTGCCAGGAGCGGTTCGCGGCCCAGGCGAGCCGGCTGGACCAGGCGCTGAACTACGGCACGATGGGCAACCCCACGCACCATGCGCTGGAGAACGTCATCGCCGAGATCGAGGGCGGCACACGCTGCCAGATCGTCTCCTCCGGCCTCGCCGCGGTGACGACGCCGCTGCTGGCCTACCTCAAGTCCGGCGACCACTGCCTAGTGCCAGACAGCGTCTATGGCCCCACCCGCACGTTCTGCGACGGCATGTTGGCGCGCCTCGGGATCGAGACGACCTACTACCGCGCCGACACCGACGCGGCGGGGATCGCCGCCCTGATGCGTCCCAACACCACCGTGCTCTACCTCGAAAGCCCCGGCAGCCACACTTTCGAGGTGCAGGACGTGCCCGCCTTAGCGGAGGTCGCCCATGCCCGGGGGGCGAAGGTGCTGCTGGACAACACCTGGGGCATCCACTTCTTCCAGCCGTTCCAGCACGGCGTGGACGTGTCGATCCAGGCACTCACCAAGTACGTGGTCGGCCATTCCGACGTGCTGCTGGGCGGCGTGACCACGGCCAACGACGAGGATTGGGAGCGGGTGCGCTTGGCCGCCCTGGCGCTGGGCCAGTACGCCAGCCCCGATGACTGCTGGCTGGCGCTCCGCGGCGTGCGCACCATGGGCGTGCGGCTTCAGCACCAAATGCGGTCCGGCCTTGCGGTCGCCGAATGGTTCGCCGGGCGTCCGGAGGTGGCGGGCGTGCTGCACCCCGCCTTGCCCGGCGCGCCCGGCCATGACCTGTGGAAACGCGACTTCACCGGCGCATGCAGCCTGTTCGGCGTGGTGTTCCGGCCGGAGTTCAGCGCCGCCGCGACCTGCGCCATGATCGACAGCCTGGAGCTGTTCGGCATCGGCGCAAGCTGGGGCGGCTTCGAGAGCCTGGTGCTGCCGACCACGGGCCACGTCGTGCGCACCGCCGGCGCGTGGGACTACGACGGCCCGGTGGTGCGGTTCCATATCGGGCTGGAGGACACCGGCGACCTGATTGCCGACCTCGACCGCGGCTTCGCGGTGCTGCGGGCGCATCCCGGCTGATGGCGCTGCTGGAGCAGATCCGGTTCGACGCCGCGGGCCTGGTGGCGGCGGTGGCGCAGCAGCATGACACCGGCGAAGTGCTGATGCTGGCCTGGATGAACCGCGACGCAGTGGCGGAAACGCTGGCGACCGGCCGGGTCTGCTACTGGAGCCGCAGCCGCGGCGCGCTGTGGCGCAAGGGCGAGACCTCTGGGCAGACGCAGCGCCTGGTCGAGCTGCGGGTCGATTGCGACGGCGACACGCTGCTGCTGCGGGTGGATCAGCACGGCGTCGCCTGCCACACCGGGCACCGGTCCTGCTTCTACCGTGCGGCCCGGGACGGCGTGTGGGTCGAGACTGCGGCGGCGCTGGTGACGCCCGCAGACCTCTACGGCTGAACCGGCTCGGCCCGCAGCACGGCCGCGACGGGCAGCGGGCCATACAGATGCGGAAAGGCGTCGCGGCCGGGTTCGCTGATTTCCCAGCGCAGGTCGCCGAGCATGGCCGGGTCGATATGCAGCAGCACCAAGCCGGTCCGCCCGGCGAAATGCCGGCCCAGCACGTAATCGAGCTGCGCGGGCGTGCACAGATGCAGGAAGCCGTCCTGCGCCAGCATGGGCGGGGCATGTTGGCCGGACGGCTGGGCCTCCGCCCAGGCTTCGGCCGAGGTGACGTGCAGCAAGTTCATCGGTGCCTCCATCCCGCCATGTTGCGCCGGCGTGACCGCCCCCCTATGCAGTCCGGCATGGCTCCTGGCAACCCGCGATGTCGCTGATCTACCTCGTCGCCGGGGAGGCCAGCGGCGACGTGCTGGGCGCCCGGCTGATGGCCGCCCTCCGTGCGCAGCGCCCTGGCATCGAGTTCGCCGGCATCGGCGGCCCCCGGATGGCGGAGCAGGGCCTCGACAGCCTGTATCCCCTCGCGGACCTTGCGGTGATGGGCATCGTCGAGGTGCTGCCCCGCGTGCTCCTGCTGCGCCGACGCTTGCAGGAGACGCTTGCCGACATCGCGCGCCTCAAGCCCGACGTGATCGTGACCATCGACAGCCCCGGCTTCACCCACCGCATCCTGGCCGCCGCGGCGAAGCTCGGCATCCCGCGCGTGCACTACGTGGCGCCGCAGGTCTGGGCCTGGCGCGCGCACCGGGTGCGGCACTACCCGGGCCTGTGGGACAAGCTGCTGTGCCTGCTGCCGTTCGAGCCGGCTTGGTTTGCCAAGCACAACCTGCCCGCCACCTTCGTCGGCCACCCCGTGCTGGAATCCGGCGCCGGCCAGGGCGACGGCGCGCGGTTCCGCCAGGCGCATGGCCTGACGCCAAGCCAGCCGGTGCTGATCCTCATGCCCGGCAGCCGGCGGTCGGAGGCGCCGCGCCTGCTCCCGGTGTTCGGCGCGACGCTGAAGCGCCTGGCGCTGCATGAGCCGTCGCTGCGCCCGGTGCTCCCGGTGTCGCCCGCCGTGGCCGACGTGGTGCGCCGCGCCGCCGCAAGCTGGCCGATCCCCCCGCTGATCGTGACGGACCTGGCCGAGAAGCACGACGCCTACGCCGCCGCGGGCGCCGCGCTCACCAAGTCCGGCACCTCCACCCTGGAACTGGCGCTGGCCGGGGTGCCAATGGCCGTGACGTACCGGGTGAATCCGATGACCGCCGCCATGGCCCGGCGCATGATCCGCGTGCCCTACGTCGCGATGCTCAATCTGCTGGCGGGCCGCGCCGTCGTGCCGGAACTGCTGCAGCAGGACTGCACGGCCGAGACGCTCGGCCGCCACGCGCTCGACCTGCTGCGCGGCGGCGCCGCGGCGGCGGCGCAGCGTGAGGCGTTCCCCGCCATCCTGGACAGCCTGCGTCCGCCCGAAGGCACGCCGTCAGACGCCGCCGCCCGCGAGGTGCTGGAGGTCGTGGATCAGGCCGGACGCCAGCGCCCGGCGGCGTGACGCCGCCATGCTCTCGCCGACATCCAGCGCCGCGGACAGCGCACGGCGCCCGGCGGCGGCGTCCACCACCACCGGCGCGCCGTCGAGGCAGGCGGCCACGAACGCCTCATGCTCCGCCGCCATGGCGTCGCCCTCGGTCCAGTTGACCTCCTCCCGCCGGTAGCCGCCGGTGCCGGGCAAGGGCAGCCCGCGCTCACGGCCGATCATCACCAGCTTGCGCGCCACGAAATCGGCCGACAGGTAACCCTCCTGGGAGAACAGCCGCATCTTCCGCTCGGTCTTGAGCGAGATGCGGCTCGCGGTGATCGTGGCGACGCAGCCGTTCTCGAAGCGGACCCGGGCGTTGGCGATGTCCTCGTACGGGCTGGACACCGCGGCGCCCACCGCGTCCACGCTGCTGATCGGGCTGTCCACCAGGGCCAGCACGAGGTCGAGGTCGTGGATCATCAGGTCGAGGATCACCGACACGTCGGTGCCGCGCGGCTTGAACGGGGCGATCCGCGCGGCCTCGATATACAGCGGCCGGGTGATGCGGGCGGAGATGGCGCGGTGCTCGGCCGAATAGCGCAGCAGGTGCCCGACCTGGAGGACCAGCTTGCGGGACCGGCCTTGCGTCGCGAGCGCATCGGCCTGCGCCAGCGTCGCGGCCATCGGCTTCTCGATCAGCACGTGCCGCCCGGCCTCCATCGCCCGCGTCGCCAGCTCGAAATGCGCCTCCGCCGGGGCCGCGACGATCACCGCGTCGCAGGCGGACAGCAGCTCGGCGAACGGCATCGCCGCGGCACCCCCGGCCTCCCGCCCCACGGCGGCGGCGCGGGCGTGGTCCGGGTCGAACAGGCCCGCCAGCATCGCGCGGCGGCTGCTGGCGACCTTCAGCGCGTGGAACCGCCCGAAATGCCCGGCGCCGGCGATGCCGATGCGCAATGGATGCTGGATCATGCCCCGCTGTAGCAGCCCCGGCCCCCTGCGGCCAAGGCGCCAGGCTTGCGTCCGCCAGGGGACCTCGGCATACCCGGGGCCTTCGCCTCCCGGGGGACCGCGCCTGCCATGATGTATTTCAGCCGCCTCAAGATCGCGCTGATCCTCGGCGTCTGCGTCCTGGGCGCGCTGCTCTGCCTGCCCAACCTGCTGCCGGCGCCGGTAAGCTGGATGCCGTGGCAGCAGGTGCATCTGGGCCTCGACCTGCGCGGCGGCAGCTACCTGCTGCTCGAAGTCGATATGGCCGCGGTCGCGCGCGAGCGTCTGGACAGCCTGGCGGACGGCGCGCGCACGGCGCTGCGCGGCAAGGTCACGGGTTTCCAGCCGCCGCAGGTGCAGGCCGCGCAGAACCGCGTGGTGATCCGCATCAACCCCGGCCCGCAGCAGAACGAGGCGGTGCGCCTGCTGCGGGAGGCCGCCGCCTCCGCCGGACCCGCGGAATACGACGTGGCCGCCGGGGACAACGAGGTCGCGCTGTCCCTCTCCCCCACCGCGCTGCGCGACCGCGCCAACTCGGCCGTGCTGCAATCCATCGAGATTATCCGCCGCCGCATCGACGAGACCGGCGTGCTGGACCCCGTCATCACCCGGCAGGGCGCCGACCGCATCGTCGTGCAACTGCCAGGCGTCGAGGACCCGAACCGCATCAAGGAGCTGCTCGGGCGCACCGCGCGCATGACCTTCCGCCTGCTGGACGAGACGGCGAACCTCGGCGCGGCGCCGCCGCCCGGCGTGGATTTCCTGGCCGTCGAGGGCCAGCCCAACGCGAAGGAGCCGGTGCGCCGCCGGGTCGAGGTGGACGGGGCGAGCCTGACCGACGCGCGGCCGGGCCAGGACAACCAGAACGGCCGCTGGGTGGTGAACTTCACCTTCGACAGCGTCGGCGCCCGGCACTTCGCCGACGTGACCAACGCCAACGTCGGCCGCCGCTTCGCCATCGTGCTGGACGACAAGGTGATCAGCGCCCCGGTGATCCAGACGCCGATCACCGGCGGGCGCGGCCAGATCAGCGGCAGCTTCAACGCCCGCAGCGCCCAGGACCTGGCGGTGCTGCTCCGCGCCGGCGCCCTGCCCGCGCCGCTCACCGTGGTCGAGGAGCGCAGCGTCGGGCCGGAGCTTGGCGCCGACAGCATCCGCAACGGCGCCATCGCGCTGGCCGTCGGTTTCCTGCTGGTGATCGCCTACATGGCGGTGTTCTACGGGCTGTTCGGCTGGTTCG
>CAXULX010000059.1:0-26140 GCA_964252005.1 uncultured Acetobacteraceae bacterium | reverse complement strand
GTGGGCGTGCAGTCGCACGGACAGGGGCTGGAGACGACGCTGGCGCAGGTCGCGCACGAGGTGCTGGGCATCCCCGTCGCGCGGATGCGCGTGGTCCACGGCGACACGGCGCTGACGCCATACTCCACCGGCACCTGGGGATCCCGCTGCATGGTGGTGGCCGGCGGCGCCGTCGCGGCAGCCTGCACGGCGCTGGCGGAGCGCATCGGCCGGATCGGCGCGCACCTGCTGCAAGTTGACCCGGCCCTGGTCCAGGTGGCCGGCGGCGAGGTGCGCGGCCCCAACGGCAGCGTCACCATCCAGGAGGTCGCACGGACCTGGTACCTACGCCCGCAAGACCTGCCGGATGGGGTGGACGACGGCGGGCTGGAGCTGACCGCCGGCTACAAGGCGCTGCGCGACAGCGGCACCTTCAGCTACGCCGCCCATGCCTGCACCGTCCGCGTCGATACCGAGTCTGGACAGGTCCGCATCCTCGACTACGCCATCTGCGAAGACGGCGGCGTGCTGGTGAACCCCATGATCGTCGATGGCCAGGTGGCCGGCGGCGTCGCCCAGGGGATCGGCACGGCGCTTCTGGAGGAGATGGCGTTCGACGACGCCGGCCAGCCCGGCGCCGCGACGCTCTCCGACTACTCGCTGCCCGGCGCGTCCGAGGTGCCGGCGCTCAGGATCGAGCACATGCAGACGCCCTCCCCCTACACCCGCTTCGGCCAGAAGGGCATCGGCGAGGGCGGCGCCATCGGCCCTCCCGCCGCCATCGCCAACGCGGTGAACGACGCGCTGCGTCCCTTGGGCGTCCGCATCGACCGCCTGCCGATCACGGCGCAGCGCGTGGTGGCCGCCGTGCTGGGGGCGGGATGAAGGCGGCGGCGTTCGATTGGGCGCGTCCCGCCGGGCTGCCCGACGCCGTGCGGCTGCTGGGCGCGGAGGGCGCCTGCGCCATGGGCGGCGGGCAGTCGCTGGGGCCGATGCTGAACCTGCGCGCCGCGCGGCCCGGCGCCGTGGTGCCGCTGGCGGCGCTCCCGGAGCTGCATGGGGCGGAGGACGCGGCCGACGCCCTGACGCTTGGTGCCGCGACCACGCACGCCGCCATCGCCGACGGACGGACGCCGGACATCCGCATCGCCGGGCAGCCGGTCCTGGCGCGCATCGCCGAGGGCATCGCCTACCGCGCCGTCCGCACCCGCGGCACCATCGGCGGCAGCCTGTGCCATGCCGACCCGGCGGCGGACTGGCTGGTCACGCTGACCGCGCTCCGGGCCATCGTGCTGACGACCGAACGCGCCGTGCCGCTGGACCGCTTCGTGGCCGGGCCGTTCCGCACAATGCTGCGGCCGGGCGAGGTGGTGCGCGCCGTCCGCATCCCGCGGCCCCGGCCGGACGCGCGCTGGGGCTATGTCAAGCTGTGCCGCAAGCCCGGGGAGTTCGCGCACGCCATGGCCGCCTGCCTGCTGGACAGGGAGGCGCGCATCGTGATCGGCGCCCTGGGCGGCCCGCCCGCGGTGCTGGCCGGGCCGGAGGGGGCGGAGGCGGCGCTCGGTGTCCTCGGTCCCGTGGACCGGCATCTGCAACTCACCGCCATGCGCCGCGCCCTGGCGATGGCCGGCGCATGACGCACGTGTCGCTCCGGGTCAACGGCCGGCCGGTGACGGCGGAGGTGGAGCCGCGGACCCACCTTGCGGACTTCCTGCGCGACCACCTGCTGCTGACCGGCACGCATACGGGCTGCGAGCACGGCGTCTGCGGCGCCTGCACCGTGCTGATCGACGGCGCGCCGGCGCGGGCCTGCATCCACTTCGCCGCCGGGTGCGGCGGCATGGAGGTGCAGACGATCGAGGGGCTGGCGGAGGACGCCGTCACCGCCCGGCTGCGCCACGCCTTCACCGCCGACCACGCGCTGCAATGCGGCTACTGCACGCCGGGGATGCTGGTGACGGCGCGGGACATCGTGCGCCGCCTGCCGGACGCCGACGACGAGCGGGTGCGGCTGGAGCTTGCGGGCAACCTGTGCCGCTGCACCGGCTACGCCGGCATCGTGCGCGCGATCCGCCGCGTGCTGGAGGAGCGGCTGGACATCGCCCGTCCCGCCCTGGTCCCGGTGCCCGCCGCGCGCTTTGGCCCCGTGCAGGACATGGAGACCGCCCTGGCCGCGCCGGTGACGGAGGGGCTGCACCAGCGCCTCCGTTTCACGCAGCCCGCCGGGCGGGTCTGGGCGGCGCTGCACGACCCGGCCCTGATCGCCGCCTGCGTGCCGGGCGCGCAGCTTGATGCGGCAACGCCCGGCAGCATCCAGGGCGTCATGGTGGTGGCCATCGGCCCGGTCCGCGCCCGCTTCGGCGGCACGGCGGCGATGGCCTATGACGAGGCGGCGCAGAGCGGCACCGTGCAGGGGACCGGGCAGGACCAGGCGAGCGGCACCAGGCTCAACGCCGCGGCGCGGTTCCAGGTGGTGCCGGACGGGGACGCCGCCTGCGTGCTGCGGGTCTCGGTCGAGTACGGGCTGCGCGGCGCGCTGGCGCAACTGGCGCGGGGCCGGGTGGTGGACCTGCTGGCGGGGGAGGTCGCGGCGATGTTCGCGCGCAACCTGGCCGCGCGGCTGGACGGCGGGAGCGCGGCCGGCCCGGCGGCGCTGTCGGGCGGGCGCCTGCTGCTGCGGGTCGCCTGGGCCTGGCTGCGGCGGTCGGTCGGGCTGTCCAAGCCCTAGGCACCACCGGGCGGCGCTGCCCAGTCCCGAGGCACTGTCCCAAGGCGGTGTCCCGCGCCGGCCGTCAGCATGCTGACGGTCACGGCCCGATGCGCCGCTCCTGGCATAATCCTTGCTGACCTCACGGCCATGGCATCGAGACCCGCCCAGGGCGAGGGCGCCGCCCTGCCCTGGTTGCGCGCCTGCGGCTTCACGTTCGACCGACCCCATCCCCAACGGAGGACCCGCCTATGGAATTCACGCGACGCGGCTTGCTGAGATCGGGTGCCGCGTCCGGCGTCCTGGCATTGGGCGGCGCGGTGCTGGGCGGCGCCGTGATGCCGGGCCGGGCGGCGGCGGCGCTCGCGGACATCAAGGCCCGCGGGTACATGGTCGTCGCCACCGAGGACGATTTCAAGCCGTTCGAGTTCATCCAGGACGGCAAGCCGACCGGCTACGACACCGAGTTGCTGGAGCTGCTGCGCAAGACCGCGCCGTTCCCGATCCGGCAGGAGACGATCCCCTGGACCGGCCTGCTGCCCGGCGTCGGCAGCGGCAAGTACGACGCCGCCGTGACCGCGGCCCTGATCACGCCGGAGCGCGAGAAGTTCCTGGATTTCTGCAGCCCCATCGCGGAGTCCACCGACTTCTACGTGAAGAAGAAGGGGAACGCCGCGATCAGCGGCATCAAGGACCTGGCGGGCAAGACGTGCGGCGTGCAGGCGGGCAGCGCCATGCTGTCCGCCTTGCCGGAACTGGAGGAGATGCTGAAGGCGACCGGCGGCAAGATGGGGGAGGTGGTGCAGTACGTGTCCTATCCCGAAGCCTACCAGGACCTGGCCATCGGGCGCACGGACTACGTGGTGAACACGCAGATCAACCTGCAAAGCCTGGTGCAGGACAAGCCCCGCGTGTTCGAGCTGGGCCAGGCGGTGTCCAAGAAGATCTACATCGCCTGGGCGGTGAAGAAGGGCAACGCCGAGGTCCGGGACATGCTGGACAGCTTCCTCCTGGGCGCCCGCAAGAGCGGCGAGATGGCGGCGTTGCAGCAGAAATGGTTCGGCCTGACCTTCGACATGCCGGAGCATTGGGCCGCCAGCTAGGCCCCGCCCGCCGAGATGGAGGCGGCGGACCTCGCGGCCCTGCTGCGCGGGGCGGCCTTCACCGTGCTGTTCTCGGTGGTGGCGGCGGCCATCGGCGTGCCGGCCGGGCTGGGCCTGGCGCTGATCCGCTGGGCGCGGGTGCCGCTGCTGTCGCCCGCCGTGGCGCTGCTGGTCAGCATCCTGCGCGCGGCGCCTGCGGTGACGCTGGCGCTGCTGATCTTCTTCGCGCTGCCGCGGGTCGGGCTGTCGCTCGATCCCGTGCCGGCGGGCATCGCCACGCTGACGCTGTCCACGGCGGCGTTCAACTGCGAGATCTGGCGCGCGTCCCTCTTGGCGCTGCCGCGGGACCAGGTGGACGCGGCGCTGGCGATGGGCATGCGGCGCGGCGTGCGCTTCCGCCGGGTCGTGCTGCCGCAGGTGGCCCGCGCCGCGCTGCCCGCCTTGGTGAACGAGTTGACGCTGCTGGTGAAGGTCAGCCCGGCCGTCGCCGTCCTGGGCGTCGTGGACATCACCCGCGCCGCCGTGCGGATCGGCGCGCAGACCTACGAGCCGCTGCCGCCCTTCCTCGCGGCGCTGCTGATCTACGGCGTCATCGTGTTCCTGTTCGTGCGGCTGCAGCGCGTGGTTGAGCGGCGGTTCGCATGACGGAGGAGTTCGCCGTCGTCTGGCAGCAGCGGGCGCTGCTGCTCGACGGGTTCCTGACGACGCTGTGGATCTCCGCCCTCGCGTCCGCCGCCGCGCTGGCCCTGGGCGCGCTGCTGTCCACTGGGCTGATGTCGCGGCGCCGCGCGGTGGCGTGGGCGGCGGAGGTCCTGGTGGACGCCATGCGCTGCGTGCCGTTCCTGCTGTTCGCCTACCTGATCTACTATGGCCTGCCGTCGCTGGGCGTGCAGCTCGGCAACTGGACGTCCGGCCTGCTGGCGCTCGTGGTCTATCACATGGCCTACATGGCGGAGCTGCTGCGCGGCGCGTGGCGCGGCCTGCCGCCGGAGACGGTCGAGGCCGGGCGGGCGTTCGGGTTCCACGGGTTCGGCCTGTTCCGCCGGGTGATCCTGCCGCCGGTGCTGTTCGCGGCGCTACCGACGCTCGGCAACCAGGTGATCCAGGTCATCAAGGACAGCGCCTTCCTGACGGTCATCGCGGTGCAGGAACTGACGCACGCCGCGACCGCGATCCAGGCGACGTACTACGTCCCGTTCGCCTCCTTCATCGCGGCGGTCGGGCTGTACTGGCTGCTGTGCCTGGCGGTCGAGGGCGCGGTCGGCATGGCCGGAACCCGGGCGGAGGCCCGGCGGTGACGGCCCCGGTGCTCCGCGTCCGGGGCCTCGGCAAGGCGTTCGGCGCCCATACCGTGCTGGACGGCATCGACATGGACGTGGGCCGCGGGGAGACGGTGTGCGTGCTGGGGCCGTCCGGCTCCGGCAAGTCCACGCTGCTCCGCTGCATCAACTGGCTGGAGCGTCCCGACCGCGGCCAGGTCCATCTGGGCGGCGTCCAGGTCGGCCTGCGCCCCGGCGGCCACATCGCCATGTCGGACAAGGAGCTGGCCCGACTCCGCACCCGGGTCGGCATGGTGTTCCAGCACTTCGCGCTGTGGCCGCACATGACGGTGCTGCAGAACATCACGGAAGCGCCGCTGCACGCCCAGCGCCGCCCGCGCGCGGAGGT
Organism: uncultured Acetobacteraceae bacterium; assembly: GCA_964252005.1. Taxonomy (GTDB): domain Bacteria; phylum Pseudomonadota; class Alphaproteobacteria; order Acetobacterales; family Acetobacteraceae; genus CAHJXG01. The sequence continues at coordinate 20,683 of CAXULX010000059.1, read as the reverse complement.
GTTGCCGGAGGCCGAGGCGCTGCTCGCCAAGGTCGGCCTGCTGGACAAGCGGGACGCCTACCCGGCCCGCCTGTCCGGCGGCCAGAAGCAGCGCGTCGGCATCGTGCGCGCCCTCATGATGCGCCCGGACCTGCTGCTGTTCGACGAGCCGACCAGCGCGCTCGACCCCGAGCTGGTGGGGGAGGTGCTGGCCGTCATGCAGGCCCTGGCGCGGGAGGGCATGACGATGGTGGTGGTGACGCATGAGATGGCCTTCGCCCGCGACGTCGCCACCCGCATCGTCTTCATGGACGCGGGCCGCATCGTCGAGACGGCGGACCCGCGCAGCTTCTTCACCGCCCCGCGCACCGTGCGGGCGCAGCAGTTCCTGCTGCGCTACGCCAGCCCATCCCACTAGAGCGGGGCCGGTGCAGATAGATGCACCGGCCCCGCTCTAGCCTTTGTTTTTGCGAGCATGTTTACCGATCAGGTGAGTCCACCTGATGCGGCCATGCTCTAGGAGCAGCCAGCATGACAGGCCCGATCTTCCACATGATCCCCGACGCGCCCAAGCCCGTCGCGCCCTACAGCCATGTCGTGGAGCGCGACGGATGGCTGTTCGTCACTGGGCAGCTCGCCACCGACCCGGCGGACGACGCGCTGCCGCTGCCGGACGGCATCGAGGCGCAGACGCGCAAGGTGATGGACAACCTGCAACGCGCCCTGCGCGGCGCCGGCGCGGGCCTGGCGGACGTGGTGTGCGTCCGCATCTTCCTGACGCAGTTCGACCGGGATTATGCGGCGATGAACGCCCTGTATGCGACCTACTTCCCGCCGGACCGGCTGCCGGCCCGCACGACGGTCGGCGTCACCGGCCTGGCGCGGGGCGGGATTGTGGAGATCGACATGATCGCTAGGCGTTAGGCGCCCAGCCGCCGGGCACGCGGCGGAAGCGCGGCGTGCCGAAGGCCCGCACCACGGGAACCGCCTCGGGCCAGGCCGCCCGCCACGCGTCCCCCTGGACCATGGCGACGGCCAGGCCCACCGGCGCGATCCCGGCGGCCCGCAGCAGCGCCAGCCCGGCCTGGGCGGAGCCGCCGGTGCTGATCACGTCGTCCACCAGCAGCACGCGCCGGCCCCGCAGCCGCGGCAGCAGCCGGGGGTCCAGCCACATGCGCCGCCCGGCATTGGCCCCGACCGCCGGCGAGGTGATGGAGGCGAGCGGCGCCGACAGCGCGTCGTCATACCAGCGTTTGCGCGTCGCGGACGGCGCCACCCAGCCGGGATGGCCCAGCGCCCGCGCCACGGCCGCCCCCACGCTGTGCCCCAGGGTCGGCAGGCCCACCACGACCTCGGCCCGCAAGGGTGCGGCGGCCTCCGCGGTCCAGGCGGCAAGCTGGTCCAGCACCGCGAACGACGCCTGGTTGGCGATCAGGCCCGCCACCGCCATGTCCCCGAACTCCCGCAGCGGCAGCACCAGACAGCGTCCATCCGGCATGGCCGCCGGGTAGCTGTCGGTCCAGGCGGCGCGGTCCGGCGCGGCGTCCACGAAGTCCTGCCAATACGCCCGGTCCGTCAATCCATGTCCGCCCCTGATGGCCCGGCCTGCGCACGGCTGGTATGGAAGCCGCCATGTCCGACGATCCCGCGCCGACCGCCTACGACCTCGCCGCGCGGCCCGGCTTCCTGATCCGGCGGCTGCACCAGATCCATGTGGCGCTGTTCATCGAGGAGTGCGCGGCGTTCGACGTGACGCCGGTGCAATACAGCATCATGACCGCGGTGCAGGCGCATCCCGGGCTGGACCAGGCGCGGCTGGGCGAGGAGGTCGGCGTGGACCGCGCGACGCTGGCCAACGTGGTGAGCCGGCTGGAGCGGCGCGGCCTGCTGCGCCGCCGGGCCAGCACGGACGACCGGCGGCTGCGGTTGGTGGACGTGACGGAGGCCGGGGCCGGCTTGCTCGCGCAGATGGACGCGCCGGCCCAGCGCGCGCATGCCCGCACCGTCGCGGCGCTGCCGCCGGCGGAGCGGCGCGCCTTCGTGCAGGCGCTGGCGCGGTTGGTGCAGGGTGGCAACGCGCATGGCCGGGCGCCGCTGCGGCTCGGGTAGCGCCGGCCGCCCAGCCTATGCCGCGCGCCTCGGTTGCGGCACCAGCGGGCTGCTGACGGCGTGCCGGCGGCCGGCGCGCAGCGCGAAGCTCGGCACGATCATTTCCGACGACGTCACCTTGACCCCGCTGTTGTCGGCCAGCTCGAACCGCCCTTGCAGCACCTCCAGCACGGTCACGTCCGCCTCGCGGCCCACCTGCAGGCTGCCGATCTCGTCGTCCAGGCGCAGCATCCGGGCGGGGTTGCTGGTGACGGTCGCCAGGACCTGCGGCAGCGTCATGCCCAACGCCAGCAGCTTGGTCATCGCGTTGGTCAGATTGAACGGCGCCACGCCGAAAAACGGGTTGGCCGCACGCTCCCCGCCCTCCTGCGCCGCCTCCGGCACGCGCACGTTGTAGCCGTGCATGTCCGCGCCCAGCGTGTGCGGCATGATCCCCGCCGCCAGCACCTTGCGCGCCATGTCGAACGAGAAGTGGGAGCCGTGGCCGACATCCACCGTCACCCCGCGCTCCAGCGCCGCCCACACGACGGGATGCACCTCCCCCGTTTCGGCCGAGATGAAGCCGCCGGGGTGGCGGGTGAAGGGGTGGGCCAGCACGTCGCCGGCCTCCATCAGCGGCACCAGCTCCCGCACGACCTCGTCGGGGTCGATGGTCACGCCGTCCTGGGCCGGCCAAAGCTGGCCCAGGTGGATGTACAGCGGCAGCCCGGCGCCCCGGGCGATCTGCTTGCCGATCTTGATGACCTCGAGCCCCCAGCGCGACGCGCCGCCGATCTCCGCATGGGCCTTGATGCCCCGCACCAGGTCTGTGTTCTCCCGCGCGGCGCGCACGGTGTGCTCGACGTTCAGTTGGCCCGGCCCGTACAAGTCGGGATACAGGTGCCCCTCCAGCCCGCCCACCAAGTAGGCGGAGATGAAGCACAGCACCCGCGTCTTCGCAGGCTCGGCGATGAAGGCGCGGAAACCGGGGATGGTCATGCAGCTCGGCCCGCCCTGGTCCACCACGGTGGTCACGCCGGAGTCCACGCCCACCATGTCCGCGTTCAGGCCGAACTTGCCGGTCACATGCTGGTAGACATGCCCATGCGTGTCGATCAGCCCGGCGGACACGACCTTGCCGGACACGTCCACCACCTCGCCTGCCCCGTCCGGCAGAACCGGCTCGATCGCGGCGATGCGGCCGTCCCGGATGCCCACGTCCGCCACGCCGTCGCGCCCGGTCGCGGGGTCCACCACCCGGCCGCCGCGTAGGATCATGTCCAACCCTGAACTCATTCTGGCCTCCGTCCGCCGGTGGGGACCGTCAGTATGCTGATGACCCCTGCACCGCGCAAGCCGGACGATGGGCGTCAGCCGAGATCGACCCACACGCGGCCGTCCCTCACCTGCACCGGGTAGGTTCGCAGGTCCGGGCACTCCGGCCCACGGGTCTTCCGGCCCGTGGGCACGTGGAATTGCCCCTGGTGGCGCGGGCAGTTCACCAGCTCGCCCTCCACGCCGCCCTGGCTGAGCCAGGCCGAATGGTGCGGGCACACGGCCGCGGTCGCGTATGCCGCGCCTGCGATGTCATACAACAGGAGGGCCGCCCCTCCGGCCTCCACCTCCATGACCCGGCGTCGCGCAAGCTCGGGGCGGGACGCGGCGTCGGTCCAGTTCGTCATCGTGGTCCAAGCTCCATCAGCGGTCGGAACGGCGCGCGACGCGCCACGAGCGCGCGTCCGCCTTGCCGCTTCGCCATGCGCCAGCCTATCGTCCCACCGTGTGAATTTCAGCCATAAGCGGGCGGGCCTCGCCGGCATCGTTGGACGGACCTGACCATGCCCTACGGCTTCACCTGCGAAAAGCAGCCTGCGACGGGGTCGCGGGGCATGGTGGTGACCAACCACCCGCTGGCGTCCGGCGCGGGGGCGCAGGTGCTGCTGGCGGGCGGCAACGCGGTGGACGCCGCGGTGGCGGCGCTGTTCGCGCTGACGGTCGTCGAGCCGATGATGGTCGGCGTGCTGGGCGGCGGGCTGGCGCACATACGCCTGGCGGACGGCACGCACACGATCCTGGACGGCCTCAGCACCGCGCCGCGCCGGGCCGCGCCGGACATGTACCGCCCCATGCCGGACGGCCTGCCCGGCGGCTACGAGGTGCAGGACCGCCTGAACCACCGCGGGCCGCTGGCGGTCGCGGTGCCGGGCGCGCTCGCCGGCTGGTGCCTGGCGCTGCGGCGTTACGGCACGGCGCCGCTGGCCGACGTGCTGGCCCCGGCCATACAGGCCGCGGAGTTTGGCTGGACCGTGACGCCCTACCTGTCCACCTGCGTCGGCGATTGCGCGGCGGACCTGGCGCGGGACCCGGACCTCGCGGCGCTGTTCCTGCCCGGCGGCGCCCCGGTCGCCGCCGGCACGCGGATGCGCCGGCCGGACTACGCGGCCACCCTGCGCCTGATCGCGCAGGACGGGCCGGAGGCGCTGCATGGCGGCACCCTGGGATCGGCGCTGGCCGCATACATGGCGAGCAGCGGCGGCTTGGTGGACGCCGGGGACCTGCGGGCCTACGCCGTGAAGGAGCGCGCGCCCATACGCGGCGCCTACCGGGGATGGGAGATCATCGGCCCGCCGCCCCCGGCCTCGTCGGGCGTCCACATCGTGCAGATGCTGAACATGCTGGAAGCTTACGACGTCCGGGGCCTCGGCTTCGGGTCGGCGGACGGCGCGCACCTGCTGGCGGAGGTGATGAAGCTCGCCTTCGCCGACCGCGCCGTGGCCACCGCCGACCCGGACTTCGTGGACGTGCCGGTGGGGCGCCTGACCTCCCGCGCCTTCGCCGACGCGCGCCGGGCCGGCATCCGCATGGAGCAGGCGCAGGCGTTCCGGCCGGGGCTGCTCCGCGGGGACAGCGCCGACACCACGCACGTCACCGTGGCGGACAGCGCGGGCAACGTGGTCAGCAGCACGCAGACCATCAACGGCCTGTTCGGCGCCCGCGTCTCGGTGCCCGGCACCGGGCTGATCTGCAACAACTACATGTACAACTTCGACCCGCATCCCGGCCGTGCCCTGTCCATCCAGCCGGGCAAGCGGGTGTTCACCTCCATGGCGCCGATGATGGCGGCGCGGGACGGGCGGCTGGCCTATGCGCTGGGCCTGCCGGGGGCGCTTCGCATCTTCCCGTCCGCCCTGCAGGCGCTGCTCAACCTGCTGGACCACGGCATGTCGCTGCAACAGGCGGTGGAGGCGCCGCGCCTGTTCACCCAGGGCAGCGAGCTGGAGTTGGAGCCGCCGCTGTTCGCGGCGCTGGCCCCGGCCCTGTCCGCCCGCGGCCACGTCGTGCGCGAGCAGCCGCGCGTGGCCGGCGGCATGAACGCCATCGAGTTCCGCGGGGACGGCACCCTGCAGGGCGCGGCGTGCTGGCGCGCGGACGGAACCCCCGTGGGCATCGGCGGCGGCCTGGCCCGCGCCGGCGTGCGCTTTGTCATTTAGGAACGACCCCGTGACGCAGACCACCGAAACCATCGCCGTGCTCGACCCCATCACCCCGCACACGGCGGAGCGGCTGCGCGGCCTGCTGCCGCCCGGGATGCGGCTGATCCACGGCACCGCGCGGGACGAGGCGCACCTGCGGTCGGTCATCGCCGACGCCGACTACGCCGTGTCCGGCCAGGTCGCCGTGCCCGGCGCCCTGCTGCGCGCGGCCCCCCGGCTCCGGCTGCTGCACAAATGGGGCGTGGGCGTGGACAACCTGGACCTGGACGCGGCGCGCGAGCTTGGCATCACGGTCGCGCGCACCACCGGCAGCAATGCCGTGCCCGTGGCGGAGTTCACCCTGGGCCTCATGATCTCCGCGCTGCGGAACCTGGCCCAGGGCCATGTGGAGTTGAGCGGGGGCCGCTGGGCCGAGGGCAGCGCCGCCCGGCCGGCCATGATGCTGTCGGGCAAGACCGTGGGCATCGTCGGCCTCGGCGCCATCGGCCAGACGGTCGCGCGGCTGCTGTCCGGCTTCGGCTGCACGATCCTCTATCACAAGCCCGCGCCCCTCCCACCGGCGGAGGAGGCCGCGCTGGGCGTCCGCTACGCCCCGCTGCCGGAGTTGCTGGCCGCGTCCGACGTGGTGTCGCTGCACTGCCCGCTGACGCCGGGCACGGCCGGGCTGATCGACCGGGCGGCGTTGTCCGCCATGAAGCGCAAGGCCGTGCTGGTCAACGTGGCGCGGGGCGGCGTGGTGGTGGAGGCGGACCTGGTCTGGGCCCTGCGGAACCAGGTCATCCATGCCGCGGCCATGGACGTGTTCGAAACCGAGCCGCTGCCGCCCGACAGCCCGCTTCTGGGGCTGGAGGGGCTGACGGTAACGCCGCACATCGCCGCCTTCGCGGCCGACAACTTTGAGAAGACCGTGCGGCAGATGTTCGGCAACATCGAGCGCCTGTCGCGCGGGGAGCCGATCCCGGACCGCGACATCGTGGTGGCGTGACCGGCGCGGGGTGGCACCGCCCCGTCCCGGACGGCAAGCGTCACGGGCCGGGTTGCACGCTTCTTGCACAGCCATGCGGGACCGCAGGTCACGAACTCGACGGAGCCACCATGCAGCGCACGCCCTGGATCGCCGCCCTTCTGCTCGCCGCCGCCCTCCTGCCGCCCCATGCCGCGGAGGCCGCGACCCGTGGCGGCACGCTGGTGTTCGGCCGCCAGATCGAGAGCCAGTACCTCGACCCCACCCGCACGTCGCAGAACGCCGACATCTGGATTTCGCTGAACATCTACGACACGCTGCTGCAGCCGACGCCGGACGGCACCGGCGTGCAGCCCGGCTTGGCAAGCGCCTGGCAGGTGTCGGAGGACGGGAAGACCGTCACCCTGACGCTCCGGCCGGGCCTGAAATTTGCGGACGGCTCGCCGCTGGGCGTCAGCGACGTGAAATGGTCGCTGGACCGTGCCCGCGCCAAGCCGGACGGCGGCGAGTTCGCCTTCCTCCTGGCCTCGATCTCGTCCATCGACACCTCCGGCGCCGAGACCATCGTGCTGCACATGGCCCACCCCGACCCGGTGATCCTGCAGGCGCTGTCCACCTTCAACGCCGGCATCATGCCGGAGAAGCTGCTGATGGCGGCGCCGGGCGCTACGGTCGAGGAGAAAACCAAGGCGTTCGCCGACCACCCCGTCGGCTCCGGCCCGTTCACGCTGCAAAGCTGGAAGCGCAACAGCGAGATGGTGCTGGCGCGCAACCCCTACTACTGGCGCCGCGCGGAGGACGGCAAGCCGCTGCCCTACCTCGACAGCGTGCGCCTGGTCATCATCCCCGACGACGCGACCCGCATCCTGAAGCTGCGCGCGGCCGAACTCGACATTGCCGAGTTCGTGCCGTACTCGCGCGTCGAGGAGCTGCGTGCCGATCCGAAGCTCGACATGGTGCTGTTCCCCGCCGCCCAGGTGAACTACTTCTCGCTGAACGTCCGGCCGACCTTCAAGGACGGGTCGAAGAACCCGATGGCCGACCTGCGCGTGCGGCAGGCGCTGAACTACGCCACCGACAAGGAGGCGCTGATCCAGGCCGTCAGCTACGGCACCGGCACGGTGCAGCGCAGCCTGATGCCGATGTCCACGCCGCTCGCCACCGGCCCGGCGCAGCTTTATCCCTACGACCCCGCGAAGGCCAAGGCGCTGCTGACGCAAGCGGGCTTCGCGTCGGGCTTCGAGATCACGGCGCTGGCGCTCGCGGGCAGCGCCGACGACGCGGCCAAGCTGACGGTGCTGCAGCAGCTTTGGGAGCAGGTGGGCGTGCGGCTCAAGATCGAGCAGCTCGATTCCGCCAGCCGGCTCGCCCGCTACAACGCCGGGGATTTCCAGATGCGGTCGTCGCTGTGGACCAACGACATCAACGATCCCAACGAGATCACCTCCATCCTGGCCTACTACCCCACCCGGCAATCCGGCCATTCCGGCTGGCAGGACAAGCGGGTCGATGCGCTGTTCGAGCAGAGCCAGGAGGAGCTGGACCCCGTGAAGCGCGCCGCGGAGTACAAGGAGATCCAGGACCGCTTCGCCGAGGCGGCGCCCATCGTGTTCGCGATGGAGGTCCCCTACCCCGTCGCCATGCGGAAGGCCGTGCACGGCTTCGTGCAAATCCCGCTGGGCAACAACATCTTCGTCGAGGCGTCGGTGGACAAATAGGCGCGTCCCGCCATGCAGGTGCTCGCGATCCTGGGCCGCCGGGCGATCCAGGTGGCGGTGACCGTGGTCCTGGTGGCGCTGCTGGTGTTCGGGCTGATGCGGCTGCTGCCGGGCGACCCGGCGGTGACGCTGCTGGGCGACCGGGCGTCGGAGGCGCAGATCGCGCACCTGCACCACGAACTCGGCCTCGACCGCTCGATCGGGGTGCAGTTTTGGGAGTTCCTGGTGCACACGGTGCGCCTCGACCTCGGCGACTCGATGACCCTCCGCGTGCCGGTGTCGCAACTGATCCGCGACGGGCTGCCGATCACCCTCATGCTGACGGGGATGGCGGCCGTGCTGGCGCTGCTGATCTCGGTGCCGCTCGCCTTCGCGGCCGCGCTGCGGCAGGGACGCTGGGTTGACCTGCTGATCCAGGCCGTGTCGCAGGTCAGCCTGTCGATGCCGGTCTTCTACATCGGCCTGGTGCTGCTGATCACCCTGGGGGCGGGGCTGCACTGGTTCCCGGTCGGCGGCATCGGCGACGGCTTCGCGCAGAACCTGTACTACCTGTTCCTGCCGGCGCTGACGCTCGCCTTGTCGCTGTCGGCGATCCTGCTACGCAGCTTGCGGGGCGCGCTGATCGAGGCGTTGCGCGCGGACTACGTGGGCTTCGCCACCGCCAAGGGGCTGCGGCGGCGGGTGATCCTCGGCCGGCACGTGCTGCGCAACGCCTGGATCTCGACGGTCACGCTGCTCGGCCTGAACATCGGCGCGCTGGTCGGCGGGGCCGTCATCACCGAAACGGTGTTCGCCATTCCGGGCCTTGGGCGGCTGACCATCGACAGCATCTTCGCCCGCGACTACGCCGTGATGCAGGGGCTGACCATGGTGCTGGCGATCCTGGTCTCGGTGGTGTTCCTGCTGCTGGACGCCGTGCAGGCGCTGCTCGACCCTAGGTCTAGCACTTGAGCGGCGCCGTCGTCGCGCTGCGTCCGCGCCGGGCCTGGCGCCGCCCGCGCGTCTCCACCCTGGCCGGCGCGCTGATCCTGCTGGGCTTCCTGGCCTGCGCCGCGACGCCAGAGCGGATCGCGCCCTACTTGCCCAACGCCTTCGATTTCCGCGCGCTGCTTAAGCCGCCCAGCCTCGCGCATCCGTTCGGCACCGACAACTTCGGCCGGGACGTGCTGTCGCGCACGATCTGGGCGGCGCGGATCGACCTGCAGATCGCCGTGTTCTCGACGGTGTTCGCGGCCGTGTTCGGCACGCTCGCGGGCTGCGTCGTCGGCTATGTCGGCGGCTGGGCGGACGCGGTGTTCCGGCGCGTGGTCGATGTGTTCGTGACCATCCCGTTCCTCGTCCTGGTCATCGCCATCGTCGCCGTGCTGGGGCCGGGGCTGCGGAACATGTACGTGGCCGTGTCCGCGGTGAACTGGATCATCTATGCGCGGCTGATGCGGGCGGAGGTGCGGTCCCAGGCCCGACGGGACTACGCGGCGGCCGGGCGGGTGATGGGCTACGGCACGTTCCGCATCATGTTCCGCCACCTGCTGCCCAACGCCGTGTCGCCGCTGGTGGTGTATTGGATGACGGACATGGCGCTCGCGATCCTGCTCGGCTCCTCGCTGGGCTACCTCGGCCTCGGCGCGCAGCCGCCGGCGGCGGAGTGGGGCGTGCTGATCGCGGACGGTAAGAACTTCATGACGACGGCCTGGTGGATGTCGATCTTCCCCGGCATCGCCATCGTGATCGCCGGCCTCGGCTTCAGCCTGCTGGGCGACGGGCTGGCCGGCTGGCTGGGGCGCCGGGCCTGAGCGTGGCGCCGGGCCTGCTGTCGCTCCGCGCCGTCGGCGTCGGCATCGGGGCCGCGCGCCCGGTGGACGGCATCGACCTCGACATCGGCGCCGGGGAGGTGGTGGGCATCGTCGGCGAGTCCGGCTCGGGCAAGAGCCTGACGCTGCGGGCCATCCTGCGCCTGCTGCCCCCGGCCGCCACCCTGTCGGGCCAGGTGCTGTGGCGGGGGCGGGACCTCGCGACGCTGCCCGAGCCGGCGCTCCGCGCGATCCGGGGACGCGAGATCGGGATGGTGTTCCAGGAGCCGATGACCGCGCTGAACCCCGTGCTCACCATCGGGCTGCAGATCACCGAGAGCCTCGCCGCCCATCTCGGGCTGCGCGGGCGGGCCGCCACGCGCCGGGCGGCCGAGCTGCTGGACCTCGTGGGCATCCCGGGCGCCGCGGGGCGGCTGGGCAGCTACCCGCATGAGTTCTCGGGCGGGATGCGGCAGCGCGCGATGATCGCCATCGCCCTGGCCTCCGGCCCGAAGCTGCTGCTGGCGGACGAGCCGACCACGGCGCTGGACGTGACCATCCAGGACCAGATCCTCAAGCTGCTGCTGCGCCTCAAGGCGGAGCTGGGCATGGCGGTCGTGATCGTCACCCACGACCTGGGCGTGATTGCCGGCACCTGCGACCGCGTCGCCGTGATGTATGCCGGGCGGGTGCTGGAAGCCGGGAGCGTCGAGGCGGTCCTGCGCGATCCCGCCCATGCCTACACGCTGGGCCTGCTGGGGTCGCTGCCCGGCGCGCGGCAGGCCCGCCAGCGCCTGGTCGGCATCCCCGGCAGCCCGCCCGATCCGGCCGCCCTGCCGCCGGGCTGCCGCTTCGCGCCGCGGTGCAGCTTCGTGGTCCCCGATTGCGAGGCTGCCATCCCGCCGCTGGCCGGGATCGCGCCCGGCCATGCCAGCGCGTGCATCCGGGCCGGCGCCGTCCGCAGCGCGGCCGGGGCAGCAGCGGCGGCATGAGCGTCCTGCTGCGGGCCGACGACCTGACCCTGGGTTTCCCGGTGCGGCGCGGCCTGGTGGACACGCTGCGCGGCGGGGCGCGGGTGGTGCAGGCGCTGGCGGGCGTGACGCTCTCGGTGAACCGGGGGGAGACGTTGGCGGTGGTGGGCGAATCCGGCTGCGGCAAGTCCACCCTGGCCCGTGCTTTGGTGCGGCTGCTGACGGTGGATGGCGGGCAGATCGACTATGACGGGCAGGACGTGCGCGCGCTGCGGGGCGAGGCGCTGCGCCGCTACAACCGCCGGGTCCAGATGGTGTTCCAGGACCCGTACGGCTCGCTCAACCCGCGCATGACGGTCGGCGAGACCATCGGCGAGGCGTTGCGGGTGCACCGCATGGTGCCGAGGGACAGGATCGGCGCGCGGGTGGCGGAGCTGCTGGACCTCGTGCGGCTGCCGGCGCGGGCCGCGGACCGGCAGCCGCATGAGTTCTCCGGTGGCCAGCGCCAGCGCATCGCCATCGCCCGGGCGCTGGCGGTGGAGCCGGAGCTGCTGATCGCGGACGAGATCGTCTCCGCGCTGGACGTGTCCGTGCAGGCGCAGGTGCTGAACCTGCTGCTGGACATGCAGGAGACGCTGGGCCTCGCGATCCTGTTCGTGTCCCACGACCTGCGGGTGGTGCGGCACCTGGCCCACCAGGTGGCGGTCATGTATCTCGGCCGGGTCGTCGAGCATGGCCCGGCGGAGCGCGTGTTCGAGGCGCCGCTGCACCCTTACACGGCGGCGCTGCTGCGCGCCGCGCCGACGCTCGACACGCGGCGGCGCGGCACCGACAGCGCGTTGCGCGGCGAGTTGCCCAGCCCGCTTCGCATGCCGCCGGGCTGCCCGTTCCACCCGCGCTGCCCGCATGCCTTTGACCGTTGCCGGACCGAGCGCCCGGCGATGCGCGTGCGGTCGGGTCCTGGCGCCGCCGGTGCTCTCGCCGCCGGTCCTCCCACCGCCGGGCATCTCGCCGCCTGCCACCTCATGGAGTGCTGATGCCCACCCTGTTCATCTGCTCGCCGCTGGGGCCTGCCGACCTCGACCGGCTGCGGGCGCTCGACCCGGCGCTGGAGGTGGTGCACCGGCCGGACCTGCTGCCGCCCGTGCGCTACGCCAACGACCACAAGGGCGCGCCCTTCATCCGCACCGGCGCGATGCTGGCCGCGTGGCGCGACGGGTTGGCTCGCGCCGACATCTTGTGGGACCTGCCCGCGCCGGAGGACATGCCCTATGCCGCCCGCCTGCAATGGATACAGACGACCAGCACGGGCGTCGGCCCGGCGGTGGCGGCGCTCGGTCACGAGTTCGCCCGCACCGACGTGATCGTCACCACCGCACGGGGCGTCCATGCCCGCCCGTTGGCCGAGTTCGTGTTCATGGCCCTGCTGGCGCACATCCGCGGCCTCGCCCACCTCAAGGCCGAGCAGCGCGCCCGTCGCTGGACGCGGTACTGCGGCCAGGAGATCGCGGGCCGCACGCTGGTGCTGCTCGGGGCGGGCGACCTTGCGCGCGGCAGCGCACGGGTCGCGCATGCGCTGGACATGCGGGTCGTCGCGGTGGCGCGCGACCCGCTCCGGGCCAGGGCGCACGGCGCGTTGTTCGACGAGGTCGTGCCGACACGCGCGCTGCACGCCGCCCTGGCACGGGCCGACGCCCTGGTCGTCACGGTGCCGCATACGCCGGAGACGGAAGGCCTGATCGACGCCGAGGCTTTGTCGGTGATGCCGCGCGGGGCGGCCGTGGTGAACATCGGACGCGGCGCGGTGATCAATGAGCCCGCCCTGATCGCGGCGCTCCGATCCGGCGCAATCGGCTTCGCGGCGCTCGACGTGACCGCGACGGAACCGCTGCCGGCGGACAGCCCGCTCTGGGACCTGGAGAACGTGCTGATCAGCCCGCACTCCGCCAGCACGGTCGAGGCGGAGAACGGCCGCATCGTCGATATCTTCGCCCGCAACTACGCATGGTGGCGTGCAAGGCGGTTCGACGCCATGGAGAACGTCCTGGCGCGCGGCATGCTGTATTGAGTCGAAGGCTCAGGGCCGCTTGTATTGAGCCAAAGGCTCAGGGCCGCATCGACATTCCAACCGGGCGGAACAGGCCATCGGGGCGTGGGCTGAACCCGGCCACGCGGTCGCTCACCCCCCAGAGCCAAGTGAAGTGATACAGCGGAAAGTAGGGCAGGTCCGTCATCCAGGCATCCGTCGCGTCGTGGTAGGCGCGGGCGCGCTCCGCCGGGTCGGAGGCGGTGGCGCCCCGGTCCAGCGCCGCCTCCAGGACGGGGCTGCACCAGCCGGTCCAGTTCAGCGGCGCGCCGCAGCGCATCCATAGGCTCGTGTTGCCATCCGGGTCCGGCCGGCCGCTCCAGATCACCTGGTATGCCTCGTACTCGCCCCGGGCCGCCGCGTCGGTCTGCGACACCGCCTCGCCTTTCTGCAGCGTCACCTCGAAGCCGGCTTCGGCCGCCATGGACTGGATCACCTCGCCCACCTGCACGTCCGTCGGGTTGTTCACGACGCTCAAAGTGAGCTTGGGGTGCGGGACCCCGGCGGCGGCCAGCAGGGCGCGGGCGCCCGGGATGTCGCGCGGCGGGATCGGGTGGGCCGGGTCCCAGTAGCGGCTGCCGGGCGCCTCGGTCTGGTTGCTCGGGATGAAGCGCCCTTCGAACACGACCTGGTTGATGCCGTCGCGGTCGATCGACTTGGCGAGGGCTTGGCGCACGCGGACATCGCGGCCGAACGGCGTGTCCGCCGCGGGGCCATGGCTCAGGTTGAAGGACAGCATCTCGAAGCCGATGGACGGCATCTGCACGACCCGGAGCCGCCGGTCCGCCTCCACGACGGGCACGTCGGTGGCGGCCAGGCGGTTGGCGATGTCGAGCTGGCCGGATTGCAGGTTCACCCGCCGCACGGTCGAGTCCGGCATGACGCGGAACTCGATGCGGTCAAGGCCCACGGCGGCGGCGTTCCAGTAGCCGGGGAAACGCTGCAAGGTGATGTGGTCCTGGGCGACGCGCTCCACGAACGAGAACGGCCCGGCGCAGACGGGGTGCGCGGCGATGGCCTCGGTCGGCTGGTCCAGGATGCGCGGGGACAGCATGAGGCCGGACCGGCTGGCGAGCAGCGCCAGCAGCGGGGTGTAGGGCGTGGACAGGCGGATGCGGACGGTGCGGGCGTCCACCGCCTCGACGGCCGTGATCGGCTTCAACTCGCCGCGGCGGGCGCTGTAGGGGGCGGTGCGGTAGCGTTCGAGGTTGGCGCGCACGGCCTCCGCGTCCATCGGTGCGCCGTCCTGGAACTGCACGCCGTCGCGCAGATGGAGCGTGAGCGCCAGGCGGTCGGGCGACCACTCCCAAGCGGTCGCCAGTTCCGGCACGAGGTTCAGCGAGGCGTCGAGGTCAAGCAGTTGGTCGCACATCGACAGGTTCACGACGCGCTCGATGTAGGAGCCGCTGCGGGCGGGGTCGAAGCTGTCGAGGTCGAAGTCCAGGCCGAACCGCAACGTCCCGGCCGCCTGGGCGGACACTGGGGCGGAGAGCGGGGCCAGCATGGCAGCGGCGATCAGCCAGGGGCGCATCCAGGGTCCTCCATGCATGGCCTGCGAGGGATGCAGCTATCGTGCCGGCGTCCGGTCGTTGCGGAACCGGCCATGGCCCACCGGGAAGACGCCCGGCGCCCGCAGCGGCTTGGGCCGGCCGGAGCGGTCACCGGAATCCAAAAAAGTCGCAGCCCTGCGACTTATTTGGCACGGGTCTTGCAAAGTTCCGTGGGCCGAACCCGCTCCGGGTTCCCACCGGGAGTTGCCGCAAGATGACGATTGATGTTCGACGTGCCGTCCTGCGCGGGTTCGCCGCGGGCTGCCTGGCCGCCACGATGCTGTCCGGCCCCCTCTCCATATCCGCGCGGGCGGAGACGCTGGGGCCGGTGACGGACGAGGTGGGCGTGGTGAAGATCGCCCGCGGCCAGCCGATCCTGATCGGCGCGCTGCTGGTGCTGTCCGGGCCGGACCTCTCGCTCGGCGTCGATGCGTCGCGCGGGGCGGAGATCGCGTTCGACGACCACAAGAACATGCTGGTCGGCCATCCCATCAAGTACCTCCCGGAAGACGGGCAGTGCAGCGTGGAGGGCGGCCAGACCGGCGCCACCCGGCTCGCGTCCAACAAGCAGATCGTGGGCGTGCTCGGCACGGCCTGCTCCTCCGAATCGCGCGGCGGCGCGCCCATCCTGTGGAACGCCGGCATGCCGCAGGCGGTGACCAGCGCCACCGCGCCCGCGCTGACCGCACCCGACCGGCCCGTGGGCCTCCAGGGCATCGTGCGTTTCGTCTATAACGACATCAACGGCGCCGCCGCCGCGGTCAAGTACGCGCAAAGCGTCCACGCGGCCAAGGTCGCGACGATGCATGACGGCAGCCTGTATGCCGAGGAACTGGTCAACGCCTTCGCCCGGCAGTTCAAGGCCGCCGGCGGCGCCATCGTGGCCGCGGAGGCGATCTCCCCCTCCGACACCGACCTGCGCCCCGTGCTGACCCGGATCGGCACCGCCAAGCCCGAGCTGCTGTTCGCGCCGATCTTCGTCGGCGCATCCGCCTACCTCGTGCGGCAGGTGAAGGAGGTGCCGACGCTCGCCAGCACTCCCGTGCTCGGCACGGACGCCGTGATGGCGCCCGCGTTCCTCGATGCGGCCGGGGACGGCGCGGTCGGCTACCGGCTCACGGGCGTGAACAACGACCCGAAGCTGATGGGCGCGCGCTACGGCGACTTCCTGGCGAAGTACAAGGAGAAGTTCGGGGAGGACCCCATCGGCGGCTTCCATGGCAACGGCTACGACGCGGCGCTCGCGATGATGGGCGCCATCGAGAGGGTGGCCAAGACCGACGCCGGCGGCGACACCTATATCGGCCGCAAGGCGCTGCGCGACGCGCTGATGCAGACCACGGACCTGGACGGCATCACCGGCAAGCTGACCTGCGACAAGAACGGCGACTGCGGCTCATCCAACTTCGCCGTGTTCGAGTACGTGAGCGGCGATTCCAGCAGCTTCAAGCTCGGCACCAACCCCAAGAAGGTGTTCCCGTAGCGCGTGGCGGCACCATGATGCAGGACTGGCTGCGGCGCGCGACCTTTGTGGACTGGTTCCTGCTCGCGCTGCGCGTGGCGGTCGTGGCGGTGGTGGGGACGGGCTTCGTCGCCGGGCTGCTGCACCCGCGCTACAGCCGGGCGGAGTGGTTCTCCTTCCTCGCCTTCGGGCTGACCATCGGGGCGATCTATGCCCTGATCGCGCTCGGCTACACCATGGTGTACGGCATCCTCCGCATGGTGAACTTCGCCCATGGCGACGTGTTCATGTTCGGGTCCTACGCCGCCTGCTTCTCGCTGCTGGCCTGCAACCGCGCCGGCATCCTCGGGCCTGACCCGGCGCTCAGCTTCGCCATCGCGACCGTCGTCTGCATCGCCGTCTCCGCCGGCGTCGCCGTGCTGGCGGAGCGCATCGCCTACCGCCCGTTCCGCCGGGGCCGGTCGCTGGCCCCGTTGATCAGCACGCTGGGGCTGTCCTTCGTGCTGGAATACTCGGCACGCGGCATGTTCGGTGCGCAGAACAAGGCGTTCCCCTCCATGCCGTCGGTGGACGGGATCGTGTCGGTCGCCGGGTTCTCCGTGCCGCGGGTGCAGGTGGTGGTGGTGGCCGCCGCCGTGCTCACGATGGTGGTGCTGACGCTCATCGTCATGCGGACCCGCATCGGCACCGCCATGCGCGCGGTGGCGGAGGACCGGGACGCCGCGACGCTGATGGGCATCAACGTGGACCGCGTCATCGTGTTCACCTTCGCGCTCGGCGGCGCGCTCGCCGGCATCGCCGGGCTGCTGTACGGCCTGGTGTTCAAGCAAATCTCGTTCTTCATGGGCTTCTTCCTGGGCGTGAAGGGGTTCGGCGCCGCGGTGCTGGGCGGCATCGGCAACATCCCCGGCGCCATGCTCGGCGGCTACGCGCTGGGCCTGGTCGAGAGCCTGGGGCCGGCGGCGTTCCTGGAGGGCTTGGGCGTCGACTCGCCCTATCAGCTTCGTGACGCGATTGCCTACACCATGCTCGTCATGGTGCTGATCTTCCGCCCGCGCGGCCTGCTCGGTGAGCGGCTGTCCACGGCGAGGGCCTGACCGGATGGCGAGCGGACTCGCCGACGCGCCGCAGGTCGGCACCGTCGCGTCCGGCGTGATCCCCGTGTCGGCCGGGCTGCGCGCCGTGGGCACCGTCGCGTTGTCCATCGTTGCGTGCTGCGCCTTCACCGTGCTGGTCGGGCTGTTCGGCCAGTTCAGCAACAAGGCACTGGTGGTGGGCGTGCTGGACATCGGGCACGCCTTGATGCTGGCGATAGCGCTCGGCGGCGGCGTGGCGCTCTCCCGGCGCGTTCCCACGGGGGCCACGGTTGCGGCTGCGGCCGTCGCGGGGGCGGTTGCCGGCGGGCTGCTGATCGGCCTGGCCGCCGCCGCCGGCGCGGCCAACCTGCGCTGGATGCTGGTCTCGCTCACCCCGGTCACGTTGAACCGGATCGGCTTCGGCCTGCCCGGACCACAGGCGGCCCTCCTGCTGGCGGCGGCGGGGGCTGCTGCCGCCGGGCTGGGCGCGGCGCTCGTGCTGTGCGGCCGGCTGACCCGGCGGATCGTGGCGGGCGCGCTCGGCGGCGTCGTGGTGGCCGGGCTGTTGCGCGAGTTGATCCGCGGCGTCCTGGGCGGGATCGGCGGCGTCGAGGATTGGGCCTTCACCTATGACGGCGTGCTGCCCGCGGGCGCCGCCGCGGCGGCGGCCGTCGGCGCCGTGCTGGCGGCCCGCCCCGGCGCCGGGGCGTTCGGCCGGCTGCCGGCCCGGGGCAAGCTCGCGCTGCAATTGCTGGCCCTGCTGGCGGTGCTGGCCTTGCCGGCGCTGACCAACGATTTCGTCGCCCAGGTGATGATGCTGGTCTGCCTCTACACGCTGATGGGGCTGGGCCTGAACATCGAGCTGGGGCTGGCCGGGCTGGTCGATCTCGGCTTCGTCGCGTTCTTCGCCGTGGGCGCCTACACCGTGGCGCTGCTGACGGCGGACCCGGCGGGCGCGGGCGGCCACCTGCCGTTCTTCGCGGCCCTGCCGTTCGCGATCCTGGCCGCGTCCACCGCCGGGTTCCTGTTCGGCCTGCCGGTGCTGAAGGTGCGGGGGGACTACCTCGCCATCGCGACGCTCGGCCTCGGCGAGATCATCCGCGTGCTGGTGCTGTCCGACATGCTCAAGCCGTTGCTGGGGGGCGCGCAGGGCATCGTCAACATCCCCAAGCCGTCGCTGTTCGGCCTCGTGCTCGGCTCGCCCACGCGGCTGTTCTACATGACCGCGTGCCTGACGGCGCTGGCCGGCTACGTCGCGTGGCGGGTGCAGCACTCCGGGCTGGGCCGGCGCTGGCTCGCGGTGCGGGAGGACGAGGACGTGGCGCAGGCGCTGGGCATCGCGCTGGTCCGGGTCAAGCTGTCCGCCTACACCATGGGCGCCGCGTTCGCCGGGCTGGCGGGCGGCATCTTCGCGGGCATGGTCGGCTCGGCGTTTCCGCAGAGCTTCCAGCTTCTGGTTTCGGTCAACGTGCTGGCGATCCTGGTCGTGGGCGGCATCGGCAGCCTGTCTGGCGTGCTGGTCGGCGCCGCAGCACTCATCGGCGCGCCGGAGGTGCTGCGCGACCTCGGGGAATACCGCTACTTGATCTACGGCCTGGTCATCATCGCGGTCGTCCGGCTGAAGCCCGAGGGGCTCAATCCAAAGGCGGTCCTGCACCGGGAGGCGGCGTGACGGGCGGCGCCTCCGGGCCGCTGCTGTCGGCACGGGGCGTCAGCAAGCGGTTCGGCGGCCTGCTGGCGATCAGCCAAGTGGACCTGGAGATACCCCGGGGCGCCATCCACAGCGTGATCGGCCCGAACGGCGCCGGCAAGACCACGCTGTTCAACTGCCTGACCTCCTTCGTGCAGCCCAGCGCGGGGGAGGTTCATCTGGACGGCGTGCGCATCGACGGATTGCGGCCGGACGTGGTCGCGAAGCACGGCATCGCCCGCACCTACCAGAACATCCGGCTGTTCCCCGACCTGACGGCCATCGAGAACATCATGGTCGGGCTGGACGCCAAACGGCCGGAGGCGCTGCTGGGCGCGCTCCTGGCCACCGCGGCGCACCGCCGCCAGGTGCGCGACACCGTGGCCCGGGCGCGGGCGCTGCTGGGGGCGGTGGGCCTGGCCGGGCGCGGCGACCGCCTGGCCCGGCACCTGCCTTACGGCGACCAGCGCCGGCTGGAGATCGCCCGCGCCATGGCCATCGAGCCGGTGCTGCTGCTGCTGGACGAGCCGGCCGCCGGCATGAACCCGGTCGAGAGCCACGCCATGCTCGAACTGATCCGGGCGCTGCGCGACCAGCACGGGCTGACGATCCTGCTGATCGAGCATCAGATGCGCGTCGTCATGGGCATCTCCGAGCGCATCAGCGTCCTGGACCACGGCGCCTGCATTGCCGAGGGCACGCCGGCCGAAATCCGCGCGGACCCCACGGTGATCGCCGCCTATCTGGGCGCGCGTGCGGCGCGGCACGGCATGGACGCGCTGGAGAGCCACGCTTGAGCGCGCTGGCGGCGCTCGACCTGCATGTCAGCTATGGCAACATCCGCGCGCTGCGGGGCGTGTCGCTGGCGGTGGCGGAGGGCACGATCTGCGCCGTGGTCGGCGCGAACGGCGCGGGCAAGACCACGGCGCTCAACGCCATCTGCGGCCTCCGCACCCTGGGCGCCGGGCGCGTGATGCTGGCGGGGCGGGACGTCACGGACGTGCCGCCGCACGACCTGGTGCCGCTCGGCCTGGTGCAGGTGCCGGAGGGGCGGCGCGTGTTCGCGCGCCTCACGGTGCGGGAGAACCTGAGCATGGGCGCGTTCCGCCGGCGCTCCTCGCGCGCCGAGCTGGCGGCGGAGCTGGACCGGGTGCTGAGCCTGTTCCCCCGGCTGCGGGAGCGGCTCACGCAGTTGGCCGGCACGCTGTCGGGGGGCGAGCAGCAGATGCTGGCGATGGGCCGCGCCCTGATGTCCCGTCCGCGCACGCTGCTGATGGACGAGCCGAGCATGGGCCTGGCGCCGCAGGTCGTGGACCAGGTGTTCGAGACGATCCTGGCGATCAACAAGCTCGGCGTGACGGTGCTGCTGGTGGAGCAGAACGCGTTCATGGCGCTGGAGATCGCGCAGATGGCGTATGTGCTGCAATCCGGCGAGGTCGTGCTCTCCGGGCCGGGGCCGGAACTGCTGAACAGCGACGCGGTGCGCGAGGCTTACCTGGGATAGCGGCGTTGATCGGACCATGGCCGTCCTGGATCGGGTCGCGCTTGCGGATGATCGTTTCGCGGTCAGGGGTGCAGGAGGCGTCGCATCCAAGGCCCATCGCGCGCGCAACCGCGTGTTCCCACGGGCGCAGGATCGCCCGCCGACGACCGCCTTGACTTAGTCCCATTTTCAAATAACGTGCCCCTCAAGCGCCAAAGCGCAATTTCTAGGGGGAACCGTGATGGGCATGGGTTATGCCGAGCAGGTGGCTGCGGCCCGGGGCCGGGTCGAGGGACCTGCCGTGCGCGCTCTGAACCTCAATCCGCCGTTCT
>CAXULX010000058.1:0-26530 GCA_964252005.1 uncultured Acetobacteraceae bacterium | reverse complement strand
CCGTGTCGCTGCCGAACGTCGAGCTGAACTGGCGCATGACGCCGGAGATGGTCGCGCAGTCCAAGACCTACGCCGAGCACATGCTGGAGGCGAAGCAAATCCGCGCCCTGCCGGACTTCGCCTTCCTCGACCCGCGCTTCTCGGACGAGGTCGCGGCCGCGTAGCGGGCGTGGCGCCGTCCCGCCTCCTGCGGCGGCTGCAACTGCCGCTCGCCATGGCGCTGCCCGTGCTGGCGCTTGGGGCCTGGTGGGCGTCCACCCGCGGCGGCGGCTACCGGCTGATCCCGGCGCCGGGCGAGGTCGGGCTGGCGTTGTGGGACTTGGGCGTCGGCGGCATCAACGACGATGCGTTCAGCGGGATGCTGCTGACGCACATCGTCGCCTCCGCGTCCCGCGTGTATGGCGCGTTCCTGCTGGCTGCGGCCATCGCCCTGCCGCTGGGCCTCGCCATCGGCCGGGTCTGGCTGGCGCGTGCCCTGCTCGACCCGGTGCTGCAGGTGCTGCGCCCGGTGCCGGTCACGGCGTGGCTGCCGCTGTCCATGATCGTGTTCGGCCTGGGCCCGCGCTCGGCCTTCTTCCTCGTGGCGCTCGGCGCGTTCTATCCCATCCTGGTCAACACGGTGTTCGGCGTGCGCAGCGTGGAGCCGCGGCTGTTCGAGGCGGCGGCGATGCTCGGCACCACGCCGGCCGCCATGTTCACCCGCGTGGTGCTGCCGGCGTCGCTGCCGGGCATCTTCACCGGGCTGCGGCTGGGCCTCGGGCTGTCCTGGGTCGTGATCGTCGTGGGCGAGATGACGGGGGTGGAGACGGGTCTCGGCGCCATGATTATGGACGCGCGGCAGTTGTCGCGGACCGAGATCGTCATCGCCGGCATGGTCGCCATCGGCGCCGTGGGATACCTGTCGGACCAGGCGGTGCTGCGGCTCGGACGGCGGGTGCTGCGCTGGAGTCCGCAGCACGGATGACGCCCATGCTCGACGCCATCCGGGTGCATTCGGTCACCAAGCGTTTCGCAGGGACGGCGGGCGAAGTGGTGGCGTTGCAGGACGCGGCGCTGAGCGTCGCCGGGGGCGAGTTCGTGTGCCTGATCGGCGCCTCCGGCTGCGGCAAATCGACGCTGCTGCGCATCATCGCGGGCTTCGAGACGGCGAGCGAGGGTTGGGTCGAGGTGCGCGGCCGGCGGGTGACGGGGCCGGGGCCGGAGCGCGGCATGGTGTTCCAGGATTACGGCCTGTTCCCCTGGCTGTCGGTGCGCCGCAACATCGGCTTCGGCCCGGAACGCCGCGGCAAGGGACGGGCGGAGGTCGCGGCCACCACGCAGCGGTTCCTCGACATGATCGGCCTCGCCGAGTTCGCCGACGCCTACCCGCACCAGCTGTCCGGCGGCATGAAGCAGCGGGTCGCCATCGCGCGCGTGCTGGCCAACGACGCCAGCGTGGTGCTGATGGACGAGCCGTTCGGCGCGCTCGACGCCATGACGCGGGAGCGGCTGCAGGACGAGCTGCTGGCGCTGTGGGCCAGCACCGGCCTCACCGTCGTGTTCGTCACCCATGCCATCGAGGAGGCGATCTTCCTCGCCGACCGCGTCGTCGTCATGTCGCCCGGCCCCGGCCGCATCGTGCGCGACGTGCCGATTTCGTTGAGGCGCCCGCGCGACGTGTCCTCGCCCGAGTTCAACGCGCTGCGGCGGGAGCTTTCGGTGCTACTGCATTCCAACCACGCCAGGGTCGCACGATGATGGACATATCCTCCGAGGCGCAGGCCGGCATCGACGCGCACCGCGCCCGGTACGAGGCCCTGCGTGCCGCCGGCACGGAGGTCGCCGCCAGCTTGCCGCTGAGCGCGCTGGACGGGGCGCCGGTCGATCCCGCGGGCGTGCTGCATCGGGAGACCGTGCCGGGCGGGTGGTATGCGGCGGCGACGCTGCACCGCGGGGACCGGCTGCGCCTGGTCAACACCGACGGCCATGGCGCCGCCGCCCTGCTCGCCTGGGCGCTGCACGACCCGTCCGAGCGGCTGAACCATGCCGACACGCTCAAGATCCAATGGTCGGCGGCGCTGCGGCGCGGGCGCGTGCTGTTCTCCGACATGGGCCGGGCCATGCTGTCGATCACCGAGGACAGCGGCGGGGCGCACGACGCGCTGATGGGCGGATCGACCGCCGCCAGCACCTTGACGCAGTACGGGCCGGGGCCGTGGCGCAACACGCGGGACAACTTCGTCCTGGCGGCCCTCAAGTCGGGCCTGTCGCGCCGGGATGTCGGGTCCTGCGTCACCTTCTTCGCCCCGGTGTCGGTCGGCGCCGATGGCCGCTTCGCCTGGCGCGACGGGGGCCGCCGGCCCGGCGATTTCATCGAGGTCCGGGCGGAGATGCCGCTGCGCCTCGCGCTGTCCACCGCCCCGCACCCGCTGGACCCGGCCCCCGCCTACGCCCCCGGCGCCATCGAGGCGATCCGCTGGCGCGGCCCCGCCGCCCCCGGCGACGACCCTTGCCGCATCGCGTCCCCCGAGGCGCGCCGGGGCTTCGAGAACACGGAGGCCGCGCTGTGACCGCCCCCGCTGTGGCCAGCCCGAGCCTCACGACCCTCGACGGCTCCCCGCACCATGGCCCGGCGCGCCCGCGCATCGACCACGAAATCCCCGCCCGGCAGCCCTGGTCCGGCATCATCCGGGCGGGGGAGCGGCTGCGGCTGGTGGACGTCCATGGGCAGCAGGCCATCGACACCCTGTTCTACAACGCCCACGACCACGCCGAGCGCTACAGCGCCCAGGACACCCTGCGCTGCCAGGGGAGCGCCTATGTCACGACGGGCACCCGGATCATGTCCAACGAGGGCCGGGCGATGCTGACCGTCACCGCGGACGATTGCGGGCGGCACGACACCTCGGCCGGCTGCTGCTCCTGCGAGAGCAACAGCGTCCGCTTCGGCCATGACACGACGTTCCAGCACGCCTGCCGCGACAACTTCTGCCTGGAGCTGTCGCGCCACGGCATGACCAAGCGCGACATCGTGCCCAACCTGAACTTCTTCATGAACGTGCCGGTGGCAGAGAACGGGGACCTCGTGGTGGCGGACGGGATTTCGGCGCCGGGTTCGGCGGTGGAGATGGTGGCCGCGATGGACGTGCTGTGCGTCATCTCCAACTGCCCGCAGGTCAACAATCCCTGCAACGGCTACCACCCGACGCCGGTGCGGGTGCAGGTGTTCCCGGCCGGGGCGTGAGGCGGCTCACTTCATCTCGATCTCGACGAACACGAACTCGCCGTCATTGTCGTTGATGACGTCGTGCTCCACCCCGGCGGCGCGGGCGTAGCTGACCCCCGCCGTCAACGCGGCGTGCCGCGTGGCGCCGCCGGGTTCTTCGAGCAGCAGGCGTCCCGTGGTCATCGGCACGACCACGTAGTCATGGGCGTGCGTGTGCCATCCGGTCGCGGCGCCGGGGGCGAACCGCCACTCGACGACGCGGCAGCGGCTGTTGTCGATCTGCACCGTGGGAACGGCGGCCGGCCTCATCATGCGTCGTTGCCTTGTTCGGGAGGGTCGGGCCGTTTCAGCAGGCCAGGCATAGGGCGGCGTCAGTAGTCCAGGAACGCCCGGTACGCCTCGACCATGTCCTCGACCGCAGCGTGATAGAGCTGCTCCCCATGCTCGGGCGTTGACAGCGAGGGGTCGGAGCCGATCCGGCCGTCGGGGAACCGCTGGCGGTAGTCCGCCGCCTCGAAGAAACCGCCGCTCTTGGGCGCGACCTTCGGGCTCATCTGCGCGTGCTTGATCGCGCCGGGCTGGTAGTGTTGCGCGAGCGACACCTCCGCCGCCGTGGCGTGGCCGCCGTTGCTGTCGCCATACAGCGTGTCCGCCAGCTTCGTCGCGCGCGGCCCGCCGGACCAGAACGCCATGCGGCATTTGATGGCGGGCCTGTTGGCGCCGAGCGACGCCTCGGCGTAGATCTCGTCGAAGGCGGCGGTCACGGTGGCGACGTTGCCGCCATGGCCGTTGATGAAGAAGAACCGCTCGAACCCGTGCCGGGCCAGCGACGTCACCACGTCCCGCACCACCAGCATCAGCGTCGAGGGCCGCAGCGTCGCCGACCCGGCGAAGGCCAGGTGGTGCTGCGACATCCCATAGGCCAGCGTGGGCGCCACCATGCAGCCGATGGCGTCGCCCACGCCCTTGGCCACGAACTCCGCATCGAGGTGGTCCGTGCCGATCAGGCCGTTCGGCCCGTGCTGCTCGACCGAGCCGATTGGCACGATGCAGCCGCGTTGGGTGCGGAGATGGTCTTCCACCTCCTGCCAGGTGGCAAGCGCGAGTTGCATGGGCGTTCTCCTATGGCGCCAGGCTGACGCCGCCGAACGGCTGCCCGCCCAGGAAGTGCAGCTTGAAGCCTTGCACGTTGCGCCGGGTGACGGCAAAGGCGTCCACGTCCGCGAACAGCAGGCCCGGGATCTCGTCGTGAAAGGCCCGCTGCGCCTGTTCGAACAGCGCCGTCCGCTCGGCTTGGCCGCTGATCCGGTTGGCCTCCAGCAGCGCGCCGTCATAGGCCGCGCTGCACCACATGGCCGTGTTGCGGCCCGACCGCCTGGCGTCGCAGCTCCAGGCGAGGAGCAGCTGGCTCGGGTCCGGGTAGTCCCAGGTGCCTCCCAGCATGGCGATGGCCGCCTCGCCGCTCCTGGCCCGGCGCAAGTACTCGCCCCACTCATAGGAGATGATGCGGGCCTTGACGCCGATCTTGTCCCAGTCCGCCTGGATCATCTCGGCGGCCCGGCGGCCGCTCGGCATGTAGGCGCGCGCGACCGGGATGGCCCACAGGTCGGTCTCGAACCCCTCGGGATAGCCGGCCTCGATGAGGAGTTGCTTGGCGCGCGCCGGGTCGTAGGCCCGGGGCTTCAGGGTGGCGTCATGGCCCCACAGCGCCGCGGGCACCATGGAGGCGGTCGGCTTGCCGCTGCCCTGGAAGACCGCGCGCACGAGGCTTTCGAGGTCCACCGCGATGCTGAGCGCCTCCCGCACGCGCCGGTCGTCCATGGGCTTCCGGTCGGTGCGGAAGGAGATGTAGCTGATCGCGGCGATGGGGCTTTCCTGCACCCGCAACGCCTCGTCGGCGCGCATGGACGGGAGGTCGGCGGGGTTCGGGTAGCGCGCGACCTGGCACTCCCCGGCGCGCAGCTTGGCGTAGCGGATAGCCGGGTCGGGGGTGATGGTGAAGACGAGGTTGTCCACCTTCGCGGCCCGCGGCGACCCCGCCGCCTTGCCCCAATGGTCCGGGAAGGCACGGAAGCGGACGGTGCTGTCGCGCTGGTACTGCACGAACTGGAAGGGGCCGGTGCCGATGGGGCTGCGGTCAAGCTGCTCCGGCGTGCCCGCCCGCCGCATCGCGTCCGCATACTCGGCCGAGGAGATCGAGAACGGCTGCATCGACAGCGCATTCAGCAGCGGCGCATAGGGCTGCTTGAGGTCGATGGCGACCGTGTGGTCGTCCAGCTTGCGGACCGCCTTGAACACCGGCTCGACCAGGTCCAGGAACTCCGGGTAGGCGCTGTCGAGGCCATGGTAGGGCGCAGCGTGGTCCGCCATGCGGTTGAAGGTGAAGGCCACGTCGTCGGCATCGAACTCGCGGCTCGGCTTGAACGCCGCGTTGGACTGCCACTTCACCCCGCGGCGCAGCTTGAAGGTATAGGTCAGGCCGTCCTCTGACACCGACCACGATTCTGCAAGCGCCGGCACCAGGCCGGAGCCGCCGACCTCCATCCCGATCAGGCGGTCGGACGTTTGCTCGGTCACGTCGAAGCTGGTGTTGGCCGTGCTCAGCGCGGCGTTCAGGAAATCCGGGCTGCCTTCCGTGCAGACGACCAGCGTGTCTGCCTGCGCCTGGACCGCCGCGGTCAGCGCGGCTGCGAACACCAGACCTGAAACCCGCCTCCGCATTTCGGCCGCCTTCCCCTTGGAACCCGCGCAGTATCGAACCGTCCGGTTTAGGGGTCAACGGCCCTGCACCGCCGTGGCGATCACCCATGGCGATCACCCGTGGCGATCAGTTGACGGATCACCGGCCCTGCTCAAGATTGTTGCGGGCTGGCCGGGGATATCCCATTCCGACCTGGCCCCGGTTCGCGCCGCAAACCTTTCCCTCAAGCAAAGGTCCATCCCGATGAAGCAACTGCTGTTGGCCGGTGCGTTGATCTCCGTCGCCAGCGCCGGCGCCGCGCAAACCACGAAAGTGACGCCGCTTCTCGCGCGCGACCTCGTCGGCATCGCCGGCAAGGAGGGCGCGATGATGACGGTGGAGTATGCGCCCGGGGCGGCGGACCCCGCCCATCGCCACGGTGCGTACGTCTTCGTCTATGTGCTCGAAGGCTCGGTCGTCATGCAGGTGAAGGACGCGGCGCCGATCACCCTGCACCCCGGCCAGACCTTCTACGAGGGGCCGGCCGACGTCCACCTGGTCGGCCGCAACGCGAGCAAGACGAAGCCGGCCAAGTTCCTCGCCTTCTTCGTCAAGGACAAGGGTGCGCCCGTCGTGATGCCGGTCGAGTGAGCCGTGTCAGCGAGGCGGCCTGGAGGAATGGAGGCGGCTCCGGAGGACATGGCCGAGCGGGGAGGTCGTGTCGCCCTGGGCAGCCCATAGGAGCAAATACCTAGTCTTTTTCAAGCTGCCAGAACAGCGGGATGGCCGAGCCCGCGACGTTCCGGATGTTCGCGCGGAACGCCGCGGGTTGTGCGAACTGCCCGAAGGTCGTCCCCAGCGCCTGCTCGGTGACGACCGCCTGGATCTGGCCGGCCGTCTCCCGCTGTGCCACAAGGCCCGGTGCCTGGGCGAACGTCTCGAACAGCGGCATCAGCGTCCTCTCGCACAAATAGCCCGCGCTCGGGGCCTCCTGGCAATTGCCGCTTCAGCTCCGCAGGCCCGGACCGCTCCATCGGCACGCCCATCGAGCGCAGCAGCGCCAGCGGCCCGTCCCAGTTGCGGTCCCGGTCCTCCTCGCTCAGGCTCAGCGCCAGCGATCCATGGGCGCGCACCAGGTCGCCCATGCCGGCCGCCTGCCACAAGGCGGCATAGGTGCGCTCGCCGTTCTGGCAGAGATTGGCCAGGGCGCGGGTGATCGCCCGCACCCGCCCCTCGTTCGCGTTCGCCAGCATGCGGAGGAACCAGGGCGAGAGGCCGAGCAGGCGCGACCAGCGGACGTTGAGCGGCGAGGACGGGTCACGCAGCATCGCCAGCAGCCGGCCCGGCGTCAGCCCGGCGAACACCGGCATCAGCTTGGTGTTGACCACGATCCCGGCATTGCCGAACGAGGCGCCAGTGCCGGGATCGCCGGGATCGATGATCGTCACCCCGCCGCCCGCGGACTGGATGAACAGCGCCGCACACACCCCCGCGATGCCGGACCCGACGACGAGACAATCTGGCTGGGCAACCGGCATGAGCTCCAGGCAACCTACATTTGACTATTCGGGCAATTAGGAAGCCATCTTCTGACCAGGTCAACGTGCTGCTGGCTGAACCTCAGCCTGTCCGGCCGTTATCTCGGATGGTTGGAGCATGCGGCGTGCCCGGACGAGCATGGCAGTCGCCTGCGTCCATCACGCGGCGCACGTCTGCCCCAAGCCGCGCAACGCGGGGCCTTGAACGTAATGGCATGATCCTTGCTGTCTCTTTTTCTATTTCCGCAGGAGCATCCATGCGCATCGCTTGCCGGCTTGTGCCGTTCCTTGTCCTGGCGGCGCTGTCCGGGTCCGCCTGGGCGCAATGCGCGCCCAAGGTGCCGTCCGCCAGCCTGGTCCAGCCCGGCAAGCTGCAGCTTGCGATCAACCCGACCCTGCCGCCGCAGCAGTTCGTGGACGAGCGTGGCGAGCTGCAAGGCTTGAACGTCGAGCTGGGGCGGGAGCTGGGCAAGCGCATGTGCGCGCCCACCGAATTCGTCCGCATGGACTTCCCCGCCATGGTGCCGGCGCTGCGCGGCGCGCGCTTCGACGGCATCGACACCGGCATGTTCTGGACCGAGGAGCGGTCGCGGCTGATGTACATGGTCCCCTTCGCGCAGCAGGCCATCGGCGTGTTCGGCATGGCGTCGTCGGGCCTGAGCCTCAAGTCCTTCGACGACCTGGCCGGCCGGGTCGGCGCCATCGAGATCGGGACCTACCAGGAACGCAAGGCGAAGGAAGCGAACGAGGACATGGCGAAGCGCGGGCTGAAGCCCATCGACCTCCGCACCTTCAGCACCGCGACGGAGGCGACGGCGGCGCTCCGTGCCGGGCAGGTCGAGGTGGTCATCATCGTGGAGGACGCGGCGCGGGCGATCAGCAGGCAGCGCGGGATGCAGCTCCTGCTCACCGGGTTCGGCGGCACCGACATCACCTTCGGCTTCCGCGACCGCGCGGTGGCGGAAGCGGCGGTGACGGCGTTCAAGGAGATCCGGGCGGACGGCACCTATGACGCCCTGTTCGACAAGTTCGGCCTGGCGAAGCTGCCCGGCGACTTCGCCATCCGCGGGCCCGGGCCGCAATAGCCGCCGCGTCCCGGTGTTCGACGTCCAGGCGTTCCTCGGCTACCTCGACAACGGCTTCCTGCTGGGCGGCATGCTGGTCACGGTGGGGCTGACGGTGGTGTCGCTGCTGGGCGGGCTGCTGCTCGGCACCGTCCTGGCGCTGATGCGGGCGGAGGGCGGCCGGGTGCTGCCGCGCGTGGCCGCCTTCTACGTCTGGGTGTTCCGCGGCACGCCGCTGCTGGTGCAATTGGTCATCGTCTATACCGGCCTGCCGCAGCTCGGCCTGAAGTTCGGCGTGGTCACCTCCGCCTTCGTGGCGCTGACGCTGAACGAGGGCGCGTATCTCAGCGAGATCATCCGGGCCGGCTTCTCCGGCGTGGCGCCGGGCCAGGGGGACGCGGCGCGTGCTTTGGGCCTGAGCCGGTGGCGGACGGTGTGGCTTGTGACGCTGCCGCAGGCGTTCCGCATCATCATCCCGCCGCTCGGCAACAGCGTGAACGGGCTGCTGAAGGCGACCAGCATCACGTCGGTCATCTCCATGGAGGAGCTGATGCGGCGCAGCCAGATGATCATGCAGCTCAAGTTCGAGGTGCTGGAGGTCTACTGCGTCGCGGCTGTCTATTACCTGGCGCTGACGACCCTGTGGGACTTCGCGCAGCGCGCGCTGGAACGCCGGTTCGGCCGCGGCTATGCCGGCACGCCGGTCCGGGTGCTGGACGTGCCGGCATGATCCCCGGCGGCCCCGCCGGCTGGCACGGCATCTATCCCAGCACCGTGCTGCCGATGCGCCCGGACTTCTCCCCGGACTGGGACGCCTATGCCGCCCATACCGCCGCCTGCGCCGGGCATCCCGGCATGGCCGGCGTGCTGTGCAACGGCCATGCCGGGGAGAACGCCGTGCTGACCGCGGCGGAGAAGCGCCGGGCCGTGGAGGCCACCGTCGCCGCCGTCGGCGCCCGCCGGATCGTGGTGGCCGGCGTGAACCAGGAGAGCAGCCGTGAGGCCGCGCGGGAGGCGGAGGCCGCGGCCGTGGCGGGCGCCGACGCCGTCATGGTGTTCGCGCCCAACGGCTTCGCCCTGGCGCAGGACGAGGCGATGGCGGAGCGTCACCACCGCGCCGTCGCGGACGCGGTGCCGGGCTTGCCGCTGTTCCTGTTCCAGGGCAGCCACGCCGCCGGGCGCATGGCCTATTCCCCGGCGGTGCTGGACCGGCTCCTGGCCTTGCCGGCGGTGGTCGGCATCAAGGAGGGCGGCTGGGAGGTGAGCCGCTACGACGCGCTGCGCCGCCAGGTCCGCGCCCGCCGCCCGGACGTGGCGGTGCTGGCGAGCGGCGACGAGCATCTGCTGGCCTGCATGGCGCATGGCAGCGACGGCAGCATGGTGTCCCTTGCGGTTCTGGCGCCGGGCGAAATCCTGGCGCTGGACGCCGCGGTGCGCCGGTCCGACCTGCCGGCCGCCCGCGTTGTGCACGAGCGGATCGTGCCGCTCGCCACCGCGATCTACGGCCGGCCGCCGCCCGGCCGGGCCACGGCGCGGCTGAAATGGTGCCTGCTCGCGCTCGGCCGGATTCCGTGCGCCGCGGTGCGCCCGCCGGTCGGGCCGGTCGATGCGGCGGAGGCGGCGATGCTCCGGGCGGCGCTGGGCGCGCTCACAGGCTGAACGCCCGCGGCAGCGCGGCCCGCCCCTGCACGGCGTCCGCCAGCATCCGGCCGACGACCGGCCCCAGCGTGTAGCCGTTGCCCGTCACCCCGTGCCACAGCCCCGGCAGGCCCGGCGTCGCGCTGATGACCGGGGCGCGGTCCAGATGCGGGGCCAGCCCGGTCCAGGCGCGCAGGACGTGCACCCCGCGCAGCCCCGGCAAGGCCCGGCCGGCCAAGGCGAGGTTGCCCTCCAGGCTGCTGCGCCGGACCTGCGCGGCCCCGTGCGCGTCGTGCGTGCCGGGCCAGCCGCCGCCGATCAGGAAGTGGCCGCCGTCGCCCTGCTTCAGGGACAGATGCCGCCCGGTCCAGGCCACCAACTGGCGCAGCATGGGGGCTGCGGCCTCCGTCGCGACCACCTGCTGCACCAGCGCGTGGACCGGCACCTCCACGCCCGCCAGCGCGCCGATGCGCCCGGCCTGCACGCCCGCCGCGTTCACCACCTGACCGGCGCGGATCGCCCCGGCGCTCGTCGCCACCCGCCAGCCCGCGCCGTCCCGCTGCAACCCCGTCACCGACAGCCCCGGCGCCAAGCGCACCCCGGCGCGCCGGGCCAAGGCAAGCAAAGCCATCGCGCCGCGCAGCGGATCGCCCTGGCCCTCGGACGGGCATAACCCGGCGCCCACGAAGCCATCCCCCAGCCCCGGCGCCAGCAGCCGCAGGTCGTCGGCGCCGATCACCTCCGACGGGATGCCGCACTTGCGCTCGAACGCCGCCTTGCCGCGCAGCAGCTCCAATTCCGCCATGGTTTCCGCCAGGACCAGCCCGCCCTCGGTCCGCAGGCCCAGGGTCTCGTTCGCGTCCCGCGCGATCTCCCGCCACAGCGCGATGCTGGCGGGGCCGAGCGGCAGCGCGTCCGCCATCGGGCCGCCGGTGCCGGCCGCATAAACATAAGGCACAAGCTGCACATGCAGGCTCCCGGCGTTGGCGGTGCTGGCGCCCATGCCCGGCTCGCCGCGGTCCAGCAGCACCACGTCCACGCCGTCACGCGCCAGGAACAGCGCCGTGGCCAGGCCGACGATGCCGCCGCCGATCACCGCCACCGCGGCATCGCCCGGCAGCGTTCCCGCGCCGGCGGTCGTCCAGCGCGTGGGCGTCGGCAGCGCCACGGCCTCGTCCGCTGGTTCCGGATGGTCCGCCGCGATCAGGCCGGCCAGCACGGGCCGCAGCGGCGCGCGCGGCGCGGCGAAGCCGGCCTCCGCCACGGCGCCGCACAGCCGGGCCAGGGCCGCGCCGCAATACCGCCCGCCGCAGCGCCCCATGCCCGCCCGGGTGGCGCGCTTCACCGTCGCCAGCGACCCGGCGCCGGCGTCCCGCGCATCCCGGACCGCGCCGGCCGACACCTCCTCGCACCGGCACAGGATCGTGTCGTTGGGCAGGGCAGCCGGATCGGGCGGGACGGCGGCGAAGCCCCGCCACAGCGCGCGCTGGAACCGCTCCGCCCGCCGCAGCGCCGCGCGCGGGGGCGCCGCCGCGGTCCGGCCCAGGGCGCGCGCCGCCGCCAGCCCGGCCGCCCGGCCACGGTGCAGCGCCACCTGCGCCCCGCCCAGCCGCGCCCCGTCGCCGACCGAGAACACCCCCGGCAGGCTGGTTCGCCCGTCCGGGTCCGTCACGGTCTCCAGCCGGCCTTCCGTCACGACATGCGTGGCGCCGAGCGCGCGGGCCAGGCCGGTCTCTGCCTGGAACCCCCAGTTGAGCGCCACGGCGTCGGCGTCGATCACCCGCTCCCCCTCCGGCCCGGCGACGCGCAGGCCACGCGCCCGCCCGGTTCCCAGCACCGCCACCGGCCGGGTGCGCCACAGCACGGGGACGCCGGCCCGGCGCAGTTCCGCGAGCAGCCGCAGCCCCGTCCAGGCCAAGGACGGCGAGGCGAGCGCCATGCCCAGCCCGGCCGGCCGCGCCGCAGCCTCGACCACCGCGGCGACCTGGCCGCCGCCGCGCAGCAGTTCGGCCGCGACCTGAAGGTTCAGCGGCCCGTTGCCGGCCACCACCACGCGACGGCCGGGGCTGACCCGGTGGCTGCGCACCAGGCTTTGCAGCGCGCCCGTCGTCATGCAGCCCGGCAGGGTCCAGCCCGGGATGGGCAACGCGGCCTCATGCGCGCCCATCGCCAGCACGAGCTGGCGGGGACGCAGCAGCAGCCGTGCCTCCGCGGCCACGGCCGTGATCTCCGGTCCGTCCGGGCCGGGAAACCCGCCCCACACCGCCGCCCGCATGGTCGGCACGGCGGCGGCGCGGGCGCGCAGCCGGTCGCCCCGCCGGGCCTGCGCATCGGGTGCTGCGGCTGGCTTGTAGTATTGCCCGCCCAACGCCGCGCGCTCGTCCAGCAGCAGCACGTCGGCGCCGGCCTCCATCGCGGCGACCGCGGCGGACAGCCCGGCCGGGCCGCCGCCCACCACCAGCACCCCGGGCGTCAGCACGATCTCCGGCAACGGCCTCGGCAAGGCGGCGGCGGGGCCGGCGCCGATCTCCATCCCGTCGGCCGCCGCCGTCATGCAGGCGCGCTGCGCCGGGCGGCCGTCGATGGTGACGATGCAGTCGAAGCAGGCGCCCATGCCGCACCACAGCCCGCGCGGCGCCCCGCCCGCGGTGCGGCGGAAGGCCGCATGCCCCGCGGCGGACAGGGCGGCGGCGACCGTCTCCCCTGCCTGCGCCGCGACCGGCTTGCCCTCGAAGCGGAGATGGAGCGTCGGCCCGGCCGGGCGGGGATCATGGAGGCGCATCGGCGCGAGACTTGCACGCCCCGCCGCCGCCTGCCAGAGGAACAAGCATGACCCAAGCGTTCCGCGGCACCTACACGGTGCTCGTCACCCCCTTCACCCCGGACGGCAGCGCGGTCGATCTGCACGCCCTCGAGCGCCTGGTGGAGTTCCAGGTCGCGAACGGCATCGACGGCCTGGTCCCGCTCGGCTCGACCGGGGAGTTCCTGTCCGTCAGCCGGGAGGAGCGCGCCGCCATCACCGAAACCGTGGTCCGCGCCGCCGCCGGGCGCGTGCCCGTGCTGATCGGCACCGGCGCCGAGGACACGCGGGAGGCCGTCGCGCTGTCCCGGGAGGCGGAGCGGCTGGGCGCCGACGGCGTCATGGTGATCCCGCCGTTCTACAGCGTGCCGAGCGAGGACGAGCTGTATGTCCACTACAAGGCCATCGCCGACGCGATCAACGTGCCCGTCATGGTGTACAACAACCCCGCCACCGCCAACGTGGACCTGACGCCCCCCATCCTCGCCCGGCTCTCGACCATCGAGGGCTGCCGCTACGTGAAGGAGAGCACGTTGGACGTGACGCGGGTGCGGGACATCATCGCTGCCTGCGACGGCCGCATGGCGGTGTTCGCGGGCGTCCTGGGCTATGAGAGCGCGTGGCTGGGCGCGGTCGGCTGGGTCGCGGTGTGCAGCAACGTGGCGCCGCGCCTGTCGGCGGAGATGTTCCGCGCCGCCGCCGCGGGGGACCGCGCGACGGCGTTGCCGCTGTATCGCCGCCTGGCGCCGCTGCTGCCCTGGGTCGGCGGCCCGCGCTACGTCAGCGGCACGAAGGCGGCGCTGCGGCTGATCGGCCGCGACATGGGGCCGCCGCGCCCACCCCGGCTCCCGCTGCCGGACCGGGATGTGCCGGCGCTCGCGGCGGTGCTGCGCGCGTTGGGGTGATGCAGGGGCCGGTGTGGGTCTTCGTCACCTTGAGGTGCGGGGTCCGCCGCAGCGGGGCCGCCGCGGACCGCGCCTCATCGCGCCTACATCGGCGGGGCCAGCCCGTCTTTCCCGACGGAGACCGAAGCGACCGTCAGGGAGCCGTCGGCCGTGCGCTGGCCGTTGACGACGACCTTCGCGCCGGGCTTGAGCGCCGTGCGGTCCGAGGGGTCGAAGGTCACGATCGGCACGTCGTCGGGGATGACGACCTTCTTCTCGCCATCGCCGTACCTCACCGTCGCCGTCCGCCCGCTCGTGCCGACCAGGCTTCCCACGGTGCCGTTCGTCATCGTGGAGC
This sequence comes from uncultured Acetobacteraceae bacterium, assembly GCA_964252005.1. GTDB lineage: Bacteria > Pseudomonadota > Alphaproteobacteria > Acetobacterales > Acetobacteraceae > CAHJXG01. The sequence goes on along the minus strand of CAXULX010000058.1, from coordinate 12,363 downwards.
CGCCCCCCAGGTCCCAGGGGCGGGACCCCTCGCCGGCGCCCCGCATGCTGGGCGGGAAGATGTGGACCTCCAACGCCTTCAAGCTGCCGTCGGGCTGCGGTGCCGCGGCCGTGCCGATGTAGCTGTCGGGCGCGATGTCGCTCAGCTTGGCGCTCACGACGGCGACGACCCGCGCCGTGCCGGGCAACTGCATGTGGACCTTCGATCCCGAACGGGTCGTGACGTCGAGGAAGTCCGGCCCCACGGCGTCGATGGCGCCGCGCAGCCGAACTGGACCGGGCGCCGCGGCCGGTGCAGGCTGAGCGACCGACAGGCCGCCGGGCAGGAGCAGGCTGGCCGCCAGGGCAATCAGCAAGCGTTTGTTCATCATGGCATCCTCAAAGTGGTTGGTCCGGTGGCCAGGCCCTGTCCTGGCGTGATGCCAACGCACGCGGCGGACGGTCGCGCCGTCCAGCCCCGAATCTTTCTGCGCTCCAAGGACGGACGTGGCCATGCCCGCCGAGAAACGGGTCGAACTGGCTGAGGTCGCTGGGGTATGGCACGATCACGCCGTTCTGTGGATGGCGAGGCGGCCTCGCCTGTGACAGTTTCGCCGGACAGTGCGGGAGTCAGGAACAGCGATGATCCACCATGAAGTCACGGTCCACCCGGAATCCGACCTGCTGCCGCGCGAGGGCCAGCTCGCCTGGAAGATCGCGGCCGTCGCGGCGGACCCGGTCGCCGTGGAGCCTGCGGTCGCGGAGATGATCGTCAACCGGGTGATCGACAACGCCGCCGTCGCCATGGCGTCGGTCAACCGGCATCCGGTCGTGTCGGCCCGGGCGCAGGCGCTGGCCCATCCCCGGCCCGGCGGCGCCACGGTGTTCGGCTGCGGCCCGGACATCCGGGTGCACGCCGAATGGGCGGCCTGGGCCAACGGCACCGCCGTGCGCGAACTGGACTACCACGACACCTTCCTCGCGGCCGAGTACTCGCACCCCGGCGACAACATCCCGCCGCTGCTGGCAACGGCGCAGCAATGCGGCATGGACGGCAAGGCGCTGCTGCGCGGCCTGGCGACCGGCTACGAGATCCAGGTCAACCTGGTGCGCGCCATCAGCCTGCATAAGCACAAGATCGACCACGTGGCCCATCTCGGGCCATCCGCCGCGGCCGGCATCGGCACGCTGCTCGGCCTGGACACCGCGACGATCTACCAGGCCGTGCAGCAGGCGCTGCACGTGACCACGGCGACCCGGCAGAGCCGCAAGGGCGAGATATCGTCGTGGAAGGCGTTCGCGCCGTCCCATGCCGGCAAGCTCGCAATCGAGGCGGTGGACCGGGCGCTGCGCAAGGAGGGCGCGCCGTCGCCGATCTACGAGGGCGAGGACGGCGTGATCGCCTGGATGCTGGACGGCAAGGCCGCGCGCTACACCGTTCCCCTGCCAGGCCCGGGCGAGGCCAAGCGCGCCATCCTCGACACCTACACGAAAGAGCACTCGGCCGAATACCAGAGCCAGGCGCTGATCGACCTCGCGTTCCAGATGGGCAAGCAGGTGGCGGATTGGGACGACGTCGAGGACGTCCTGATCGAGACCAGCCACCATACCCACTACGTCATCGGCACCGGCGCCAACGATCCGCAGAAGATCGACCCGGGCGCGTCGCGCGAGACGCTGGACCACTCGATCATGTACATCGTGGCCGTCGCGTTGCAGGACGGGCGCTGGCACCACGTCCATTCCTACGCGCCGGAGCGGGCGCGGCGGCCCGACACCATCCGGCTGTGGCACAAGGTCCGCACGGTCGAGGACAAGCGCTGGACCGAACGCTACCATTCCGAGGACCCGGCCGTGAAGGCGTTCGGCGGCAGGGTGACGATCACGCTGAAGGGCGGCCGGGCGATCACCGGCGAGTTGGCCGTCGCCAACGCGCACAGCCTCGGCGCGACGCCGTGGAAGCGGGCCGACTACATCCGCAAGTTCGAGACCCTCACCGCGGACGTGCTCGACCCCGCGGAGGCGGGGCGGTTCCTCGACGCGGCGCAACGCCTGCCGGAGTTGTCGGCGAACGAGCTGGCCGGCCTGACGATCGCCTTGCCGGGCGGCACGCTCGCGGCCGGTGGGGATCGCGGCATTTTCGATTGGCCCTCCTGAACGGAGCTAGACCCATGTCCGAGACGCAGACTGCGCCCAAGCCGAAGAAGTCCGTCGCCCTGTCCGGCGTCACCGCGGGGAACACCGCCCTGTGCACCGTCGGGCGCACCGGCAACGACCTGCATTACCGCGGCTACGACATCCTGGAGATCGCCGAGACCTGCGAGTTCGAGGAGATCGCCCACCTGCTGGTGCACGGCGCCTTGCCGACCGCCGCGCAACTGGCCGCCTACAAGGCCAAGCTGAAGGCGCTGCGCGGCCTGCCCGCCGCCGTGCGCATTGTCCTGGAGGCGCTGCCGGCCGCGACGCACCCGATGGACGTGATGCGGACGGGCGTGTCCGCGCTCGGCTGCGCCCTGCCGGAGCGCGACGACCACAAGGCGCCGGGCGCGCGCGACATCGCCGACCGGCTGATGGCCTGCTTGGGGTCGATGCTGCTGTACTGGTTCCACTACGCGCAGAACGGCAGGCGCATCGGGGTCGAGACGGACGACGACAGCATCGGCGGCCATTTCCTGCACCTGCTGCACGGCCAGCCGGCGTCGGCGGAGTGGGTGCGCGCGATGCACACCTCGCTGAATTTGTATGCCGAGCATGAGTTCAACGCGTCCACCTTCGCCGCCCGCGTGATCGCCGGGACCGGGGCGGACATGTATTCCGCGATCACCGGCGCCATCGGCGCCCTGCGCGGGCCGAAGCACGGCGGCGCCAACGAGGTGGCGCTGGAGGTGCAGCAACGCTACGCGACGCCGGACGAGGCGGAGGCCGACATCCGCCGCCGGGTGGCGGACAAGGAGGTGGTGATCGGCTTCGGCCATCCGGTGTACACCGTGTCGGACCCGCGCAACGTGGTGATCAAGGGCGTGGCGAAACGCCTGTCGGAGCAGGCGGGCGACACGACGACCTTCTCCATCGCGGAGCGGCTGGAGGCGGTGATGGCGGACACCAAGAGGATGTTCCCGAACCTCGACTGGTTCAGCGCCGTCAGCTACCACATGATGGGCGTGCCGACGGCGATGTTCACGCCGATCTTCGTCATCGCGCGCACGTCCGGCTGGGCCGCCCACGTGATGGAGCAGCGGGTGGACAACAAGATCATCCGCCCGGCGGCCAACTACACCGGCCCGGACGACCAGCGGTTCATCCCCTTGGCCGAGCGGCGGGCGTAACCTGCCGCGGGCCGTCCCGGCATCGGCCTGCCCCTAGGCCGCTGCCGGGGCCGGGGCGCCGGCCGCGCCATGTCCCACGACCCCGGCGGCGGCCAGTGCGGCGATCCGGTCCGGCGTGTAGCCGAGCAGGCCCTGGAGGATGTCGCCGTTGTGCTCGCCAAGCGCCGGGCCGGATGTCCGGACATGCCCCGGCGTTTCCGACAGGCGGGGGAACACGCCCTGCATCTTCAAGGTCCCGAACAGCGGGTCCGCCACGTCGATGATGGCCTTGCGCGCGCGGAAATGCTCGTCCTCCAGCATCTCGGGCGCCCGGAAGATGTCGCCGCGCGGGATGCCGCCCTCGTCCAGCCTGCGCCCCAGCTCCTCGCGGTCCAGCGTCTGCGTCCATGCCCCGATCAGCGCGTCCAGTTCGTGCTGGTTCTGCCCCCGCTGCATGTGGGTGGCGTAGCGTGGATCGGCGGCGAGGCCGGGCTGCCCCATGACGTCGGCCAGGCGGCGGAACACCGTGTCCTGGTTGGCGGCGATCAGCACGAAGTCGCCGCCGCGCGTCGGATACACGTTGGACGGCGCGATGTTGGGGAGGATGGCGCCCGTCCGCTGCCGCAGGTATCCGGTCTTGTCGTACTCCGTGACCAGGTTCTCCATGACGGCGAACACGGCTTCGTAGATGGCGCTGTCGACGACCTGGCCGCGCCCCGTGCGCTCCCGCGCATGCAGGGCCATCATGCCGCCCAGGCAGGCGAAGGTCGCCGCCAGGGTGTCGCCAATCGAGATGCCGGCGCGCGACGGCGGCATTGACGGGTCGCCCATGACGTAGCGCAGGCCGCCCATCGCCTCGCCGATTGCGCCGAAGCCCGCCTTGCCCGCATAGGGGCCGGTTTGGCCGTAGCCGGACACCCGGATCATCACCAGCCGCGGATTGATGGCGGAAAGCCGGTCGTAGCCCAGGCCCCATTTTTCCATCGTTCCCGGCCGGAAGTTCTCGATGAGGATGTCCGCGTCCGCCGCCAACGCGCGGATGATGTCCTGGCCGTCCGGCACGCGCGCGTTGATCTCCACCGACTGCTTGCCGCGGGCGATCACCGGCCACCAAAGCGGTTGGCCATGCGCCTTCTCGCGGCCCCATTGCCGCATCGGATCACCGACGCCGGGCGCCTCGATCTTGATGACCTGCGCCCCGAAGTCGGCGAGCAACTGGCCGCAGAACGGCCCGGCGATGAGCTGTCCCATCTCAAGCACGCGCAAGCCGGCAAGCGCCCCAGCATGGTCTGTCTCGGGTTGACCTGCGACCGTCATCACAAACCCCGCCATTCACTGCACGGAATGTATCTGCTCCCGATTTTTCATGCAATCCAGTAGAAAGAGGCCGGTCCGGTATTAATCATGTTGAGTATAAATCTGACGTTGTGGACTAATTGATGCGACGACATTGTCGGCATTGCATCCCATTAGCGAGCATGTCGGATCACGCGGCTGGAACTGTGCGCCGCGCATGACTGCGAATGCCGCATAACTTGGTCTCGAAGCCCGGCGCGGACCGGAGGGCGGCCTATCAGCCCGCCGCTGCGTTGCGGTCCCGCCAGGCCCGCTCGAACGGCAGCCGCCAGGCGTGGGGCGCGACCAGCTGATGCACCGATTTCGGCCCCCACGACCCCGGCGAATACAGGCGCACCGGCGGCGGCGCCTCCAACAACGGGATCGACACCTCCCACAGCCGCTCGATCCCCTCGGCCGTCGTGAACAGCGTGTGGTCGCCGCGCATCGCGTCGAGGATCAGGCGCTCATAGGCTTCCAGCACGTCGCCGATCAGGCCCGTATCGTTCATGGCGAACTGCAGGCTGAGCTTGTCGAGCCGCATGCCGGGGCCGGGCCGCTTGCCGTAGAACGACAGCGACATCTTGGACGCATCCGCGAGGTCGAACGTCAGGTGGTCCGGCCCCTGCGCGCCCACGCCGGAGCCTGCGGGGAACATGCTCTTCGGCGGCTCCCGGAAGGCGATGGAGATGATGCGCTGCCCCTCCGCCAGCCGCTTGCCCGTCCGCAGGAAGAACGGCACCCCGGCCCAGCGCCAGTTGTCGATGCCGCACTTCAGGGCGATGAAGGTCTCGGTGTCCGACTCCGGATCGACGCCCTCCTCCGACCGGTAGCCGGTGTACTGCCCGCGCACCACGTCCTGCGGCTGGATCGGCGTCATGCTGCGGAAGACCTTGTTCTTCTCCTCGCTGATCGGCGCCGGCTCCAGCGCGGTCGGCGGCTCCATCGCCATGAAGGCGACGATCTGGAACAGGTGCGTCACCACCATGTCGCGGAACGCCCCAGTCTGCTCGTAGAACCCGGAGCGCTTGCCGAGGCCCAGCGTCTCCGGCACGTCGATCTGCACGTGGTCGATGAAGTTGCGGTTCCAGATCGGCTCGAACAGCCCGTTGGCGAAGCGGAACGCCAGGATGTTCTGCGCCGGCTCCTTGCCGAGGAAGTGGTCGATGCGGAAGATCTGGTCCTCCGCGAACACCTCATGCAGCTTGGCATTCAGCGACACGGCGGAGGCCAGGTCCCAGCCGAACGGCTTCTCCATGATGATGCGCGACCGGGCCACGAGGTCGCCCTGCGCCAGCAGCTGCACGGCGGACAGGGCCGCGTTGGGCGGCACGCTCAGGTAGTGCACCCGGCGGCTCTCGCCGCCCAGCGCCGTCTCCGCCCGCTCCACCGCTGCCCGGAGCACGTCCGCCCCGGCCGCCAGGGGCACGTAGTCCAGCGTGTCGGCAAAGGCGGCCCAATCGGCCTCGTTCACCTTGCGGGTGGAGAACTGGTCCAGCGCCCCGCGCGCCAGCACCCGAAACTCCTCGGCCGTCATGTCGTCCAGCGACACGCCGATGACCCGGCACCCCGGGATGAACCCGGCGCTCGACAGATGGAACAAGCCGGGCAGCAGCTTGCGCCGCGAGAGGTCGCCCGTGGCGCCCACCAGCACGACGACCTGCGGGTATCCCGGCCCCACCCCCGTACGAACCTTTTTCAATCGAGCCATCCCATGTTCGCGACACACTGGCGCCCCGCCGATGCCGGGCCTGGCCCACATGCGCCTTCCGTGCGGACGTTGTAAACCGTGGGCCGTGCGGACCCTCGCGTCGAGGCACGGGACGTCAAACGTTGCGGTGCTGCGCTGCCGCGCGCCTCATTGGATCGTGTAGCCGCCATCGACGACGAGGTTGGCGCCCGTGATCATGCCGGCGCCGGCGCTGGCCAGGAACAGCGCGGCCAGGGCGATCTCCTCCGGCTGGGCGAACCGGCCCACGGGGATCTTGCGCTTCATCGCCTCCCCAACCTCCCCGGCCCACGCCTTGCGGCCCAGCTCCGTCTCGACGACCGTGGGGGAGATGGCGTTGACCGTGATGCCGTGCGACGCCCATTCGAACGCCAGCACCTTGGTCATCCCGAGCAGCCCGGCCTTGCTCGTGCAGTACGCCAGATGCCGGTCGAGCGCCACGAAGGCGGCCTGGGACGCCAGGTTGACGATCCGTCCGGCGCCCGCGGCGCACAGCGCCGGGAAGGCGGCGCGCGCCATCAGGAAGGGGGCGCGCAGGTTGATCGCCATGGTGAGGTCCCAGTCCTCGTCGGGGACCGCCTCCGCCTCCGCGAGCCGGACGATGCCGGCGCTGTTGACCAGGATGTCGAGCCGGCCGAGCGCGCCCACAGCCGCCTCGACCGCGCGGCCGGCCTCGCCGGGCCCGGTGATGTCGGCGACGAGGCCGAGGTGCCCGCCCTGCGGCAGGGCGCGCGCCGCGTCCGGCGTGGCCGGGTTCAGGTCAACGAGCGCGACCTTGGCCCCGCGCGCGGCGAACGCCTCCGCGATGGCCGCGCCGATGCCGGCGGCCCCCCCGGTCACGAGGGCCACCTTGCCGGTGTAGTCGAATGCGGTGTCGAGGTTCATGGCGAGCTTCCCGTGCGATCAGAACCCGTTCCCCGCGCGCGCCCCGGTCCGTGCTGCGACGGTCCGGGGGGCGCGGGGCAGGATGGATCAGGCTTTCTGCCGCTTGGCCAGCAGCGCGTCGGCGTTGCCCGTCGTGACCGGCGTCCAGGGCACGCTGTATTCCGTCGCGGTCCCGCCGCCCCACGGCATCTGCGACGCATACTCCGTCCACGCCTCCCCCATCGGCTTGTAGCCCTCGCCCGCCAGGCGCCGCAGCGCGATGTCGAGCGCGCCCTGCGCCTGCGCGTTCGCGTCCTGCAGGATGCTGACCATCTCGCCCGCCTTGACCGCGAGGATCGCGTCGCTCACGCCGTCGATGCCGGCCAGCGGGATCTTCTTCGGGTCCATCCCGGCCGCCTTGATCGCCTGCAGCGCGCCCAGCGCCATCTCGTCGTTCTGGCCGATGACGCCGCCGATCTGGCCGGGATGCGCGGTCAGCCAGTTCTCCATCAGCGACTGCGCCTCGGCGCGCGACCAGTTGGCGGTCTTGTGCTCCAGCACCTTCACCCCCGGGTTCGCCGCCAGCACCTCCCGGTTGCCCCGGCCGCGGTCGATCTCGGCGCTCTGGCCGATGGGTCCCTCGATGACCACCACGTTGCCCTTGCCGCCCATCGCCTTCACGACGGCGTCCGCCTCCATCATGCCCGCCTTCACGTCGTCGGAGCCGATGAAGGAGGTCAGCTCGTTGCCGACCACGCGGGTGTTGGAACCGATTACGAGGATGTTCGCCGCCTTGGCCTTGCGCACCGCGTCCGCCCCGGCCTGGGCGTCGATGGGCACGAAGATGATGGCGTCGAACCGCTGCGTGATCATGCTGTCGAACTGGTTCGACTGAGTCAGCGCGTCGTACTGCCCGTCGAACACGGTGATCGCCGCTTGGCCGCTGCGCACCGCCGGGTGCGCCTTGATGGCGCCGACCCAGAGCTGCATGAACTCGGCCTTGAGGCCGTACACGGCGGCGCCGATCTTGAAGCTCTTGCCCGCCTGCGCGCGCGCGATGGCCGGCATTGCCAAGGTGGCGGCCGTGCCGGTGAGAAGCGTCCTGCGTTGGATCATTCTAAAGCTCCCTGAGTTTCTAGTCTCGTCCTCGGCGGGACGTGTCGAGCAGCACCGCGAGCACGATGATCGCGCCCTTGATGACCTGCTGGTAGTACGAAGACACGCCCATCAGGTCGAGGCCGTTGTTGATCACCGCGATGATCAGCGCCCCGAACAGCGTGCCGACGACGCTGCCGATGCCGCCCGAGAGGCTGGTGCCGCCGATCACCACCGCGGCGATAGCGTCCAGCTCGTAGCTCAGTCCCGCCTGCGGCAGCGCCGAGGTGGTGCGCGCGGCCAGCACCATGCCGGACAGCCCCGCCAGCGCGCCCGAGATGGCATAGACCGAGAAGATGACCTTCCGCGTGCCGATCCCGCTGGTGCGCGCGCTCCGCTCGTTGCCGCCGGTCGCATAGACGTAGCGGCCGTAGGTCGTGAAGCGCAGCACCGCCCAGGCCAGGAGCACCGTCGCCCCGAACAGCACGACCGGGATCGGGATGCCCGCGATGAAGCCCTGGCCCAGCGTGAGGAACCCCGGCGAAAGCCGCGGCACCGGCATCCCGTCATTGGCGATGAAGGTGAGGCCGCGCGCCACGCTCAACATGCCGAGCGTGGCCACGAACGGCGGCACGCGCAGCCGGGCCACGAGCGCGCCGTTGACCATGCCCAGGCCCAGCCCGGCGCCGACGCCGAGCGCCACCGCCACCAGGGGGTTGCCCGGGTTCGCGCCGGTCACCAGCGACGCGCCCAGGATGCCGCACACCGCCAGCAGCGAGCCGACGGACAGGTCGATGCCGCCCGTGAGGATCACGAAGGTCTGGCCGATGGCCAGGATGCCGTTGATGCTGGCCTGGCGCAGCACGTTGATGATGTTGAGCGGCGTGAGGAAATAGGGGTTGAGCAGGCTCAGCACCGCACACAGCGCGAAGAACGCGATGACGATGCCGTAGCGCGACAGCGCCCGGCCGATGGCGGCGCCGGGCCGGAGACGGCCGGGCTTGGCGGCGAGGTCCAGGCCGCTCATGAGGCGAGCTGCATCAGGCGTTCCTGCGACGCCTCCGCGGCGTCCAGCACGCCCGCGAGCCGTCCGCGGCGGAACACCGCGATCCGGTCGCTCATGCCGATCACCTCCGGCAGCTCGGACGACACCATGACGACGCAGCGCCCCTCCTGCACGAAGCGCGACAGGAAGGCGTACACCTCCCGCTTCGCGCCCTCGTCCACGCCGCGGGTCGGCTCGTCGCACAGCAGGATGCGCGGCTCGGTGCCGAGGCAGCGGGCGAGCACGACCTTCTGCTGGTTGCCGCCGCTCAGGCTCTGCACCGGGGCCTCGATGGAGCGGGCCTTGATGCGGAACAGGTCCACCATGCGCCCCACCTGCGTCCGCTCCCGCCGTTCGGACACGACCGGCCCGTTCGACAGGCGGGGCAGGCAGGACAGCGTCGCGTTCTCCCGCACCGAGCCGCTCATGACGAGGCCGGTGGCCTTGCGGTTCTCCGTCACCAGCGCCATCCCGGCCCCCAGCGCGTCGGCCGGGCGGGTGATGGCGACCGCCCGGCCGTCGATGCGGATCTCGCCGCCGTTCGCGGGCGCGAGGCCGTACACCGTCTCCAGGAACTCGCTGCGCCCCGCGCCCATCAGCCCGTAGATGCCCAGCACCTCGCCCCGGCGCACGCCGAGCGTGATGTCCTCGAACCAGCCGTCGCGGCCGAGGCGGTCCACCTCCAGCATGGCGGGTCCGCTCGGCGCCGGGTGGGCGCGGTACTCGTCCCGCACGTCGGCGCCGAGGATGAGCCGCACGAGGCCGGGCCGGTCGATGTCGGCGATGCGCCCCGTGGCGACGAAGCCGCCGTCCCGGAACACGGTGTACTCGTCGGCGATGGCGAAGATTTCGGTCAGCCGGTGGCTCACGTAGATGACGCCGACGCCGTGCGCCGTGAGGGTGCGGATGGCGTCGAACAGGATTTCCGTCTCCGCCTCGCCGATGGCCGATGTCGGCTCGTCCATGATGAGCACCGTGCTCTCATGGCTGATCGCCTTGGCGATCTCGACCAGCTGCGTCTGCGCGAGGCTGAGGCTGCGCATCGTGGCCGTCGGCTCGATGCGGAAGCGCAGGCGGTCCAGCAGCTCCGCCGCGCGGCGGTTGAGGGCGGCACGGTCCACGATGCAGCCGAGCCGGCGCGGCTCCCGCCCGAGGAACAGGTTCTCGGCCACCGTCATGTCGGGGATGGGCGAGAGTTCCTGCGTGATGATCGCCACCCCGGCGGCGAGCGCCTGGGCCGGCGTGCTGAAGCTCACCTCGCGCCCGCTCATGGCGATGCGCCCCTCGTCGCGGCGCAGCAGGCCCATGAGGATGTTGAGGAACGTGCTCTTGCCGGCGCCATTGCCGCCGCAGAGCGCATGGACGGTGCCGGGGCGCAGCGCCAACCGGCCGTCGCGCAGCGCCCGCACGCCGGCAAAGCTTTTGGCGACGCCCTCCGCATCGATCAGCAGCCCAGCGTCCAACGTTTGCTCCCCGGCGGCCTGCTCCGCAGAGCGGATGACCATTTGTGCAGAGTTCGAGATTTTGTGCGGCCTGTCAAGGCGCTTGCAGGACGCGCGGCAAGGTGACGCGGAAACAGCCCCGGCGCCCCGCGGGCCATCTAGCCGCCGGCCTGGCCGCCGCCCTATGCTCCCTGCGTTCAAGCCCGGAGACCCGTCATGCAGTATCGAACGCTCGGCCGGAGCGGCCTCAAGGTGTCGCCCCTGTGCCTCGGCACCATGATGTTCGGCGGCCCCACGGACGAGGCTGCCGCGCGCCGCATCATCGACGCGGCGGCCGACCAGGGGGTCAACTTCATCGACACCGCCAATGTTTACGAACAGGGCCGGTCGGAGGAGATCGTGGGCCGCGGCATCGCGGCCCGGCGCCGGCACTGGGTGCTCGCGACCAAGCTGGCGAACCCGGCCGGCCCCGGCCCCAACGACGCCGGCCTGTCGCGCCGCCACGCGATGGATGCCGTGGACGACAGCCTCCGGCGGCTCGGCGTCGGCGAGATCGACGTCCTCTATCTGCACAAGGAGGACCACGCGACGCCGCTTGCCGAGACCGTGCACGCGATGGCGGACCTGATCCGCGCCGGCAAGCTGCGCCACTTCGGCGTGTCCAACTTCCGCGCCTGGCGCGTGGCGGAGGTCTGCCGGCTGTGCGACCAGGCCGGCATCGACCGTCCGGTGGTCAGCCAGCCCTACTACAACGCGATGAACCGCATGCCGGAGGTGGAGCACCTGCCGGCCTGCGCCGCCCTCGGCCTCGGCGTGTTCCCGTACAGCCCGCTGGCCCGCGGCGTGCTGACGGGCAAGTACCGGCCGGATGCGCAGCCCGACCGCGACAGCCGGGCCGGGCGGCAGGACAAGCGGATCATGGAAACCGAGTTCCGCCCGGAAAGCCTGCGCATCGCCCAGACGCTGGCGGAGCACGCCGGCGCGCGCGGCGTCACGCCGGGCCAGTTCGCGGTGGCCTGGGTGCTGAACAACGCCCTGATCACCGGCGTCATCGCCGGCCCGCGCACGGAGGCGCAGTGGGCGGACTACGCGGGCGCGTTGGAGTACCGCTTCACCGCGGAGGACGAGGCGCTGGTGGACAGCCTGGTGCCGGCCGGCCATCCGTCCACCCCCGGCTACAACGACCCGGCCTACCCGCTGGAGGGCCGGGCGGCGCGCACCGCGCCGTTGTGACCGGCCGAACCGCACCCCGCTGCGCCCTTGGCCCAGGCGCCGCCATCCGAAGCCGGGCGGACGTGCACCTCCAACCTGCGGGTGCGCCGCTAGGGCCGGGATAGCCTGGCTGGCGTGCCCGGCAACGCGGACGGGCCCCTGCTTGCCACCTCCGCTTCCAGCAGGCCGCCTGAACCCGGAGCGATGGCGCGCCGGAGCCTTATCGGGCCATTCCTGCCTTCGTGCCCCAGAAGAACTCGACGCCCTTCCAGGAGAACGTCTCCGGCATCGTGACCAGGCCGTCGAATGCCGCGACCAGTTCCGCCGGGCTGTAGTAGGGGAAGGCGTCCATCGGCCA
>CAXULX010000057.1:0-26685 GCA_964252005.1 uncultured Acetobacteraceae bacterium | reverse complement strand
TTCTCCGGCGGCTACGACATGAGCACGCCGGGCAGCCACCAGCTGATGCGCGGCAACGGGGACGGCGCCTATAACGGCTGGCCCACCCTGCCGAAGCTGGAGGCGCTGCGCGACGAGTGGCTGTTCGCCGAGGACGAGGCGGATGGGCGCGCCCTGGCCCGCAAGATGCAGGAGCAGGCGCTGCAGGACGTGCCGTACCTGCCGCTGGGATCGTACTACCAGCCGGTCGCCTACCGGGCGGACCTCGCCGGCGTGTCGAAGGGCCTCGTGCAGTTCACCGGGGTGAAGCGCGCCTGATCGGGGAGCGTCAATGTCCAGCGCCGCGGATCGCGGCGACGGCGCGCTCCAGCCCGGCCCAGGCCGGCCGGTCCGGCGCGAAGCGTGCCCGCAGGTGCGCCGCCAGATCGGCCACCTGCGCGTCGCTGAGGCTGTCGGCATAGGCGGGCATGGCGCCCAGCTCGGCCCGGGTCGCGGCGACCCCGCGCAGCACCGCCTGGATCAGGTTGTCGGGCCGCGCGCTGTGCAGGTTCGAGTTGAGCGCCAGCGACACCAGCCCCCCGGCCTCGTGGCACGACGCGCAGGCCCCGGCATACAGCCGGGCGCCGGGGCTGGTCATGGCCTGCCCCAGGCTGCGCGCCTCGACCGCCCGTGCCAGCGCCGCCTCGTCGATCGCGCCCTCCTGCCCGGCGACCGAGGCGAGGTAGGCGGCCATCGCCCGGATGTCCGCGTCCGGCAGCGCCGAGAGGCCGGCCACCACCGTCGCCATCGGCCCGGACGCCGAGCCGTGCGCCGCCGCCTCGCCGGTGCGGAGGTAATCATACAGGGCGCCCGCCGTCCACGGCACCGGGGCGTGCGACGCGGTGGTGAGCGGCGGCGCCTCCCACCCATCCGCCATGCCGCCGGCCAGATGCGCGCCGCCCCGCCGCTCCGCGCCGAGGGCGTTGCGCGGGCTGTGGCAGGCGCTGCAATGGCCGAGGGCCTCGACGAGGTAGGCGCCGCGGTTCCACTCGGCCGTGCGCGCCGGGTCCGGCTGCCACACGCCCTGGCGCAGGAACAGGGCGTTCCATCCGGCCATCAGGGGGCGGATGCGGAACGGGAAGGCGAGGCGGGTGGCGGGCGGGGCAGCGTCCACGGCCGGCTCCGCCATCAAATAGGCATACAGCGCCTGCAGGTCGGCGTCGGTGGCGGCGGCAAACGAGGTGTAGGGATGGGCGGGATACAGATGGTGGCCGTCGCGGCTCACGCCCTCCCGCATCGCGCGCTCGAACGCCGGGTAGGACCAGGCGCCGATCCCGGCCTCGGGGCTGGAGGAGATGTTGGTGGACCAGATGCGGCCGAACGGCGTGTCGAGCGGCCGGCCGCCGCCGAACCGCGCGAGTTCAGGCCCGGTGTGGCACGCGGCGCAGGCGCCGAGGCCGGACAGCTGACGCCCGCGCTCGAGGGTGGCGGCGGAGAACACGGCCGGGTCGGGGCGCGCGATGGGCGCATAGGCCGGGCGCCAGGGCAGGATGGTCGCGGCCATGCCCACGATGCCGGCGAACAGCCCGGCCAGCGCGCCCCACCACCGCCGCCGCTTCGCTGATCCCGGCGGCGCGGCGTCGATCCCCAAGCCCGCCCGCACCCGCTCCGGCGTCAGCGGCAGTTCGCGGAAGCGCACGCCGGTCGCGTCGAACACCGCGTTGGCGATGGCGGCGGCGCTGGGGACGGAGGCCGATTCGCCCGCGCCCAAAGGCGCCATGTCCTGCCGCGGCATCAGCACCACGTCGATGGCCGGCACCTGCGGGAAGGTGAGGATGGGGTAGGCGCCCCACTCGCGGCTGACCACGGCGGTGCGGTCGAACTGCACCTGCTCGACCAGGGCGCGGCTGGTGGATTGGATGACGTTGCCGTGGATCTGGTGGCGCACGCCGGCCGGGTTGACCATCATGCCGGTGTCCTGCCCGGCCGTGACGCGGGTGACGGCGACCTCCCCGGTGCGGCGGTTCACGGCGACGTCGGCGACCCAGGCGGACCAGGCGGCGGCGGTGCCGGGGAAGCGGCCGTGCACATAGACGGCGTAGGCGAAGCCGCGGCCATACAGCAGGTCGCCCTCCCCGCCCCCGCTGCCCGGCGCGGTGCGCGGCGTCCAGCCGGCCCGCTCCGCCACCGCGCGCACCAGAGCGGCGCCGCGCTCGTCGGCCAAATGACGCAGGCGGTACTCGACCGGGTCCGCCGCCGCCTCGGTGGCGCACTCGTCGATCCAGGATTCGTGCGCGAAGCTGTTCGGCAGCGCCGACACGCCGCGCAGCCAGGACGCCCGCACGATGGGCGCCATGTCGTGCACCGTCACGCGCATGGACGCATAGGCATAGGGCGGCACCGCCGTGCGGTCGCCCATCTCGAACACCTCCGGCACCGGCGCCACCACCCCGGTCAGCAGCAGCGCGAGGGTGGGCGCGCCGTTCGACGGGAAGCGGGTCGCGAAGTCGTAGCCGGCCACGTCGCCCGCCGCGTCCAGCCCGCCGCGCACGTCCATCACCTGCGCGGCGCCCTTCGGCTCCCAGGCGTGCTCCTGCTCCCGGGACAGCTGCACCCGCACGGGACGGCCCACCGCGCGGGACAGCAGCGCCGCGTCCGCGCCCACGTCGTCGGCGCAGTTGCGGCCGTAGCAGCCGGCGGCCTCGTGCCGGATGACCTCGATGCGGTCGAGGGGCAGGTCCAGCAGCTGCGCCAGGTCGGCGCGCAGCATGTGCGGGTTCTGCGTGCCCGACCACACCCGCAGCCCCTCCGCGCCGTAGTCGGCCACCGAGCAGGACGGCCCGATGGATCCGTGCATCTGGTAGGGCCACACGTAGGTCCGCGGCATCGGCGTGGCCGCCCCGGCAATCGCGCCCTCCACGTCGCCGCGGTCGAGCAGGACGCGCGGGCGGGACGGCTGGGCGCGCAGCGCGTTCTCCGGGCGCTCCAGGTCCGGCAGCGCCCCGCCGCCGCGCCAGGAGACCTTGAGCTGCCGGGCCGCCTGGATCGCGTGCTCCTCCCGCTCCGCCACCACGCCCACGAAGTCGCGGATGACCACGGTCGCGACCAGGCCGGGCACGTCGGCGACCGACGCCTCATCGACTGCGAGCAGGCTGCTGCCCACGAAGGCGCCGGCGTCGAGGCCGGCATAGGGCGGGCGCACCACCCGGCCGTGCAGCATGCCGGGCACGCGCACGTCGTGCACGTAGGTGAACTCCCCGGTCGCCTTGGCCGGGATGTCGATCCGCGGCACCGGCTGGCCGACGATGCGGTACTCGGACGCGGGCTTGAGCGCCACGGCCTCGTCCAGCAGCAGCCGGATGCGCTGCCCCGACACCAATTCGCCGTAACTGACGTGGCGGTTGCTGCCGGGCACGCCGACGACGCCCTCCACGACCGCGAGCCTGTCCGGCGTCACGTCCAGCAGCCCGGCCGCGCGGGCGACCAGCGCGTGGCGGGCGGTCGCCGCCGCCCGGCGCAGCGGGACCGCGGCCACCTGGATCGTCTCGCTCGCGATGGTGGCGCCCTGGTTCGGGGAGCGTCCGGTGTGGCCCAGCACCATCGTGACCCGGTGCAGCGGCACGTCCAGCTCCTCGGCGACGATCTGCGACAGGGCGGTCGCGATGCCGGTGCCCAGGTCGACGTGGCCGTTGAACGCGGTGATGCCACCGTCGTCCGACACCGCGATGAAGATCTGAAGGTCCGGGTCGCCCGGCTCCGGCGAGGCCGCCGCCGGCTCCTCCCGCGCCACCGCCGACGGGCTACCGCGCAGCACCAGCAGCGTGCCCGGCGCGTCCAGCAGCGCGGATTGATCGAGCGTGAACAACGCCGATGGGATGGTCATGCCGCAAGGCCCGCCTTGCCCTGCATGGCGCCCGCCGTGCCCTGCATGGCGCCCGCGGCGCGCTGCACGGCGCGGACGATCTCGACATGGGTGCCGCAGCGGCACAGGTTGTAGCGCAGGGCTTCGCGGATCTCCGCCTCCGTTGGGTTCGGGACGCGGCGAAGCAGGGCCGCGGCCGTCACGATCATGCCGTTCAAGCAGTAGCCGCACTGCGCGGCCTGCTCGGCGATGAACGCCGCCTGGACCGGGTGCGGCGCGGCGCTGGACCCGAGGCCCTCCAGCGTGGTGACCACCCGCCCCTCCGCCGCGCCCGCGGACACCACGCAGGACCGGGCGGCCCGGCCGTCCAGCAGCACGGCACAGGCGCCGCACTCCCCCAAACCGCAGCCGAACTTCGGCCCGTTCAGCTGGAGGTCGTTACGGAGGACATACAGAAGCGGCGTGGCATGGGCAACCGGAAGCGACACGGCCGCGCCGTTCACCGTGAGCCGTATCTCTCCGCTGCCCGCCTCGTCCCGCATCGCCTGCATGTCTATCCATCATTATCGCGCGATGCTAGTGTTTGCATACAAACATGCAAGGGCCACTTCCAGGACCAGGCCACGCTTGACAGCACTGGCACGCAAGGCGGAGCATCTGTTTGCATGCAAACGAAAACGGCCGCATGGCGGCTGGCTGGGAGATGAGCTTGCCCGTGACCCCGACCGCAAACGCGGCGTCTCCTGTTCCTGACGTGGGCGGCCACGGCGACTGCATCCGCTGCGACGCCTGCCCGGTCATGTGCTTCATCCGGCCGGGCCAGGCCGGCGCCTGCGACCGCTATGCCAACCATGCCGGCGAGCTGGTGCGCGTGGACCCGCACGTGATCCTGAGCCGCACCATCGCGGACGGCGGCCGGGTCGTGCCGTTCGGCACGGCGGAGTGGGACGGCACGGTCGTCGGCGAGCAGCAGGAGTTCGTGACCGCCATCGGCGCCGGCACCACCTACCCCGACTACAAGCCGGCGCCGTTCATCGTGTCCTCCGTGGTCGATGGCCTCGACATGGTCACCGTCGTGACGGAGGGCATCTTCAGCTACTGCGGCGTCAAGGTGAAGATCGACACCGACCGGCATGTCGGGCCGGAGCGCGCCCTGGTGCGGGTGGATGGGGAGCCGGTGGGGCATGTGTCCACCGGCGAGTACGGGTCGCAGATGCTGTCGCTGGGCGGCGTGCACCACCTGACCGGCGGCTCCAAGAAGGAGGGGCGCGCGACCTGCGACGCCATGCTGGCGCTGTGCAACGGGGGCGCCGTGGAGCTGTCGGTCGATGGCGGCGCCGCGGTGGTGGTCCAGGCCGGCCGGCCCCCCTTGGTGAACGGCCAGATGGAGGAACGCATGCGCGTCGGCTGCGGCTCCGCCACCATCGGCATGTTCGCCAAGCAGTGGGAGGGCCGGGTGGACGAGGTCGTCGTGGTGGACGACCACATCACCGGCGTGCTGTCGGAGCATCAGGCCGGCAAGCTGCTGGGCGTGCCCCCCACCGGCATCCGCATCAAGGGGCGGCGCTCCACGCCGGGCCGCTACTTCCAGGTGGCGCAGCCGGGGACGGGCTGGGGCGGCACCGACATCGCCGACCCGCTGGCGATCCTCGGCGCCTTCGACCCAAAGGCGGCGCGGCCGGGCATGACGCTGCTGATGACCTCCACCACCGGGGAGCACCACGCCTACTTCGTGCTGGACGAGGCGCTGCGCCCGGTCGAGCAGCAGGCGCCCCCGGCGCTCCGCGCCTCGGTCGAGCTGATCCAGGAGAACTGCGAGCCGGCGCTCGCGACCGTGCTGTTCATGGGCGGCGCCGGCGGCTCGCTCCGGTCCGGCGTGACGGAGAACCCGGTGCGGCTGACCCGCTCGGTCAAGGACGCGCTGACGGTCGTGACCTGCGGCGGCGCGCCGGTCTTCGTCTGGCCCGGCGGCGGTATCACCTTCATGGTCGATGTGAGCCGGGTGCCGGAGAATGCCTTCGGCTACGTGCCGACGCCCGCGCTGGTGGCGCCGGTGGAGTTCACCTTGCGGCTGTCGGACTACGCGGCGCTGGGCGGGCACATGGACCATGTGCGGCCCCGTTCCAGCCTGCGGGCCGGCGGGGGCGGCATGCGCCAGGTCGCGGCGCGCGGCGGCAACCCCTGGCCGCTGTCCAAGCGGTGAGGGTGCCGCCGCAGGTCCGGGCGCTGCCGGACGGCCGGCTGCATCTGCAGCATGGCCCCATCGACCTGATCCTCAGCGTATCCGCCGAACCGGACGCGCGGCGCCGGGCGTTCCAAGCGGCCGCCGACCGGTTCGCCACGGTGCTGGATCAGCTTTGCGCCGAGTTGGACGGGCTGCGGGCGGAGGCCGGGCCGCACGCGCCTTCGCTGCACGGCCCGGTGGCGCGGCGCATGGCGGCGGCGGTGCGGCCGCACGCGGCCTGGGGCTTCATCACGCCCATGGCCGCGGTGGCCGGCGCGGTCGCGGACGAGATGCTGGCGGCGATGCTTGCGGCGGCGGCGCTGCGCCGGGCGTATGTCAACAACGGCGGCGACATCGCGCTCCACCTCGCGCCGGGCGAGCGGTTCCGCGTCGGGATGGTGGACCGGCCGGACCGGCCGAGCCTGTTCGGCGCCATGGAATTGCGGGCCTGCGACCCGGCGCGCGGCCTCGCCACCAGCGGCTGGCGCGGACGCAGCTTCTCGCTCGGCATCGCCGACGCCGTGACCGTGCTCGCCGCCACCGCCGCCGAGGCCGACGCCGCCGCGACCGTCATCGCCAACGCGGTTGACCTGCCGGGCCACCCGGCGGTCCACCGCACGCCGGCCATGGCGTTGCAGCCCGACTCCGACCTGTGCAGCCGGCCCGTGACCACCGCGGTGGGGGCGTTGGCGCCGGGCGAGGTCGGCCGCGCGCTGGATGGCGGGGCGCGCGTGGCCGAACGCCTGCTGCGGGACGGGTTGATCGCCGCCGCCGCCATGCATTGCCAGGGTGTCACCCGCGTCGCCGGCGCGCCCGTCCTGGCCAGGGAGGCCGCCTATGCCTGAACCGCTCGCCCGCATCCGCAAGATCGTCGTCGTGCTGGAGGAGACGCTGGAGGAGGCGGGCCGCCCGGTCGTGCCACCCACCCGCCGGGCGGCTGCGCTCGCGGTGATCGAGAACCCGTTCGCCGGGCGCTACGTCGAGGACTTGTCGCCGCTGTTCGCGGTCGGCGAGGCGCTGGGCCGGTTGCTGACCGAACGCGCCGTGGCGGCGCTCGGCATCGAGGGCAAGTCGGTGCAGAGCTACGGCAAGGCGGCGGCGGTGGGCGAGGATGGCGAGTTGGAGCATGCCGCCGCGATCCTGCACCCCAAGCTCGGCGCGCCGGTCCGGGCGGCGTTGGGCAAGGGCGCGGCGCTGATCCCGTCCTCCAAGAAGCGCGGCGGACCCGGCGTCGCGTTCGACATCCCGCTCGGCCACAAAGACGCCGCCTTCGTCCGCAGCCATTTCGACGGCATGGAGGTCCGCATCGCCGACGCGCCGCGCGCGAAGGAGATCGTGGTGGCGGTGGCCGTGACCGACTCCGGCCGGCCGCTGCCGCGCGTCGGCGGGCTGCAGGCGCACGAGGCGAAGGGCGAGGACGGGCTGCGCTGACGGTGCGGCCCTACCGGCTGGACGACCAGATCGGCTTCATCCTGCGGCAGGCGATGCAGCGGCACGCCGCGATCTTCGCCTCCGGCATCGGCTGCGGCCTCACGCCCACCCAGTGGGCCGTGCTGGCCAAGCTGCATGAGGCCGGGCCGCTGTCGCAGAACCTGCTGGGGCGGCAGACGGCGATGGACGCCGCGACGATCAAGGGCGTGGTGGACCGGCTGACCCGGCGCGGCCTCCTCACCGCGGCGCCGGACGTCGTGGACGGGCGGCGGCGGCTGGTGGCGCTCACTGCCGAGGGCGAGGAGTGGGTGCGGCGCTTCGTGCCTTGTGCCGAAGCGGTCACCGCCGAGACGCTATCGCCGCTGACGCCCGGGGAGCAGCAGACGCTGACCTCGCTGCTGCTGCGGCTGAGTTGAGGCAAAAGCCGCCGGGATCACGCCTGCGTCCCTGAATTGCCGCACGCCATGATGGAACGCTCTGCGCGGACAACCGTTAGTATGGTTCGACCAACCGACGCGACCGTGCAATTCCGAGGCTTCGACCAGATGGCCATCACCTCAAAGGCGCGTGCAGCCCTGTGGCCCACCATGGCAGGCCAGGCCGGGGGTTGAAATCCGCAGCGGTCGGGACGACTTGCGCTGCGCTTGATGTAAAGAGGTCTTACAATGAGAGTGACCGGCGCAGGTTTGGTCACACATAGCGCCCCCCTTAATCGCTGCGTCGGCGAGGCCGCCCTGGTCCGCACCGATCCTTGGCACTCTCGCATCTTCAGAAACACGGCTTTCATTCAAGAGGTTTTCCCATGAAGACACTGACATTGGTTCTTGCCAGCGGCTTGCTGGCGACATCGGCGTTGGCGCAGGCCCCGTCGACCCCGCCATCCAACCCGCCGGCCCCGGCCATGACGGCCACGCCGGGCACGACCCCCAGCACCGGCGTGCCCGCCGCCGCCGGCGACCGGAACCAGGCCGTCGCGACGACCAGCGAGAACGCGACGCAGCCGGCCAAGGGCGCCAACTCGTTCACCGACGGCGAGGCGCGGCGCCGCATCGAGAGCAGCGGCTATTCGACCGTGGCCGACCTTAAGAAGGACGATGACGGCATCTGGCGCGGCAACGCCATGAAGGACGGCGCCAAGGTCGATGTCTGGCTCGATTACAAGGGCAACATCGGCCAGCAGTGACGCGCGGCCCAGTCCCCCCTCATTCCATCCGCAATCCACAGGAGCCTGACCATGCGAATGATCGCACATAGCTATGACACCTACGACCATGCAGTCCGCGTCGTGCACGCGCTCGAAGCGGCCGGCGTGCCGCATGACGACATCAGCCTGATGTCGGGCGACAAGGACCGCACGGTGGAGACGAACATCACCGGCGACACCGCGGCCGACACCGCCACTGCGACCGGCACGGGCACCGGCGCCACCATCGGCACGGTGCTGGGCGGCGGTGCGGGCCTGCTTGCCGGGCTGGGGTCGCTGGCCATTCCGGGCGTGGGCCCGGTCGTTGCGGCCGGCTGGCTCATCGCCACGCTGACCGGCGCGGGCGTCGGCGCGGCGGCGGGCAGCCTGCTGGGCTCGCTCACCGGCGCGGGCGTGGATGAGGCGGACGCCAAGGGCTATGCCGAACACGTCGGCCGCGGCGGCACCCTGGTCACGGTTCGCGCCAGCGACGAGGAGGCGATGCAGGTGGAATACATCCTGGAGCACGGCGAGGCCCGGGCCGCCACGGCGGCGGTTGCGCCCGCGGCCATGCCCGTCTCCGCACCAGCCGTCGGCATCGCTGCACCGGCCGCCGCGACCATGACGGCAGGGACGGACGACAAGATCCAGGTGGTCAAGGAGGACCTGGTCGTCGGCAAGCGCGAGGTCGAGGGCGGTGCCGTCCGCGTCACGTCGCGCGTGGTCGAGACCCCGGTCGAGGAGCAGGTGGCGTTGCACGAGGAGCGGGTGACGGTCGAGCGCCGCCCGGTCAACCGGCCGCTGACCGGCGTCGCAGCGGATGCGTTCCGCGAGCGCACCGTGTCCGCCCGGGCGATGTCCGAGGAGGCCGTAGTGGCCAAGGAGGCCCGGGTCGTCGAGGAGATCGGCCTCCGCAAGGAAGCGACCGACCGCGTTGAGACCGTGCGCGACACCGTGCGCGAGACCAAGGTGGACGTCGAGCAGGTGCCGGGTTCGGTAGCCTCGGCGGGGACCACCGGGGTGTCGGGGACTCAGACAACCGGGACCCAGACGGCGGGGACCACCGGGCAGCCGAGCGCCCTGCGCGACAACGCCGCGACCCGCGCGGTGGACAGCACGCTGGGCACCAACGTCAGCGGCGAGAACCCGACCCGCAAGGTCTAAGCCGGCCGAATTGCTGCGGGGCCGGGAGGGCGGGTTCATACTCGGCCTTCCTGGCCCCCATGTCGTTCAGCGCGGCCTGAGCAGGCGCTCAGCGCCGAACGACGGCGGACCCGGCGGGCCGCCGATGCTCCCATCCGAGGCGCTCCAGTTCCGGCGACACGTCCTCCGCTTGGGGATAGCCCAGGCAGAAGTAGCCGATCAGCGTCCAACCCGGCGGCACGTCCAGCGCCGCGGCGACGATGGCGGGATCGAGGATCGACACCCAGCCGAGGCCCAAGCCGAAGGTGCGGGCCGACAGCCAAAGCGTGTGCACGGCCATGACCGCGGAGTAGGCGGTGGTCTCCGGCATCGTCGCGCGCCCCAGGCCATGGCCCTGCGCCGGGTCAGGCTCGGCAAAGACGGCGAAATGGCAGGGAGCCTCGTCGAGGCCGGCCAGCTTGAGGCGGGCGTAGGCGGCGGCATGGCCGGCGGCTTGGGTGCCGAGGGCCTGTGCGTTGCACGCCTCGAAGCTCGCCCGCACGGCGGCCCGGCGTGCGGGATCGTCAACCGTGACCACCCTCCAAGGCTCGCTCAAGCCCACCGAGGGCGCGAGGCTCGCGATGTCCAGCAACCGGTCCACCAGACTTGCGGGCACAGGGTCCGGCCGGAAGCGGCGGACGTCGCGCCGCCACTTGAACAGGTCCAGCAACTGCGCGCGAAACGCATCGTCGAACACCGGGCCGCCCGCGTCTGGTCCCATCATGCCGTCGACCCTACGACATTCTGCGGCGCGGACGAACATGGGGCCGGGCCGTGTTCGTCAGGATCGCATAGGCCGGCGCTGAAGACCGCTCTGCAGCCCTCCGATACAGACCGGATGATCCGCGCGAGATATAGTATTTGTGTTATGTAAAAGTAAACTCGATCTGATGGTGACCAACCAGTGAATACCGACCCCACCACCCAGCACTGTGCCTTAGGCATTACAAATTCGCATCGGTTTTGGTTCAACTAATGTTGAACGGGTCTCGTAGATTTTTTCTAATTTTAAATACAATCAATAAACCATCTCTCTTCCGACACCATCAAGGGCGATAGCATATGACTCTTTCCAACCCCAGTCGGATCGCCCCAGACACAACGCCGAACACGGCGCCGACGACCAGCGATGGTCCAGACGTGACGCCGCTGGTCCGCTTTGCCTCGCGACGCCCGGCGGGCTTGGCCGGCCGGTCCTCCGCGCCGGAATACGATTGGCTCGTGGTCGGCGCAGGCTTCGCCGGCAGCGTGCTGGCCGAACGCCTGGCGTCCGAGCGGGGGGAGCGGGTCCTGGTCATCGACCGCCGCCCCCACATTGCCGGCAATGCCTACGATCATCTGGACGCGGCGGGCCTGCTGATCCATCGGTATGGCCCGCACATCTTCCACACCAACTCGCGCGCCGTGTTCGAGCATCTGTCCCGCTTCACCGAGTGGCGGCCCTACCAGCACCGTGTGCTCGGCCGAGTGGACGACCGCCTGGTGCCGATCCCGATCAACCTCGACACCATCAACACGCTGTATGGACTTGACCTGGGTCCGGACGAGCTGGAGGCGTGGTTCGCCGCACGGGCGGAGCCGGTGGACGTGGTCCGCACCTCGGAGGACGTCGTCGTCTCCAAGATCGGGCGCGAGCTGTATGAAACGTTCTTCCGCGGCTACACCCGCAAGCAATGGGGCCTCGATCCGTCAGAACTGGACAAGTCCGTCACCGCCCGCGTGCCGGTGCGGACCGACCGCGACGACCGCTACTTCACCGACGAGTTCCAGTTCATGCCCGCCGAGGGCTACACGCGCATGTTCGAGCGCATGCTCGACCACCCCAACATCACCGTCCGCACCGGCGTCGAGTACGGCGCGATCCGGCGGGAGGTGGCCGCCCGGCTGATCTGGACGGGGCCGGTGGACGAGTTCTTCGATTGCCGCTTTGGCCGTCTGCCCTACCGCTCGCTGCGCTTCGTGCACGAGACGCTCGGCCAGGAGCGGTTCCAGCCCGTGGGCACCGTGAACTACCCGCAGAGCGAAGCCTACACCCGCATCACCGAGTACAAGCACCTGACCGGCCAGGCGCATCCGCAGACCAGCATCACCTATGAATACCCGGAGGCCGAGGGCGACCCCTACTACCCCGTGCCCCGCCCCGAGAACCAGGCGCTGTACAAGCGTTACGAGGCCCTGGCCGATGCGACCGCGGACACCTGGTTCGTCGGACGGCTCGCGACCTACCGCTACTACAACATGGACCAGGTGGTCGCGCAGGCGCTGGCGACGTTCAAGCGGATCGAGGCGAGCGTGCCGCGCCGCGACCACGCGGCGCCGGTGCCCGGCACGGCAACCCAGGCCCTGTGACGCGGCCGCCGGGGCATCCGCCGCGGATGCGGGCCGGGCCTCACTCCGCAGCGGCGGCCCGCGCCCCCTGCTTCACCGCGACCGAAGGCACAAGGGTCGCCAAGGCCAGCGTCAAGGCGGCGACCCCGAACACCGCCCAGAAGGTGAGATGAAGCGATTGGCCGAGCGCCGCCCGTATGGCGTCGTTGCCCGCGCCGGTCAGCGAGTGATCGAGCAGTTGCCGGATCTGATCGAAATGGACGGCCGCCACCCCGTCGCCGCGATGCGCCAGGCTGATGTTCAGCACCGCGCCCAGTATGGTCGCGCCCAGGGTGCTGCCGAGGTTGCGGGAGAAGATGTTCGACGCGGTGGCAGAGCCGCGCTCTCCCCAGCCGACGCTGTCCTGGATGATGACGATGGCCGAGGTGCTCAGGAAGCCCATGCCGAAGCCCATCACGGTGGACCCCACCCCCGCCACGACCGGCGACATGCCCGGCGCCATGAACAGGAACGCGAGCGCCCCCACCGGCAGCAGGGACGCGCCGAACAGCAGCGTCGCGCGCAGGCCGAAGCGGGAGAAGTTCCTGGCCGCGAGCGTGGCGCCAATCGGCCAGCCCAGCACCATCACCGTCAGCGTGAAGCCCGCCACCAAGGCGGACTGGTTCAGCACGCCCTGCACGTACATCGGCAGGAAGGTGGTCAGCCCGATGACGGTCATGCCGCTCAGCAGCGTGGCGGCGTTGGCCGTGGCGATGGGGCGGCGCGCCCAGAGGCCGAAGTTCATCATCGGGTCGCGGGCTCGCCGCTCCTGCGCGACGAACAGGACCGTGCTGAGGGCGCAGACCCCGGCGGCGAGGGCCGCGACCCCATGGTCGGACGTGCCAGCCTCCGTCAAGGCCACCATGAGCGAGGCGACCGCCACCGTGAACAGCGCGGCGCCGGCCACGTCAACGCCTTGTCTCTCGCGCGCGACGCTCTCATGCAGGAACAGGACGAACCCGGCCGCCGCCGCCAGTCCGATGGGCAGGTTCAGCCAGAAGATCCACGCCCAACTGAGGTGCTGGATGATCAGCCCGCCGGCCAGCGGCCCCAGGACGGAGGAGATGCCCCAGACGCTGGCGAGGTAGCCCTGGATCTTGCCGCGCTCCTGCACCGAATAGAGGTCGCCCACGACGGTGAGGCAGACGGGCTGGATCGCGCCGGCCCCAACCCCCTGGATCAGCCTGAACACGATCAGGGACGGCATCGACCAGGCCAGCCCGCACAGCACGGTGCCCAACAGGAAGACGGCGATCCCCACCAGCAGCACCGGCTTGCGGCCATACAGGTCCGCCAGCTTGCCGAACACCACGGTCGTCGCCGTCTGCGTCAGCAGGAACGACGAGAATACCCAGGAGTAAAGATGCAGGTCGCCAAGCTGCCCCGCGATCTGCGGCATCGCGGTCGAGACGATGGTGGCCTCGATGGCGATCATAAACAGCGCCGCCATGACGGACGCGAGGATGAACGGGCGGCGGAGGGCGGGGTGTGTCGGCATGGTGTTCCAAATGGGACGGTCGCGCCCGTATGGAAGCTGACGAGGCCACGGGGCAGGGCAGCATTCTTTGGGGGATCTAGCCAGGGGGCGGCGTGGTGGTCGAATTTGGCCTGGAATGCTTGATCCCGGCATTCTTCTGAACCTGGCCGAAAGTCACGCCTGACCAGGCAGCCTTTTGCCTTCGGCTCGGGCCCCAAGCAGATGGCCCTGTATGCAATCGCAGCCGAAGCTGCGCAACAGATCGAGCTGTTCTGCCGTCTCCACACCTTCGACGACGACCTTGAAGCCGCAGACTTTTCCGAAGCCGATCATGGCGCCCAGGATCGTTGCGCCGTCCGGGCCTGCGGCTAGGAAGGACCGATCAATCTTGATCGAGCTGAATGGCGCAGAGCGGAGGTTGGCGAAATTGGCGTAGCCGGTCCCGAAATCATCCAGCCAGAGTTCGATGCCGAGCGCCCGCAAACCCTGCATCGTGCCCTGGACCACGAAGGACTGGTCCAGCAGCAGACCTTCGGTGACCTCGATGATCAAGCGTTCCGGAGGCAGGCCGGTCTCGTCGAGGATGGAGGCAATCGTCGCGACAAGGTCGGGCTGGCTGAAATTGAGGGGCGAGAGGTTCACGCTGACCTGGGCCGGGCCGTTCCAGCTCGCCGCCTCGGCGCAGGCCCGGCGCAGCACCCAATCACTCAGCGGCACGATGAAGCCACTGTCCTCGGCGGCAGGAATGAACTCCGCAGGGGGGACGCTGCCGCGGATGGGATCGTGCCATCTCAGCAGCGCCTCGTAGGCGATGACATCCGTCGTGGCGCAGTCGCAGACGGGCTGATACTCAAGCTGCAGCCGGCCTGATTGCAGCGCGGCACGCAGGTCGCCGACCATCGACGCCGCCGTGCGGAGGGCGCCAAGGCCGTCATTCGAACCGTCTGGCCCGCACGACCTGTCGGTCGCCGCACGGCGGTGGATGGGGTTGCGCCGTGGCTGCGCGTCATACAGATGCGGGATGGCCAAACTGCTGCGCTTTGCCACATAGAGCGCGCTGTCGGCGTGGGACATCAGCGCGTCCGCCGCATCGGCGTGGTCGGGCGCGCAGGCGACACCGATGCTGGCGCCGATGCGGGCCGGCCCGAATGTGCCGAGGTCGTACTCGCATCGCAGCGTGGCGCCGATGCGTGTTGCGATGGCCAATGCTTCCGTCACCTCCGTTCGCGGCAGCAGGGCCGCGAACTCGTCACCGCCCAGACGAGCGGGGATGTCGTTGTCGCGCAGGCTCGTTCGCAGGCGATCCGCGACCTGGCGCAGCAACAGGTCTCCTGCCGTGTGGCCCAGCCTGTCGTTCACCATCTTGAACCCGTCGAGGTCGAGGCAGATCAGGGTGCAGGAGCCGCCTTGTTGGACGGCGGCCAGTTCTTGTTCCAACCGTTCCCCGAACAGCAGTCGGTTGGGGAGCTGCGTCAGCGCGTCGTGCTCCGCCATGAACTTGATCTGCATCTCCGCGCGCCGGCGCTCGGTGATGTCCTCGTAGGTTGCGACCCAGCCGCCGTCCAGGAGCGGCTGGTGCGAGATGGCGATCAGTCGTCCGTTGCCCAGTTCCTGGATGAAGGTGCCGGGTTGCCGCTGGTTTATGAAGGCTTTCCGCTTGCGCCAGACCTGATCGGTCGTTTGGCCCGGATAGTTGCCGACGGCGATGCTGTTGGCCAGCACGTCCCGGAACGGCATGCCGACACGCAACGTCGCCAAGGGCTGATTGTAGATCCGGCAAAACTGTTCATTGACCAGCTGCAAGCGGTCTTGCGCGTCGTAAAGACAGATGCCGTGCGACATGTTGGTCACGGCCTGCTCGAACCGTTGCCGGAAACTTCCGGGGCGGGCGAAGCGCCAGTAGAGATCGGACCGTACCACCGACGCCACGCGGCCGAACTGCGCCGAGAGCGCCTCGATCAGCATCAAGCGTTGCCGCGGCTGGACAGGTTTGACCATGACAACGCCAAAAGGGAATCGCAGATCGTATGACCAGCAGATGAACAAACATCAAGTTCGCCAGTGTTAGGAATGGTCTTGAGCGAATAGGCCATCAAGACCCGTCCCCGGCCTGCGCCGCTTCGCCGGCGCGGAAGGATGGGCGACGGACCTCAGCGGAGCCGGGCGGCCATCAATCCTGCAAGGGGTGGTGGCATGCGTAGCCGCCGCTCCCGTCCTCCTGCGTCCACCCGGGGTAGTCCCGCCGGCACAGCTCGCTCGCCCGCGGGCACCGCGGATGAAAATGGCAGCCGGGCGGGGGCGCGGCGGCGGACGGGATTTCGCCCGTGACGCGCGGCAGGACGCCGCGGCGCGCCGGGTCGGGGATCGGCGATGCGTCGCACAGCATGCGCGTGTAGGGATGGCGCGGGCGTTCGAACACGCGGGCCACGTCGCCCTGCTCCACGATGCGGCCCAGATACATCACCGCGACGCCCGTGCAGAACCAGCGCACGACCGCCAGGTCGTGGCTGACGAACAGGAAGGCGAGGCCGCGCCGGTCCTGCAACGCCCGCAGCAGCAGGAGCACCTGCGCCTGGACGGAGACGTCCAGCGCGGACACCGGCTCGTCCGCCACCACCAAATCCGGTTCGAGGATCAGGGCGCGGGCGATGCCGATGCGCTGGCGCTGCCCGCCGCTGAACTCGTGCGGGAAGCGGTCGAGCGCGGCCTGGGGCAGCCCCACCTCGTCCAGCAGGGCGGCGGCGCGCGCCCGGGCGGCGTCGCCACGCGCGACCCCATGGACCAGCAGCGGCTCCGTCAACGTCTGGCCGACCCGGCGGCGGGGGTTAAGGGAGGAGAACGGGTCCTGGAACACGATCTGCATCCGGCGGCGCAGCGCGAGCAGCGCCGGTCCGCGGGCGCGCAGCACGTCCTGCCCGGCAAAGCGGACCTGGCCGGACGTCGGCTCGATCAGCCGCAGCGCCAGGCGGGCCGCGGTGGACTTGCCGCAGCCGCTCTCCCCCACCAGGCCGAACGCCTCGCCCGGCCGGACGCGCAGGCTGATGCCGTCCACCGCGCGCACGACCGTGGGCGGGCCGCGCCGGACCGTGCGGCGACCGACGAAATGCTTGGCCAGCCCGTCGAGTTCGAGGAGCGCGCCGTCGGTCACGACGGGCTCACCGGCCGAGCGCCGGGTCGGTGGCGTCGCGCAGGCCGTCGCCCACCATGTTGAGGCCCAGCACCAGCACGAGGATGGCGCAGCCCGGCACGACCGAGAGGAACGGGGCATCCAGGATGTTCTCGAACCCGTCGCGCAGCATGCTGCCCCAGGACGGCGCGGGGGGCTTGATGCCCAGGCCGAGGAAGGACAGCGCCGCCTCTGTCCGCACGGCGTCCGCCATCCACAGCGTCGCCAGCACCAGGACCTCGTTGACCATGTTGGGCAGGATGTGGACGAACAGGATGCGGACGTGGCTGAACCCCAGCGCGCGCCCGGCCTCCACATAGGCGCGGCTGCGCAGGCTGAGCACGGGCGCGCGGGCCACCCGGGCAAAGGGTGCCACGGCCGTGAGCGCGATGGCGAACACCAGGGAGGACAGGTCGGGGCCGACCAGCGCGACCACGATCAGGCCGAGGATGAGGCTCGGGAACGACAGCAACACGTCCATCACCTGCATGATGGCCGCGTCCACCCGGCCGCCCACATAGCCGCTGATCAGCCCCAGCGTTCCCCCGACCAGCCCGGCCGCGCCCACGGACAGGAACGAGACGAGCAGGGAGAACCGCGCGCCCCACAACAGGCGCGAGAGCACGTCCCGGCCATAGTCGTCCGCGCCCAGCGGATACTCGGCGCCCGGCGGCGTCAGCTTGTCCACGATGTTCTGGTCCAGCGGGTCCGCCGGGGCCAGCCAGGGCGCGCCGAGCGCCCCGGCCAGCACCAGCAGGCACAGCAGCGCGCCCACCGTGGCCGTGGGGTAGGCGGCGATCCGCCGTCCGGCCCGGCGGGCAGCCAAGCGGATCATGCCGCGTTCACGCGCGGATCGAGTAGGCCGTAGGCGAGGTCGGTCAGCAGGTTCACGACCACGATCAGGAAGCAGTAGATCACCATCAGCCCCTGCAGGGTCGTGTAGTCCCGCTGGTTGAGGGCGCCCACGATGATGCGCCCCAGTCCCGGACGGCTGAACACGATCTCCGTGAGCACGGAGTTGCCGATCAGGATGCCGACATACAGCCCCACCACCGTGACCACCGGCAGCGAGGCGTTGCGCAGGCCGTGCCGCCACACCACCCCGCGCCTGGGGACGCCCTTGGCGCGGGCGGTGCGGATATAGTCCTCCCGCAGCACCCCCAGCATGGCGGAGCGGGTGACCCGGGTGATATAGGCCGCCATCACCAGCCCCAGCGTGGCCGCCGGCAGCACGAGCTTGTACGCCCGGTCCACAGGGTTCGACAGGTCGGGATCGCTGATCACCGGGAACAACCGCCAGTGGAGGCCGAACAGCAGCAGGAAGAAGATGCCGGACACGAAGACCGGCACGGACAAGCCGAACAGGGAGGCGATCCGTATGGCCACGTCCACCAGCCGGTTGCGGTAGGACGCGGCGTATACGCCCGCCGGCACGCCCAGCAGGGCGCCGACCAGCACGGAGGCGACCGCCAGGTCCAGCGTGTTGGGAAGCACGGCCGCCACCTCGCCCAGCACGGAGCGGCCGGTGACCATGCTGCGCCCGAAATCGCCCGAGAGCGAGCGGCGCAGGAAGCTGGCATATTGCATGACGAGCGGCTGATCGAGGCCGAGGCGGAGGTGCAGCGCGGCCACGGCGTCGGGCGTCGCCTGGTCACCCAATATGGTCATCGCCGGGTCGCCCGGCACGATCCGCACCAGCACGAACACCAGCGTCAGCACCGCCAGCAGCGTCGGGACCGCGGCCAGGAGGCGACGGCCGGCATAGTGGATCACGGCGGCCTACTTGAAGCCGGACGCCTCCGTCAGCATCGGGCCGAGCGACATGGAGCCGCCCATGGGGAAGCCGAAATCGAAGTTGTCGCGGTGGGCCCACGCCTGCAGCGTCTCGATCAACGGCACGGCGCACACCTCGGCGATGACCTTTCGCTGCGCGTCCGCCCACTCCGCGTCCTGCTTGCCCCGATCCACCTCCGTGCGGGCGGCGCGGATCGGCGCGTCGGCCGCGCTGCAATGGGCGAAGTTGGTGACCGCCGTCGGCCCCTTCACGGTGGAGCGCGAGTCGAAGAACTGGGTGAGGTAGACGTCCGCCACCGGGAAGCGGGCGGCCGAGTAGAACGAGACCGGGCTGAGGTCCTGGCGGATCATCTGGTGATAGGTCGCGTGCTCCACGACGTTCATGTCGAGGTTGATCCCCACCCGCTTGAGCTGCGCCTGCACGACCTGCATCAGCGCCAGGCTGTTGGGCTCCTGCGTCATGGTCATCTTCACGGTCACGCCATCCTTGTAGCCGGCCTCCGCCAGCAGCGCCTTCGCCTTGGCGGGGTCGTAGGGGAGCAGGCCGTTCTCCGCCGTCCAGCCGAGATAGCCGGTCGGGATCACGCTCCTGGGTTCGCGCGCGACGTCGGCGCCGCGCCAGCGCAGCAGCTCCGGCCGGTTGATGGCATGGGCAATCGCCTGGCGCACGCGGATGTCGTCGAGCGGCTTGACGGTCGCATTGAGATACAGCTGGGACAGCTCGGACGGGTCGATCACATCGACGACCGCGTGCGGCACCGTCTTGGTGCGGGCGACCCATTTCTGGTCCTGCACCCCGTGCCCCACCACGATCTCCCCGTTCTGGAACGCGAGGTCGCGGGAGGCCGATGAGGGCATGAAGCGGTAGGAGACGGCGTCGATCTTCGGCTTGCCGCGGAAATACTGGTCGTTGGCCACCAGCTCGAGCGACTGGCTGGACGCGATGGACTTGAACATGAGAAGCCCCGTCCCGATGGGCTGGCGCTTGAAAGCGTCGCCGCGCTCGGCATACGCCTTCTTGGACAGGATGAACCCGCCCGCGTAGTTCGCCACCAGGCCGAGCAGGCTGGGAACCGGCTGGGTGAGCGTGATGCGCACGGTGTAGGGGTCCACCGCCTCGACGGACGCGAACTGGGCGTAGTCGGCCGAGAAGGCCGACGTGTCGGTCTTTCCGGCCTTCTGGAGGCTGAACACCACGTCGTCCGCCGTCAGCTCGCCGTAGCCGCCATGGAACTGCACGCCGTGGCGGAGGTGGAACGTCCAGGTCTTGCCGTCGGGGCTCTCGTCCCAGCGTTCGGCCAGATCGGGCTCCAGCGTCTTCGGGTCGATGCTGCCCGGCTTGAAGCGCACCAGCGCGTTGAACATCCAGGCGACGGGCACGCGGTCCTGCGTGCCGACGGCGAAATGCGGGTCCATCGTGCCCACGTCCTGCGAGAAGATGGACACGGTCAGCGTCTTCGGCTCCGCCCACGCCGCCGCGGCGAACAGCAGCGTCGCCGACAGAGATGCGGCCCGCAACAGCTTGGTCATCGTCGTCCCCTAAACACCGGTTCGGTGTGTTTGCACAGATCGGGCCAAATGCCCACCGGTCGCGACGTGGCAGCGCGCGAGGTGCCCCGGCGCCGCCTCCGCCAGCACCTGCGGCGCCTCGCAGCCGGGGCCCGCCCACGGGCAGCGCGGCCGGAACCGGCAGCCCTCGGGCATGGCGTCCAGCGGCGGGACACGGCCGGGGATCGCGGCCAGCGACGCGGCCGGGCGGTCCATGCGCGGGATGGCGGCGAACAAGGCGCGCGTGTAGGGGTGGGCCGGCTCGGCGAACACCGCGCCCACCGGGGCCTGCTCGACGATCTGCCCGGCATACATCACCGCCACCCGGTCGGCGATCTGCGCGACCACGCCGAGGTTGTGGGTGATGAACAGCAGCGCCGTGCCATGCCGTGCCTGCAAATCGGCCAGCAGCCCCAGCACCTGCGCCTGGATCGTCACATCGAGCGCGGTGGTCGGCTCGTCCGCCAGCAGGACGGCCGGGTTGCAGGCGATGGCGAGCGCGATGGTTACACGCTGCCGCATGCCGCCGCTGAACTGGTGCGGATAGTCGTCGTAGCGTTGGGCGATGGAGGGGATCTTCACCTCGTCCAGCACCGCCAGCGCGCGCTGCCGCGCCTCGCGCCGCGACAGTCCCCGGTGCAGTCGCAGCGTTTCGGCGACCTGCGCGCCGATGGTCATCACCGGGTTCAGGCTGGTCATCGGCTCCTGGAACACCATCGCGACCCGGTCGCCGCGCAGCCGCTCCAGCCGGGTCTCCGGCAGGGTGGCGAGGTCCACCCCCTCCAGCCGCACCGACCCGGCGATCCGGGCCGCCGCCGGCGGCAGCAGCCGCATGACCGACATCGCGGTCACCGACTTGCCGCAGCCGCTTTCACCCACCAGCGCCAGCGTCTCGGCCGGCCGAAGGGCGAAGGACACGCCATCGACGGCACGGCGCCACACGCCCTGGATGTTGAACTCAACCCGCAGGTCATCGACGTCGAGGACCGCGCCTGTCATTCCGCGGCCCGGGCGGCCGGCCCGGCATAGCGGTTGACGTGCGGCTTGAGGCCGAGGTTCTCCCGCATCGTCCTGCCCTCGTAGCGGGTCCGGAACCGGCCCCTACGCTGCAGCTCGGGCGTGACGAGGCGCACGAAGTCCTCGCAGCCGCCGGGCAACTGGTTGGGCGTGATGTTGAACCCGTCGCAGCACTCCGCGTCCATCCAGGCTTCCATGCGGTCGGCGATGTCGGCCGCGGTGCCGATCACGGGGCTTCCGCCCTCGCCCGCCATGTACTGGCATAGCTGCCGGATTGTCCAGCCGTGCTCCCGGACCATGGCCATGGTCCGCTCCCGGTTGCTGCGCACCCGAGGCTCGGCCGTGGGTTCCGGCACCGGGCCGTCGATGGGGTGGCCCGACAGGTCGCCCAGCGCGTTGTAGACGCGGGCCAGGCCCACCAGCGGGTCCACCAGCTCCTGCAACGCGTCGAACTTGGCCTGCGCCTCCGCCCGCGTGGCGCCCACGATTGGGCGCAGGGCGGGCATGATCTTCAGGTCGTCCCAGTCCCGCCCGTGGCGCGCCAGGCGGTTCTTGACGTCGTCGTAATAGGCTTTGGCCGCCGGGATGCCGTCATGCGCGGCATACACCACGTCCGCCGACCCGGCGGCGATCTCCCGCCCTGGCTCCGACGCGCCGGCCTGCACCAGGACGGGCCGGCCCTGCGGCATGCGGGCCACGTTCAGCGGCCCCTTCACCCGGAAGTGCTTGCCCACGTGGTCGAGCAGATGGAGCTTGCTCTCGTCGTAGAACAGGCTCCCGGCCTTGTCATAGACGAAGGCGCCGGGTTCCCAGCTGTCCCACAGCCCCTTCACCACCTCCACGAACTCGGCGGCACGTTCATAGCGCGTGTCGTAGTCGAGGTGCGTCGCGCGGTTGAAGTTCTGCGCCTCCGCGTCCGACCAGGAGGTGACGATGTTCCACCCGGCGCGCCCGCCGCTGATCAGGTCCAGCGTCGCGAACTTGCGCGCGATGTGGAACGGCTCGTTGTAGGTGGTGGAGGCCGTGGTCACCAGGCCGACATGCCGCGTCACCGCCGCCAGGGCCGGCAGCAGCGTCATCGGCTCCATCTCCACGATCTCGTAGCCCGAGCGCGCCAGCGAGCCGCGCGGCTCGTCCTTTTCCCGCACGCCGATGCCGTCGGCGAAGAAGATCATGTCGAACAGGCCCTGCTCGGCCATCTGCGCGTTGCGCACGTAATGGTCGAAGCGCAGCGTCCCGTCCGCTGGAACCTCCGGATGGCGCCAGGCAGCGACATGGTAGCCGAGGCCCCGCATGGACATGCCGAGCCTCATGGGACGTTTCGCCACCCTGCCGCTCCTATGATGCGCCGCAGCCCGAATCAGGCCAGCGGTATCGTGCCCGCTGGCTTGGGCAACAGGCAAGCCGCATGCCGCGTGCGGACCGGTCGATCCAACGAGCCTCTACGTCACCGCCTTGCGGACCGCGAAGCGCGGGTCGCGCCAGGCGCCCTCGGCCATGATGGCGCCGAGGGCCGCCGCCGCGTCCCACAGATCGGCGTGGCTGAGGGTCAGCGGCGTGATGCCGAACCGCAGGATGTCGGGTGCACGGAAATCGCCGATCACGCCGCGCTCGATCAGCGCCTGCATGACGGCGTAGGCGTCGGGGTGCGAGAGGCAAAGCTGGCTGCCGTGCCGCGCCGGGTCCTCCGGCGTGACCCGGCGGAACGCGCCGGGAGCGGCTTGCTCGATCAGCGCCGCCAGCAGGGCGACCTGCCGGACCGACTTGCCCCGCACCTCGGACAGCGGCGCCTCCAGCGCCAGGCCGACCCCGACGTCCAGCGCCGCGAGGCTGAGGATCGGCGGCGTGCCGACGATGGCCTGCGCCAGGCCCGGCGCCGGGCGGTACTCGGCCTCGAACGCAAAGGGCGCGGCGTGGCCCAGCCATCCCGTGATCGGCAGGCGCAGCGCGGCGTGCAGGCGGGGCGCCACGTAGAGGAAGGCGGGCGCGCCGGGTCCGCCGTTGAGGAACTTGTAGCCGCAGCCCACCGCGAAATCGGCGCCCGCCGCCGCGAGGTCCACCGGCATCGCGCCGGCCGAATGCGCCAGGTCCCACAGCACGAGCGCGCCGCGGCCCTGCGCCGCGCGGGTCACGGCCGCCATGTCGTGCATCGCGCCGGTCCGGTAGTTCACGTGGCTCAGCATGACGACGGCGGTGTCGTCGTCGGCCGCGTCGATGGCGGCGCCGGGTTCCACCAGGCGTACGGTGTGCCGCCCGCCCAGGAACGCCGCCAGGCCCTGCGCCACATAGAGGTCGGTTGGGAAGTTGTCGCGCTCCGAGACGATGACGCGCCGCCCCGGCCGCAGCGCCAGGGCGGCGCCAAGCAGCTTGAACAGGTTGACGGAGGTGGAATCCGCGACGGCGACGCTGCCCGGCGCCGCGCCCACCAGCCGCGCGATCTCATCCGCCACCCGGGCGGCCAGGCCGATCCAGCCGGCGTCGTTCCAACTCCGGATCAGCCCCTCCCCCCACTCGCGCGTCGTCACCTCCATGATGCGGCCCGGCGTCGCGCGCGGCAGCGGACCCAGCGAGTTGCCATCGAGGTAGATCACCCCGGGCGGCAGGGCGAAGCGGCCGCGGAACGGCGCGAGCGGGTCGTCGCGGTCGAGCTGCTCGAGGGCGGCGCGCGTCGTCACGGCCTCGCCGCCGGGGCCGTCCAGCCCAGCAGGCGCAGCGCGTTCAGCGTGACCAGCACGGTCGCCCCGGTGTCGGCCAGGATGGCCGGCCACAAGCCCGTCAGGCCGGCAAGGGTGGTCGCCAGGAACACCAGCTTGAGGCCCACGGCCACGGCCACGTTCTGCTTGATGTTGGACAGGGTGGCGCGCGACAGCGCCACCAGCTCGACGACGCCCGCGACCCGCCCGTGCAGCAGCGCGGCGTCGGCCGTCTCCAGCGCCACCGCCGTGCCCCCGCCCATGGCGACACCCACGCTGGCCGCGGCCAAGGCGGGCGCGTCGTTGATGCCGTCGCCGACCATCACCACGGGGCCGCGCGCCTTCAGCACCTCGATCTCCCGCAGCTTCTGCTCCGGCAGCAGCCCGGCGCGCACCTCCAGGCCGAGCGCCTCGGCAACCGCCCGCCCGGTGCGCTCATTGTCGCCAGTCAGCATCACCGAGGCCACGCCCATGCCGCGCAACGCGGCGATGGCGCCGCGCGCATCCGCCCGGGGTTCGTCGCGGAGCGCCAGCACGCCGAGCGCCCGGCCGTCGCGCAGCACGACGACGACGGTCTTGCCCTGCGCCTCCAGGGCGGCGATGGCGGCAGCGAGGGCCGACAGGTCGGCGTCCTGCTCCGTGGCATAGCCGGGGCTGCCGACCGCGATGCGCGCGCCCTCGATCAGCGCGGTCGCGGCCCGGCCCGGGATCGCCGCCGCCTCGGTGGCCGGGGGCGGCTGGATGGCGCGGGCCTCGGCGGCTTGCAGCACGGCGAGCGCGAGCGGGTGGGCGCTCCCGGCCTCGACGCCCGCGGCCAGGCGCAGCAGCGCCGCCTCCTCCACGCCGTCGGCGGTCAGCAGGTCGGTCACGCGCGGGCGCCCGGCGGTCAGCGTGCCCGTCTTGTCGAAGGCGACGGTTGCCGCCTGGCCGATGGCCTCCAGCGCCGCGCCGCCCTTGACCAGCAGGCCGCGGCGCGCCCCGGCCGACAGGCCCGACGCCATGGCGGCCGGCACCGAGATGACCAGCGCGCAGGGACAGGCGATCAGCAGCACGGCCAGCCCGCGATACACCCAGGTCCCCCACTCGCCGCCCAGCAGCAGCGGGGGCGCCAGCATGACCAGCACGGACACCGCCATCGCCGCCGGCGTCCAATAGGCGCTGAACTGCTCAATGAACCGCTGCGTCGGCGCGCGGCTTGCCGTGGCGTCCTCGACCATGCGCACGATGCGGCTGAGGGTGTTGTCGGCCGCCGTCGCGGTCACGCGCAGGCGCAGCAGGGCGGAGGCGTTGACCGACCCGGCCATTACGGCGTCGCCGGGTCCGCGCGCCACCGGCACGCTCTCCCCGGTGACGGGGCTTTCGTCCACGGCGGACTGCCCCTCGACGATCACGCCGTCACAGGGGATGCGGTCTCCCGGCCGGGCCTGCACGATGTCGCCGAGGGCGAGGCGGTCGGCCGGCACCTCCACGGCCGCGCCGCCACGCTCGACGCGCGCCGTGCGGGGCATCAGCCCGGCCAGCGCCTTGATGCCGGACCGGGCCTGCCCGGCGGCAACGCCCTCCAGCATCTCGCCGATGGCGAACAGCAGCACGACCATGGCCGCCTCCTCCGACGCGCCAATCGCCACGGCGCCCAGGGCGGCCACGGCCATCAGCGTCTCGATGGAGAACGGACTGCCGGCGCGGGCCAGCGCCCAGGCGCGGCGCGCGAAGGGGAACACGGCGGCGAGGGTCGCGGCGGCGAACACCCAGGCCGCCGCAGCCGGGACCAGCAGCGATCCGACGTAGGCCGCCGCGATCAAGGCGCCCAGCATCCAGGTCAGCCGGGCCTTGCCGGTGCGCCACCAGGGCACGCCGGGCTCGTCGTCATGCTCGTGCGGGCCGTGGCCGTGCCCCGCATGATCGTGGCTGGCGTGGACGGACGATGCGGCGCTCCCGTCCGGCGTCGCGGTGTAGCCCAGGGCACCGACCGCCTGCGCCACGGCCGCGGGATCGCCGCCCGGGCCGAGCCGGGCGGTCAGCGTCTCCGCCATCAGGTTCACCTGGATGTCCTGCACGCCGGGCAGCCGGGACACCGCCCGCTCCACCTTCGCAGCGCAGGACGCGCAGTCCATGCCGCCGACCCGCCACGTCCTGACCTCGCCTGTGTAGTCTGTCCCGTCCGGCATGATCCGCCCCTCCCGCTACCGGATCGTCTCGTAAGACCTGTAGCGGCTAGAGGTGCAAGCCCTATATGCAGGCGATGAGCGCGGCCCCCTACACCATCGGCGACCTGGCCCGGCAAACCGGCACCAAGGTGGAACTGATCCGCTGGTACGAGCGGGACGGCACCATGCCGCCGCCGCCCCGCACCGAGGGCGGGCGCCGGGCCTACACGCAGGCGCATCTGGACCGTCTGGCCTTCATTCGCCATGCGCGCGAGCTGGGGTTTCCGCTCGACGACGTGCGGGCGCTGCTGCACCTATCGGACGACCCGGACCGCCCATGCGCCGAGGCGGACGCCATCGCGCGGCAGCATCTGGGCGCCGTGCGCAGCCGCATCGCCCGGCTGCAGGCGCTGGAGGCGGAGCTGGCGCGCATGGTGGATGCGTGCGGGCACGGCAAGGTCGGTACGTGCCGGGTGATCCAGGTGCTCGCGGACCACTCGCACGAGCATTGCCTGCATCCTGCCCATGGCGGCACGGGGCTTTAGTCAGCCTGCGGCGCGGGGCTCCTAGATGTTTGGTCCCGGCACCAGGTGAGTCGCGGATCGAGCTTGAAGATTCCGGGTGTGGTGGTCCAGG
>CAXULX010000056.1:0-27175 GCA_964252005.1 uncultured Acetobacteraceae bacterium | reverse complement strand
GCTTGACGACAAAAGGCCCATTACAGAAGCAACGGAACGGAAAACCTATGTAAGGCTCGGCCAGGTGTGACCGATGGGTGGAACGAGCGCGGAGTTTCAATTGCGTATTGTAAACGATCACTGTTTGTTCTAGGACTGCGGACCTAGAGCAGGGGTGATGCTGATGAGCCGGGAGGATCAAGGGCGGCAGTATCATATGTGGTTCGGACACGGAACCGCCGGCAACAAGGCCACAAAGGCTGCGCCTGGTTCGTCCGTGATCGGGCAAAGCACGGCAGACCGCGTCCTGGCCCTCGCCTACGGCGCGCTCGCGTCACTTGCGGCGGCGCATCGCGGGCAGGCCGAGGCGCAATACCACAACGGCACCCTGCCTCGCTTGAAGGAGGCCATGACGGCGTGGATGCGCGGCACCGCGCTCAACCAGGCGGCCTTCGCAGGCCGGTTCTTCGGGCGCAGCGCCGACGATCCCGTTGTTCGGAGCCTGCACAGCGCAGTCCTCCGCGCCGCGACGGCGACAAGCCATGACGACCTCCGAGACGCGGCCGGCAAGCTCGCCAAGGCCATGGAGACGGTCGGCATCCAGCGATGGCCGGGCTTCGTCGCCGACGCCGCGCAGCGCGCCCGCGATCCGGCCACGCAGGCCGCTATCGAGAAGAGCAGGCAGCCGCCCGCTCCCGGCCGCGATGCGATCCGGCCGGTCTACCCGCTTGAGACTTTGCTTGGTGTCGGCGCAGCTGCCGCCAAAGGGGCAGCCGCCGCGACCCGTGCCCTGGCCGGAGCCGGCCTGAGGCAGGCCGTGCCCGAGAGCCAGCCATCGGCGGGGAATGCGACTGCGAACACCGCGAAACCGGAAGGCACGGCAGGCAACGCGGGCAGACAAGCTGAGTCGATGCCAGGTGATCAGCCCGTTCGGCTGCACGATGGTCGGCAAGAAAAATACATCGAGGAATCAAACAACCACACGGACCCAACACGCAGCACATTGACCGCGGACCCACAAAAGCTTCTCAACAGGTTTGCCGGTCGGGGCGAGCAGCGAGGACACCTGCCTGTAGGAGAACCAGGCTCCAAAGAAGCGTTCGACACCGGCAATGAGGTGATTGGCATTCATCGATCAAAGGATGGTATTTCAACTCCGACAACCCGGGGCATAATCCATTACTCAAAGAATGGAGCGCATATCGTTCCAGCCACTCCAAGGAAATAGGGTTATAACAATGGAAGAAACCCTGAAAAACCTTTGCTTCTCGGCCAAGCGCGCTTTGCGAGGACAAACACCTGAGACGTTGCGCGCTTACTCGTTCGAAATCGATCCAGAGAAAAAGCTTATACGGTTGCGGGCGCATTTTGCACAGCCGCCGTCGGAGGAGGATCTGGAGGCCATATCCATAGTGGAAACCGAAATCGATGCCGATTTCCTCGACGACTTTGAGGGAGAAACCGGGATTGAGGTTGTCGCGCCCGGCACGCCGTTGTCGTTCCTTTCTGGCGGCGTTGCCTACCTGCGTCAGGGTGAGGCAGGGACGATCTGCAGCGAATAACAACCGAAAGGTTGAGCGTGTAAGAGATTGCGCCCTGTCGCGGAACTTATACCAGCGGCCATTTGCTCTGACTCGAACGTGAGTAGGTCCGGCTCGGGGCTGAATGATTGGGTTTGCCTGCACGACGGTGGAGGCGGACATGACGGTTGCGATCACGCGTATGGAGCATACGGCGGCGGAGTTGCGCCGATACGCGGCTTGGACGGCGGACGCCTCCGTTGCACGACGGCTGCTTGCTTTGGCGCTGGTTCTCGCTGGCCACAAGCGCGAGGATGCGGCGCGGGCGGCGGGCATGGACCGGCAGACGCTGTGCGACTGGGTGCATCGCTACAACACGGGCGGTTTCGCGGGCCTGTGCGACCGGCATGGCGGCGGAGCGCCGTCCCGGCTGTCGCCCGAGCAGGAGGCAGAGGTCGCGGACTGGATACGGACAGGGCCAGATGTCGAGGTGGATGGCGTCGTGCGCTGGCGCTGCGTGGACATCCAGGCGCGGATCGCGCGTGAGTGGGGCGTAGCCTTGCACGAGCGCAGCGTGGCCAAGCTGCTGCATCGGCTCCGCTTCGCCCGCGTGTCCACGCGCCCGCGCCATCCCAAGGCGGACGCCGTGGCGCAGGCGTCTTTCGAGACGGGTTCACAGCCCTTATGACCGCTGTGCTGCCCGAGGCCGTGCGGGTTGCAAAGACGCCCATCGAGGTCTGGCACCAGGACGAGGCCCGCGTCGGCCAGCAGGGCACGCTGACCTACGTGTGGGCCGACAAGGGCAGCCGGCCCGCAGCCCTGCGCGACCAGCGCCGCCAGTCGGCCTACCTGTTCGGGGCCGTATGCGCCGAGCGTGGCGTCGGTGCAGCGCTGGTGCTGCCCCACGCCAGTGCCGAAGCCATGAGCCTGCACTTGGCCGAAATTAGCCGCCACGTCGCAGCCGGCGCGCACGCCGTGGTCGTGCTGGACGGGGCGGGCTGGCACCAGACCGGCGGGCGGCTGCGGGTGCCCAGCAACGTCAGCCTGCTCCGCCTGCCGCCGTATTCACCGGAACTGAACCCGCAGGAAAACGTGTGGCAATACTTGCGGCAGAACCAGCTTTCCAACCGCGTGTTCGCCGACTACGACGCCATCGTCGCCGCCTGTTGCACCGCCTGGAACGCCCTCATGGCCCTGCCAGACCGCATCCGATCCATCGCAACACGAGCTTGGGCCAAAACAGTTATTACATAGGGCGACTGGTATTATACCAACGGCAATTGATTTCGCCTCTTGGGAGTCCCAAGCCGTCTTCGGCGTGATTCGCTGTGTCCGGGCCCGGTTCGCAGGGGGACAGGATGGCGGTTTCGATCACGCGGACAGATCAGGATGCGGTTGGGCTTCGGCAGGCGGCATCGCGCGGCAAGGATGCAGACGCTGCGCGACTGGGTGCATCGGTTCAACGAGCATGGGCTGGCCAGGCTATCGAACCGCAAGGCGCCAGGAGCCAAGCTCCGCTTGTCGCCGGAGCACGAGGCCGAGCTAGCAGCCCTCGTCCGCTCGGGCCCGGACCTGGCCGAGCACGGCGTGGTCCGTTGGCGCTGCATCGACCTCTCGAAGGTGATCGAAGACCGCTTCGGCGTGCCCCTGGCTGAGCGCAGCGTCGGCGCCGTGCTGGCCCGGCTGGGTTTCCGCCACGTCTCGGTGCGGCCGCACAACCCGGCCCAGGACAGGGCTGCAATCGAGGCGCATAAAAAACTTCGCCACCCTCGTCGCCGACGCGATCCCAGAGCACGCGCGCGGCAAACCGGTCAAGCTCTGGTGGCAAGATGAGGCGCGTGTCGGCCAGCAAGGCACACTGACCTACGCCTGGGCCGACAGGGGCACGCGCCCACCTGCGCCGCGCGATTGCCGATACAGCTGGACCTACATGTTCGGCGCCGTCTGCCCGGCCCGCGGCACAGGCGCCGCCCTGGTGCTGCCCTGCGCCGATAAACCGGCCATGACGCTGCATATGGCCGAAATCGGACGAATGGTCGTCTCCGGCGCCCACGCTGTCGTCATCGTCGATGGCGCCGGATGGCACAAGCCGGGAGGGCGGCTGACGCTACCCGACAACGTCAGCACGCTTGTCCTGCCACCCTACAGCCCCGAGCTGAACCCGCAGGAAAACGTCTGGCAATACCTCCGCCAGACCTACCTCGCAAACCGCGTCTTCGACACCTACACCGCTATCGTCAACGCCTGCTGCGACGCCTGGACAGCCCTCATGAAACAGCCCGATCGCGTCACCTCAATCGCAACACGCGATTGGGCAAAACAGGTCATCCTCTAATGTCGTTGGTATTAGGACATTTGCGGAGAGGAAGAGGTGCGCCGGAGTCAAACGGCTTTTTTTCGTAAAAAACTTATGCGGAAGCCGATGTTTTAGCAATATGTTTTGCGAAGCGCCGGGGAGCCTCTCATGAGGCTCGGCTATGCCCGGGTCTCGACGAACGAGCAAACCCTGACCGGCCAGTGCCAACGCCTGTCCAGCGCCGGGTGCGAAAAGCTGTTCGAGGAGAAAATCTCCGGCGCCGCGCGCAATCGTCCCAAACTCGAGAAGCTGATCGACCAATTGCGCAAAGGCGACGCCTTGGTCGTGACCCGCCTCGACAGGCTGGCCCGTTCGACCTCCAAACTCCTGCGAATAGCCGAACGCATTACCGAAAAGTAAGCAGGATTGCAGTCGCTTGACGAACCGTGGGCCGACACGACAAGCCCGTGCGGCCGGATGATCATGACGGTCTTCGCCGGCATCGCGGAGTTCGAGCGCACTCTCATTCTCAGCCGAACACAAGAGGGCAGGCTGGCTGCTCAGGCGCGCGGTGTCGCCTTTAGCAGGCCAAAGAAAATGCTGCCCGACCAGCAGGAACTCGCCAGGGAACTCGTCCGAGATGGCAAATCCATCAGCGCCGTCGCCAGGACGTTCAACGTCCACCCCGCCACGATCTATCGCGTCCTGGATCGATAGCCGTCTTATGTTGCTTTTCTGTTCCGCTCAGCCGCACGCGCCGCGTCTGGCCGGTGGCGGAAGCGATCAAGGCATGCGTCGCCATGACGGAGGCGGGGCAGGACCACCAGGCCGATCATGACCAATCTACCCGGCAGCACCCCCTATCACCTGTTTCTTACCGCCATGGAGGCGGAACGTCTTCTACCGGAGCAAGATAAAGCGAGCGGCTGAATAGATAACGTCGCAGTTCTAAATTATCTATGTCGAATAATTGCGGCGCATCAGCGTAATGGGCAGCTTGCTGGGACGGTGAATAATCTCCGCCACCTGCCAGCCTGCCCTAAGATACACATGCTCAGCGGTATTCGTGTACAACCAAACCGTCTTAATAGAGGCAAGGCGACACGCTTCGTCAAATGCTTCAAGGAGATGCCGAACATACCCCCGTCCGCGCCGTTCCGGGACCACAAACACACCAGCAAGCCAAGGCGTGAGATCGGGCTTTAGGTCAAGGTCCTTCCTGGCGAGAGTTACCGTGCCGATTGGAATGTCATTCGCCAACAAAACGAGCGTCTGCGGAGCGCCGATCTCTGCGCGACACTCTGCGTAGATGGCCTGGGTCTCTTCCAACGTTCGTCCCCACGTCTTCCACCACTCGTGCCATAGCCAGTTGGCGATGACAGGCAAAAGGTCGGGCCTTTTTGCTATGGTGGCAACGTCCAACCGCTCGTCCCCGCCCTGCCCCATCAGCTCCGCCATATCCTCCATGCTCCACAGCCGGTTTGACGTCGATGAGACCAGTCCATCCTTGTCTGCTGAACATGCAGATCGCTCTGGCTTCTCTGATCTACAGGATTGCCTGGAGATCGGAGAGCCATCCCCA
Source organism: uncultured Acetobacteraceae bacterium (assembly GCA_964252005.1). Classification (GTDB taxonomy): domain Bacteria; phylum Pseudomonadota; class Alphaproteobacteria; order Acetobacterales; family Acetobacteraceae; genus CAHJXG01. The sequence goes on along the minus strand of CAXULX010000056.1, from coordinate 21,798 downwards.
AGCACCCCCCCCCTCAAACGCAAGCCGGATTAACCGCCAAGAACGCCTCCCCCGCCGCAACGTCCCCCACGGGCGCCAGGTAGTCCCAAGCGCCCTTGCTCTCCCCAGGCGCCTTGACGCGATACAGCGTCAGGTCGTGTAGCACACGCCCATCCGCCCGCATGGTCGTGTCCGCGCCGAAATAGCCGACCGGCAAGGCCCGCATCGCCCGGCCAACCGCCAGCGCATCCCGCGTGCCGGCCTGCGCCATCGCGCGCAGGAAGTGCGTCGTCGCCGCATACACGTTGGCCTGGTTCTGCGTCGGCATCGCCTTGCGCTCCGCCATGAAACGCTGCCCGAACGCGCGGGCCGCCGGGTTCTGGTCCCAATAGAAGCTGGTCGGGAAGCGCAGGCCCTGCGCCACGTCCAGCCCCAGCGCGTGGATGTCGGTCAGGTACACCAGGAACCCGGCCAAGGTCTGCGGCCCGCCGGTCTGCATGCCGAACTCGGCCGCCTGCTTCAACAGGTTCACCTGGTCGCCGCCCACGCTCGCCAGGCCGACCACCTGGGCGCCGGAGGTCTGCGCCTGAATGAGCTGCGAGGAGAAGTCGGTGTTGCCGATCGGGAACTTGGTGCCGCCCAGCACCGTGCCGCCCGCCGCCGCGATCACCCGGGTGGCCTCGGCCTGCAACGCCTCGCCGAAGCTGAAGTTGACCGTAACGAAATACCAGGTTTTGCCGCCCGCTTCGGTCAGCACCTTGGCCGTCCCGGCCGCCAGGGCGTGCGTGTCGTCCGCCCAATGGCTGCTCACCGGCGCGCAGGTCTTGGAGGTGAACTCGGTGACGGCCGCCCCGGTGATCAGCACCGTGCGGAGCTTGTCCCGCGCCACCTGCTGCACCGCCGCGGCCACGGGGGTGACGGGAAGGTCGGTGATCGCGTCCACGCCGCCGTCATACCATCCGCGGGCAATGCTGCCGGCCACGTCCGGCTTGTTCTGCGTATCGGCGCGGATGATCTCGACCGGGCGCCCCAGCACGGTGGCCCCGAAGTCCTGCGCCGCCATGCGCGCCGCCGCCACCGACCCGGCGCCGCCGCTGCTGGCATAGGGGCCGGCCTCATCCGTCAGCACGCCGACCCGGACCGGGGCCTCCTGCGCCCGCGCCCGCCCACCCAGCAAGGTGGCGACCGCCAGGACGGCCCGCCGCCCGACGTTCTGTGCACTCATCGCAGCACTCCCCGGTTCCCCCGGCATCCTACCCGGTCAGCATGGCGGGACCAGAGGCGAACCCGTGCCCGGTCCCTGGCCTGGCCCCGGCCGCGCTATTCCGACTTGCGGTGGCCGCGGCCGTGCTGCTCCTGGGTCAACTCGGCCTTGCGGGCCGCGGCTTCCTTCTCCGCCTTACCGGCGGTGGCGGAGCTGGTGCCCTCCTCCGGCGTGCCGTCCGCCGCGGCGCGGGACGTGGCGGGCATCGGCTCGCCCTTGGTATGCTTGGGCGATGGGGCCACGCCGCCCTCGTTGACCACGGGGTGGCCGGCGCCGGCCTTGGCGCTGCCGGCCTGCTGCACCTCATCGGCCTTCTGCGCCTTGGCGGAGCGTGCGGTGCTGGTGTCGTTGTCGGACTTGGTTTTCTGATGCGCCATGATGGGCCTCCGTTTTGGGATGGGCGGTTAACCCGGCGGCGGAACCGAAGTTGCGTGGTCGCGCAGGCCCGGCGCCATCCGACGCAGCCGGGTCTGACCCAGCGGGCGGACGGCGGCGCCGGGCACGGCGGCCTTGATCTCGGCCTGGAACGCCGCCCGCTTCTCATGGATCGAGACCAGGACCGGACCCATGGGGATGCCGAGATCGACCAGCACGGCCTCCGCCAGCTGCAGGCTCGCCTCGATGGTCTCCGGCACCGCGTCGGAGGCGCCCAGGGCGTAAAGCTGCGCGGCGTGGCGCCCGTCCCGCGCGCGCACCACGATCAGCAGGTCCGGCCGCTCGGCACGGGCGAGGCACACCACCGCGTCCGCGCGGACCCGATCGTCCACCGTCACCACCAGCGCGCGGGCGGCGCCCAGGCCGACGCGGCGCACAAGCTCCGGCTGCGTCACGTCGCCATAGTACACGCGGCAGCCGTCCCGGCGGCCCGCCCCCACCCGGGCGGCGTCGCTGTCCAGCGCGACGTAGGGGATGCGGTGGGTGTCCAGCAGCGCCGCGACGGTCCGCCCCACCCGGCCGAACCCGGCCAGGATCACCCGCGGCGCCTCCCCCTCCATGTCCGGCGGCAGCAGGGCGGGGTCGATGGGCGCCGCGCGCCGCACCGCGAGCCGGGCGCCCAGCCGGGACAGCAACGGGATCGCCGCCATCGTCAACGCCGCTACGATGAAGCCGAACCCCGCCAAATCCGCGCCGATCAGCCCGGTGCCGGCGCCCAGGCCCAGGATCACGAAGCTGAACTCGCCCCCCGGACCCAGCAGCAGGCCGGTCGGCACCCCCACCGTCCAGCGCAGCCCCATGGCGCGGCCCAGCGCCGCGATGACGCCCGCCTTGAGCGCCACGAGGCCCAGCGCCGCCCCCAGCATTGCGCCGGGCTGCGCCGCCACGCGGCCGAGATCGACCGCAAGCCCGATGGAGATCAGGAACACCCCCACCAGAAGCCCTTTGAACGGCTCCACCGTCACCTCGATCTGCCGGCGGTACTCGGTCTCCGCCAGCAGCAGCCCGGCGATCAGCGCGCCCAGCGCCATCGACAGGCCCGCCGCCGCAGCCGCCAGTCCGGTCGCCAGCACCACCAGCAGGCAGGCGGCCATGAACAGCTCCGGGCTGCGGGTGCGGGCCACGCCGCGGAACAGCGGGCGCAGCCCCAGCCGGCCCAGCCCCACGAGGCCCACCACCACCGCCAGCGCCTGCCCGACCGCCAGCGCAAAGGCGCCCCACCCCGCGGCCCCGTCCCGGCCCAGCACGCCCAGGGTGAACAGCACCGGCACCACGGCCAGGTCCTGGAACAGCAGCACGGCGAAGCTGGCGCGCCCGACCAGCCCGGTGACCCGGCGCTCATCGGCCAGCACCTGCGCCACCACCGCGGTGGACGACATCGCCAGCGCCAGGCCGATCACCGCCGCACCCGGCGGCGCCACGCCAAACAGCGCCGCACAGCCGCCCACCAGCAGGGCGCACACGGACACCTGCAAGGCGCCCAGCCCGAACACCAGCCGCCGCATCATCACGATCCGCTCGAACGACAGCTCCAGCCCGATCATGAACAGCAGCAGCACGACGCCCAGCTCGGACACCGCCGCGATGCGGTCCCGGTCGTACAGCGTCACGAACGACAGCCACGGCGCCCGGCCGGTCAACGCCCCCAGCCCGGACGGCCCCACCAGCACGCCCACCAGCATGAAGCCGAGCACCGTGCTGATGCGCATGCGGTGGAACAGCGGGATGACGACGGCGGCGGCGCCCAGGATCACCAGCGCCTCCCGCATCGGGCCGCCGAGATGCACCGCCTCTCCCCCTCCCATGCCCGACTCCTTTGGCGGTAGCTTAGGGGATATTCGGCCGGGCCGCGCCAAAAACGCCCGGGCCGCCGCAAGGAGGTGTTCGACCATGCATTTGTTGGACGACGACGTGCTGCTCGTGGTCGATGTGCAGCGGGACTTCCTCCCCGGCGGGCCGCTGGCGGTGCCCGACGGCGACGCCGTGGTGGCGCCGATCAACCGGCTGGGCGCGCTGTTTCCCCATGTCCTGCTGACGCAGGATTGGCACCCGGCCGACCACGTGTCGTTCGCCGCCAACCACCCCGGCCGCCTGCCGTTCGAGCAGGTCGAGCTGCCATACGGGCCGCAAATGCTGTGGCCCACGCACTGCGTGCAGGGCAGCGACGGCGCCGCGTTCGCGCCCGGCCTGGACCTGCCGCGGGCGGAACTGGTCATCCGCAAGGGGGTCCGCCCCGGAGTGGACAGCTACTCCGCCTTCACCGAGGCGGACCGGCGCACGCCCACGGGCCTCGCCGGCTACCTGCGGGGGCGCGGGTTGCGCCGGCTGTTCCTCGTGGGGCTCGCCACGGACTTCTGCGTGGGCTGGAGCGCGCTCGACGCCGCGTGTGCCGGGTTCGAGGCGCATGTCATCGAGGATGCGTGCCGGGCCATCGACAGGCAGGGATCGCTGGACCGGGCCTGGCGCGCGATGGGCGAGGCGAATGTCGGGCGCGTCCACAGCCACGCCCTGCAAGCACGGGCCTAGCGGGCGGGACGCCGGCCGGGCGCGCCTGGCCCGGCGCGCCGTGCTTTGGAAACACCGGGACTTTGGGTATTGCTGCCGGGACAGGCTGCCCCTTTTGGCCGCCGTTCTTGGCCGCGCATCGCGGCCTCGGGCTTTGCAGGATCGGATCGCCCATGCTCCCCACGATTGCGATCCTGCTGGCGACGGCGGTGCTCCTGGTGCCGCTCTCGCGCCGCCTGGGGCTCGGCAGCGTGCTGGGCTACCTCGCGGGCGGCGCGCTGATCGGGCCGTCCGGCCTCCGCCTCATCACCGACGTGGGCGAGATCGCCGGCGTGTCCGAACTCGGCGTCATCATGCTGCTGTTCCTGATCGGCCTGGAGGTCCGGCCGCAGCGCCTGTGGGTCATGCGGCGCGCGGTGTTCATCCTCGGCCCCGCGCAGGTGGTTGTCACCGCCGCGGTGCTGGCCGGCGCCGCGCATTGGGTCGGCATGCCGTGGCCGGGGGCGGCGATCATCGGCGCCGGGCTGGCCCTGTCCTCGACCGCCATCGTCCTGCCGCTGCTGGCGGAGCGGGGCCTGCTCGGCACGCCCTCGGGCCGGGACACGTTCGCGGTGCTGCTGTTCCAGGACCTCGCCTTCATCCCGCTGGTCGCCGCCGTCCCGCTGTTCGCCGGCGGCGCTGCGCCGTCCCATGTGCCGTGGCTGGAACTGCTCCGCGCGGCCGGCGCCATCGCCGTCATCCTGGCCGGCGGCCGCCTGATCCGGCCCGCGTTCCGCGCCATCGGCGGCGCGCGCACGCCGGAGGTGTTCACGGCGCTCGCGCTGTTCGTCGTGGCCGGCTCGGCGGCATTGGCGAGTGCCGCCGGGCTGTCCACGTCGCTCGGCGCGTTCATCGGCGGCGTGCTGCTGTCGGACTCCGAATACCGGCACGAGGTGCAGGCCAACGTCGAGCCGTTCGAGGGCCTGCTGCTCGGCTTCTTCTTCCTTTCGGTCGGCATGTCGGCGAATCTGGGCCTTGCGGTGCGGGAGCCCGGCTTCTTCGCCATCGCGGTGCCCGGGCTGATGCTCGCCAAGGCGGCGGCGGCGTTCGGCCTCGGCCGCCTGGGCGGGCAGACGAGCCGGGCCGCGCTGCGCTTCGCGCTGGCCTTGCCGCAGGGCAGCGAGTTCAGCTTCGTGCTGTTCTCCGCCGCCATCGCCGGGGGCGCCCTGACGCAGGCGGCGTTCGACCGGGCGACGCTCGCCATCGCGTTGTCCATGGCCGCGACGCCCGTGCTGTTCGCGGCCTCCGAACGCTTTGTCGTGCCCCGGCTGCAAAGGCCGGCGAAGCGCGCCTACGACACGATCCAGGATGACGGCGCGCCGGTCATCATCTGCGGCTTCGGCCGGGTCGGCCAGATCGTCGGGCGCATCCTGCGCATGCGCGGCATCGCCTTCACCGCGCTGGAGCAGGACACGGAGCAGGTCGAGGTGATCCGCCGCTTCGGCAGCAAGGTCTATTACGGCAACCCGTCGCGCCCCGACCTGCTGCGCGCGGCGGGTGCCGAGCATGCGCGCCTGCTCGTCGTGGCACTGGACGACATGGAGCAGACGCTCAAGGTGGTCGAGGTGGCCCGGCGCACCTTCCCCCACCTCCGCGTGCTCGCCCGCGCCCGCAACCGGCGGCATGCGCATCTGCTGATGGACCGCGGCGTGAACCGCCTGGTGCGCGAGACCTTCCATTCCAGCCTGCGGCTGAGCGAGATGGCTTTGGAGGACCTCGGGGTCGCGTCGGACGAGGCGCGGCGGGCCGTGTCGTTCTTTCGCGACTACGACGAGAAGACCCTGATCGAGAGCCACGCCTTCTACGAGGACGAGCGCCAGTTGATCCAGAGCGCCAAGCAGTCGGCCGAGGAGCTCTCCGGCCTGTTCGAGGCCGACCAGCGGGAGCGGCAAGCCGGGCCGGTGAGAGGCCGAGGACGGACAAGCAGTTAAGTACCGCTGTGCAGAGCGTTTCGCTGCCCGGCTTGAAAAATGTGGTTTCACAGTCTTGTAAGAAGGCAGTCGTGGGGTGTCCGAGTGCCCCCGACTTGCGCGGACCATGGCTGAGGCGGTCGGGCGGTTGCCTGCGCCGCGAAGATTATAACCGTTTCTTCACCATTATCAGCTATCATGCGTGATATATCTGCAATCGGACCGGATACATGAGAATTGTTGGCTGCGTCATCGACCAACACGACCTGCGGCTGCTTGCAGTGGCGGCGTTCATGTGTGCCCTGGCTTGCCTGACCAGCTGTGCCCTGCTTTGCCGGGCCCGGGCCGCGGGCGGGCGGGTGCGGATCGCTTGGACGGTCCTGGCGGCCGTCGAGTTCGGCGGCGGCGTGTGGGCGCTGCATTTCGTCGCCATGCTCGCATACATGCCGGCGCTGCGGATCGGTTTCGCGGTCTGGCCCACGTTGCTTTCGGCCGCCGCGGCGATGGCCGGCGCGTGGGCGGCCTTCTTCATCGTGCTGATGCCGCGGCAGACCATGGTCAAGATGGTTATGGCGGCGGGCTTCCTCGTGTGCGGCGTGGCGAGCATGCATTACATGGGCGTGAGCGCGATGCACGTGCCGGGCACGCTGACGCTGGACGCGGGCGGGGTGGTCTGGTCGGTGGCCGCGTCCGGCATCGTCGCCCTGGCCGCGGTCCGGCTGCTGCGGGCGCCGGATACGCCCGCGCAGTTCGCCATCGCGTCGGCGCTCCTCGCGCTGGCCGTCTGCGCCCTGCATTTCCAGGGCATGTCGGCGATCAACCTGCAATTGGGCGGACCAGCCGCGGGTCCTGCCGGCGAGCTTGAAGCCGTGACCTTGGCGGCCTCCGTCGCGGTGGTCAGCATCGCCTTGCTCGCCGTGAGCCTGGCCCTGACGGTCATGGACCGGCACCTGTCGCAGCGGCAGTCGCAGGAAAAGGAGCGGCTGCGCCAACTGGTGGACATTTCGTTCGAGGGCCTGCTGATCGAGCGCGACGGGATGGTGCTGGATGTCAACGAGCGCCTGTGCGAGCTGGCGGGCCGCGACGCGCGTTCGCTGATCGGGCAGGCCCTCGACCGCCTGGCGCTCAAGTCTGCCGTGCGGGGCAGCACGGACGAGCAGCCGAAGGAGCACCACCTGCTTCGCAGCGACGGCGCCCTGGTCCCGGTCGAGTGCCTGGTCAGGCCCGTCACCTATGAGGGGCTTCCCGCCAACGCCGTCGCCCTGCGTGACCTGACGGATCGGCACAGCAGCGAGGCCGCGCTGATCCGCATGGCTCACCACGATCCGCTCACCGGGCTGCCCAACCGCCTGCTGCTCGACAAGCGCCTGGCGGAGAGCCTGGCCGTGGGGACGCCGGACGGCAAGTCCATCGCGGTGCTCTGCCTGGACCTCGACGGCTTCAAATCGGTGAACGACCTGCACGGCCATGCCGTCGGCGACGAGCTGCTGATCCAGGTCGCGCGGCGCTTGGAAGCGGAGCTGCGGGACGACGACACGCTGGCCCGGCTCGGCGGCGACGAGTTCGTCGTCGTGGTGCCAGCCAGGTCCGGGTCGCACGACGCTCTCGCGGACCGGCTCGTCCGCGCCCTCGGGCAGCCCTTCGTCGTGGCGGGGCAGTCGGTCGTGGTGGGCGCGTCCGTGGGCGTCGCGCTCTGCCCGGCGCACGCGCAGAGCGGCGCAGAGCTGCTGCGGTGCGCCGACATCGCGATGTACTGCGCCAAGGAGGCCGGGCGGCACACGTTCCGCGTGTTCGATCCCGCCATGGACCAGTTTCTCCAGGACCAGCAGGCGCTGGAGCGCGACCTGCGCGACGCCATCAAGCACGAGGCGATGTCGCTGCATTACCAGCCCTTGGTGAACGCCATGACCGGCCGTGTCGAGGGCTACGAGGCCCTGCTGCGCTGGGAGCACCCGACCCGCGGCATGGTGCCCCCGTCCGTGTTCATCCGGCTTGCGGAAGAGAAACAGTTGATCCAATCGCTTGGCCGTTGGGTGCTGGAAACCGCCTGCCGGGAGGCGGCCGGCTGGGAAGGCTCGCTGCGGGTCGCGGTGAACCTATCGCCCCGGCAGTTCCAGCATGCCGACCTGCCGGACTACATCTTCGACCTGCTGCGCCGCACCGGCCTGCGCCCGGACCATCTGGAGCTCGAAGTGACAGAGGGCGTGCTGATCGACGACCCCGACCACGCGATGCACGTGCTGTCCACCCTGCGCGCCGGTGGGGTGCGCGTGTCGCTCGACGATTTCGGGACAGGGTACTCGTCGCTCAGCTATCTCCGGCACTTTCCGCTCGACAAGATCAAGATCGACAAATCGTTCGTGGACGGCCTGACCAGCGGCGACCCGCAGGCCGTGTCCATCGTCACCGCCCTGATCGCCCTGGCGCACACCCTGGGGCTGAGCGTCACGGCCGAGGGCGTGGAGACCGCGGAACAGCTCCAGCACTTGCAACGCCAAGCCTGCAACCAGGTGCAAGGCTATCTGCTCGGCAAACCCTCGCGTGAGCGGTTGGCCAGCATGACGGTGATCGTCGGCCACGCCGGCGCAGTGTCGTGACCACCACCGCCTGACGCCGGCCGTTCAAGCGCAGCGCGGCATCCCGAAGGGTTCCGAAGATATCGCCGCCTGAAGGGCCGACGCCGGGCGCGGCCCGCAAGGGACACGGCGCCCGGCGCAGCCCGAAGCGCCGTTAGGCCGCGCGCCGGCCGCTCGACCGCCGGTTGCCGTTCTGCGCCCCGCGCGACCCGCCGCCGCGCTGTCCCTGCCCACGGCCGCCGCCGCCGCCCAGCACCGGTGCCCGCATCGTCGAGTTCTGCGCGGCGTCCGAATGGTACTCGTGCTCCCGGAACACCGGGATCGGTGCGCCGATGTCCTTCTCGATGTCCCGCAGCCACGCCCGCTGCTCCGCGCTGCACAGCGAGATCGCGTGGCCTTCCCGCCCGGCGCGCGCCGTGCGGCCGATGCGGTGCACATAGCTTTCCGGCACGTTCGGCAGGTCGAAGTTGAAGACGTGCGACACGTCGTCTACGTCGATGCCGCGCGCCGCGATGTCGGTCGCGACCAGCACCTTCACCGCGCCGGACCGGAACCCGGCCATCGCGCGCTCCCGCGCACCCTGCGACTTGTTGCCGTGGATCGCCTCGGCGACGACGCCGGCCTTGGTCAGGTGCTCAGCCACCTTGTTGGCCTCGTGCTTCATCAGGGTGAACACGATGGCGCGGGCGACCTTGGGCGACTTCACCAGCTTCTCGATGGCGGCCTTCTTGTCGGCCTCGTCCACGAACATCATCGTCTGGCGGACACGCTCCACCGTGGTGGACGGCGGCGCCACCTCCACCCGGACCGGGCTGCGCAGCATGCTGCCGGCCAGCTCCGCGATGCTCGGCGGCATGGTGGCGGAGAACAGCAGGGTCTGCCGGGCCTGCGGCAGGGTGGCGACGATGCGGCGGATGTCGCGCACGAAGCCCATGTCCAGCATGCGGTCGGCCTCGTCGAGCACCAGGACCTCGACCTTGGACAGCTCGATATGGCCCTGGCCCATCAGGTCCAGCAAACGGCCGGGCGCCGCGACCAGCACGTCCACGCCGCGGCGCATCGCGTCCACCTGGCGGCCCTGGCCCACGCCGCCGAACACCACGGTGTGGCTGAGGCGCATGTGCCGGGCATAGGTCGCGAAGCTCTCGTCGATCTGCGACGCCAGTTCCCGCGTCGGCGCTAGCACCAGGACCCGGCAGCCCTTCGGCGGCGCGGGCACGCGGCGGGCCTCCAAGCGTTGCAGGATCGGCAGGGCGAAGGCGGCGGTCTTGCCGGTGCCGGTCTGCGCGAGGCCCAGCAGGTCGCGGCCCTCCAGCAGATGCGGGATGGCGCCCGCCTGGATCGGGGTAGGGGTGGTGTAGCCCTCGGTCTCAAGGGCGCGCAGCAAGGGTTCGGACAGCTTGAGGTCGGCGAATGTTGTCATAAGGGAGAGGCGCCTCCTGGCGCCGGGTCGTTGGACCGCGCATCCCGATGAGGATGCAGGCGGCGTATGGGAAGGTGCCCTGCGTGGCATGGGATGCGGCAGGCTTGCCGCCGAGGGTCGTCAAGGCTTGGGGGAGGGCGCTTCCGTGTTGGGCGTCGTCTCTCTGCGCACGAGGACACCGGAGGGGAAGGCTCGAGCAGTCGCAGTCTGCTGCATCGCACATAGACCCAATGGCCCGGAAATGCAACTGGATTGTGTCAGAAAAGCAACCCATAGGGCAGAAATGCCACAACATCCCCCGGCACGACCTGCGTCACACCGTCCACCAGCTCGACCAAACCCTCAGTTTCGGTCAGCGAGGTGAGGATGCCCGCGCCATCGACCTCGTGCTTGTGCGCCGTGGGCGCGCCGTCCGGCCCGGGCAGCAGGCGGGCGCGGACGTACTCGCGCCGCCCGGCCCTCTTTCGGTGGGCAAAGGCGGCCGGCACGCGGAGCGAGGGCGGCGGTTGAAACCGGCTGCCCGCCAACGCCGCGAGCATCGGACGCGCCAACTGGGTGAAGGTGACGAACGCCGCGACCGGGTTGCCCGGCAGCCCCATGACCGGCACGCCGTCCGCGACGCCCATCGCCACCGGCCGTCCGGGCTTCACGCCCAGGTGCCAGAACACCAGGCGCCCCATCGCCTCGACCGCCGCGCGGACATGGTCCTCCTCCCCGGCCGACACGCCGCCGGACGTGACGATCAGGTCGTGCCCGCGCGCCGCCTCCCGCAATGCCCCGGTGATCGCCTCCAACCGGTCCGGTAGGATGCCGAGATCCGTCACCTGCGCCCCGGCCCGCCGCGCCATCGCGGCCAACAGCACGCGGTTGCTGTCGAAACGCTGCGCCGTGCCAGCGGGCGCCCCCGGCTCCACCAGCTCGTTCCCCGTCGAGAACAGCGCCATCCGCACCGCCCGGCGCACCACGAGCCTCGTGACGCCCAGCGCCGCCGCCAGCGCCACGTCCTGCGGACGCATCCGCAGCCCGGCGCGGAGGGCGATGGCGCCGCGGGCGATGTCCTCCCCGCGCGGCCGGGTGTTGGCGCCGGGCCGCAGCCCCGGCGGCACCTGGATGCGCCCGGCATCGAGCCGCACGTCCTCCTGCATGAACACCGTGTCGGCGCCGGGCGGCAGGGCGGCGCCGGTGAAGATGCGGCGCGCCGAACCCAGCGCCAACGCCTCCGCCGCCTCACCCGCCGCGAGCCGGCCCAGCACCGGCAGGCGGCCCCCCGCCTCCAGCCCCGCCAGCCGCACGGCGTAGCCATCGACCGCCGAGTTGTCGAACGGCGGCAGGTCCACGGGCGCCGCCACGTCCTCGGCCAGCACGCGCCCGTCCGCCTCCTGGAGGCCGACCCGCTCCGTCCCATCGACCGGCCCGATCTGCGCCTCGATCATCTCCCGGGCGGCGTCCAGCGTCAGCAGCGCACCGCCGAACGCGAAACAGTCGTCCGAGAGCTGCGCCATCAGCCCACTGGGACCGCGAGCGCCTGCACGGCCTCCGCAATGGCGGGGATGTCGTCCAGGTGCAGCCACGGCAGGGCCAGGTCCGGCACCGGCTCGTCGGACGCCATTGCGACGATGGAGGGATCGTCGGGATGCATCACCGGCTTGCCGTTCGCCGCCCGGAACACCTCAAGCTTGGGCTGCCCCCCGCGCTTGAAGCCTTCCACCAGCACGAGATCGACGGGGCTGAGACGCGCCAGCAGGTCGGCGAGGTCGGGTTCGGCGTCGCCGCGCAGCTCGCGCATCAGCGCCCAGCGTTGGGCGGACGCCACCAGCACCTCCTGGGCGCCGGCCTGCCGGTGCTCCCACGAGTCCTTGCCGGGCTGATCCACGTCGAAGTCGTGATGCGCGTGCTTCACGGTCGAGACGCGCAGCCCCTGCCCGACCAGCACCGGGATCAGCCGGCGCAGCAAGGTGGTCTTGCCCGCGCCGCTCCAGCCGGCAAGGCCGATCACCCGCATGATGCACCAACAACGCAAAGAACGAGTGGGAGGGGTGATGCCATTGGTTCCGTTTACCGCTTCCGGCCCGGAGGTATCTCCGAGGCTGACGAACCTTGTGTGCCATCCGGCCCCTACGGCGTCATGCACATTAGCATCCATATGGAGGGAATAACTGTGCCCGGCCTCGGCATCCGGCACGGTGCCACAAGGCTTGGGTGAGTGCGCCCCGGCCGTCGCGGCGCGCCTGACTCTCACTCCCGGAACGACAGCGTCACGCCACAGGCCGCCGCCGCCGCGACCGTGACGCCCCGGCCGTCCTGCGTCGCCGCGATGCAGCCGTCGCGCAGCGCGCGGGAGGCCCGGTCCAGCGACAGCGTGCGGAGCGTGAGCGCCGCCATGAACTGCTCGCGGCCCTCGGCCTCCGGCGCATCGGCGCCGAACTCCGCGTCGAGTGCGGCCGGGGTCACCACGTCGATGCTGGCAAGACCTGCGGACAGGCGGCACCCGCCGGCGGTCTGCCGCACGTGCTCGTCCCCGAACAGGCGGGCGAACAGGCCGCCGAGCATCGCCGGCTCGGCAGCGCAGACGACGGCGCGCAGGATGCCCAGCGCGCCGTTCGGATGGCGGCGCCAAAGGTCGTGCCACACCAGCTCGGGCGTCAAATGGTGGCAGAAGAACACCCGGCCGGCCGGCACCGCGTCATGCTCCAGCCGCACGGTGCGGAAGGCGGCGTCGCGCGGGCCGCCGGGCATCTCGACGGGACGGGAGAACGCCTGGGGCGGCAGCGCCGGCACCCCGGCGCCCTGCAGGGCCGCGAAGGTGCCGTCGCTGTCGAACGTCTTGAACACCAGGCCGTTCAGCCCCGCCGGCCAGTCCAGCACATCCGTCCGCCCGCCCGCGCCCGGCGGCACGCCCAGCAGCTCGACGTAATCGGTGCCGAGGATCGCCAGGTTGTTGATGGACCCCAGCGTGTGGTGCCCGCGCGGCGTCAGCGAGAAGCCCAGGCGGTGGAAGGTCGCGGCGGCCTCGTCCAGCCGGTCGCGGGCGTTGATGACGACGTGATCGATGGCAGGAATGGGTTGGGCCATGGAGTCGCTCCGCTGCTGCCCATCCTCTAGCGGAGGCTGGCGCATCAGGCGAGCCTGGCGGCGCCCGGTCACGGGGGTAGGCCATACGCCGGCAGCAAAAGAATCGTTAACCGCAACTAAACGTTTGACGGGCCTGGCTTGTGCCAGTACGCCCGTTCACCGTGAGCAACACTGCGCGCCCCCGTCCGTTCCTGCGTCTCCGCGGCCGTTCGTTCATGGCCGTCGTGCTCATGCCGGACCTGCCGCTCGCGGACTGGATGGCGCAGCTCGACGCGCAGATCGGCCGCTCCCCCCGGTTCTTCGACGGGCGCCCGGTCGTGCTGGACCTGGAGGGCCTGGCCGGCGGCGAGGCCGGGTTCCTGACCCTGATCGAGGACCTGGCCGCCCGCGCCATCCGCATCATCGGCATCGAGAACGCCGACGAGGCGGCGCTCGGCCCGTTGCTGCCCCGCCTGCCGCCCGTGCTGGCCGGCGGGCGCACGGTGGGCCTGCCGGTGCTGGTGCCGGGCGATCCCCCCCCGCCGCCGGAGCCTGTCACGGAGCGCGAGCCGTCCGCCTTGGTGCTCGACCGCCCGGTGCGGTCGGGGCAGAGCGTCGCCTTCACCGGCGGCGACGTGACGGTGATCGGCTCCGTCGCGTCGGGGTCGGAGGTCATCGCCGGCGGCTCGATCCACGTGTACGGCGCGTTGCGCGGCCGGGCCATCGCCGGGCTGCTGGGGTCCGGCCCCGGCGGCGCGGCGGCCCGCATCTTCTGCCGCCGGCTGGAGGCGGAACTGCTGGCGATTGACGGCGTGTACAAGACGGCGGACGAGATGGACCCGGCCCTGCAAGGCCGCGCGGTGCAGGTCTGGCTGGACGGCGATCAGATCGCAATCGCCGCGCTTGATTAATTTCCAGTTCATGAGGTGACGGCGATGGCCAAGGTGTTGGTCGTGACATCGGGCAAGGGGGGCGTGGGCAAGACGACCTCGACCGCGGCGTTGGGCGCCGGGCTGGCGCAAGCCGGGCAGAAGGTCGTCGTGGTCGATTTCGACGTGGGCCTGCGCAACCTCGACCTCATCATGGGGGCGGAGCGCCGGGTCGTCTACGACCTCATCAACGTCGTGCAGGGCGATGCGAAGCTGTCGCAGGCGCTGATCCGCGACAAGCGGCTTGAGACCTTGAGCCTGCTGCCGGCCAGCCAGACCCGCGACAAGGACGCGCTCACCTCCGACGGCGTCGCCCGGGTCATGGCGGAGCTGCGCGAGCGGTTCGACTGGGTGATCTGCGACAGCCCGGCCGGCATCGAGCGTGGCGCGCAGCTGGCGATGTACCATGCCGACACCGCCGTCGTGGTGACCAACCCCGAAATCTCCTCCGTCCGCGACAGCGACCGCATCATCGGCCTGCTGGACAGCAAGACCGAGCGCGCGGAGAAGGGGGAGCGCGTGGACAAGCACCTGCTGCTGACCCGCTACGACCCGGCCCGCGCCAAGCGCGGGGAGATGCTGAAGACCGAGGACATCCTCGAAATCCTGTCGATCCCGCTTCTGGGCATCATCCCGGAAAGCCAGGACGTGCTGCGCGCCAGCAACCTCGGTTCTCCCGTCACGCTCGCCGACCCGGCCAGCGCGCCCGCCCGCGCCTATACGGACGCGATCCGGCGGCTCATGGGGGAGAAGCTCGCCATGGCGGTCCCGGGGGACAAAAAGAGCCTGTTCAACAAGCTGTTCGGACGGAGGGTTGCCTGAGCATGTTCAACTTCTTCAATTGGCGGCCTCCCGCCTCCACTTCCGCCCCGGTGGCGCGGGAGCGGCTGCAAATCCTGCTCGCGCATGAACGCAGGTCCGGAAGTCCCGGCAACCACTCGGAACTCGTGAAGAAACTGAAGGAGGAAATCCTGGCGGTGATCGCCCGGCACATGGAAATCGACCGCGACAAGGTCATCGTCACGATGGACCGCGCCGAGGATGTTTCGACGCTCGAAATCGACATCGAGCTGCCGCTGCATCCCGAGGACGTGCCGCCGAAAGCCGGGTATGGGCCGCCGCAGCCTGGAGACGCGCCGCAGCAGCATGGGACACAGCCCTGATCCGCCACCGCCGGGTCAGGACGCCTGCTTAGAGATTGCCCGCCGCGTCCGCGTGGCCCGGCTGGCGCTCCATCGCGCCCGCCATGCGGATCATGTCGCCGATGTTGCGCCAATGCTGCAACGCCTCGCCCAACGTCAGCTCGATGAACATGCGCCGCGGCTTGCGGCCGGCTGCCGCCTCGCTCGCGATCTCCCGCGAGAGATGCACCACGACCGCGCCGGCCAGCGCCTCCGACGTGAGGTGCGATCCCTCGATCTCGGCGAGGTAGCCAGGGCTGAAGCTTGAATTCGGCATGTCGGTCTCCCCATCCAAAGCTGCTCCGAAAAGTGTAACACAAACGTGATTAACGACCATGCAATTGCGGAGCGTGCTGCCTACGTTGCTGATTTGTTGCATAATTGCAACATATTGGTCATTCAGCCCTGCGGCATGGGAGGGGCGTCCCCGACCGCGTGCATGACGAGGGCCGGCGTGATCCCGGCCATGCCGTGCGTCCGGTCCAGACCGCCCGGCGGCAGCACGGGCACGATCAGCGGGCTGTGCCGCAGCGGCGCCGTCGCGCCGAACAGCCCGTAGCTGCGGGTGCCCGCCGCGGCCGCGATGTTCAAGGCCGCAGTGTCGTTGCCCACATAGAACGCAGCCTCCGCGAGCAATGCCGCGACCTCCTTCAAATGCCAGCCCAGCGCCAGCCGCACCCGCCCCGCCTGCGCGCCGAGCGCCGCCAGGATCGCGGCGGCCATGCCCTGCTCCGCCGGCCCGCCCACCAGCGCCACCGCCGGCCACCCGGCCTCCAGCAGCGCCGCCGCCAAGGCCGCGAAGCGGTCCGCGCCCCAATTCTTCCAATCGTCGGACGCGGCGATGCCGAGCGCCACGAACCCTCCCGCCGGCGACGGGCCGTCCGCCGAGAGCCGCCGACGCGCCGCGATCCGGTCCGCCTCCCGCACATGCAGGACGGGATCGGGCCGGTCGAGCGCGATGCCGGCCGCCGCCATCCACGCGCTCGCCTGGTCGTACGGGTGGCCTTTCCAGGCGGAGCGCGGCAGGAACGGCCCTTGCAGCACCCGGGCCTGCGCCCCGATGCCGTAGCCGTGCCGGTGCCGCGCGCCCATCGCCAGCACCGCCAGCGTCAGGGTGCGGCTGCGCGTCATCAGCACCGCGCCGTCGCAACCGAGGGCGCGCAGGTCGCGGACCAGCCGCAGCATCCCGGCGCTGCCCTCGTGCCGCCCGCCCGGACTCCATTGGCCGCGCTCGACATACAGGATGCCGTGCACCCCGTCCTCGGGTCCCACGAACTGGTCCGCCATCGACCGGGGCCGGGTCACCAGCGTGACGCGGCCGGCGACGTGCCGGGCCAGCGCCCGGATGTGCGGCAGGTGCCAGATCATGTCGCCGATGCCGACGCGCGGCTGCACCAGCGCCAAATGGCGCATCTGGGGAATCATCGGAATCCGGCCAAGCCGCCGCTCAGGCCACCTTGGTGATCGCCCACTTGACCTGCTGCGCGCCGTCCGCCTTGCCGGCCAGCACGACCTGCTGCGCCGGGCGCGGCTCGGGGCCGCCGAGGTACACGCTCTCCTCCAGCGACATCTGCACGCCCTCCGCCCGCAGGCGCCAGCTGCTGCCGCCGGGCAGGCGGAGCAGCACCGTCTCCTGGTCCGGCTGCAGGACGGCGCCCACGGCGGGATGCAGGTGGAAGCGGACGGCGTAGGGCTGCGCCGTGGCGCCCTCGACCGCGTCCTCCCCCCGGATGTCCTCGCCGCTCTCGGCCATGTACAGGCGGCGGCGGTGCAGCGCGCCGAAGGCGGCCAGATAGCCGTCATGGCTCGCTTCCAGCCAATGCGCGCCGTTGGCCTCCTGGCGCTGCACCTCCACCTGGTTCGGATGGCGGCCGATGCCGCAGGGGCGCAGTTCCGACGAGTTGGTGTCGGCGATCACCAGGGTGGAGTGCGCCGCCGTGGCGCGGCTCGCGTCCTGCCAGGCCGGGCCGGCCGCGGGTGCCGCGCCACAGTTCACGATCATCCGGTCGCGCCCGACCGAGACCTCGAGCGACAGCGTGCCGGCATGCGCCAGCCGGTCGATGCCCGGCGGCGGCGGCGCGCCGCAATCGACGACCAGCACGCTGCGCCCGGCCTGCAAGCGGTGGAACCCCCCCTCCGTCAGCCCGTTTGGCGCGCGGACGCCGCGCCCGGTCTGGTTGAGCACGAGCTCGATCAGCGACGCCGACTCCTCCTTCGCCCCGTTGAACAGCGCCAGCCCGCCATCCCCGTGGCGGAACGCGCGGAGCGCCGGCGCCATGCGCTCGATGGCCGAGGCCAGCGCGGTCGGCGGGTGCGCCTGCGCCGCCTGGAGCAAGGCGCGGATTTCGGTCAGGTCCTGGAGCGCCGCGAGCTGCGCCGCCGGGCTGCGCTCGACATGGCAGCCGTCCGGCAGCACCTGGCGCGTGATCTCCTGCGGCAGGAGGCGCAGCGCGCGGGTCAGGAACGCCGCATGGTCCGGCAGCGCCACCGCGGCGGCGATCAGTCCCTTCAGCGCCGTGAGCGCCCGGGCGTCCAGTTCCTCCACCGGCATGGAGGCCGCCAGCATGCGGGCGTCCGCCACCAGGCGGCCCATCATCCGCGTGCGGAACACGTCGTCGGCGCTGGCGGCGAAGAAGTCGTAATGGCCCAGCCAGGCGGCGATCCGCGCCCCGGCCACGTCGGGGCGGCGCGACAGCCGCTCCAGCGGCGATGTGGCGATCCAATCGGCGACCAGGGTGCGGGCGCGGCTGCGGGCCGCGTCCGTGCCGAGCGCGCGCAGGTCGCGCAGCCAGGTGAAGCCATGCGCCGCGGCGCGCAGCGACTCAGGCCCATGCGTGCCGCCCCAGCCGCCGGGCGCCAGCCGGTGCACGGCGCCGCCCAGCACCATCTCGTCCTGCATCAGCCGGACGCCGGAGGCGGGGTCGCCCGGCCAGGGATCGCGCACCGGCAGGGCCGGCGCGTCCGGCACCCGGCCCATCCGCAGCACCGGCATCCCGGCCATGACCCGGCGCGCATCCCGCGCCCAACGGGTTGGATTCATCATGCCGCGCCCCGCATCCCGTCCATCGCCATCCGATAGTCCCCCGCCGCGAACACCGCCGTCCCCGCCACCAGCACCCCCGCCCCGGCCGCGACCGCCCGCGGCGCGGTCTCCGGGGTGATGCCGCCATCCACCTCGATCGCGATGGGCCGCCCGGCGGCCATGGCGCGGACCTCCGCCACCTTGGCAAGCTGCCCCTCGATGAAGCTCTGGCCGCCGAACCCCGGGTTGACGGTCATCACCAGCACCAGGTCCGCCACATCCAGCACATGCACCACCGCATCGGCCGGCGTGCCCGGATTGAGCGCGACGCCGGCGCGCTTGCCGAGCGAGCGTATCAGCTGCAGCGTGCGGTGCAGGTGCGGCCCGGCCTCCGCATGCACGATGATGTGGTCCGCCCCGGCCTCGGCGAACGCCGCGACGTAGGGATCGGCCGGGCTGATCATCAAATGGACGTCGAAGGGGATGCTGACCTGCCGGCGCAGCGCCCGGAGCACCAAGGGCCCGAAGGAGATGTTCGGCACGAAATGCCCGTCCATCACGTCGAGGTGCAGCCAGTCCGCGCCCGCCGCCTCGACAGCCGCGGCCTCCTCTCCCAGGCGGGAGAAGTCGGCGGCGAGCAGGCTCGGCGCCACGACGACCCGGGAGGGCGGCCATGCAGGGTTCATGCAGGGTTCATGTAGGGTTACGGTGCGGCATGGGGGAGTTCTAAAGCCGCGGACGCCGGACGCAAGCCATTATGCAACCGATCATACCGGGCGTTGGAATTGGGCCGTCAGGCCCGGACGAAGCGCGCCGCGAAGAACCCGTCCATGCCGCCACGCTCCGCCCACAGGCCCGGATGGGTGCGGAGCGTGCCCTGGGGCGTCAGCGCCGCCGGCACGCCCGCCAGTTCGGCCGCGGTGAACGGGTCCGGCCGCAGGCCCGGCAGGTCGGCCACGCGGCCCGGCCCCTCCTCCGGCTGCAGGGAGCATACGGCATAGACCAGCCGCCCGCCCGGGCGGAGCAGCGCCGCCGCCGCCGCCAGGAGCCGGTCCTGCCCGGCCGCCATCTCCGCCACGTCGCGCGGGCGTTTTAGCCGGGCCACGTCGGGGTGGCGGCGGATGGTGCCGGTGGCGCTGCACGGCGCGTCCAGCAGCACGGCGTCGAACAGGGCCGGTGGCGTCCAGGTGGTGGCGTCGGCCTGCACCACCTCCACCTCGAGCTGCAAGCGGGCCAGGTTCTCGTGCAGGCGGCGCAGGCGGGCGGCGTCGCGCTCCACGGACGTGACGTGGGCGCCGGTCGCGGCCAGCTGCGCGGTCTTGCCGCCCGGGG
The DNA here is from genome assembly GCA_964252005.1 of uncultured Acetobacteraceae bacterium. Taxonomy (GTDB): domain Bacteria; phylum Pseudomonadota; class Alphaproteobacteria; order Acetobacterales; family Acetobacteraceae; genus CAHJXG01. The sequence continues at coordinate 2,152 of CAXULX010000056.1, read as the reverse complement.
CGGCGCACAAATCGGCCACGCGCTCCCCGGGCCGCGCGTGCAGCAGGGCGGCGGGCAGGGCGGCGGCGGCGTCCTGCACCCAGAACGCGCCGGCGTCGAAGCCCGGCAGGTCTTGCACCCGAGTCCCCGCCGGCCACCGCACCGACCCGGTCGGCAGCAGGGTCCCGCCCGGCGGCACGTCTGCCCCGGGACGGAGCGACAGGTCGAGCGGCGCCTCGTGCCCATGCGCCTCCGCGATGGCCCTGGCGTGGACGCCCCAGCTTGCCCAGAGCCAGGGCGGCGTATCCAGCCGCGGCCCGTCCAGCCCGTCGAGCGCCGCGGCGCCGGCCTCGGACACCCGGCGCAGCACCGCGTTGACCAGCCCGGCGAACGGCGCGAGCCGCCGGGCGCGGGCCAGCGCCACCGCCGTCGCGACCGCGGCGTGCGGCGGGGTCGCCAGCAGCAGCAGCCCGGCCGCCCCCAGCCGCAGCACGTGCCGCACCCCGTCCGGCGGCGCCCGCGTCAGAAACGGCTCCAGCACCGCATCGAGCGACCCCAGCCGCCGCAGCACCGCCGCCGCGAGCCGATGCGCCGCCGCCCGGTCGCGCGAGTCGGCCAGGGCGGCGGCGTCCAACGCCTCCTCCAACGGGCGGCGGCGGTCGAGCACGGCGGACAGCAGGTCGAACGCGATCTCCCGCGTGGGGTCCTGCAAGGCGGCGGGGGGCGGGGGCTTCATGCGGCGGCTTCATGGCCCGGATCGGCGGGCGCCGCCAGCCCGGTCCGTCCGGCCTGGCCCGCCGAGGCTGAAAGGGGATGGACTTTGCCCTATATGCAGCGCAGCACAATATGCAGTCCAGCACAGGCCGCTCTCACGTCCGGACCGCGTTCAGGGAACCCTCATGTCCAACCTGCTTGCCGAAACCGTCACCGGCGTCCGCCATTGGACGGACACGCTGTTCAGCTTCACCGCCACGCGCGATCCGGCGTTCCGCTTCCTCTCGGGCCAGTTCACCATGATCGGGCTGCAGGTGGACGGCAAGCCGCTGCTGCGCGCCTACAGCATGGCGAGCGCGCATTACGACGAGCAGCTCGAATTCTTCAGCATCAAGGCGCCGAACGGCCCGCTGACCTCGCGGCTCCAGCACATGAAGCCCGGCGACCCGCTGCTGGTCGGGCGCAAGGCGGTCGGCACCTTGGTGCAGGACAGCCTGACGCCGGGCCGCACGCTGTATCTGCTGGGCACCGGCACCGGCCTCGCCCCGTTCGCCAGCATCATCCGCGACCCCGACGTGTACGACCGGTTCGAGCGCATCGTGCTGGTGCATGGCTGCCGCGAGATCGCGGAGCTTGCCTATGGTGAGGAACTCGTCGCCCGGCTGCCGCAGGACGAGCTGCTGGGCGAGCTGGTGCGCGGCAAGCTGTTGTACTATCCCACCGTGACGCGGGAGCCGTTCCGCAACCACGGCCGCATCACGACCCTTCTGGAGACCGACAAGCTCACCGCCGACCTGGGCCTCGACCCCATCGACCCCGCGGGCGACCGCATGATGCTGTGCGGCAGCCCCGGCTTCCTCTCCGACATGGTGGCCCTGCTGGACAAGGGCGGCTTCCACGAGGGCAGCAGCAGCACGCCGGGCGAGTACGTGATCGAGAAGGCGTTTGTAGAGAAGTAGCTACACGCCCCGGAACACCGGCTTGCGCTTCTCCATGAAGGCGGTCCGCCCCTCCGTGTAGTCCGCGCTGTCGAAGCAGGCCGCGACCGCCCGGCCCACCGCCTCCATGTCGCGGGCGGCGGGATCGAGCGTGGCTTGGCCGAGAATCAGCTTCATGCCCGAGATCGACAGCGGCGCGTTGGCGGCGATGCCGCGCGCGATGGTCGCGACCGTGTCCTCCAGCGCCGCCGCCGGCACGGCTTGGTTCACCAGGCCGATGCGGACGGCCTCCGTCGCGTCGATCCGCTCCCCGGTGAACAGCAGCGTGGCGGCGTGTGCGGGGCCGACGAAGGAGACCAGGCGGCGCACCATGTCGAACCCGTAGGCGATGCCGAGCTTCGCCGCGGGAATGCCGAACGTGCTGCCCTCCGCGGCGATGCGGATGTCCGCCTGCATGGCGATGCCCAGGCCGCCGCCCAGGCAGAAGCCCTGGATGCGGGCGATCACCGGCTTGCCGAACG
>CAXULX010000055.1:0-27378 GCA_964252005.1 uncultured Acetobacteraceae bacterium | reverse complement strand
ACGCTGCTGCCGGCGCTGGCCGTCGTCACCGAGCGGATCGGCCTGACCGCCACCGCCAGCACCTCCTACAACGAACCCTACACCCTGGCCCGGCGGCTCGCGGCGCTCGATCAGATCAGCGGCGGACGCGCCGGCTGGAACATGGTGACCTCGCTCGGCGGGGGCGAGAACTTCAACCTGGACGACCACATGCTGCACGCCGAGCGATACGGGCGGGCGGAGGAGTTCATCGAGGTCATCATCGGCCTGTGGGACAGCTGGGAGGACGACGCGGCGGTCCGCGACAAGGCGAGCGGCGTCTGGCTCGACGCCGGCAAGATGCACCTGCTCAACCACAAGGGGCCGCACTTCTCCGTCCGCGGCCCGCTCAACGCCGCGCGCCCGGTGCAGGGACGCCCGGTGGTGGCGCAGGCCGGCTCCTCGGATGCGGGCCGCGCGCTCGCCGCCCGGACGGGTGAGATGATCTTCACCGCCGCGCAGACGATGGAGGAGGCCCGCAGCTTCATCGCCGACATCGCGGCGCGCGCCGCCCGCCATGGCCGCAGCCGCGATTCGTTCCGCATCCTGCCCGGCGTTTCCGTGACCGTCGCGGCGACGATGGCGGAGGCGGAGGCCAAGTACGACCGGCTGCACGACCTGGAGAACCCCGGCCCGCAACTGAAGTCGGTGTCGTCCTTCATCGACATCGGCGTGGACCTCTCGGCCCATCCGCTGGACGAGCCGGTGCCGCTGCCGGAGGTGATCCCCGAGACCAACAGCCACAAAAGCCGGCAGAAGCTGGTGCTGGACCTGATCCGCCGCGAGAACCCGACGATCCGCCAGTTGGCCCGCAAGCTGACCGCAGGCGGCCACCGCGTGCTGATCGGCACGCCGGCCACCATCGCCGACGATTTCGAGGCGTGGTTCACCGGCGGCGCCGCAGACGGCTTCACGATCATGTTCCCCTGCCTGCAAACCGGCGTCGATGACGTCGTGGACCTCGTGGTGCCGGAGTTGCAGCGGCGCGGCCTGTTCCGCACGGAGTACGGCGGCACGACGCTGCGCGACCATCTCGGCCTCGGCCGCCCGGCCCATCCCGCCGCGGCGGCCCAACACAGGAGCGACCCATGACCCTCCGCCCACGTCCCGCCGCCGGCATGACCCGGCGCCGCCCGTCCATCGAGGCGGTGCCGCGCGACGGCAACCAGCCGGCGTACCGGCTCCCCGATCCCCTGCCGCCGGCGGCCGAGCGCCTGCACCGCCGCCAGCGCCTGGCCGCCGCCTTCCGGCTGTTCGCCCGTCATGGCTTCGAGGCGGGATTGGCCGGGCACTTCACCGCGCGCGACCCGATCCAGGTCGACCATTTCTGGGTCAACCCGCTGGGCATGTCGTTCGCCGACATCCGGGCGTCGGACCTGATCCTGGTCTCCCCCGCCGGGGAGGTCGTGGACGGCGAGGGCATGGTCAACCTGTCGGGCGTGCCCTACCACGACGCCATCCAGCGCGCCCGGCCGGAGGTCGTCGGCATCGCCCACGCCCATGCCTTCCACGCCAAGGTCTGGTCGGCGTTCGGCAGGACGCTCGACCCGATCACCGCCGACGCGGCGATGTTCCACGACGACCAGGCCCTGTTCGAGCCGCAGCGGCCGGAGGCCATGGACGCAGGGCCGGCGCGGGCCGTCGTCGCCGGCCAGGCGGTGGCGGCGCTCGGCGGGCGCAACGCGCTGATCTGGCAGAACCACGGCCACTGGACAGTGGGGGCGACGGTCGAGGCCGCCGCCTGGCGCTTCATCGCCTTCGACGACGCGGCGCGCGGGCAGTTGGCCGCAGAGGCCGCAGGCCGGCCGATCATCCCCGCCGCCGCCGCAAGGACCCCCGACGACTGCGCGCGGGCCGAGGTCAGCGCCTGGTTGAGCTTCCTGCCGCTTTGGGACCGCATCGTCCGCGAGGAGCCTGATGTCCTGGAGTGATCGCGGCCAGACCGCTGCGGAGTTGCATGGGCTGTGCCGTTGCAGCAGGCTTGCACCGCACATCCAATAGGCACATGCCCATGCCCGACACCCATCAAGCCGCACTCATCGAGCAGATCGCCATCCACCATCCCGAGTTGACCGCGATCCGGCGCGACATCCACGCCCACCCCGAGATGGGGCTGGAGGAGGTCCGCACTGCGGCGCTCGTGGCCGCGAAGCTGCGCGAGTGGGGCGTCGAGGTCACGGAGGGCGTGGGCGGCACCGGCGTGGTCGGCACGATCCGCGGCAAGCTGCCGGGGCAGCGCGCCATCGGCTTGCGCGCGGACATGGACGCGCTGGCGATCCATGAGGCGACCGGGGTGCCGCACGCCTCGGTCAACGCCGGCACCATGCATGCCTGCGGCCATGACGGGCACACGACGATGCTGCTCGGCGCGGCCCGGCACTTGGCGGCCACGCGCGATTTCGGCGGCACGGTGCAGCTGATCTTCCAGCCGGCCGAGGAGGGGCGCGGCGGGGCCAGGAAGATGCTGGCGGACGGGCTGTTCGACCGGTTCCCCGTCGATGCCGTCTATGGCATGCACAACGTGCCGGGCCTGCCGGTCGGCCAGTTCGCCATCCGCACCGGGCCGTATCTCGCCGGCACGTCGAAATGGACGGTGGCCTTCCATGGCAATGGCGGGCATGGCGGCGCGTCGCCCCACCTCGCGGCCGACCTGTCCATCGTGCAGGCGCACTATGTGCTCGCCTTGCAGACCATCGTCGGGCGCAACGTGCCGCCGCTGGAGACCGCCGTCATCTCGGTGGGCCACATCAGCGGCGGCTCCGACCAGGCGGTGAACGTCATGCCGTCCGGGATCACGCTGTCCGGCACGGCGCGCTGCTTCACGCCCGAGGTCCAGGCGGTCATCGACCGCCGCATGGAGGAGCTCGCCCACGGCCTCGCCGCGCTGCACGGCGCTTCGGCCACGTTCGGCATCGCCTGGGGCACGACCCCGCTGGTGAACCATCCCGAGCAGACCGTGGTGGCCGCATCCGCTGCGAGGACGCTGGTGGGCGAGGCGGCGGTGGACATCAACGCAGCCCCCGTCACCGGCGGCGAGGATTTTGCGTTCATGCTGGACGCGAAGCCCGGCGCCTTCATCTTCATCGGCAACGGCACGGGTCCGGACGGGGTGGCGCACGGGCTGCACACGCCGAAATACGACTTCAACGACGCGGTCATCCCGCTCGGCGTGGCCTGGTGGGTGCGGGTCGTCGAACAGGAACTCAGCCTGGGCGGTTGAGCTCGAAGCCGTCAGGGGACGCAGGATGGATGAGACTGATGGCCTGCCGGCCGCGCGGCGGCGCTGGGCGATGGCGTGCGCGATGCTGGGCGTGGTGCTTGCCGGGCTCGACAGCGCGATTGCCAACATCGCCCTCCCGACCATCGCGCGGGATCTCGGCGCCACCGATGCCGCCACGATCTGGGTCGTCAACAGCTACCAGCTTGCCGTCACCGTCTGCCTGCTGCCGGCGGCGACGCTGGGGGAGAGCTGGGGTTTGAGGCGGGTTTACGGATGCGGCCTGTCGCTGTTCACCCTTGCCTCGCTGGCATGCGCCCTGTCGCCGACCCTGCCCGTCCTGGTGCTGTCACGGCTCCTGCAAGGCGTGGGCGGAGCCTGCGTGGCGGCGCTCGGCCCCGCGCTCGTGCGGGCGATCTACCCGCGCGCGCAGCTCGGCCGGGGGTTCGCGGCGCTCGCGCTCGCGGTGGCGCTCTCGGCCGCGCTCGGCCCGACCCTGGCGGCCCTGATCCTCGCCGTCGCGCATTGGCCCTGGCTGTTCCTGGTGAACGTGCCGCTCGGCGTGATCGCCGTCCCGCTGTTCATGTCCGTCGCCCCGCGGGGGCGGCCGCGTCCTCGCGCGTTCGACTGGCGGGGCGCGCTGCTCAGCGCCGCGAGCTTTGGGCTGTTCGTCATCGGGGTGGACGGGCTGGGCGGCGACGCGCGCGGGCTGGCCGGGGCCGAACTGGCCGCCGGGCTGGCGTTTGCCGGGCTGCTCGTGTGGCAGCAATCGCGGCAGCCCGCCCCGATGCTGCCGCTGGACCTGCTGCGCATCCGCCTGTTTGCGCTCTCGATGGGAACCTCGGTCTGCTCCTACGCGGCGCAGATCCTGGCCTACGTGTCGCTGCCGTTCCTGTTCCAGGCGGTCATGCACCGCAGCGCCGTCGCGACCGGCCTCCTGGTGACGCCCTGGCCCTTGCTGGTCGCGGTTGCGGCGCCCGTCGCCGGCCGGCTCTCCGCCCGGCACCCGGGGGCGGTGCTCGGCAGCATCGGGCTTGCCACGCTTACCTGCGGCCTTTTGCTGCTCGCCACCATGCCGGCCGTTCCGGCCGATTGGGACGTGGCCTGGCGCATGGGCGTCTGCGGCATCGGTTTCGGCTTCTACCAGACGCCCAACAACATCACGCTGATGACCGCCGGCCCACCTGAGCGCAGCGGTGCCGCGAGCGGCATGGTCGCCGTCGCCCGCACCGTCGGATGGTCGCTGGGGTCCGCCATCGTGGCGCTGATCTTCGGGTTGCGCGGCAGCCAGGGCGCCGGGACGTGCCTGTATGTCGCGGCCGGCTTCGCCGCAGTCGGCGCGGTGGTCAGCGTGTCCCGCAGCGGCGCCCGCCCGGTGATGGCGGCCTAATACGGACGGCTTGGTTGAATGACCGTCATCCGCCGATGGGTTGCACCCATCCTACGGTACGGATCGCGTAGGATGGGTGAAACCCATCAGCAGCCGCACACAGGTCGATTAATGATGCCGCCCGTATAAGTCGATTAATGATGCCGCCCGTATAAAAGGACAGGCACGACGATTGCGAAGAAGCCGGGGCGCAAGGAAAGGGCGGCGCTTCGTTCCTGAAACGCCGCCCCACGCTGTTTAAGCCCCCGAACGGAGACCTGACCGGATCAGGCCAGGTCGAACCGGTCCAGGTTCATCACCTTGGTCCACACGGCCACGAAGTCGTGCACGAACGCCTCCTCGGAGTCGGCGCACCCGAACACCTCCGCAACGCCCCGCAGCAGCGAGTTCGACCCGAAGATCAGATCGACGCGGCTGCCGGTCCACTTCAGCTCGCCGGTCCGGCGGTCACGTCCCTCGAACAGGTCGTCGGACTGCGACACGGCCTTCCACGTCGTACCCATGTCAAGCAGGTTGACGAAGAAGTCGTTGGTCAGCGCGCCGGGCCGCTTGGTGAAGACGCCCAGCTTGGAGCCGCCATGGTTGGCGTCCAGCACGCGCATGCCGCCGATCAGGACCGTCATCTCGGGCGCGCTCAGCGTCAGGAGATGCGCCCGGTCCACCAGGTGCACTTCCGCTTGCCGCCCGCGCCCGTCGCCGAGGTAGTTGCGGAACCCGTCCGCGGTCGGCTCCAGCGGCGCGAAGGAGTGCGCGTCGGTTTGCTCCTGCGACGCATCGGTGCGGCCCGGCGTGAACGGGACCTCCACCGCGTGCCCGGCCTCCTTGGCCGCCTTTTCGACGCCCGCGCAGCCGGCGAGCACGATCAGGTCGGCGAGCGAGACCTTCTTGCCGCCGGACTGCGCCGCGAACTCGGCCTGGATGCCCTCCAGCGTCTGCAGCACCGTCGCCAGCTCGGCCGGCTCGTTCGCCGCCCAGTCCTTCTGCGGCGCGAGGCGGAGGCGTGCGCCGTTGGCGCCGCCCCGCTTGTCGGTGCCGCGGAACGTGGACGCCGACTTCCAGGCGGTCGAGACCAGCTGCGACACGGACAGGCCCGACGCCAGCACCCGCGCCTTGAGCGCCGCCACGTCCTGCTCCCCGATCAGCGGATGGTCCACGGCGGGGACAGGGTCCTGCCACAGCAGAGTCTCCGCAGGCACGTCCGGACCAAGGTAACGCGCGAGCGGCCCCATGTCGCGGTGCGTCAGCTTGAACCACGCCCGGGCGAACGCATCCGCGAACTCGTCGGGGTGCTCGTGGAACCGCTTGGAGATCGCGAGGTAGGACGGGTCCGTGATCAACGCGATGTCCGTGGTGAACATCATCGGCGGGTGCCGCTTCGATGCGTCATGCGCGTCGGGCACCTGATCGGCGGCCGCGCCGTCCTTCGGCTTCCACTGCCAGCCGCCGCCGGGACCCTTGTGCAGCTCCCATTCGTAGCTGAACAGGTTGTCGTAGTATCCGTTGTCCCACTTGGTCGGCTCGGCGGTCCAGGCGCCCTCCAGCCCGCTGGAGATCGTGTCCGCTCCCTTGCCGGTGCCGAAGCTGTTCTTCCAGCCCAGGCCCATCTGCTCGATGCCGGCGGCCTCCGGCTCCGGACCCACGTGGTCCCCGGCATTGGCCGCGCCGTGGCTCTTGCCGAAGGTGTGGCCGCCGGCGACCAGGGCCACCGTCTCCACGTCGTTCATCGCCATGCGCCCGAAGGTCTCGCGGATGTCGCGGGCAGAGGCGAGCGGATCGGGCTTGCCGTTCGGCCCTTCCGGGTTGACGTAGATCAGCCCCATCTGCACCGCGCCGAGATGGTCGGCGAGTTCCCGGTCGCCGCTGTAGCGTTGGTCGGCGAGCCAGGTGTCCTCAGGACCCCAGTTGATGTCCTCCTCGGGCTCCCAGATGTCGGCGCGGCCGCCGGCGAAGCCGAACGTCTTGAGGCCCATCGACTCCAGCGCGCAGTTGCCGGCCAGCACCATCAGGTCGGCCCAGGAGATCTTGCGGCCATACTTCTGCTTGATCGGCCACAGCAGCAACCGGGCCTTGTCGAGGTTCGCGTTGTCGGGCCAGGAGTTCAGCGGCGCGAAACGCTGCGTCCCGGAGCCTGCGCCGCCGCGGCCGTCGCCGATTCGGTACGTGCCGGCGCTGTGCCACGCCATGCGGATGAACAGCGGCCCGTAATGCCCGTAGTCGGCCGGCCACCAGTCCTGCGACGTGGTCATCAACGCGAACAGGTCCTGCTTCACCGCTCCCAAGTCGAGCGACTTGAACTCCTCGGCGTAGTTGAAGGTCTCCTTCAACGGGTTGGAGTTCACCGAATGCTGATGCAGGATCTTGATATTCAACTGGTTCGGCCACCATTCCTGGTTGGACCGGGGCCAAGCCGTCGAGTTATTCGGGGTCACCCCCTTCATCGGGCACTGGCCGCCACTGTCTCCATCCATCTGTCTCTCCCACTTCTGGTTGCGCCAACCGACACGGTGCGCACGCGAGGTCGCCCTCACGGTCCAATCTGAGTATAGCGCCATCGCAGCCATCACAGGAAGACGATCATCCCAAAGACCATGATAGTCAGCGCCTATGACGACGGCCGGACCCGCCCGATGAACCTCCGCGACCTCCGCTACCTGCTGGCCGTGGTCGAGCATGCGCATTTCGGCCGGGCCGCGCAGGCGTGCGGCGTCAGCCAGCCGACGCTGTCCGTGCAACTCCGCAAGCTTGAGGAGCAGCTCGGCATCGCGCTGCTTGAGCGCGGCGGCAAGACCGTCTCGCCAACGGACGCCTGCAAGCGGCTGCTCGGCCACGTCCGCGCCGCGGTGGCCGGGGCGGAGGCGATCTTCGCCGTGGCGCGCGACCTGCGCGACCCTCTGTCCGGGCGCTTCCGGCTCGGCATCATCCCGACGCTGGCGCCTTATTTGCTGCCGCTCGTCTTCGCGCCGTTGCGCGACGCGCTGCCCCTGCTCGAGATCGAGCCGTGGGAGGACCAGACCGACGCGCTGCTCGAACGGTTGCGCGCGCATGAGCTGGACGCCGTCCTCCTGGCCACCGAGACGGACTCGCCGGACCTCGCCAGCCGCAAGCTGTTCGACGAGCCGTTCCTCGCCGCGCTGCCGCCCGACCACCCGCTTGCCGGGCGTGCAACGGTGGCGGAGATGGACCTGGCGGGCGACATCCTGCTGCTGGCCGACGGGCACTGCCTGAGAGACCAGGCGCTCGCGGCCTGTGGGCAGGGCGGGGCGTCGGCGGGGTTGCGGGGCGGCGCGATGCGCGCCGCGAGCCTGCCGACGCTGCTCAACATGGTCGCCGCCGGGTATGGCACGACGCTGATCCCCGGCCTCGCGGCCGGGGCGGCGCAGGATGCGGGGATCGTGCTCCGGCCGCTCGCGGCGCAGGCGGGCCGGACGGTGCGCATCGCCTGGCGCGCTGCCTTCCCCCGCCGGGCGGCCGTGGACGCGGTGGGCCACGTCATCGCTGCGCGCCTTCAGGGTTTCGCGGAGGCGGCGGGAACGGCCTGACCACGCTCGCAGCCAAGCCATGTCAGGTGAGGCCCGGTGTTTTAGAGCCGTCGTAGCGGCGCGGGAGTTCCCTCGGTTATTGCCCGCCGGCGCTCCCCCGCGTCGCCACGCCGGAGCAGGCCGCGATGACCAGGAGCAGCGCCGCCACGCCCAGGAAGGCCGCGGGCAGGCCCGCCGCATGGGCGACGAAACCGATCCCCGCCGGCCCGGCGAGGATGCCGGAGTAGCCGAGGGTGGTGACGGCGGCGACCGCGAGGTTCGCGGGCATCGCGCGCTGCCGGCCCAACCCGGAGTAAAGCACCGGCACGATGTTGGACGCCCCCACGCCGACCAAGGCGAACCCGGCCAAGGCGGCGCCCCAGGAGGGCGCGAGCACGGCAAGCGCCACGCCGCCCGCGGCGCAGGCCCCGCCGTACAGCAGCACCCTGCGCCCGCCCAGGGCACGGACGATGCGGTCGCCGGACAGCCGCCCGGCCGTCATCGCGACGGAGAACACCGCGTAGCCCAGCCCGGCCCGCACCGGCTCCATCCCGTGGAGCGCGGTGAGGATCAGGGCGCTCCAGTCCAGCATGGCGCCCTCGGCCAGGAAGGACACGAAGCACAGGCCGCCGATCAGCAGGACGGGACCGCGCGGCAGGGCAAAGGCCGGCCCACCCCCATCGCCGCCATGGGCGAGCAGGCCGCCGCCAAACGCCAGCAGCACCGCCACGATCACGGCGCCCACGCACAGGGTGGCGAGCAGGGGCGAGCCGATGGCCCAGAGCACGCCGGCGACGCCGCCCGCCCCGGCGATGCCGCCGACGCTGAACAGGCCGTGGAACCCCGACATCACCGCGCGGCCCGCGGTCCGCTCCACGAGGACGGCCTGGATGTTGATCGCGACGTCCACGGTGCCGACGCCCGCGCCGAACAGCATCAGCGCGGCCGCGAGCAGCGGCACGCTGCCGGCCGTGGCGAGCAAAGGCAGGGCGACGCAGATGACCAGGCTCGAAGCCCAGATGACCCGGCGGCAGCCGAAGCGCCCCGCCAGCGCGCCGGCAAACGGCATGGTCGCGATGGACCCGGCCCCGAGGCAGAGCAGCAACAGGCCGAGCGTGCCCTCGCCGACGCCCAGGCGGTCCTTGGCATAGGGCACGAGCGGCGCCCAGGCCGCCATGCCGAACCCCGCGACGAAGAAGGCCGCGCGGGTGGAGCGCTGTTCGGCGGGGCCGGGGCGCGCCTTGTCGGGCGTAAGCAGGCCGCTCACCAAGTTTTGGGTACTGTCAACACAAGGGGCCGGCAGTCGGGATACCGGTCCGGCCGGAGGCGATGTGGCACCGGGCGACCTGACCGGGTTTGCGGCCCAGCGTCAAGCTGATGGACCCGCGTACTCGGAATGACCGGCAGCTTGGGCAACGGGCCGGCCTGCTCAGCCCAGCGCCGACTTGCGCGGCCGTCCACCCTTGGTCCCGTTGGACCGCGCCGCTGCGGCCTTAGCTGGGGATTTCGCCTGCCCCGCGTGCCGCGCCATATGGGCCTTGGTCCCAAACAGGCCAGCAAGCAGCCCCGGGATCGATAGATCGACATCGAGCGCCTCCCAATGCAGGCCATAGCCAGCACCCAGGACCTCGACCTGCGCAAGCTGCTCCCCTGTTGCGGATTCCAATTCTTGGGCCAGGCGCGCTGGAAATGCGAAGGTGCAGCCGTTCGTGAGCTCAACCAGCACTCGGCCAGAGGCATTGTCGTAGCGCGCCGAAGCGGCACGCGGCTCGTGCACGTTCGCCAACTGGCCACGTTCGAGCGCAGCATCGATTTGAGTGTCGGTCAGTTCAGCCATGGATGTCCCTCCATCGTGCCAGCAGCCGCGCCTGTTGCTCCCCGACGATCCGGATAGCGCGGCGAGCCTCGGCGCGGGTCATTCCCCGCGCCCAAATCAGCTCAGGATCGCCGCAGATGCCCAACAAATTGATTCTAGCTTCCCCGTCGCCGAAACCATGAACGTGCGCCGGCTTATGATTGTTCGTGAGGATGACGACCCGAAGCCCATGGGCACGGAAAACCGTCACCATCAATCAAATATCCATCTTGATGGGATACGCAGCATGCCCCACCATCACCCACCCCGCCTCACCACCAGCACCGTCCCCTCCAGCCCCACCACCTCCAGCAGCGCCCCGGCCGCCGGCGTCGAGCGGTCCGCCATCCGCGCCGTCCACGTCCCGTCGCCCAGCGCGACCCGGCCCTCCCCACCCTCGAACGCCACCGCCCGGCAGGTCTGGCCGATCAGCCCGGCGCCGGGCGCGTTCACCGTGTCGCCCCGCGGCCCCCGGCCCCGCACCCGCCAGACCGCTGCGATCAGCAGGGCCGTCAGCGCCAGGAACAGCACGACTTGCCCAGCGCCCCCCAACCCGAGCCACTCCGCCACCAGCCCCGTCCCGCACGCCGCGAGGCCAATCGGCAGCAGGAACGCCCCCGGCGCCCCCATCTCGGCCGCACATCCCAGCAGGCCCGCGATGATCCAGGCGGCGCCCGCCGTCATGCGCCGGGATCGCGCCCCAGGCGCATCGCCTCGATGGCCTGCGCGACGCCGCCGGCCAGCGCCCCGGCCTCGATGGGGATCACCAGGGTGCGTCCGCTCGGGTTGGCCGCGAGCTTGCCGATGGCCTCCACGTATTTCTGAGCCACGAAGTAGCGCAAAGCCTCGGCCCCGCCGCCCTGCGCCGCGGCCGCCACCACCTGGGTCGCCCGCGCCTCCGCCTCCGCCAGGCGCTCCCGGGCGGCGGCGTCCTTCATCGCCGCCTCCAGCCGCGCCTCCGCCTCCAGCACCGTCGCCTGCTTCTGCCCTTCGGCGCGGGTAATCGTCGCCTCCCGCTCGCCCATGGCGCGGGCGACCGTCGCGCGCCGCTCCCGCTCCGCCGTCATTTGCAGGTTCATCGCCGCCACCAGGTTCGCCGGCGGCTCGATCTTGCGCAGCTCCACCCGGCTCACCTTCACGCCCCACGGCGCCGTCGCGTGGTCGAGCGTCACCAGCAGCTTGGCGTTGATCTCCTCCCGCCCCGACAGCGCGCCGTCCAGGTCCATGGCGCCGATCACCGAGCGGATGTTGGTCATGGCCATGCTGGTCAGCGCCTGCACCAGGTTCTGCGCGCCGTAGGCCGCCTTGGCCGGGTCGAGCACGCGGTAGTACATGATCCCGTCCACCACGACCGCCGCGTTGTCCCGGGTGATCACCGCCTGCTCGGGGATGTCGAGCACGATCTCCTGCACGTTCATCTTGTGCCCGACCCGCTCCACGAGCGGCAGCATCAGATTCAGGCCGGGCTGCAACAGCCGGGTGAAGGCGCCGAACCGCTCCACGGTCCAGACCTGGCCCTGTGGCACGGTGCGCACCCCGAGGCTCACGCCGAGCACGGCGACGACGGCCAGGACGATCAACACGGTCAGCATGCGGTGGCTCCCAAACAACCTTCCTGGCGGCGTGCGGCCTCCGTCACCGCAGCCCAGTCCAATTGAAATGGTTACGAACCGGTCGATGCGCCACTCGCCCGGCCCCGCATTGCGCGCCTTGCCCGTGCCGTCCCCGCCCCGTATGACGGTGCCGAACCGCGGGAGCACGCATATGGCCGAAGATCCGACGCCCGAGGGCCTGTTCGAGCGCGGCCTGCCGATCCGGCGGGCGGTGCTGGGGGCCGACTACGTGGACGCCTCCCTCGCCAACGCCAACGAGTTCATGGCGGCGTTCCAGCACATCACCACCGAGGTGGCCTGGGGCTACATCTGGGCGCGCCCCGGCCTCGACCGGCGCACCCGGTCGCTGCTGAACCTCGCCATGCTGACCGCGCTCAAGGCGCCGGCTGAACTCAAGCTGCACGTCCGCGGCGCGCTGACCAACGGCGTCACGGCCGATGAGATCAAGGAGGTGCTGCTGCACGCCACGGTGTATTGCGGCGTGCCTGCCGGGCTGGAGGCGTTCAAGGCGGCGAACGAGGTGCTGGTCGCCGAGGGCGCGGTCCCCGACAGGCCCGCCGCGACACCACCGGGCGCCTGAGCCCGCGAGGCCCGGCGGCTCAGGCCGGCACCGCCTCCATGTGCGGCACGCCGAGCTGGGTCCGCGCCGCCGCGTACTCGCGCATCAGGCGCGTCACCAGCGCCGCCGTCGGCACCACGGCGTCCACGGCGCCGATGCCCTGGCCGGACCCCCAGATGTCCTTCCACGCCTTTGGCTTGTCGGCGCCGAAGTCCATCGCCGACGGGTCGGATGCCGGCAGGTCGTCTGGGTCGAGCCCGGCCGCCTCCAGGCTCGTCCGCAGGTAGTTGCCGTGCACGCCGGTGATGAGGTTGGTGTAGACGATGCTGTCGGCCTGGCCGTCCACCACGGCCTGCTTGTAGCCCTTCGCCGCGTTGGCCTCCGCCGTCGCGATGAAGGCCGAGCCGATGTAGGCGAAATCCGCGCCCATCGCCTGCGCCGCCAGCACCGCCGACCCGGTGGCGATGGCGCCCGACAGCGCCACCGGCCCGTCGAACCAGGCCCGGATCTCCTGCATGAGCGCGAAGGGCGACAGCGTGCCGGCGTGCCCGCCCGCGCCCGCAGCCACCGCGATCAGGCCGTCCGCGCCCTTCTCGATGGCCTTCCGCGCGAACCGGTCGTTGATGACGTCGTGCAGCACAATGCCGCCATAGGAATGCACGGCCTCGTTCAACTCAGGACGGGCGCCGAGCGAGGTGATGACCAGCGGCACCCGGTGCCGGACGCAGACGTCCAAGTCCTCCTCTAGCCGGGTGTTGCTGCGATGCACGATCTGGTTCACCGCGAAGGGCGCCGCGGGCCGGTCCGGATGGTGCGCGTCGTGCGTTGCAAGCGCGTCCTGGATGCGCCGTATCCAGTCGCCCAGCACCGGCGCGGGCCGGGCATTGAGTGCCGGGAACGACCCGACGACGCCCGACGTGCACTGCGCGATCACCAGGTCCGGGGTCGAGATGATGAACAGCGGCGACGCGATCACCGGGATAGACAGGCGCCCGGCCAGCACGCGGGCCAGGTTGGGGGGGAGCGGCATGGGGAGTCCTCGGGTTTCCTCGCGATCCTGCCACGCGCAAGGCGGGCGCGGTCAAGGGGCGGGCAGGGGGTTCCAGGGATTGAGGACCGGGACGCCCATGGGTGCGAAGTCGGCGACGTTGCGCGTGACCACGGTCATGCGGTGGACGAGCGCGGTGGCGCCGATGAAGGCGTCCCGCTCCGGTCGCCGGTCTGGAACGTGGAGCGCCGCGCAACGCTGCGCCACGGCGGCATCGACTGACAGGATGTGATCACGAAAATTCGGAAGAACGCTCCGGTCCAGCCAATCCCGCAAGATCGTTCCTTGTGCAGGATCCCGGCGTCCTAGACGCAGGATGCCATATTCAAGCTCCAGGATCGTAATAGATGATAAAAACAATTTGGAGGACGTCAAACTAGCGGCCCAAGCCGTCACATTTCTATCCGCCTTGTTGTCTTTAATCTTCCGGAACTCGGAAATGACATTCGTGTCCAGGATGTACATCAGGACAGATCAGGTTCGCGAAAGAATGGCCCCTGCAGAGGCTCTGGATCAAACTCAATGTCCGCAGCGCCCGGCATATACAGCAGGTCAGCAATGCTCGGTTCGTCACCGCTCAGCCGGCGGTAGTCCTCGATAGACAGCAGGACGTGCGCCGGCACGCCCCGGTCGGTGATGAACACCGGTCCCTCCTTGGCGGCCCGTTTCGCCCCGCTGGTATCCTGGTTGAATTCACGGCTGGAAAGGGTTTTAACGGCCATGACTGCCTCCGTCGATCTGGAGTGGCAACCTTGCTACATTTCATGGCCGCTTGCAACAGAGGTCGTGTCCAACACCGCCCCACAACCCCGTTGACGCGCACCGTGTTGGGACCGAAAACTACCCGCATGAACGGCGCCCATCACGAGGCGCCGGCGGAGGAACCCCATGCCGAACCGCCCCATGCTGAGCATTGCGGCCGCCCTTGCCGCCCAGACCTTCGCTGCCCTAGCCCTCGCCGCCGCCCCGGCGCGGGCCGAGGAGGTCGTGCGCATCGCCTACATCGACCCGCTCAGCGGCTCGCTCGCCGCCACCGGGCAGTTGGGCGAGCAGCACTTCCGCTTCGCCATCGACCGGGTGAACGCGAGCGGCGCCGCCGGGCCGGGCCGCCGGCTGGAGCTGGTGGCGCTCGACAACGAGGTCAGCCCGGAGAAGTCGCTGACCCTGCTGCGCAAGGCCATCGACGACGGCATCCACTACGTGACCCAGGGCAACGGCTCCTCCGTCGCCTTCGCGCTGTCCGACGCCATCGCCAAGAACAACCGCCGCGCGCCGGGCCAGTCCGTGCTGTTCCTGAACTACGCCGCCGTTGACCCGGCGCTCACCAACGACAAGTGCAACTGGTGGCACTTCCGCTTCGACGCCGACAGCGACATGAAGATGCGGGCGCTGGCCGACTACCTGGTCAGCCAGGCGCAGATCAAGAAGGTCTATCTGTTCAACCCTGACTATTCCTTCGGCCAATCGGTGGAGCGCGCGGCGCAGGCCATGCTGGCGAACCGCCGGGCCGATCTGCAGGTCGTGGGCGTGGAGCGGGTGCCGCTCGGCAAAGTGAAGGACTTCACCCCCTACGTGCAGAAGATGCAGGCGGCCGGCGCCGACGCGGTGGTGACCGGCAACTGGGGCGCCGACCTGGGGCTGCTGGCCAAGGCGGCGCAGGACGCCGGCTACAAGGGGCTGTTCTACACCTACTACATGGGATCGAGCGACGTGATCGCAGGCGCCGGCACCGGCGGCCAGGGCTACGCGCAGATCAGCGAGTACCACGCGAACCTCGGCATCCCTGAGCTCGAGACCATGGCGGCGGCGTTCCAGGCCAAATACGGCAGCGCCTTCTACTACTGGCGCGTGGTGAACGAGATCGACATGCTGGCCGCCGCGATGAAGCAGGCCGACAGCGCCGACCCGGCCAAGGTCGGCCAGGTCCTGTCCACCATGGTGCAGAAGACGCCCTTGGGCGACGCCACGATGCGGACGGACAACCACCAGCTGCTGCAGCCGATGTTCGTGTCCGAGCTGGAGCCCGGCACGAAGTTCACCTTCCCCGACAACAAGATGGGCTTCAAGAGCATCAGCCGCATCGAGGCCGAGGCGCAGCGCCAGCCGACCACCTGCAAATTCCAGCCGCCGGCGTAACGCCCCAGGACACGTCATATGGAGCAGCTCGGCCTCATCCTGCTCAACGGCCTGGTCTATGGCCTGCTGCTGTTCATGCTGTCGGTGGGCCTCACGCTCATCTTCGGCATGATGGGCGTGCTGAACCTGGCCCATGCCAGCTTCTACATGCTGGGCGCCTTCCTCGCCTTCACCGTCAGCCTCCGGCTCGGCTTCTGGGCGGCGCTGCTGATCGTGCCCGTGCTGGTGGGGGCGCTCGGCGCCGTCGTCGAACGCTACGGCCTCCGCACCGTGCACAAGCACGGGCACGTGGCGGAGCTGCTGTTCACCTTCGGCCTCGCCTTCATCATCGGCGAGGTCGTGCCGCTGATCTGGGGCCGCACGCCGGTGCCGTACCGGGTGCCGGCGGCGCTCGATTTCCCGCTGTTCTCCATCGCGGGCAACGCCTACCCGGCCTACCGGCTGTTCATGATGGCGGTCGCCGTCGCCATGTTCCTGGCGCTCTATCTGGCGCTGGCCCGCACCCGGCTGGGCCTCGTGGTGCGCGCGGCGCTGACGCATCCCGACATGGTCGGCATGCTCGGCCACGACGTGCCCCGGGTGTTCACCCTCGTGTTCGGCGCCGGCTGCGCGTTGGCCGGGCTGGCCGGGGTGATCGCGGGCAACGCCTACACCACGGAGCCGGGCATGGCCCGCTCGCTCGGCGCCATCGTGTTCGCGGTCGTCGTGATGGGCGGGCTTGGCTCCATCTGGGGGGCGCTGGTCGCCTCGCTGCTGATCGGCTTCGTGCAGACCGCGAGCATCAGCCTCGACATGCCGCTGGGCACGGCGCTGCTGCGCCTCGGCATTCCCGTGAACCCGGCGGTGCTGGGCGATTTGTGGCAGGTCACCATCGCCCGCGTGGCGCCGGTGGTGCCGTACGTGCTGCTGGTCCTGGTGCTGGCCGTGCGCCCGCGCGGCCTCATGGGCACGCGGTCCGCCTGATGCTGGCGCCCGCCCAACCGGCGCTCGCCCGGCCGCACGCCGGCGCCGCGTTGCGCGCCGCGGTGCCGTGGGCGCTCGCGGCGGTCGCGGCGCTGGCCCTGCCGCATGTCGTGCCGGGCGGCTTCGGCCTGTCGCTGCTGTGCCGCATGGGCATCGCCATCGTGTTCGCGCTGTCGTTCAACATGCTGCTGGGGCAGGGGGGCATGCTCGACTTCGGCCACGCGGTGTTCCTGGGGTTCGGCGGCTTCCTCGCCATGCACGCGATGCGGCTCGCGGATGCCGGCTGGTGGGTGCCGCTGCCCGCCTTGCCGCTGGTGGGAGCCGTGGGCGGCCTCGCGGCGGCGGCCCTGGCCGGATGGGTGTCCACCCGACGCGCCGGCACGGCGTTCGCCATGATCACCCTGGGCGTCGCCGAGTTGGCTACGGCCGTCGTCCTGCTGCTGCCCGGCGTGTTCGGGGGCGAGGAGGGGATGTCCGGCGACCGCTCCTCCGGCCCGGCGCTGCTCGGCTACGACTTCGGCACGCAGATCCAGGCTTACTACCTCATCGCCGCCTGGGCCTGGGCGGCGGCGCTGGGGATGTGGCTCTACACCCGCACCCCGCTCGGCCGCCTCGCCAACGCCGTCCGCGACAACCCGGAGCGCGTCGGCTTCCTCGGCTACGACCCGGCCCGGATCCGCCTGCTGGTCTTTTCGTTGAGCGGCCTGTTCGCCGGGATCGCCGGCGGCCTCGCGGCCCTGAACGACGAGATCGTGACGTCCGGCATCATGTCGCCGGAGGCGTCGAGCGGCGTCCTGCTGATGGCCTTCATCGGCGGCGTCGGCACCTTCTGGGGGCCGGTCCTGGGCGCGGTGCTGATCACCTTCCTGTCGGTGGCGCTCAGCATCGTGACCGACGCCTGGCAGCTCTACAGCGGGCTGCTGTTCGTGGCGATGGTGGTGTGGGCGCCGGGCGGCCTCTCCGGGATCATCCTGGCGCACGCGCCGCTGCTCCGCGCCGGGCTGGCCGGGCGGCTTCTGCCGTTCTACGCCGCGATGCTGCCGGGCCTGGTCCTCGCCCTGGCCGGCACGCTGGGCCTGGCCGAGCTGGGCTTCCGGTTGCAGGCCGTGCGCAACGGCGCGTCGCCGCGCCCGGTGCTCGGCCTGGCGCTGGACCCGCAGGGCGTCCTGCCCTGGCTCGTCGCGGCCGTGCTGCTGCTCGCGGGCGCCTGGCTGCTGCGCCGGACGGCGCCGGCGGCGCGGGCGGCGTGGCAGGAGGCCAGCGCCGTGGCCCACGCCGCATGACTGCGGCCTTGCAGGTGGCCGGGCTGCACAAGGCGTTCGGCCCCACGAGGATCATCCAGGGCGTCGATCTCGTCGTCGCCCCCGGCGAGCGCCACGCCGTCATCGGCCCGAACGGCGCGGGCAAATCGACGCTGTTCCACCTGATCTCCGGCCGGCTGTCCACGGACGCCGGGACGATCCTGCTGCACGGCCAGGACATCACCGGCCTCGCCCCGCACGCCATCTTCAACCGCGGCCTGGCCCGCAGCTTCCAGGTCACCAGCCTGTTCCCGCGCCTGTCGGTGTTCGAGAACCTGCGCGCCGCCGCCATGCGCACCCATGGCTGCGGCCACGCCTTCTGGCGTCGGCTGGAGGGGTTTCCTGCACTCCGCCGCCGGGCGGAGGAGGTGCTGGCGCTGATCGGCCTGGAGCGCCGCCGCGACGCGCTGGCCGGGGCGCTGGCCTATGCCGACCAGCGCGCGCTGGAGATCGGCGTCACCATCGCCGGCGGCGCCGAGACCATCCTGCTCGACGAACCCACCGCCGGCATGAGCCGTGCGGAGACGGAGCGTGCCGTCACCCTGATCCGCCGCGTGTCGGAGGGGCGCACGCTCCTGATGATCGAGCACGACCTGGGCGTCGTGTTCGGCCTCGCGGACACCATCTCCGTCCTGGCGGAGGGCCGGGTGATCGCCTCCGGCCCGCCCGACGCGGTGCGCGGCGACCCGGTTGTGCGCACGGCCTATCTGGGCGCCGCGGCGGAGGCGCTGGCGTGATGCTGTCCGTCCAGGGCCTGCAAGCGTGGTACGGCAAGAGCCAAGTGCTGCACGGCGTCACCCTGCAGGTGGCGCGGGGCGAGATCGTGGCGCTGCTGGGCCGCAACGGCGCCGGGCGCAGCACGACCCTGAAGGCCATCATGGGCGGCGTGGCGCGCGAGGGGCAGATCCGGTTCGACGGCCGGGAGATCGGCCGCTTGCCCCCGCACCAGGTGGCGCGGCTCGGCCTCGGCTACGTGCCGGAGGACCGCTCGATCTTCCCGGACCTCACCACGGCGCAGAACCTGCTGCTCGGCGAGAAGAAGGGGCCTGGCGGCAAGTTCGGCCTGGACGACGCCTACGCGCTGTTCCCCCGCCTGCGGGAGCGCGCGGACGCCCCGGCCGGCGCGCTGTCCGGCGGCGAGCAGCAGATGCTCGCCATGTGCCGCACCCTCATGGGCTGCCCGGCGCTGCTGATGGTCGATGAGCCCACCGAGGGCCTGGCGCCCATGATGGTGCAGACGGTGCGGGACCTGCTGGTCGCCGTCGCCGCCCGGGGGGTGACGATCCTGCTCGTGGAGCAGAAACTCGACATTGCGCTGGCGATCAGCCAGCGCCTGTATGTGATGGGACACGGCGAGATCGTGTTCGAGGGCACGCCGGCGAGCCTCGCCGGCAACGCGCAGGTGCGGCGCGAATGGTTGGAGGTTTGAGCATGGGCAGCATCAACGCCGTGGTCGATGTGCGGCATGAGGACGGCGTGGCCGTGGTGGCGATGGACAGCCCGCCGGTGAACGCGCTCGGCCTCCTGCTGCGCACCGGCCTGATGCAGGCGATGGAGCAGGTGCGCGGCGACCCATCCGTGAAGGCGGTCGTGCTGCACGGCACCGCCCGGGCGTTCAGCGGCGGCGCCGACATCACCGAGTTCGGCCATCCGCCCCAGGACCCCAACCTGCGCCAGGTGATCGCGGCCGTGGAGGACATGGCCGTGCCCGTGGTCGCCGCGATCCAGGGCGTGGCGCTGGGCGGCGGGCTGGAGCTGGCGCTCGGCTGCCACGCGCGGGTGGCCTGGGGGACGGCGCGGCTCGGCCTGCCGGAGGTGAAGCTCGGCCTCCTGCCCGGCGCCGGTGGCACCCAGCGCCTGCCGCGCGTCGTCGGCCTCGAGAAGGCGCTGTCGATGATCGTGACCGGCACACCCATCGGCGCGGAGGAGGCGGCAGCGTGCGGCCTGGTGGACGCCGTGCTGGACGGCGCCTACCCCGACGCGGCAGTGGCCTGGGCGCGGACCGTCACGGAGCGCCGCCGGGTGCAGGACCGCGACGACGCGCTGGCGCCGGCCCGGTCGGACCCCGGCCTGATCGACCGCGTGGCGGTCCCCCTGCTCAAAGCGTCCGGCGCCGCCGCCCCGCGCGCCTGCGTCGAGGCCGTGCGCGCCGCCGTGACCATGCCGTTCGAGGACGGCCTCGCCAACGAGCGCCGCCTGTTCGAGCAGCTGGTCGCGGGCGACGAGAGCCGCGCCCAGCGCCACGCCTTCTTCGCCGAGCGCGAGGCGCAGAAGGCCGTGCTGCCGCCGGGCACCCGGCCGCGTCCCGTCGCCCGCGCCGCCGTGGTCGGCGCCGGCACCATGGGCGGCGGCATCGCCATGTGCTTCGCCAATGCCGGCATTCCCGTCACCGTGATCGAGACCGAGCAGGCGGCGCTCGACCGCGGCCTGGCCCGCATCACGGAGCTGTACGGCATCTCCGCCAAGCGCGGCAGCATCACCCCGGCCCAGGCCGAGGAACGACGCGGCCGTATCCAGGGCCAGCTCGGCCTGGACGGCGCGAAGGACGCGGACATTGTCGTGGAGGCGGTGTTCGAGGACATGGGCGTGAAAAAACAGGTGTTTGCCGAACTCGACCGCATCGCCAAGCCCGGCGCGGTGCTCGCCACCAACACCAGCTACCTCGACATCGACGAGATCGCCGGCAGCACCTCCCGCCCCGGCGACGTGCTGGGCATGCACTTCTTTAGCCCCGCCAACGTCATGAAGCTGCTGGAGGTCGTGCGCGGCGCCCAGACCAGCCCCGAGGTGATCGCGACCGCCGCCGACATCGGCAAGAAGCTCGCCAAGGTCGGCGTCGTCGTCGGCAACTGCTTCGGCTTCGTCGGCAACCGCATGCTGGCCCGGCGCAGCGACGCGGCGGAGCGCCTGCTGCTCGACGGCGCCAGCCCCGCGGAGGTGGACGCGGCGCTCGTGGCGTTCGGCTTCCGCATGGGGCCGTTCGCCATGGCGGACCTCGCGGGCCTCGACATCGGCATGCGGATCAGGCGGGCGTTCGGCAAGCGCGCCGCGGTGTCGGACGCGCTGTGCGAAGCCGGGCGCTACGGGCAGAAGACCGGCCGCGGCTACTACGTGTACGAGGGCCGCAACGCGACGCCGGACCCAGAGGTCGACCGCATCATCGCCGCCGAATCCGAAAAGCTCGGCATCGCCCGCCACCCCATCGGCGCGGAGGAGATCACCGAGCGGCTGGTGTATCCCATGATCAACGAGGGCGCCCGCATCCTGGAGGAGGGCATCGCCGCCCGCCCCGGCGACATCGACGCGATCTGGCTGCACGGCTACAACTGGCCGGCCTGGCGCGGCGGGCCGATGTTCTACGCCGATCTCGTGGGCCTGCCCGGCATCCGCGACCGGCTGCAGGACTTCTTCGCCGCCACCGGGGACGAGGCATTGCGCCCGGCACCGTTGCTGACCAAGCTTGCCGACGCCGGGCAGGGCTTCGGCGGGCAGGCCAGGGCCGCATGACGGGCGTGACGCCGGGGCGCCCGCACCCCTGGGAAGCGAGCTATCCCGAAGGCGTGCGCTGGGACGCGCCGATCCCGACCGGCACGATCCCGGGCCTGCTCGACCGCATCGTCCGGGACTACGCCGACCGCCCGGCGCTGGAGTTCCGCGGACGCCGCATGACCTATGCCGAGTTGGGCCGGCGTGCGGACCGGCTGGCGCGCGGCTTGATGGCGCTCGGCGTGCTGCCGGGCGATGCGGTGGCGCTGCTGCTCAGCAACAGCCCGGCCCATCCCGTCGCCTTCTTCGCCGTGCTGCGCGCGGGCGCTCGGGTGGTGCATCTCAGCCCGCTCGACCCCGCCCGCGCCGTCGAACGCAAGCTGCAGGACAGCGGCGCCCGCACCCTGATCGCCGGCAACCTGCCGATGCTGCTGCCCCAGGCGCTGGCCGCCCGGCAGTCCGGCGCGGTGGGCACGCTGATCGTGGCGGAGGACCTGGATTGGGGACCCGGCGGCGTCGATGCCCCGGTGCCGCCCGGCGCCCGCACGCTGCGCGACCTCGACGGGCCCGATGCCGCGTGGCCGACGGTGGAGCCGGAGGACGTGGCGGTGCTGCAATACACTGGCGGCACCACCGGCGCGCCGCGGGCGGCGATGCTGACCCATGCGAACCTCACCGCCGCCGTCGCGATCTACGACGCCTGGACCGGCGACACCGACCGGCGCTATTCGCCTGGCGACAAGGTGCTCGTCGTGCTGCCGCTGTTCCATATCTACGCGCTGACCGCGGTGATGCTGCGCGCGCTGTGGAGCGGGGTGGAGCTGATGCTGCGCCCCCGCTTCGACGCGAGCCAGGCGCTCGACGACATCGAGTCCGGCCGCTGCACCCACGTCTTCGGCGTGCCGACCATGTGGATCGCCATAGCGAACCATCCCGAGGTCACGTCCCGCGACCTGTCGAGCCTCAAGGTCACCAGTTCCGGCGGTGCGGCGTTGCCGCACGAGGTCGGCGTGCGGATGGAGGGGATCACCGGGCTGCGGCTCGGCGGCGGCTGGGGCATGACCGAGACCTCGCCCGCCGGCACCAACCTGCCGCTCGACCGCGCGGCGGGGCCGGGCGACATCGGCCTGCCGCTGCCAGGCATCGAGATGGACGTGGTGGCGCTCGACGATCCCACCCGCGTGCTGCCGCCGGGCGAGGTCGGCGAGGTGCGAATCCGCGGACCCAACGTGACGCCGGGCTACTGGCGGCGTCCGGAGGAGACGGCGGAGGCGTTCGTGGACGGCTGGTTCCTCACCGGCGACATCGGTCGCATGGCGCCGGACGGGATGTTCACCCTGGTGGACCGCAAGAAGGACATGATCATCTCCGGCGGCTTCAACGTGTATCCCCGCACCATCGAGGACGCGATCCACGAGCATCCGGCCGTGCGGGAGGCGGCGGTCATCGGCGTGCCGGACCCGTATCGCGGCCAGTCGGCCAAGGCGTATGTCGTCCTGCGGGACGGGGCCGCGCCGCCGACGCTTGAGGACTTGCGCGGTTTCCTCGCGGACAAGCTGGGCCGGCACGAGCTGCCGGCCGCGCTCGAACTGCGTGACAGCCTGCCGCACACGCCGGTGGGCAAGCTCGCGAAGCGCGAGCTGATCGCCGAACTGAAGGGACACTGAACCATGGTCGAAGCCGTCATCGTCTCCACTGCGCGCACGCCCATCGGCCGGGCCATGCGCGGCGCGTTCAACATGACGCACGGCGCCGAGATGGGCGGCCACGCCATCCAGCACGCGGTGGAGCGCGCGGGGCTGGAGGGCGTCGAGGTCGAGGAGGTCGTGCTGGGCTGCGCCAACCCGGAGGGTGCGACGGGCGGCAACATCGCGCGTCAGGCGGCGCTGCGGGCCGGGCTGGCCCCCAGCACGGCGGCGATGACGGTGAACCGCTTCTGCTCGTCGGGCCTGCAGGCCATCGCCATCGCCGCCAACCGCGTGGTGTGCGACGGCGTGCCGGTGGCGGTGGCGGGCGGGCTTGAGAACATCAGCCTCGTGCAGACCACGCTGAACCGGCACATGTACAAGGACGCCTGGCTGGAGGACCACGTGCCGGCGGTGTACATGCCGATGATCGAGACGGCGGACATCGTGGCGGCGCGCTACGGCATCAGCCGGGAGGCGCAGGACGAGTATGCGCTGGAGAGCCAGCGCCGCACCGCGGCGGGGCAGCAGGCCGGGCGCTTCGACCAGGAGATCGTGCCGCTGCCGAGCGTCATGGCAGTGACGGACAAGGCGACCGGCGAGGTCCGGCACGAACCCGTCAATTTGCGCCAGGACGAGGGCAACCGCCCGGACACCACGCTGGAGGGCCTGGCGAAGCTGAAGCCGGTGCGCGGCGAGGGCCAGTTCATCACCGCGGGCAATGCGAGCCAATTGTCCGACGGCGCCAGCGCCTGCGTCGTGATGTCCGACCGCGAGGCGGCTCGGCGCGGCCTCGAACCCATGGGCGTGTTCCGCGGCTTGGCCGTCGCCGGCTGCGACCCCGACGAGATGGGCATCGGCCCGGTGTTCGCCGTGCCCCGCCTCTTGGAGCGTCACGGCCTCAGGATCGACGACATCGACCTGTGGGAATTGAACGAGGCGTTCGCGAGCCAGGTGCTGTATTGCCGCGACAGGCTCGGCATTCCCGCCGAGCGCCTGAACGTCGATGGCGGCTCCATCTCCATCGGCCATCCCTATGGCATGAGCGGCGCGCGGATGACGGGCCACGCGCTGATCGAGGGCCGCCGCCGGGGTGCCAAGCGCGTCGTCGTCACCATGTGCATCGGCGGTGGCCAGGGCGCCGCCGGGCTGTTCGAGCTGCGATAGGAGCGGGTCATGGATCTGAGGTTCACCGCC
The DNA here is from genome assembly GCA_964252005.1 of uncultured Acetobacteraceae bacterium. Classification (GTDB taxonomy): domain Bacteria; phylum Pseudomonadota; class Alphaproteobacteria; order Acetobacterales; family Acetobacteraceae; genus CAHJXG01. The sequence continues at coordinate 3,392 of CAXULX010000055.1, read as the reverse complement.
GAGGAAAACGCCTTCCGCGAACGGATGCGCGAGTTCTTCACGACGCAAATCCCCGACGCGATCCGCGACCAGGTGCAGCGCGGCGAGCACGTCTCGCGCGACCAGCAGGTCCAGGCGCAGCGCATCATGAACGCCCACGGCCTCGCGGTGCCGCACTGGCCCACGGAGTGGGGCGGGCAGGATTGGACGCCGGTGCAGCTCTACATCTACCAGGACGAGATGCAGCAGAACTGCGTGCCAGCCCCGCTCGGCTTCAACGCCAACATGGTCGGCCCCGTCATCGCGCAGTTCGGGTCGGACGCGCAGAAGCGGCAGTTCCTGCCGGCGACGGCCAACCTCGACATCTGGTGGTGCCAGGGCTTCTCCGAACCCGGCGCCGGGTCGGACCTCGCGAGCCTCCGCACCACTGCCGTGCGGGACGGCGACCATTATGTGGTGAACGGGCAGAAGACCTGGACGACGCTGGCACAGCACGCCGACTGGATTTTCTGCCTGGCCCGCACGGACCCCGGGGCGGCGAAGAAGCAGCAGGGCATCAGCTTCATCCTGATCGACATGCGGACGCCGGGCATCACGGTCCGCCCGATCCAGACCATCGACGGCGGCATGGAGGTCAACGAGGTCTGGTTCGACGACGTGCGCGTGCCCGTGGAGAACCTGGTCGGCCAGGAGAACCGCGGCTGGGACTACGCGAAGTTCCTGCTGGGCAACGAGCGCACCGGCATCGCCCGCGTCGGCATCAGCAAGGCGCGCATCCGCCGGATCAAGCAGCTGGCCGCATTGGAGCGCGTCGGCGACCGCACGATGATCGAGGAGCCGCACTTCCGCGAGCGCGTCGCGGCCGTCGAGGTGGAGCTGAAGGCGCTGGAGATGACCCAGCTCCGCGTCGTCGCCGACGAGCGCAAGCGGGACCGGGCGCTGCCGAACCCGGCCAGCTCGATCCTCAAGATCAAAGGGTCCGAATTGCAGCAGGCGACGACGGAGCTGCTGATGGACGTCGTCGGCCCCTACATCCTGCCGTACGACGACCACGAGCATGGCAGCAACGAGCCGCCGGTCGGCCCCGAGTATGCGGCGGAGGCGGCGCCGACCTACTTCAACTGGCGCAAGATTTCGATCTATGGCGGGTCGAACGAAATCCAGCGGAATATTGTTGCCAAAGCGATCCTTGGGTTCTAACCGGAACCGTTGCGGGCATCGCGAGTTGAGATGCGGTGTCTGCCACCAAGGAGATTTCCATGCGCACCCAACTCTTCCGCCGCTCTGTCCGCGCCGTCCTGTTCGCCTTCGCGCTGGCCAGCCTCGCGCCCGTGCTGAGCGCCTGCAACACCACTGCCGGCGCCGGGCAGGACCTGGGCGCCGCCGGGCGCGCCGTGACCAACAGCGCGGACAAGGTGAAAAACGGTCTGTAGCCTCCAAGTCTGGGGTTAGCGGGGGCTGGGGTTAGCGGGGCCGCGCGTTTCGGCTACGCTGACCCCAACGCGAACCGGGGGACGGCATGGACTTCGATCTCAGCGACGAGCAGCGGCTCCTGAAGGACAGCGTGGACCGCATGATCGCGGACCGCTACGGCTTCGAGGCGCGCAAGGGCTATCGCGCCGCGCCGGACGGCTGGAGCCGGGAAATCTGGGCGCAGTTCGCCGAGATCGGCCTGCTCGGCCTGCCGTTCACCGAGGCGCAGGGCGGGTTCGGCGGCGGTCCGGTCGATACCGCGATGGTCATGGAGGCGTGCGGACGCGCCTTGGTGGTCGAGCCGTATTTCGCCACCGTCGTCGCCTGCGGCGCGCTGCTCCGCCACGCCGCATCGGACTCACAACTGGAGGCGCTGGTGCCCGGCATCGTCGCCGGCGAGCGCGTGCTGGCCTACGCGCAGGTCGAGCGGCAGTCCCGCCACAGCCTGAATGACGTGACCACCCGGGCGGAGCGTGACGGCGACGGTTGGCGCCTCACCGGGGACAAGAGCCTCGTGCTGCACGGCGACAGCGCCGACACCCTGCTCGTCACCGCCCGCATCGCCGGCACGCACCGGGAACGCCATGGCCTCGGCCTGTTCCTGGTGGAAGCCGACGCGCCCGGCGTCGCCCGCCGCGGCTACCCGACCCAGGACGGCCTGCGCGCCGCCGAGATCACCTTCGCGAACGCGCCCGGCGAGGCGCTGGGCGACCCGGCCGAGGCGCTCCCGGTGCTGGAACAGGCGAACGACGAGATGCTGGCCGCGCTGTGCGCCGAGGCCGTCGGCGTGATGGACGCGATGCACGCCATGACGGTCGATTACATGAAGACCCGCAAGCAGTTCGGCCGCGCCATCGGCGAGAACCAGGCGTTGCAGCACCGGGCCGTGGACATGTACGTGTCGCTGGAACAGGCGCGCAGCATGGCGCTGTATGCGGCCATGATGGCGTCGGACCCCGACCCGCTGGAGCGGCAGCGCGCCATGCACGCCGCCAAGGTGCAGATCGGCCGCAGCGGGCGCCACATCGGCCAGGAGGCCATCCAGTTGCATGGCGGCATCGGCGTCACGATGGAATACGCCGTCGGCCACCACTTCAAGCGCATGACGATGATCGAGCGCGGATTCGGCGACACCGACACCCATCTGGCGGCCTTGGCCCGGCTGGGCGGGCTGATTGCCGCCTGAGCGGTGGCGTTGAAGGCCGCCGCCCTGGCGCTCGTGCTGGCCGCCGCCCCGGCCCGGGCCGCGCTGGACGTGCCGTATGCCGCCTGCGAGGCCGCCATCGCCGCCGCGGAAAAGGCGCCGCGCATTCCGGACAAGCTGATGCCGGCGATCTCCCGCGTCGAGAGCGGCCGGCTGGACCCGGCCACCAAGCAGGTGCGCGCCTGGCCCTGGACGATCAACGTCGAAGGCGCCGGCTTTTTCTTTGACAGCAAGGAGCAGGCCATCGACGCCGTACGCACTTTGCAATCCCGCGGCGTGCGCTCCATCGACGTGGGCTGCATGCAGGTCAACCTCATGCACCACCCCACCGCCTTCGCCAGCCTGGACGAGGCGTTCGAGCCGGCGGCGAACGCCCGCTACGCCGCGCGCTTCCTGTCGGCGCTGTTCCGGCAGACCGGCGACTGGAACCTGGCGACCGCGAACTACCACTCCGCCAACGCGGAGCGCGGGGAGGACTACCAGCGCCGGGTGTTCGGCCGGGTGATGACGCCGATGGGGGCGAAGGGCACGGTGACGCCGGCCAGCCCCTACGGCGTGTGGCCTCCCCCCGGCAGCGCCTACGCCGCGCTGCCGCCGGTCGAGTTCGCCTTCGGCGCCTTCGCCCCGGCGCCGGGGCGCGTCCTGGTGCAGCTCCCGCCCTTGCGGCGCTGACAGCAGCTTGTAGGGCGTATAAGCGAAGCGCCATACGCCGGCGTGCGGCGCTGCGTGGCGGCGG
>CAXULX010000054.1:0-27915 GCA_964252005.1 uncultured Acetobacteraceae bacterium | reverse complement strand
AAAGCCACCCATCTCAAGGCTCAACAGGGACAACGTCCTTGGCAGCGACATCTAGGCTTTGTTTTTGCGAGCATGTTTACCGATCAGGTGAGTCCACCTGATGCGGTCATGCTCTAACGGCCTTGCGCCGCCGGCGACCCGGAGGCCATCATCGTGGCAGCCGAACCGAAGGTGCCAGCATGCCCGTTATTGCCGTGATCGCGCCAGGTGCCATGGGGGCCGCCGTGGGTGCGCGCCTCGTCGAGCACGGGGCGGAGGTGTGGACCCTGCTGGCGGGCCGCAGCCCGGCGAGCGCAACGCGGGCCGAGGCGGCCGGCATGCTGGGCGTCGACGCGGGGCAGATCGGCGCGGCGGACATCGTGCTGTCGATCGTGCCGCCCGGGGAGGCGCTGGCGCTGGCCCGGACCCTCTCGCCGGTGATGCGCGCGGCGGCGCGCAAGCCGGTCTATGCCGACTGCAATGCCGTGAGCCCGCAGACCGTCGCGGAGATCGCGGCCGAGGTGGGCGCCGCCGGGGCTTGCTTCGTGGATGCCGGCATCATCGGCGGCCCGCCGAAGCCGGGCACGCCCGGTCCGCTGATCTACACCTCCGGCCCCGATGCGCCCGCACTCGAGATGCTGGCGCAGCATGGGCTGCGCGTCAGCGACCTGCATGGCCCCGTGGGAGCCGCATCCGGCCTGAAGATGAGCTATGCCGGCATCACCAAGGGGCTGACGGCGCTCGCCTCCGCCATGATGCTGGCCGCGACACGGTTCGGGGCCGCCCCGGCGCTCGCGGCCGAACTCGCCGCAAGCCAGCCGGACCTGCTGAAATACCTGACCCGGTCGGTGCCGGACATGTACCCGAAGGCATACCGTTGGGTGGCCGAAATGCAGGAGATCGCGGCCTTCGCCAGCGAGGATGCGCCAACGCGCGACATCTACACCGGCATCGCGGCGCTTTACGACGAGCTGGCACGGGACGCCGCCGGCCCGAAGCGGGAGGTCGGCGCGCTCGACGCCTTTCTCGGGCGCCCCTGACCCGAACCGCGCGCGTCGGTGACGCGCACTGGCTGGGCCGGCTGGGCCTGGGCAACAAGCTGGACCGGCTGCCGTCGGAGCTTTCGGGGGCAGCAGCGCGTCGGCATCGCGCGCGCCGTCGCGATGGAACCCAAGATCCTGTTGCTGGACGAGATTACCTCTGCGCTCGACCCGAAGCTAGTGGGTGAGGTCTTGGATGCCGTGGTGGCGTTGGCAGCGGACGGGATGACCATTTCGAGAGCGCCGACACCGATGCCCGCTGCGCCTTCATGGCCCGCCTGGCGCAGGCAGCGCGTGCCGCGGACGCCGCGCCCGGCCTGCACGGCGGCGAACGCCAGCTGTTCACCGAGGAGTGCCAGGCCGCGGCTCCCGGTCCACGGCGCCCGCGCCGCCCATTAATGCTTTTACATATTCCATAACTCAGCTTTCATATATGATCTCGCCCATGAAGGCCCGCGTCGTGCGGCAGCCGTAGCCGGAGGCTGCCATGAAGATCACGCGAGTGACGCCCCTCGTCGTCGCGGCGCCGCCTCACCGGAACTGGATATTCGTCAAGGTGGAGACGGACCAGCCGGGCTTGCACGGCTGGGGCGAGGCGACGCTGGAGTGGAAGACGCGCGGCGTCGTCGGGTGCCTGGAGGACCTCGCCCCCATGGTCGTCGGGCGCGACCCCACCGACATCACCCACCTTCTCGAAGTGCTGAACAAGGCTGCCTTCTGGCCGCTGGGCATCTACGGGCTGACGGCCATGAGCGCCATCGAGCAGGCGCTGTGGGACATCAAGGGCAAGGTGCTGGGCCGGCCCGTGTGGGACCTGCTCGGCGGCAAGGTGCGGGACCGCGTCCGGGTCTATACGCATCTCGGCTCCGGCACCGTGCCGATTGACCGCAAGACCCGCGCGATCAGCAGCTACGCCGACTCTGCCGCCGAGCTGAAGGAGGCCGGGTGGGATGCGGTGAAGACGCTGCCGATTCCCTATACCCACTACAACGCCGAACTGGCGGACGTGCGCCACACCGCGCGGCTGCTGGAGGCGATCCGCGATGCGGTCGGGGATGAGGTGGACATCCTGCTCGACTTCCACGGCCGCCCGGCCTCGATAGGCGCGGCACTCGCCTACATCGACGCCGTCAGCCCCGTGAAGCCCATGTTCGTCGAGGAGCCGGTGCAGCCCGGCGACCCCGAGGCCATGCGCATCATCAGCCAGCGCGCCGGCTGCCCAATCGCCACCGGCGAGCGCCTGCTGACCCACAAGGAGTTCGAGGAGCTGTGCCGCATGAAGGCCGTCACCTACATCCAGCCCGACCTGTGTCATTGCGGCGGGCTGATGATCGGGCGGCAGATCGCGGCGACGGCGGCGCAGAACTACATAGGCGTCTGCCCGCACAACCCGATGGGGCCGGTGGCGGGCGTCGTCGGCCTGCATTTCGGCGTCGCCGTGCCGAACTTCGTCATCCTGGAGGAGATGTCCGGCACCGTGCCCTGGTACGACGACATCGTGGACTCGCCGATCCGGCGCAGCGGCGGCTACTGGGACATCCCGACCCGGCCCGGCCTGGGCGTGGAGATCAACGAGGCCGAGGCCCGCAAGCACCCGTTCGAGCAGGAGGAGTTCGGCGGGCTGGAGGCGGTCATCCCGCGGGACGGGACGATGGCCAACTGGTAGGCGGTCAGGCGCGGGCCGGCCGGCGTCCGGTCATGTGCAGGGACGCCTGCATGGTCTCGATCATGTGCCGTCCGGCCCGGCGCACGTGCTCGCCCACCAGCCGCGCGGCCGCGTCCTCGTCCTGATTGCGGATGGCGGCGATGATGCCCCAATGCTCGCGGCTGATCGCCTGGCAGCGGGCGCGGGAGCGGGGGAAGCGGTCGAACAGCGCCCCGATCAGGTCGGTGTGGCGGTGCGCGATCAACAGCGCCTCCTGGTTGTAGTGCCCGTCGTAGCAGATGCCGTGGAACACGCGGTTCATGTCGTGGGTGCGGTCCAGCCGGCCCGCCTCCACCTCCGCGTCGTACTCGCGTTGCAGCGCCTCCAGCGCCCCGATCTGCGCCTCGCCGTGATGCCGGACGAACCATTGCACCAGGAACGGCTCGATCAGCGCGCGGACCTCGTGGATGTCGCGGATGAAGTCGGCGTCGATGACGCGCACGCTGGCGCCGCGATTGGCGACGAAGGTGACGATGCCCTCGCCCTGGAGCTGCTGCAGGGCCTCGCGCACCGGGATGGCGCTGGTGGCGTAGTGGGCGGCGAGGGCGGCGATCTTGAGGCGTGCGCCGGGCTTGAGGCGGCCGGCGACGATGTCGGTGCGGATCAGGTCGCGCAGGCGGGTATAGCCGGCCTGGGCGGGCGGGGACGGGGCGGTGGGGCTCTCCGGTTCAACCTGCTGGGACATCGCGCGCCTTCCCTGATCGGCGGTCACCCTACAGCAGCGATGCCACTTGACAAATAGTATATGATCCAGCCGTAATCATACATCAAGGCTCGCCTTCAACGGGCCGGGGGAGAATGGCCTGCATGCCGTACCGACGTCTCCGCCTGTTGCTTGTGGCCGCTGCCCTGCTGGGCCCGGCGGCCCAGGCTGCCGAGTATCGCGGCGCCCCGATGCTCGATGCGCTCGTCGCGTCGGGGAGGCTGCCGCCGGCCGCGCAGCGCCTGCCGCAGACGCCCTTCATCGAGACGATGGTGGACGGCGTGGGCAAGTACGGCGGCACGATCCGCAGCGCCGTGCTGGGCGGCGGGGACCAGTACAACCTCACCCGCTCAATCGGCAACGAGACGCTGGTGCGCTGGACCGCGGACTGGAAGACCATCATCCCCAGCATCGCGGAGGGGGTGGACGCGAGCCCCGATGCCCGCGACTACGTGTTCCACCTGCGCCAGGGCCTGCGCTGGTCCGACGGCGCGCCGTTCGACGCCGACGACATCATGTTCTGGTACGAGGACGTGTTCGGCAGCCCCGAGCTGACGCCGTCGAAGAACCCGATCTTCGTCGCCGACGGCAAGCCGGTGGTGGTGACCCGGATCGACCAGTACACCGTCAAGTTCAGCTTCCAGAGCGCGTATGGCCTGTTCCTGCAGCAGATGGCCTATGGCTCCGGCCACATCCCCATCATCTATCCGAAGCACTACCTGCGGCAGTTCCACATCAAGTATAACCCGGACGGGATCAAGGAGACGCTGGCCCGCAGCAGCTCCGTCAAGGACTGGGTCTCGCTGTTCAACAGCAAGGTCTCGCTGTCGTTCCAGCCGGTGTTCTGGCAGAACCTCGACCTGCCGACCCTGAACTCCTACGTGCTGAGGGAACCCTACTCCGACGGGCCGCGCGTGGTGGCCGAGCGGAACCCCTATTACTGGAAGGTCGACCCGGCCGGGAACCAGCTCCCCTACATCGACCGCTGGGTCTTCACCAAGGCGGACGACGTGCAGCTGCTGCTGCTGAAGTCGCAGAACGGCGAGATCGACTTCCTCGCGCGGCACATCACCAACGTCTCCTACAAGGCGCTGCTGTTCGACAGCCAGCAGAAGGGCAACTTCCGCTTCTTCGACCTGAACCAGACCGACGCGAACGACGCGGAGCTGCTGCTGAACCTGAACGTCAACGACCCGGTGAAGCGGCGCATCTTCCAGAACAAGGACTTCCGCATCGCCCTGAGCCAGTCGATCAACCGGCAGGAGATCATCGACCTCGTCTATGTCGGCGCCGGCACGCCCGCGCAGGGCGCCCCCTGGCCCGGCCAGGACATCTACAACGAGCGCCTGGCCACCCAGTACACGCAGTACGACCCGGCGGCGTCCCGCGCCCTGCTGGACCGGATCGGGCTGGACAAGAAGGACGCGGACGGTTTCCGCCTGGGGCCCGACGGCAAGCGCCTCACCATCGTCTTCATGGTCGCCGACGTGTTCGGCTCCGGCTTCCCCGATGTCATGCTGCAGGTGCAGAAATACGCAAAGGCGGTCGGCATCGACATCCAGCTCCGCGCGACCGACCGGGCCCGGCTGAACACGATGTGGTATGCCAACGAGCAGGAAGCCTACATCTGGAACTGCCCGGGCGGACTGTCGGACGCCTACACCGAAACCCGGTGCTTCATGCCGAACCAGAAGGCCGACCTGTTCTACGCCATGCGCTGGGCCGAGTGGTATGCGGACCCCAAGACCGGCGAGGAGCCGCCGCCCGAGGTGCGCGAGCACATGGCGATGTACGACCGGGTGAAGTCGGCCGCGACCGACGCCGACCGGCTCGCCGCCATGCAGGCGTTCCTCGCCCGCTCCGCGGACAACTTCTACACAATCGGCCTGGTGCGCCCATCGCCGCGCGTCGCAATCGTCAGCCGCCGCATGCGCAACGTGCTCAGCCCGCTGCCCATCGCCGGGAACCTGTGGCACCCCGCGCCGACGCTTTCGCAATATTACTACCAGTAGCGGCCATGCTGGGCTTCGTGATCCGGCGGCTGGCCTACATGGTTCCCACCCTTCTGGCGGTGTCGGTCGTGGCGTTCGCCATCATCCACCTGCCGCCGGGCGACTACCTGACGACGCTGATGTCCGACTGGGCGAGCCAGGGGGGCGCCGTCGAGGCCGGCACGCTGGCGACCTTGCGGGAGCGTTACGGGCTCGACCAGCCGATCTATGTGCAATACCTGAAATGGATCGGCGGCATCCTGCTGCGCGGCGACTTCGGCGTGTCGTTCGAATTCAACAAGCCGGTGGCGGACGTCATCTGGGGACGGCTGGGCTACACCTTCCTCATCTCCTTCATCACGCTGCTGTTCATCTGGATGATCGCGCTGCCCATCGGCATCTATTCGGCGGTCCGCCAGTATTCAATCGGCGACTACGTTGCGACGTTCTTCGGCTTCATCGGCCTTGCCATCCCCAACTTCCTGCTGGCCCTGGTGCTGATGTACCTCAGCGTCCGCTACCTCGACCAGAGCGTCGGCGGCCTGTTCTCGCCCGATATGGTCGATGCGCCCTGGAGCCTGGAGCGTGTCCTCGACTTCGCGCGGCACGTCTGGGTGCCCGTCGTGGTGGTGGGCATGGCGGGGCTCGCGTCGCTGATCCGCATCCTGCGGGCGAACCTGCTGGACGAGCTGTTCAAGCCCTACGTGGTGACCGCGCGCGCGAAGGGCATGTCGGAGTTCCGGCTGCTGATGCGCTACCCCGTCCGGGTGGCGCTCAACCCGCTGATCTCGACGCTGGGCTGGATCCTGCCGGCGCTGGTCTCGGGCGAGATCATCACCTCGGTCGTGCTCAGCCTGCCCACCACGGGGCCGATGCTGCTGCGGTCGCTGGTGTCGCAGGACATGTACCTCGCCGGCAGCCTGATCCTGATGCTGAGCACGCTGACCATCGTGGGGACCTTGATCTCCGACCTGCTGCTCGCCTGGGCGGACCCGCGGATCCGCTACCAATGAGTGCCGCGGCGGTCGTGCCGGCCATGGAGGAGAAGCCGGTCTTCGTGGCCGGGCCATGGCGGCTGTTCTGGCTGAAGCTCCGTCGGCACAAGGTGGCGGTGGCCAGCCTCGGCGTCCTGCTGACGCTGTACGGCGTGGCGCTGCTGGCGGAGTTCGTGGCGCCGTTCGACCCCAACCAGGCGGAGGCGCGCTACACCTATGCCCGGCCGCAGCCGGTGCACCTGGTGCGCGACGGGCGGCTGGCGCCCTGGGTGGAGGGCCTCAAGGTCGAGATCGACCGGGCCGCGATGCGCCGCATCTTCGTCACCGACCCGGCGGCGCCCATCCCAATCGCCCTTCTGGTCCGCACTGCGCCGTATCGCCTGCTGGGCGTCATCCCCCTGGAGCATCGGCTGCTCGGTCCCGTCGATCAGGTGCAGCCGATGTACCTGCTGGGCGCCGACCGGCTCGGCCGCGACATCCTCAGCCGCACCGTCCACGGCGCCCGCATCTCGCTGTCCATCGGCCTGGTCGGCGTCGCCATCAGCCTGGTGCTGGGCGTGCTGCTGGGCGGCGTCTCCGGCTATTACGGCGGCGCGCTCGACACGGCCATCCAGCGCGTCATCGAGTTCTTGCGCTCCATCCCCACCATCCCGCTCTGGATGGGCCTGGCCGCCGCCGTGCCGCTCACCTGGCCGCCGCTGCAGACCTATTTCATGATCACCCTCATCGTGTCGCTGCTTGGCTGGACCAGCCTGGCGCGGGAGGTGCGGGGCAAGTTCCTCAGCCTGCGCGGCGAGGACTTCGTGCTGGCCGCGCGGCTCGACGGCATGAGCGAGTTCGGCATCATCACCCGGCACTTGGTGCCGTCCTTCACCAGCCACATCATCGCCAACCTGACGCTCGCGATCCCGCAGATGATCCTGGCGGAGACGTCGCTGTCTTTCCTCGGCATCGGGCTGCAGCCGCCCATCGTGAGCTGGGGCGTGCTGCTGCAGGAGGCGCAGAATGTCCGGTCGCTGGCGCAGGCGCCCTGGCTGCTGTTCGTGCCCGGCGGCGCGGTGGTGCTCAGCGTGCTGGCGCTGAACTTCCTGGGCGATGGCCTGCGCGACGCGGCCGACCCCTATGCCCGCTGACCCGCTTCTGGAGATCCGCGGCCTGCACACGCATTTCTTCACGCATGAGGGCGTGGTGCGTGCGGTGAACGGCGCGGACCTCACCATCGGACGGGCGCGCACGCTGGCGGTCCTGGGCGAATCCGGGTGCGGCAAGTCGATCACCGCGCGCTCCATCCTGCAGATCGTGGATCGCCCCGGCCGGATCGTGGCCGGCAGCGTGGTCTTCCGCGGCGACGGCGACACGCCGGTCGATCTTGCGGCGCTCGATCCCCGCGGGGCGGCGATCCGGCGGGTGCGCGGCCGGCGGATCGCGATGATCTTCCAGGAGCCGATGAGCTCGCTGAGCGCCATCCACACCATCGGCCGGCAGATCGCCGAGACGATCCTGCTGCACCAGCGGATCACCGCCGCCGCCGCCCGCACGAAGACGGTCGACATGCTGAAGCGGGTCGGCATCCCGAACGCGGCCGACCGGTTCGACGCCTACCCGTTCCAGCTTTCGGGCGGCATGCGGCAGCGCGCCATGATCGCGCTGGCGCTGTGCTGCGAGCCGGAGCTGCTGATCGCCGACGAGCCGACCACGGCGCTCGATGTGACCACGCAGTCGACGATCCTGGACCTGATGCAGGACCTGCAGGCCGAGTACCGCATGGCCATCATGTTCATCACCCACGACCTGGGCGTCGTGGCGGAGATCGCCGACGACGTGGCCGTGATGTACCTGGGCCAAGTGGTGGAGCAGGCCGGCGTGGACGCGCTGTTCCATGACCCGAAGCACCCCTACACGCGGGCGCTGCTCGCCTCCGTGCCGAAGCTCGGGCAACGCCGGCCGGGCGGGCGCCTGGCCAGCATCCGCGGCATGGTGCCGCACCCCTTCGCGCGGCCGGCCGGATGCCCGTTCCACACGCGGTGCGACGTCGTGCTGCCGGGGCTGTGCGCGGCCCGTGATCCCGTCACCCATGCCGTCGCGCCGCAGCACGCGGTCGCGTGCCACCATTACGGCCCGGCCGCATGACGGCGGGCGGGGACCCGCTGCTGGCCGTCCGCGACCTGCGGATGCACTTCCCCCGGCCCGGCGGCTTCTCGCGGCCTGGCGGGCTTGTGCGGTCCGTCGATGGCGTGGACTTCGACATCCGCGAGGGGGAGGTGCTGAGCCTGGTCGGCGAATCCGGCTGCGGCAAGACCACGACGGGCCGGGCGATCCTGCGGGTTTACGACCCGACCTCCGGCACGCTGCGCTACCGCGGGCGCGACGGCGCGGTCGTGGACCTGGCGGCCCTCGACCGGCGCGGGCTGAAGCCATACCGCCGCGAGATCCGCATGATCTTCCAGGACCCGAACGGGTCGCTGAACCCGCGGCTCAACGTGCTGCAGATCGTCGGCCAGCCGCTGAGCGTGAACGGCATCGCCCGGGGCAGCGCGCTGGAGGACAGGGTGGCCGGCCTGCTGCGCAAGGTCGGGCTGCGTCCGGAATACCTGCGCCGCTACCCGCACGCGTTCAGCGGCGGCGAGCGGCAGCGCATCGGCATCGCCCGCGCCCTCGCGCTCGATCCGCGCCTGGTGGTCGCCGACGAGGCGGTTTCGGCGCTCGACGTTTCGGTGCAGGCGCAGACGCTGAACCTGCTGCAGGACCTGCAGGACGAGTTCAAGCTGACCTACCTGTTCATCGCCCACGACCTGAGCGTGGTGGAGCACATCAGCAACCGTGTCGCCGTGATGTATGTCGGCCGCATCGTGGAGGTCGCCGGCACCGACGCGCTGTTCGCGGCACCCAAGCATCCCTATACCGCGGCGCTTCTGGCCGCCGTCCCCGTGGCCGACCCTCGCTTGCGCCGGGCCGGCGGGCGCACGCGCCTGGCGGGGGAGGTCGCCGACCCGGCCCGGCCGCCCCCCGGCTGCGCGTTCCATCCGCGCTGCGCCCACGCGACGCCGGTCTGCGCCGCGGAGGCGCCGCGTCTGCGGGACGTGGGGTCCGGCCACCTCGCCGCATGCCACCATGCCGAGAGGCTCGGCCTGCGCGGTGTGGCCGGCATCGGCGCCCGGGCCCACTGATCACCCTCCGGAGCGGCCGCGGACGCCTGGTCACCAGGCCGGCCCGAAGACCCGACGGCTCCTTCAAGGCGCCCCGGCCGGCCTGGCTGGGGCGCCTTGGGCCTCATCGTGCGGTCGCCGTTGATCCGATCTCCGTCTCGCAGCGTCCGGTCGCCTCGCGTGGTCCCGCGAGGTCAAGGAGCGCGCTGTCGAGGGATGGATGCTTGAACCGGTAGCCCTCGGCCAGCAAGCGGCGGGGCGTCGCGGCTTGCCCGTCGAGCAGGAGCGTCGCAGCCTCGCCGCCCGCCATGCGGATCACCCGTCCCGGAACCCGCAGCCGCACGGCCGTCCTGCAGAAGGACCCCAGCGACCGCGCGAACGCGGCCTGCGGCACGAGGCCGGGGGCCACCACGTTGACCGCGCCCTCCAAGGACGTCCTGTCGATGGCGAAGCGGATCGCGGCCACGGCGTCGTCCAGGTGGACCCAGGGCATCGGCTGGCGCCCGCTGCCCAGGATGGCGCCGAGGCCCAGCCGGGTTGCCGCCGCGAGCGGGGGATAGAGGCCGCCCGACCGGCCGATCACCCCGCCGAAGCGCGCCCTGACGACGCGCACGCCGAGGTCCCGCATGGCCTTCGCCTCTGCTTCCCAGGCGGCGCAGAGATCGGATTGGAAGGTGCCGGGCTGCGGCGGCGCGGTCTCGTCGAGTTCCACGCCGGCGTCCCGGGCGCCGTAGAAGCCCACCGCCGAGGCGTTCACGAGCACGGCCGGGGGGCGGTCCAGCCGCTCGGCCAAGGCGCGGATGCCCCGGGTCGCATCGACGCGGCTGGCCAGCAGCACCGCCTTCCTGCGCGAAGACCAGCGCCCGCCGAGGATGCTGGCGCCGGCGAGGTTCACGACGGCCGCGACCGGCGTCTCCGCCGGCAGGGCGTCGAGGCGTTCGACGACCGTGACGCGCGGGCCGAAGCCGGCGGCGGCGCGGCGGGCGTCCCGCGTCAGAACGATGACCCGCTTGCCATCCGCAAGCAGGCTGTGGACCAGGGCGGTGCCGATGAAACCGGTGCCGCCGGTCACCAGCACGGCCGGGCCATGCGGCGGGGCGACCGCCACCTCCGGCAGCGCGGTCCGCGCCGCCCGATACAGGCGGACCACCGCGATCCAGTTGCGGACGCTCCACGCGAACACCCCGGCGGCATAGAGCGTGAACAGCAGCGACACCCAGCCGTGGCTCACGAACGGCAGGCCCGTCGGTGCCGTGGCCCAGGTCAGCATCTCCGGCGCCAAAGCCGCGACGAAGCAGCCGTAGCTGACGGCGAGGATGGTGTGGAGGACGCGCTCCAGGTTGGGAAGGCGCCGGGTCACGTCCTCCTCGATGAAGTCGGCGAGGGTGATGACGATCTCGACCGCCAGCAGGCCGGCGAGGACCCAGGCCCAGGCGCCCTCCCAGCGCACCCAGGCGAGGCCCAGGAACAGCACGGCGTAGATGCCCTCCCGCGCGGCATGGAGCACCAGCTCGTAGCGGGCCGAGACGTGCTGGGGGAGCTTCGCTTCCAGCTCGTGGTGCCACAGGTTGTCGAAGGCGCCGATCAGCGCCTGGACGGAAAGGATCGCGAAGACTGCGTTCATGACAGGCTCTCCTGGATATCGGTGAATAGGCCGGTCTGGCGGAACGTCATGCCCCAGAGCGGGTGCGTCATCGTGAGGGTGAAGCGGAAGCGGGCGTCGTCGACCGCCCGGTGCTCGACGCGGCAGTGTCCAGGTGTCAGCACCGCGGGGATCGGCACGCGCCAGGGCCCGGCCGTGAAGAAGAAGCGGCGGCTCGTGAACACGAGCGCCCCGTCGGCGACGGAGATGTCGAGCACCATGCCGAGGCCCCCGTCCGTGCGCTCCAGCACGGTGCCGCCGGGTCCGGCCGACTTGACGGAGCGGACCCGCTGTGCGGCGCCAAGCTGACGGGACCAGGCGACGCCGTCGCCCGCCGGGCGGACGTGCACGGTGACGGGTGCGCCGGTGGCCTGCTGGATGGGGAGCGGCGCCCCGAAGCCGCGGGCCAGCCACGCGAACACGCGGCCGGCGGCCGAGTTCTCGAAATCCATGGTGCCGCGGTAGGTGGCGGGCCCGTGGCCGGCTTCGAACCGGCGGCGAAGGCTGGGCGGAAGGCGCAGCCAGTCCGCGGGATGGACCAGCTGCGCGAGGTCGAGGCGCCGCGCGAAGGCGGCGCGCCGGGCGCTTTCGGCCGCTTGGGCGGGTGGCGCCAGTAGGGAGGCTTCATGCATGTCAACCGATCTCCTGCCATTCAGGTTCGGTTCTGCATCGGCTATACCACGGCGCTTGGCAGGCACGGCGCGTTGAGAATATTGGACAATCTTCGGAACTGCATGCTGGAGGCCGCATACTTCGTGTACAGTTCCGCCGTCGTGCTATAAGCCTTGTTTACACATGGCCAGTCACGCCGCCCTGCCGCTCTCGCCGTCCGGCCGCCTGGCCCTGGCGCCCACCTTGCGGCGCTGGATTTCGGCAGGACGCTGGGTGGCTGGCGCCTCTGTGTTCGGCACGGCCGCAAGTGGCGGCCACCGCGTCCAGCGCCTGGGGCCTGCTCTGCATGTCGGGGGACGGGATCGCAGCCTTGAACCTGCCGATGGCGCCCTGGCCATTGCTTGGGCTGCCGATCCACCCGGTGTTCCCTGTTTACGGAGTCCCCCATGGCCTACGAGGCAAGCAGGCAAACAGCAGAAGCCAACACGCAGGCCCTAAGCCCACAAACCGTCCACGAGATCGGGGCAACCTCAAACCTGCATACAGTGAGACGGGCCGCCCCTTCTCAGGCGAACATCTGGTCTAGCCCACCACCGGAAACGTCGCCGCGATCGCCCAGGCGAAGGCCAGCGCGACCGCCGCCGCCCCCACCAGCGGATGCCCGGTCTGTTGATAGGCCCAGCCGCTGAACAGCCCGTACACCATGAGGAACAGCAGGATGACGGGCACGATGATGATCAGGAAAAACAGCCGTGCCGGGTTCAGCGCGATGGCGAGGACGAGCGACAGCACGAAGCATGCCTTCGTCGCGGCGTAGGCGCCCCGCCGCGCCCCCGGGCCGCGCGTCGCCCACTCGTCCGCGACCGAGTAGGCCAGCGTGCCGACGAGCACCGCCAGCATGATCGGCACCCGGCCGGGCGGCAGCAGGAACGACGTGACGTAGCGGTCGATGGGCAGCCCGACCGCCAGGATGCAATACCCCGCCACCAGCACGCTGGCCGCCAGGAACGGCACGGCGCGGCACCGCCCGGCGATGGGGCGCCGCAGCAGCAGCAGGCCGGCCGCGGTCAGCAGCCCATAGACGGCGTAGTGCACGGTCAGGTAGTCGCCCAGGAGGCTCGGCAGGAAGTCGGTCGGCACGCGCCACAGGATCAGCGGCACCAGCAGCGCCGGCAGCGCCGCGAGCGGCAGCAGGCTCCGCCAGCGCAGCCCGGCCCCGAGCGGCACGGCCGCCACCCGCGGCAGCAGGGCCGACAGCGGCCAGGCCAGCGCGACCAGCCCCAGGTACAGCAGCCCGAGCCACGGTCCCCGCGCGTCGATCCACCCGTCGCCCTGCCGCCCGAACGCCTGGTTCAGCCAATCCAGCGTCTCCACCAGACTCTGCCGGCTGAACAGCACGCCGATATGCTCGACCCCGCCGGAGAGCGTGGAGCGCCGGGCGGTGCCGTCCTCGAACCGTCCGTAGGTCACCCGCTGCTGCGCCGCCTCGCCGGCGGTCATGCGGGCGATGCGCAGCCCCTCGTCCCGGATCATCGCCGGCTCCAGGCTGCCTGCGACGACCAGCAGGTTGCGGGGCGAGGCCGCCGTCACGCTGGGCGAGAACAGGGAGACCGCGACCGTCGCCTGGATGTCCGGATGGGTCCGGGCAAAGCCCACCACGATGTCGGACGCCATGGAGTGCCCGAGCAGCGCCACCTGCTGGCCCCCCGGCAACCCCTGCGCGAACCCGACCACCGCGTCCAGCGCCCGCGTCAGCACCGCGCCCCGTGCCGAGTCGTCGGTCAGGCCGCCGGTCAGCGGCGCCGGGTTCTGGCCGTGGCCGGGGAAGTCGAAGGTCACCACCCGGTAGCCGTTCCGCGCCAGCGTCACCGCGAACGGCAGCATGAGCTG
Organism: uncultured Acetobacteraceae bacterium; assembly: GCA_964252005.1. Taxonomy (GTDB): domain Bacteria; phylum Pseudomonadota; class Alphaproteobacteria; order Acetobacterales; family Acetobacteraceae; genus CAHJXG01. The sequence goes on along the minus strand of CAXULX010000054.1, from coordinate 14,212 downwards.
CTGCGACCCGGCGAAGCCATGCGCGACCACCACGACCGGCGCCGGCTCCGTCGCGGACCGCGCGAACACCGTGACCGGGATGACGCCGACCCGTCCCGGCGCGACCACCAAGCCGGCCTTCGCCGCCTCAAGCTGCCACAGCCCGACCAGGATCGCCGCCGCCGCGAGGACCGCCACCACCAGTCTCGGCATAATCTTCATCGGCACCCTTATTCCTGGTTCTGCCCGCTGGCCGCGACTGTCAGGATGCTGTTACAGTCCATGTGTCATGTCCATGCTGCTCGCCACCGCACCGCCCGACGCGCCCACGGCCCCGCCGCGGCCCCACGCCGTCGTCATCGGCAGCGGCTTCGGCGGGCTGGCCGCGGCGGTGCGGCTCGGGGCGCGCGGCTACCGCGTCACGGTGCTGGAAAAGCTCGATGCGCCCGGCGGACGCGCCACCGTGTTCCGCCAGGACGGCTTCACCTTCGACGGCGGCCCCACCATCGTCACCGCGCCGTTCCTGCTGGAGGAGCTCTGGGCGCTGTGCGGCCGTCGCCTGTCGGACGACGTGGAGCTGCGCCCCATCACCCCGTTCTACCGCATCCGCTTCCACGACGGCGCCACGTTCAACTACACCGGCGACCCCGCCGCCATGCGGGCCGAGATCGCCCGCTTCAGCCCGGCCGATGTCGCCGGCTACGAACGCTTCATGGCAAGAAGCGAGGCGATCTTCCGCGTGGGGTTCGAGCAGCTGGGCGACGTGCCGTTCGACAGCTGGACCGACATGGCCCGCGTCGTGCCGGACCTGCTGCGGCTCGGCAGCCTCAGCAGCGTGCACCAATTGGTCGCCAAGCACATCCGCGACCCGAGGCTGCGCGTCGCGCTCAGCTTCCATCCGCTGCTGGTGGGCGGCAACCCGTTCAGCGCCAGCTCGATCTACGCGCTGATCGCCTTCCTGGAGCGGCGCTGGGGCGTGCACTTCGCCATGGGCGGCACGGGGGCGCTGGTCACCGGCCTCGTGGACCTGATCCGCGGGCAGGGGGGGGCGGTGCAGTGCCGCCAGGAGGTCGCGGAGATCACCGTGGACCGGGGCGCCGCCACGGGGGTGCGCCTGCGCTCGGGCGCCGTGGTCCCGGCCGATATCGTGGTGTCCAACGCCGACGCGGCCTGGACCTACCGCCACCTGCTGGCGCCGCAGCACCGCCGCCGCCGCTGGACCGACCGCCGCATCGAGGGGGCGCGCTACTCCATGAGCCTGTTCGTCTGGTATTTCGGCACGCGGCGGCAGTACCCGGACGTCGCGCACCACACCATCCTGCTCGGCCCCCGCTACCGCGAGCTGCTGCGGGACATCTTCAAGCGCCACCACTTGGCCGAGGACTTCTCGCTGTACCTGCACCGCCCGACCGCGACCGACCCCTCCTTGGCGCCGCCGGGCTGCGATGCGTTCTATGTCCTGTCCCCGGTGCCGCACCTCGCCAGCGGCACGGACTGGGCGGCGGTGGCCGAGACCTACCGGGCAGCCCTGGCCCGCGCGCTGAGCGAGACGATCCTGCCGGGCCTGGAGGACGCGGTCGTGACCCAGCACGTGATGACGCCGCAGGATTTCCATGACCGCCTGCTGTCCTACCGCGGCGCCGCCTTCGGCATGGAGCCGCTGCTGACCCAATCCGCCTGGTTCCGCCCGCACAACCGCAGCGAGGAGGTGGACCGCCTGTTCCTCGTCGGCGCCGGGACTCATCCGGGCGCCGGCCTGCCCGGCGTCCTGTGCTCGGCGCGTGTCCTCGATGCCGTGGTGCCCCATGCCGCAGACCTTGCTCGATAGCGCCGACCTCGCCGCCTGCCGGGACCTGCTGCGCGGGGGGTCGCGCAGCTTCTTCGCCGCCTCCTTGCTGCTGCCGCGCCGGGTGCATGAGCCGGCGACGGCGCTGTATGCGTTCTGCCGCGTGGCGGACGACCTGATCGACAATGGCAGCGCCTCTGGCGGCGGCCCGGCGGCGGCGCTTGCGGCGTTGCGGGTGCGGCTCGATGCCGCCTATGCCGGGCACCCCCGGCCCATCGCCGCCGACCGGGCGCTGGCCGCCGTCGTGCTGCGCCACGCCATTCCGCGCACCCTGCTGGACGCGCTGCTGGAGGGGTTCGCCTGGGACGCCGCCGCCCGCCGCTACGACAGCCTGGCCGAGCTTGAAGCCTATGCCGCCCGGGTGGCCGGCGCGGTCGGCGCCATGATGGCGATGCTGATGGGCGAGCGGTCGGCGGAGGGCGTGGCCCGCGCCTGCGACCTCGGCATCGCCATGCAGCTCAGCAATATCGCCCGCGACGTGGGGGAGGATGCCCGGGCGGGGCGCCTCTATCTGCCGCAGGACTGGCTGCGCGCCGCCGGCATCGACCCCGACGCCTGGCTGGCCCGCCCGAGCTTCGGCCCGGCACTGGCCGGCGTGGTCGAGGCCCTGCTGCACCGGGCCGACACCTTGTACCGCCGCGCCGATGCCGGCATCGCGACGCTGCCCCGCGCCTGCCGCCCCGGCATCGGCGCCGCGCGGCACCTCTATGCCGAGATCGGCCAGCAGGTCGCCCGGCACGGCTACGACAGCGTGGGACGCCGCGCCGTCGTGCCGCCGGGCCGCAAGCTGCGCCTGCTGGGCCGCAGCCTGTCCGCCGCCGCGTGGGGGCCGCGCTCCTCCGGCCCGGTCCCGGCCCTGAGCGCCGCGCGCTACCTGGTGGACGCCGTCATCGCGGCACCGCCCCCGCCGCGGCCCGGGCCGCGCCCGCCGCTCTGGCCGGCCTTCGATGACCGGGTGGCCTGGCTGTGCGCGCTGTTCGACCAGCTCGACGCCCGGCAGATGAGCCGGGAGCGTCCGTGATGGTCGCCCAATGGGAGTGGGCTATCCTGCTGCTCCTGGTGCTGGGCCTGCTGATCGCGGAGCTGGTTTCCATCCGCCGCTCGATCCGCCGCGCCAGAGACACGGCGCCCGGCGCCGCGTCACCGCCAGCGCCTCGGGATGCGGAACGGTAGCATCGCCTGCACCCAGGGCGCCCGGAACCGGTCCAGCGACAGGCTCTCATGCACCGCTGTCAAGGGTTCGCCGAGCAGCCGCGTCTCGATCACCGAGCGCGCGTAGAACGGCGTGTCCTCCAGCGTCTGCCGCACCGTGGGCGCCGCGTCGGCCCGCGTGGCCCGCGGCACCCGCCACAGCCGGGTGGGCGGCAGCACGGCCGGCGGCGGCGGCGGGAACGCCTCGACCGACCCGTCCCGCCCGACGCGCAGCGCCAGGGATTGGTCCCCGCCCACCCGCCGGGTCGCGTTGTAGAGGATCGCCGCGCCGTGCCGCATCGGCGCGCGGCACCAGTCCCACTCGACGAAGTCGTCCTCCAGCGCCGCATCGCCGTCATTGGTGTCGAGGTAGCCCGGCCCGGACCAGCGCAGCGCCGGATGGCTCAGCTCGACCTCGACGCGGGACGCGGGCGCGATGGGCGACCAGCGGTGCCGCCCGGCGCCGTCCAGCCTGAAGCGCCGTCCCGTCACCGCGGAGGGATGCACGCGCACCGTGCCGCGCAGGTGGGAGGGCAGGGGCGCCGTCACCTCGTCGATGTCGATCATGAGCGTGGTCCCGTCCCAGCGCAGCGCGCTCGGCCCGATGGCGAGGTGCCGCGGCCCGCGGTCCACGGCGCCGGCGCCGCGCTCGGTCATCGCCCAGCGCCGGGGCCGGCCATACAGCACGGCGTTCAGCGCGCAGAACTGCATCGGGTCGCCGCCGCCGCGCCGCCGGGACCAGGCGTAGAACGGGGAGAACACGCTGCCCAAGAAGGCGATCAGCGTGATCCCGTGCTGCCCGTCGTCGCTCAGCGCATCGACGTACCACCAGGCGTAGCCGCCGCGCGCGACCGGCTGCTCGAAATCCAAGCCGTCCCCTCCAGGTCCGCCAGCAGGCTCGCCGCCGCCAGCCGGCCCGACAGCGCCGCCATCGGCACGCCCGCCCCCGGATGCGTGCTGCCGCCCGCCAGGTACAGGCCCGGCACCCGGGTCCGCGCCCCCGGCCGCCTGAACGTCGCCGTCGCCCCGTGCACCGCCGGGCCGTACAGCGCCCCGCCCGTGCCCGGGAACAGCCGATGGAACCCCTCCGGCGTCGTCGTCTCCGTGCCCTCCGGCTTGAGGGTCAGGCTGCATCGGGCCAGCAGGCGAAAGCTCCGGTCGGCGCATTGCTCGATCTCCGTGGCGGTGGGGGGCTGCGCGTCGCCGGTGGGCGGCGCGTTGACAAGGCACAGCAGGCGCTCGGCGCCAGATGGGGCAGCGTCGTCGTCGCCACGGTCCTGGGCGCAGACATAGACGGTCGGCTCCCGCGGCAGCCGGCCGGCGCCCAGGTCGCGGAACTCGGCCGCGTAGTCGCCTGAAAAGAAGACAGTGTGGCGCGACAAGGGGAACCCCTCGGCCCGGGCCACCATCGCCCAGGTGACGGCCGACAAGGAGCGGTCCCGCGCCGCCACCGCCGGGGCCGCGCCGCGCACCGCAGCACCCAGCACCCCCGCCGCCACCGCGCCCGCGTCGGCGTTCGCGACGACCGCCCCGGCCGCGATCCGCTCGCCGTCGGCCAGCCGCACCCCGGCGACCCGGCCGCGCTCCAGCAGCACCTCCGCGGCCTCCGCGCCGTAGCGCAGCGTGACCCCGCGCGCCGCCGCCAGCCCGGCCAAAGCCCGCGCGATCCCGTGCATGCCGCCGTCCACCAGCCACACGCCGTCCCGCTCGACATGCGCCACCAGCATCAGCGTGGCCGGCGCGAGGAACGGCGAGGACCCGCAATACGTCGCGTAGCGCCCGAACAACTGCCGGAGCCGCGGATCGCTGAAATGCTGGCTCAACGCCTTCCAGAACGTGTCGAACGGGCGGATGCCCCAGAGCGCCACGGCGCCTGCGTCCCGCACCAGCGAGGCCATGCTGGGCCGCGCGCCCCGGATGAACGGTTTCTCGAGGGTCGCATAGATGCGCTGCGCCTCTGCCGAAAAGGCCCGGAACCCCCGCGCCTCGGCCGCGCCGGCAAACTGCCCGATGGCGTCGGCCGATGCGTCCAGGTCTGCAAACAGGTCCAGCCGCTGGTCGGCGCTCCAGGCGTGCCGGGCCAGGATGCCGGCCGGGCGCAGGGTGAGATGGTCGGACAGCGCCGCGCCGGCATTGGCGAAGATCGCCTCGAACACCCAGCGCATGGTGAACACCGTGGGTCCCGCATCCAGCCGCCGCCCGGCCACCGCGACCTCCCGCAGCTTGCCGCCCGGAGTCGCCGCACGCTCCAGCAGCGTCACCTCCAGCCCGGCGCAGGCCAGCTCCAGCGCCGCCACTAGGCCGCCCACCCCGCCGCCGATCACCACGACCTGCCGCCCCACCGCCCCTCCGAAAATCTGCTTGACCTCTATGTCAATTAACGTTGACAGTCTGGTTTGACAACTCAGCCTGACAGAACGGCAGCAGGAGAAGCGCAATGGATGTCATGGGGCGGATCGAACGGGCCTTGTATGCGGCGGTGTCGCGCGCCGATGTCTCCACCTGCCCGCCGCGCCTCGCCGCCGCCATGCGCCACGCCGTGTTCCCGCGCGGCGCCCGCATCCGCCCGCGTTTGTGCCTGGCCGTCGCCGCCGCGTGCGGGGAGGACGAGCCGGGCGTGACCGATGCCGCCGCCGCTTCCATCGAGCTGCTGCACTGCGCCTCGCTGGTGCATGACGACCTGCCGTGCTTCGACGACGCCGACACGCGCCGCGGCCGTCCCACGGTGCACCGGACCTTTGGCGAGCCGTTGGCCGTGCTCGCCGGCGACGCGCTGATCGTGCTGGCGTTCCAGACCCTGGCGTACGGCGCGGCACTCACCCCGATGCGCCTGGCGCCGTTGATGTTGACGGTGGCCGGGTCGGTCGGCGTGCCCGGCGGCATCGTGGCCGGGCAAGCCTGGGAGTGCGAGGACGCCGTGGACCTCGCGCAGTACCAGCGCGAGAAGACCGGCGCGCTGTTTGCCGCCGCGACCGTTGCCGGCGCCGCCGCCGCGGGGGCGGAGGCCGAGCCGTGGCGCATGTTGGGCATGCGGCTCGGCGAGGCGTTCCAGGTCGCCGACGACATCCTCGATGCCACCGCCCATCCGGACGCGCTGGGCAAGCCCGTCGGCAAGGACCTTGCCCTGGGCCGCCCGAGCGCCGTGCGCGAGCTGGGCCTCGACGGCGCGATCATGCGCCTGGAGACGCTGGCCGCCGCCGCCGTCGATGCCGTGCCTTCCTGCCCCGGCGCCACGGCGCTGCGCAGCCACATCCTGACCGAGACCATGCGCCTGCTGCCCAAGGAGCTGGCGCGGCACGCGGCATGATGGCGGCCATCCTCGGGGGCGCCGCCCGGCGGGCCGATTGGCGGGCGCAGCGCGACCGCCTGGTCGCCAGCCCGCGTTTCCGGCGCTGGGCCGCCGCCTTTCCGTTCACCCGGCCCATCGCCCGGCGCCGCACCCGCGCGCTGTTCGACCTCTGCGCCGGCTTCGTCTATTCGCAGGTGCTGCAGGCGTGCGTGCAGCTGCGCCTGTTCGACATCCTCGCGGACGGCCCGCAGACCGTCGACGCGCTGGCGGCGCGGTTCGGCATTCCGCTGGACCGGACCCGTCGGCTGCTGCTCGCCGCCGCCTCGCTCAAGCTGCTGACCCGGCGCCGCGGCGACCGGTTCGGCCTCGGTCCGCTCGGCGCGGCCATGGTCGGCAACGCCGCCGTGTCGGCCATGGTGCTGCACCACCGCGAACTCTACGCGGACCTGAGCGACCCCGTGGGGCTGTTGCGGGGCCAGCCGGAGGCGACCGGCCTGTCCCGCTATTGGGCCTATTCCGGCAACGCCGACGCGGCCGGGCTGGGGCACGGCCAGGTCGCCGACTACACGGCGCTGATGGCCGCGTCGCAGCCGCTGGTCGCCGACGAGGTCCTGGCCGCCTACCGAATCGGCCGGCACCGATGCCTGCTGGACGTGGGCGGGGGGGACGGCAGCTTCCTGCAGGCCGCTGCGGCACGGGCGCCGGGGCTGCGGCTCATGCTGTTCGACCTGCCGCCCGTGGTGGAGCAGGCCCGCGTGCGGCTCGCGGCGGCCAGGCTGGCCGGGCGGTTCACGGCAACGGGCGGCGATTTCCTGGCCGACCCGTGTCCGCAGGGCGCCGACATCGTCTCCTTGGTCCGCGTGATCCACGACCACGACAACCCGGCCGCGCTGATGATCCTGCGCGCCGTGCGCCGCGCCCTGCCGCCGGGCGGCACCCTGCTGCTGGCCGAACCCATGGCCGGAACGCCGGGCGCGGAGCCGATTGGCGACGCCTATTTCGGCTTCTACCTGATGGCGATGGGCCGCGGACGCGCCCGGACGCAGGCCGAGCTGACGGCCCTGCTGAGCGCCGCCGGCTTCGGCAGCGTGCGCCGCGCGCCCACGCACACGCCGCTGCTGGTCAGCGTGCTCGTTGCCAAAGCGACGGGCGACGCCGAACATCTGTAAATCACAGTTGACATAAAATCCTGTCAGGATAACCTGACAGAACACGGGGGCCAGATCGGCCCGCGCAGCATCCGGGGGGCGCAAATGGAAGCAATGGCAGTCGTTCTCACCGGTCCGGAGCGCCTGGCGCTCAGCCGCTTGCCCTTGGATGCGGCCGGCCCCGAGGATGTCGTCGTCGACATCGAGTGGAGCGGCATCAGCACGGGGACGGAGCGCCTGCTCTACACCGGGACGATGCCGCACTTCCCCGGCATGGGCTATCCGCTGGTGCCCGGCTACGAGTCGGTCGGCCGCGTCAGCGCCGCCGGCTCTGCCGCGGGCCGGCAGGTCGGCGACCGCGTGTTCGTGCCGGGGGCGCGCTGTTTCGGCGACGTGCGCGGCCTGTTCGGCGGCGCCGCCTCCCGCGTCGTGGTCCCCGCCGCGCGGGTCGCCGCGTTCGACGAGCGGCTGGGCGAGGACGCCGTGCTGCTGGCGCTGGCCGCGACCGCGCAGCACGCCTTGACGCTGCCGGGCGTGGCGCTGCCCGACCTCATCATCGGCCACGGCGTGCTTGGCCGCCTGCTGGCGCGGCTCGCCGTGCTGTCCGGGGCGAAGCCCGTGGTGTGGGAGCGCAACCCGGCCCGTGCCCAGGGCACCGAGGGCTACGACGTGATTGATCCCGCCGCGGACGACCGCCGCGACTACCGCTCCATCTGCGACGTGAGCGGCGATGCCGGGCTGCTCGACATGCTGATCGGCCGGCTCGCCCCGGGGGGCGAGGTGGTGCTGGCCGGGTTCTACAGCGACCGGCTGAGCTTCGCCTTCCCGCCGGCCTTCATGCGGGAGGCGCGCATCCGCATCGCCGCGCAGTGGGCGCCCGCGGACCTCGCTTCGGTGGCGGCGCTGGCCGGGTCGGGCGAATTGTCGCTGGCCGGGCTGGTGACGCACCGCAGCGCGGCGTCCGACGCGGCCGATGCCTACCGCACCGCCTTCGACGACGCCGCGTGCCTGAAGATGATCCTCGATTGGAGAGCCTGCCCATGAACGCCGTCGCACCATCCACGCAGGCCACGCCGGGCATGAGCATGACCGAGGCGCTCCGGGCGGAGGCCGCGGTCGAGCCGGACGCCGTCGCCACGACGCCGGCCAAGAAGGAGACGCAGGTCATCGCGATCTACGGCAAGGGCGGCATCGGCAAGAGCTTCACCCTCGCCAACCTCAGCTACATGATGGCGCAGCAGGGCAAGCGCGTGCTGCTGATCGGCTGCGACCCCAAGAGCGACACGACCTCCCTGCTGTTCGGCGGGCGGAGCTGCCCGACGATCATCGAGACCTCTTCGAAGAAGAAGCTTGCCGGGGAGAAGGTGTCCATCGGCGACGTGTGCTTCATCCGCGACGGGGTGTTCGCGATGGAGCTGGGTGGCCCGGAGGTCGGGCGCGGCTGCGGCGGGCGCGGCATCATCCATGGGTTCGAGTTGCTGGAGAAGCTCGGCTTCCACGAGTGGGGCTTCGACTACGTGCTGCTCGACTTCCTGGGGGATGTCGTTTGCGGCGGCTTCGGCCTGCCGATTGCGCGGGACATGTGCCAGAAGGTGATCGTCGTCGCGTCGAACGACCTGCAGTCGCTCTATGTCGCGAACAACGTGTGCTCCGCCGTCGATTACTTCCGCCGCATGGGCGGCAACGTCGGCGTGGCCGGCATGGTCATCAACAAGGACGACGGCACCGGGGAGGCGCAGGCGTTTTCTGAGGCGGTCGGCATCCCCGTGCTCTCGGCCATCCCCGCCAACGAGGACATCCGCCGCAAGTCCGCCAACTACGAGATCATCGGCAAGCCCGGCGGCGAGTGGGCGGCGATGTTCGAGCTGCTGGCCGAGCAGGTGGCCGAAGCGCCGCCGGTGCGCCCCACGCCGTTGACCCACGACGCGCTGCTGGGCCTGTTTAAGGGCGACGCCGTGGGCCGCAGCGTCGTGCTGCAGCCCGCGACCGAGGCCGACATGTGCCCGGCCACCGTCAACAACAAAGCCTCCCTCGAAGTCATCTACGAGGGCGTGTGACCATGGACGGCTCCATCGCGCCCGCCGTCCCGCCCGACACCGGGTCCGGCTGCCATGGCGGCCGGGACACGATGGTCGAGGCGGCGCGGGCGGCCGGCAAGAGCGCCGCGATGGACCGGCTGATGCAGGACTACCCGCGCGGGCCGCACGACCAGCCGCAATCCATGTGCCCGGCCTTCGGCGCCCTGCGCGTCGGCCTGCGGATGCGGCGGACGGCGACGATCCTCAGCGGCTCCGCCTGCTGCGTATACGGGCTGACCTTCACCTCGCACTTCTACGGCGCGCGCCGCACCGTGGGCTACGTGCCGTTCAACTCGGAGACGCTGGTCAAGGGCCAGCTGTTCGAGGACATCCGCGACGCGGTGTACGAGACGGCGAAGCCCGCCGACTACGACGCGGTCGTCGTCATCAACCTCTGCGTGCCCACCGCGTCCGGCGTGCCGCTGGACCGGCTGCCGAAGCAGATCGACGGCGTGCGGATCATCGGCATCGACGTGCCGGGCTTCGGCGTGCCGACCCATGCCGAGGCCAAGGACGTGCTGGCCGGCGCGATGCTGAAATACGCCCGGACCGAGGCCGAGCAAGGCCCCGTCGCCCGGCCCCGCCAGCAGGCGGGCCTGCCGACCGTCGCGATGATCGGCGAGTTCTTCCCGGGCGACCCGCCGGGCATCGGCGCCCTGCTGGCCCCCATGGGCCTCGCGCCCGCCCCGCCGCTGCCGTCCCGCGAATGGCGCGACCTCTACGCCGCACTGGACTGCCAGGTGGCGGCCGCCGCGCACCCGTTCTACACGGCGACGGTCCGCGAGTTCCGCGCCGCCGGCCGTCCGGTGGTGGGCAGCGCGCCCGTGGGGTTGGAGGGCACCGCCGCCTGGCTCGATGCGGTCGGCGCCGCCGCCAACGTTCCCGCGGACCGCATCGACGCCGCGAAGGCGCGCGCCTTGCCGCTGATCCGCGCGGCGCTCGACGCCAACCCGATCCGCGCCCGCATCACCGTGTCCGGCTACGAGGGCTCCGAGCTGCTGGTCGCGCGCCTGCTGATCGAGGCGGGCGCCGAGGTGCCCTATGTCGGCACGGCGTGCCCGCGCACAGAGTGGAGCGACGCCGACCGCGAGTGGCTGGAGGCGCACGGCGCGCATGTCCAGTACCGCGCCTCCCTGGAGCAGGACCTGGCGGCGATGCTGGACGTGCGCCCGGACCTCGCCGTGGGCACGACGCCCTTGGTGCAGAAGGCCAAGGAGCTCGGCATCCCCGCGCTCTATTTCACCAACATGGTCTCCGCCCGGCCGCTGTTCGGCGCCGCCGGGGCCGGGGCGCTGGCCGGGATCGTCGCGGCGCAGATCGGCGGCGGCGCGCGGTGGGGCCGCATGGTGGGCTTCTTCGAGGGCGTCGGCGCCGGCCCCGCGGCCGGGTACGGCTTCAACGGCGTGCCGCAGGAGCCGAAGGGGGCAAAGGACCGCTACCGCAAGGCGCGCGAGGCCCGGGCGCGGGCCAACGACGCCGTGGGGACGTAGGCGATGCTGGTGCTCGACCATGACCGGGCCGGCGGCTACTGGGGCGCGGTCTATGCCTTCACCGCGATCCGCGGCCTGCGGGTGGTGATTGACGGCCCCGTGGGCTGCGAGAACCTGCCGGTGACGGCGGTGCTGCACTACACCGACGGCCTGCCGCCGCACGAGCTTCCCGTCGTCGTCACCGGGCTGTCCGAGGACAACCTGTCGATGGACGGCACGGAGGGCGCGCTGCGCCGGGCGGCGGCGACGGGCGACCTGGACATGCCGTCCGTCGTGGTGACCGGCAGCATCGCCGAGATGATCGGCGGCGGCGTCACGCCGGAGGGCAGCAACCTGCTCCGCTTCGTCCCGCGCACCATCGACGAGGACCAGTGGCAGGCGGCGGACCGGGCGATCTACTGGCTGTGGACCGAGTTCGGCGCGAAGCGGGCGAAGCCGAAGCCGCGTGCGGCCCGGGCGCCCGGCGCGAAGCCGCGGGTCAACATCATCGGGCCGATCTACGGCACCTTCAACATGCCGTCCGACCTGGCCGAGATCCGCCGGCTCGTCGAGGGCGTCGGCTGCGAGATCAACCTGGTGTTCCCGCTGGGCTCGCACATCGAGGACGTGGCGCGCCTGCCGGACGCCGACGTGAACATCTGCATGTATCGCGAGTTCGGCCGGCAGCTTTGCGAGGAGCTGGACCGCCCCTATTTGCAGGCGCCCATCGGCCTGTTCGCCACGACCAACTTCCTCCGCACGCTCGGCGAGCTCACGGGGCTGGACCCCGAGCCGTTCATCGAGAGCGAGAAGCACACGACGATCAAGCCTGTGTGGGACCTGTGGCGCAGCGTCACCCAGGACTTCTTCGCGACCGCGAGCTTCGCCGTGGTGGCGACCGAGACCTATGCGCGCGGCATCCGCGGCTTCATGGAGGGCGAGCTCGGCATCCCCTGCACCTTCAGCTTCAGCCGCACGGCGGGCACGAAGCCCGACAACGCCGCGGTGCGCGCGGCGATGCGCAAGACGCCGCCGTTCATCCTGTACGGCTCCTACAACGAGCGGATGTATGCGGCGGAGCAGGGCGCACGCTGCATGTACATCCCGGCCTCCTTCCCCGGCGCGGTGATCCGCCGGGCCACGGGCACGCCGTTCATGGGGTATGCGGGCGCGACCTACCTCGTCCAGGAGTTCTGCAACGCGCTGTTCGACGCGCTGTTCCACATCCTGCCGCTCAGCACGGACATGGACCGGGTGGACCCCACGCCGGTCGTGGCGTCCGACTGGAACGCCGACCCTTGGGACGACAACGCGGTGGCGCTGCTGGACCAGTATGTCGAGACCGAGCCGTTCCTGGTGCGGATTTCCGCCGCCAAGCGGGCGCGGGACCGGGTGGAGCAGGACGCGAAGCGGGCGCGGGAGGGCCGGGTCACGGCGGCGCGCGTCGAACAATCGCTGGCCGCGATGGCCGCGGGCCGGGCGGCATGACCGCCCAGCGCGAGATGGCCGGACGCCGTGCGTCCGGACGCGAGACTTCCGGCGGGCGCTGCCCACCGGACGGTGGCTGTGGCGTGCGCCACGGCGAGGCCCTGCCGCACGGGAGGTGTGCGGCGACAGCGGAAAAAGGAGGTTACAACCATGTCTGACGTCAACATGCGGGCCAGTTCGAGTTCGGGCCTGACCGACTCGGAAGCGCGCGAGTTCCACAGCATCTTCGTGACCAGCTTCATCGTGTTCACGGTGATCGCCATCGTGGCGCACTTCCTGGTCTGGCAGTGGCGCCCGTGGCTGCCCGGGCCGAACGGCTACACGACGTCGCTGCTGGACGGCGTCGCCTTCGCAAAATCATTCCTGGCATAGGGGAGACCTCCGATGTGGCGTGTATGGCTGCTTTTTGATCCGCGTCGCGTGCTGGTCGCGCTGTCCGTGTTCCTGTTCGTGCTGGCCCTGCTGATCCACTTCATCCTGCTCAGCACGAGCCGGTTCAACTGGCTGGAAGGCCCCACCCGGGGCGGCACCGTGAGTCAGCTGGCGCCGCTTCCGTCGGCCGCTCCCAGATAACCTCTGCCGTGGCGGTGGATGGCGCCGGGCCATAATCCGGGCGCCGTCCACCGCCGGCACCCCGCACGACCAAAGGGTTCTCACCATGGCGATGCTCACCTACGAGGAAAAATACCGCGTCCGCGGCGGCACCCTGGTCGGCGGCGACTTGTTCGATTTCTGGCTCGGCCCGTTCTACGTCGGCTTCTTCGGCGTCACGACGATCTTCTTCTCGGCGCTCGGCACCGCGCTGATCCTGTACGGCGCGGCGCTCGGCGGCGACTGGAACATCTGGCGCATCAACATAGCCCCCCCGGACCTCAGCTACGGCCTGGGCTTCGCGCCGCTCAAGGAGGGCGGGCTGTGGCAGGTCATCACGATCTGCGCCATCGGCGCCTTCGTGTCCTGGGCGCTGCGCCAGGTCGAGATCACCCGCAAGCTCGGCATGGGCTACCATGTCCCGTTCGCCTTCGGCGTTGCGATCTTCGCCTACGTCTCGCTCGTGGTGATCCGCCCGGTGCTGATGGGCGCCTGGGGGCACGGCTTCCCCTATGGCATCCTGAGCCACCTCGATTGGGTGTCCAACACCGGCTATCAATACCTGCACTTCCATTACAACCCGGCGCACATGCTGGCGGTGACGTTCTTCTTCACGACGACGCTGTCGCTGTCGCTGCACGGGGCGCTGGTGCTGTCGGCGGCGAACCCGCCCAAGGGGCAGTCGGTGAAGACGGCCGAGCACGAGAACACGTTCTTCCGCGACACCATCGGCTGGTCGATCGGCACGCTGGGCATCCACCGCCTGGGCCTGTTCCTGGCCCTCTCGGCCGGGTTCTGGAGCGCCGTGTGCATCATCATCAGCGGACCGTTCTGGACGCGCGGATGGCCGGAATGGTGGGGCTGGTGGCTCAACCTGCCGATCTGGAAATAAGGGGAAGGGAGCGCAACCATGGCCGAGTACCAGAACATATTCACCCGCGTCCAGGTCCGCGGACCCGTCTATGCCGGGGTGCCCGTCACCGGCAGCAGCTGGACCCGGTCCGGCAAGCCGTTCTACATCCACCTGTTCGGCGTGCTGGGCGACGCGCAGGTCGGGCCGCTCTATCTGGGCATCACCGGCGTCGCCTCGCTGATCTGCGGCTTCATCGCCTTCGAGATCATCGGCCTCAACA
>CAXULX010000053.1:0-29599 GCA_964252005.1 uncultured Acetobacteraceae bacterium | reverse complement strand
GCCATCGGCGTCGTGCCGCAGGACACCGTGCTGTTCAACGACACCATCGGCTACAACATCGCCTATGGCCGCCCCGGCGCGACCCAGGCGGAGGTCGAGCAGGCGGCACGGCTGGCCCAGGTGCACGATTTCGTGCTGCGCCTGCCGGAGGGCTACAACACCCGCGTCGGCGAGCGCGGCCTCAAGCTGTCTGGCGGGGAGAAGCAGCGGGTCGCCATCGCCCGCACCATCCTGAAGAACCCGCGCATCCTGATCCTCGACGAGGCGACCAGCGCGCTCGACACGAGGACGGAGCGCGAGATCGAGACGGCGCTGCGCACCGTGTCGGCGCACCGCACCACGCTGGTGATCGCGCACCGGCTGTCCACCGTGACCGACGCCGACGAGATCCTGGTGCTGAACGAGGGCAGGGTGGCCGAGCGGGGCACCCATGCGAGCCTGCTGGCCGCGGCCGGGCTGTATGCCCGCATGTGGGCGCTCCAGGTCGAGCAGGGCGATGCGCCGGAGCCGAATGCCGCCATGCCCGAGACGGTCGCGGCGCAGTAGCCGCCCCCGCCAACCATCTGAACAGGAGCGACATCATGCCGCATGACGGCGACCAAGCCTCACCCGAGACCCCGGCCGACCTGAGCCATGCCGGCGCCATCGTGGACAAGGCCATCGAGTACATGACCGGGCAGAACCTCAGCCCGCTTTCGGTCGCGTCGGCGTTGCTGGGCGGCTCGCTCGGCCTGCTGGCGCGCACCATGAGCGACGAGGCCATCGTGCAGGTCCTGCAGAACGCCATGTCCAGCGTGCGGTCCGGCGAGTTGCGGGCGGAGTATGGCCCGCACGGGGGCACGTCGGGCCACGCATAGGCCCGCCTGGTTGACGCGGCGGCCCGATGACGGCATAAGCCGCGGCGGGGCTGCCGGGGTTTTGCCCCGCGCAGCATATTGATTTTGAGGATTTCCGATGTCTCGTCGCTGCCAGTTCACGGGCAAGGGTGTGCAGTCTGGCAACAACGTCAGCCACGCGAACAACAAGTCCCGCCGCCGTTTCCTGCCCAACATGCAGCATACCTCGCTGCTGTCGGACATCCTCGGCACCACCATCCGCGTGCGCCTGACGACCCATGCCATCCGCACCATCGAGCACAATGGCGGCCTGGACGCCTTCCTGCTCGGCACGCCGAACCGGAACCTGCCGGAGGAGGCGCAGGTGCTGAAGCGCCGCATCGTCCGGTCGCAAGCCAAGCGCGTCGCGGCCCAGCCGGCGGCCTGATCCGGCCGTGGTGCTGAAAGCCCGCTTCGGCGGGCTTTTTTTATGTCGTGCCCACCGGCCGGCCCAGCCCCGGCCCACCCGGCCATGGTGAAGCTGGCGCTCAAGCGGCTAAGGCAGCGCAGCCAGGTCGCCCGTCAGCGCCGGGCCGCGGCGCCGTCGTTCACCGTGCGGCTACGGGATGGCCGGGTGATCGCCGTCGAGGAATATGGCGATCCCGCTGGACCCGTCGTGCTCTATTTCCACGGCTGGCCGGCGTCGCGGCTGGAGGCGGGGTTGATCTCCGACTTGCCGGTCCGCCTGCTGGCGCTGGACCGGCCGGGCTATGGACGCTCCTCGCCGCAGCCGGGCCGGACCTTGCTGGATTGGCCGCGGGACGTATCGGATGTCGCGGACCGGCTCGGGCTGGAGCGGTTCCATATCGTCGGCCTGTCGGGCGGGGCGCCCTACGCGGTCGCCTGCGCCTACGCCCTGCCGCATCGGGTGCGGGGGGCTGCGCTGGTCTGCCCGGTGCCGCCGGCGCATGGCGTCCATCCCCGTGCGCCCGGCATCGGCCTCCTCTATCGTCTGGGGCGCCACCCGGTGCTGGCGCATCGCCTGTTCAGCGTCATGCGGCCGCTGCTGCGGCAGCGGATCATCACGCCGCGCACCTTGGTGGGCGGCTCGCTGCCGGTTGCTGACCGCGATTGCCTCGACCCCACGACCCTGTCCGGCCTCGCCCAGGCCTGGCGTGAGGGGATTGGGCGGAGCGTGCAGGGCGCCTTGTCCGACGCCCGGATCTACGCGCGAGACTGGCAAATCCCGTTGGGCGAAATCACCGTGCCCGTCGATCTCTGGTATGGCAGCGAGGACTCGCTGATCCCGTCGTACGCCCTGGCGCCGCTTGAGGCGATGCCCGGCCTGCGCCTCCGCGTCCTGCCGAAGGAGGGCCACTACTCCTTGGCGATTCGGCACGCGGCCAGCATCCTGCGCCACCTGACGGAGGCGCAGGGCGCCGTGCAGGGCGTCTAAGCGACCAGCGGCGCCCGTTCGGTCATCGCGCGCGCCCAGGAGCGTGCCGCATCCTCGTCGAACAACTCGGCCAGCTTCTTCATGACGGTGCCGCCCAACTCCTCCGCATCGACGATGGTCACGGCCCGGCGGTAGTACCGCGTCACGTCGTGCCCGATGCCGATGGCGATCAGCTCGATGGCGTTCCGGCCCTCGATCTCCCGGATCACCTCGCGGAGGTGCTTCTCCAGGTAGTTGCCGGGGTTGACCGACAGCGTGCTGTCGTCCACCGGGGCGCCGTCGCTGATGACCATCAGGATGCGCCGGTGCTCCGGCCGCGACATCAGCCGGCGATAGGCCCACATCAGCGCCTCGCCGTCGATATTCTCCTTCAGCAAGCCTTCGCGCAGCATGAGGCCCAGGTTCTTGCGCGCCCGGCGCCACGGCGCGTCGGCGGATTTGTAGATGATGTGGCGCAGGTCGTTGAGCCGCCCGGGGTTGCGCGGCTTGCCCTCCGCCACCCAACGCTCGCGGCTGTGCCCGCCCTTCCAGGCGCGGGTGGTGAAGCCCAGCACCTCGACCTTGACGGCGCACCGCTCCAGGGTGCGGGCCAGGATGTCCCCGCACATCGCCGCGACCGTGATCGGCCGGCCGCGCATGCTGCCGGAGTTGTCGATCAGCAGGGTCACGACGGTATCGCGGAAATCCGTCTCCCGCTCCCGCTTGTACGACAGCGACAGCATGGGATTCACCACCACGCGGGCCAGGCGCCCGGCGTCCAGCATGCCCTCCTCCAGGTCGAACTCCCACGCCCGGGTCTGCTGCGCCAGCAAGCGGCGCTGAAGGCGGTTGGCGAGCTTGCTGACCACGCCCTGCAAATGCTGCAACTGCTGGTCGAGCTGCTGGCGCAGCCGGGCCAGTTCCTCGGGATCGCAGAGGTCCTCCGCGTCCGTCTCCTCGTCGTTGGTGCGGGAAAAGGCGCGGTAGGCCATGTGGTCGTCGGGCACGGGCTTCTCGCGCCGGGTCTGCGGGCCGCCGGGCCGGTCGTCGCCCTCGGCTGCGGCGGCGTCCTCCTCCGCGTCGTCGTCGCCTTCTTCCTCCGAGGTGTCGCCCTGCATCTGCTCCGGCTGCGCGCCCAGCGAGCTGTCGGTGTCGGCCTGGGTGTCGCCCTCGGTCTGCTCCGCGTTGTCCTGCGACCCCGCCTGCTCGCCGCCGTCCTCGCCCTCGTCGGTCTGGTCGTCGGGTTCCGCCTCGACCTCAGCCTCCGCCAGGTTCAACGCGGCGAGCAGTTTGCGCGCCGCCCGGGTGAACCGCGTCTGGTCGTTCTGCGCCGAGGCCATCTCGGCCAGCGCGCCCTCCGCGTCGTCGCCCAGGGTGCCGCGCCAGCTTTCCAGAATGCGGGCCGCGGCGGGCGGCACCGGCTCCCCCGACATGCGCTCGCGCGCCAGGAGCGACAGCGCCGCCGGCAGCGGCAGCTGGTCCTTCCGCGTCATGCGGTCGTAGCCCTCGGCCTCGCACTCGTCGCACAGCCGGGCGCGGATGTTGGCGGCGACGCCCGACATGTGCGCGGTGCCGACCACCTCGACCCGCGCCTGCTCCAGCGCGTCATAGACGTCCTTCGCGTCGCGCTGGCCGGGGCTGCGGGCGGCGTGCACGGCGTCGTCATGGTGGCGGAGGCGCAGCGCCACGCTGTCGGCGGCGCCGCGCAGCTTGGCCATCTCGGCGGCCGGCAGGGCGCGCGTCGGCAGCGGCAGGCGAGCGCGCTTGCCGACCAGGCCGCTCGGACCCGGCTGGAACGCGACCTGCACCTCGGGAACCTGGGCGATCGCCCGCAGCACGCCGGCGGTGGCGCGCTTGAAGTCCTCGGTGCGCGTGTTCTCCTTCGATCCGCTCATCGCTGCGCCGCTCACAAGCCCTTGCGCGGCGCGAGCAGGCCGGTCGGCAGTTCCTCGTTGAAGCAGCGTTGATAGTATTCCGCGACCGTGCTGCGCTCGGCCTCGTCGCACTTGTTGAGGAAGGTCAGGCGGAACGCGAAACCAACATCCTTGAAGATGCGCGTGTTCTCCGCCCAAGTGATCACCGTCCGCGGGCTCATCACCGTCGAGATGTCGCCGTTGATGAACCCGGCGCGCGTCAGGTCCGCGAGCGCCACCATGCTCTCGACCCGCTTCCTCGCCGGCTTGTCCGACGGGTCGATGCCCATCTTGGCCAGCACGATCCCCGTCTCCTGCGCATGCGGCAGGTAGTTCAGCGTGGCGACGATGTTCCAGCGGTCCATCTGGCCCTGGTTGATCTGCTGCGTGCCGTGATACAGCCCGGTCGTGTCGCCCAGGCCCACCGTGTTCGCCGTGGCGAACAGCCGGAAGCTCTGGTGCGGGCGGATCACGCGGTTCTGATCCAGCAGTGTCAGCCGCCCCTCCACCTCCAGCACCCGCTGGATCACGAACATCACGTCCGGCCGCCCGGCGTCGTACTCGTCGAACACCAGCGCGCAGGCGTGTTGCAGCGCCCAGGGCAGGATGCCCTCGCGGAACTCGGTGATCTGCTTGCCGTCCTTGAGGACGATGGCGTCCTTGCCGATCAGGTCGATGCGGCTGATGTGGCTGTCGAGGTTGACCCGGATGCAAGGCCAGTTCAGCCGCGCCGCCACCTGCTCGATATGCGTGCTCTTGCCGGTGCCGTGGTAGCCCTGGATCAGCACGCGCCGGTTGGCGCTGAAGCCGGCCAGGATCGCCAAGGTGGTCTCGCGGTCGAACTTGTAGGTCGCGTCGATCTCGGGAACGTGCTCGGTCGCCACCGAGAACGCCGGCACGTCCATATCGACATCGATGCCGAAAGCCTGGCGCGCATTGACCGTCGTGTCCGGGACACTGATGGCCGAGGTCGGGGTGGAACGGGCGTCGGCGAGTGCAGCGATGTTGTTCATAAGCCTTGGGGTCCTGTGCAGTGCTCCGCGGTGCAGCGAGCCGGGCGAAGGATACTAGCCCCGTTCGGGGCGGTTACGAAAGCTCACCCCGTCGCGGCCATCCGGGGCTCGGCAGTCAGATGCTGCCGCACCGCGGCATAAGCAAGGTTGATTGTCTTCAGACGCTCCTCCGAGGCCCGGTCGCCGCCGTTGGCATCGGGGTGGTGGCGCTTGGCGAGTTCCTTGTAGCGCGCCTTCAACGCCTCCATCGACACCGGCCAATCGAGGCCGAGCGCCTGCATGGGATCGCGCAGGTCCGCCGGCACGGCCGTTTTCGGCGCCGCCGCGGCGCCGCGGCGCACCCGTCCGGCCGACAGGATGTGCAGCGGGTCGCGCAGCATGGCCTCGTCGAACGCCTGGGCGCCCAAACGGCCCAGCGGCCAGGTCGGGCGCTGCCACCCGGTGTCGGAGCGGGTCTGCGCCTCGATCTCGCCCGGCGACATGCCTTTGTAGTAGTCCCAGGCCAGGTTGTAGGCGCGCACATGCTCCAGGCAGAACCACCAGTACTGGTTCAGCGTGGTGCGGGACTTGGGCGCGCGGAAACCGCCGGCCTCGGGGCAACCGGGCATGTCGCAGGGGCGTCCCGGCGCGGCCGGGTCGGGCGTGTAGGCCCGTGGTCGCTGGGATCGGGTCATCCTGCTTTATGTGCTGCCAATCGGGGCGGCGGCAAGTCCTTCCCTCCCCGTGCCGGCCGGGCTAAGCCTCCATCCATGTCAGACCAAAGCCCCCGCCAGCCCGGCCGCGCCGAGCGCATGCGCGCCGCCATTTCCAGCGCCCTCGCGCCGGTCCTGCTGGACGTGCGCGACGACAGCAGCCTGCATGCCGGCCATGCCGGGGCGGCGCCGGGCGGGGAGACGCATTACAGCGTCCTCGTGGTGTCCGGCCGGTTCCGCGGCCAGAACCGCGTGGCCCGGCACCGCCTGGTGAACGCGGCGCTGGATGGCGAATTCTCCGGTGGCCTGCACGCCCTGGCCCTCACGCTGCGCACGCCGGAGGAGCAGGCCGCCCTCAAGGGTTGACCGGATCGGCCCCGGTGTAGAACTGCGGCCATTGCCGCGCCACGACGGGGCTGTCGGGCGCATAGGCCATGCAGGTGCCCAGCAGCATTGGCTTCCGCGCGGGTTCGTCCGACTGCTGTTGCCCCACCGGCTGTTGTGCCGTGTCCACGGCGTTCGGCGCCGCCTCGCGCTTGACGCGGACGGCATACAGCGTCTGGAACGCGACGGTGCCCATCTGGCCCAGCAGCTCGCGGAGGTGGGTGCAGCCGTGTACCCCGCCGATGCGCTCGTTGGCCGCCTTCAAGAAGCCGCGACCGACCTTCAACCCGGCGAGCCGCGCGAAGTTGGGCGCGGCCGAGGGGCAGATCGCATAGGGGCCGAACTCCGTCACCGCCTCGAACGCGGTGATCTCCATCTCCTCCGTGAGCGTCATGCGGGCCAGCATGCGGTGCAGCGGCACGCCCGGGTCGATCCGGCCGCGCTCGGTGTTGCCGAAGGCGTAGGTCTTGGTGTCCTGCAGGGTCGCCTCGATGTCGAACAGGCCGTCGGCGCGCCGGTAGCCGCGCAGCTCGATGTCGCGCAGGTGCAGCAACTCACGCGGCACGGGGTCGGTCAGCGGCATCGGTCCCTCCATTCGTTGCGCCGCAACATAGGGTGGGGCCAAGGGCGGCGCTAGACGAAGCGCGCCAGACGCACGGCGGTGTGGCCGCGGCTGGGCCGCAGGCTCGGCATGACCAGCAGGCAGTCGTCGTGCGGCGTGCGGATTTCGGCGCCGCCGTCCATGGCGATGAGCGTGTTGCGCCGCGCGATCACCTCGCCGCCGTGATAGGGCTGCACGAAGGCGAAGCTGGCGGTCGCGGCGGTGACGGTCATCGTGACCTCGGCGCAGCGCGGGCTGGGCACCGGGGCGGGCCCGTCCACGCAGCCATACAGCCGCAGCAGGGCGGAGACGCAGGCGGCGCTCGTGTCCACCGTCGAGGGCTGCCAATGCTGCCCGGCCTCCACCAGGCAGGCCGCCGCGGTCCGGCCCGGCGCCGTGAAGTGCGGGTAGTCGATCAGCCGCGGACCCGTGGCGTGGCCGCTATCGGCCACGACAAGCTCCGGCACGCCCAGCGCCGCGGCCAGCCGCCGGCCCTGCGGGGTCGGCCCGCTGAGGATCAGCGGCTCCGACGGCCACAGCATGGAATGGAGGTCCAGCAGCACGTCCACCGTGTCGATCAGCGGGCGCATCTCGCGGGCGCGGTCCAGCTCGGCGCTGCGGCGCGGGCCGTCCAGCACGGCGGGGTCCCAGAGGCGGTTCAGGTCCTCGTCCAGGAAGCGCGACGCCGTGGGCTGCGCCGGGTCGAACCGGGCGAAGGCGGCGATGTTGGCGAAGCCGAGGGTCAGCGTGCCGCGCGCCGGGTGGAGGCCGCGGCGCATGAGCCGGTCGAGCACGACGGCGCCGGCGATCTCGTTGCCATGCAGCACGGCCATCAGCGCGATGTGCGGGCCGGGCTGCGCGGAGCCGAAGGTCGTGAACCCGCGCACCCCTGTGTTGCCCGGCAGCCACCATGAGATGTCGGGCGCCGCCAACTCCACCGCGAAATGCGGGATGCCGTGGGGGGCCGACTCCATCGGTGCGCTCAGGCCGCCCGCCATTCCGTGGCGGGGGCGGTCGGGCGGGTCCGGATGTGCGGCGAAACCATCCGCGCATCCTATACGGCCTGCTGGCGGCGGCAACCTGCCGCGCCGTGCCCGCACGCACGCTGGCGGCGTCCCCAATGCCTGGCTATAACGGCGTTCCGCAAGTGAAGGCCGGTGCATGCGTCTTGAGGTGAGAAGGGCGGTCCGGGCGGTGGCCCCGAGTCTTGCGCCGCCGCTGCGGGCGGCGCCAACGGACGCCGTGCGCCCGCCGGATGGCGCGACCGGCCAAAGCGCCCGTGTGCCGAGCGGCCACTGAGCCGGCGGCGCAGGGCCCCCATGCTGGACGCGACCGAAGGGCCTGGCCCGTCTTTGCACCCGCTGCATCGCCTGTGGCGCAGCCTGCCGCGGGAGGCGCGCCGACGCTGGATGGTCCAAGGGTCGGCCTGGCTGGCCCCGCATCCCGACCAGCCCGCGCCGCCCGCCCGTGCCGGCATCGCGGTCGCGGGCGAGCTTGACCGCGCCTCCGGCCTGGGAGAGGGCGCCCGGCTCATGCTGCACGGGCTGGAGACGTTGGGCGTGCCGGCCTGGGCCATGCGCCGCACCGCGTCGCTGCCGCCGGAGGGCGCGCCGCTGGTGCTGCACGTGAGCGCGCCGCAGGTGCCGCTGGCGCTGCTGCGGCTGGGCCGGGCGGCGCTGCGCGGGCGCCGGGTCGTGGGCTATTGGGCATGGGAGCTGCCGGTGGCGCCGGAACGCTGGCGGGCCGGCGTCGCGTTCGTGCACGAGGCTTGGGCGCCGTCGCGCTTCGCCGCCGCGGCGCTGGAGCCGCTGCTGCCCGGCCGGGTCCGCGTGGTGCCGCACCCCGTGGCCGCGCACCCGCCGGCGCCGTCCGCGTTGGGCCGGGCGGCGCTGGGCCTGCCGGCGGACGCCGTCATCACGCTGGCGGCATTCAGCTTGGCGTCCAGCTTCGAGCGCAAGAACCCGCTCGGCGCCATCGCGGCGCACCGCATGGCGTTCGGCGACCGGGCGGACCGCGTGCTGCTGCTGCGCGTCGGCGACCCCCATCACTTCCCCGCCGACTTCGCCCGGCTGCGCGCCGCCGCGTCGGCCCCCAACATTCGCATCGACACGCGGACCCGGCCGGCGGCGGATCACTTCGCCCTGATGGCGGCCTGCGACATCGTGCTGTCGCTGCACCGCAGCGAGGGGTTCGGGCTGGTCCTGGCGGAGGCCATGCTGCTGGGCGTGCCCGTGGTCGCCACGGACTGGTCGGGCAACGTCGATTTCATGGATGCCGGCTGTGCCGCCATGGTGCCGGTGCGGCTGGTGCCGGCGCATGACCCCCGCGGCGTGTACAGGGCGCCGGGCGCGATGTGGGCGGAGCCGGACCTGGCCGCGGCGGCGGCGCAGCTCGTGCGGCTGGCGGACGACGCGGCGGCCCGGCGCGCGCTGGGCCGGGCCGGGCAGGCGGCGGCGCGGGCGCGGCTCGGGCCGGGGCCGCTCGGCGCCGCGGTTCGCGGGCTGGGCCTCTCGGCCGCCGGCGCGCCCCGTTGAGGGTCCTGATCTGGCAATGGGGGCGGCGCGGCGCCGGGCCGCGCTTCGCGGCGGAGCTGGTCCGCAACTTCGCCGCCGTGCCGCAGACCGAGCCGCTGCTGTCGCTGTCGGCCGGGGCTGAAATCCTGTGTACGGCCGCGCCGCCGCCCTGCGACCTGGCGTTCCCGACCTATGACGGCCTCGCCGGCTTCGCCGCTCGCGCCCTGCGTGCGCCGGTGCTGGCACCGCGCCTCACGGCCTGGCTGCGGGACAACCGGGTGGACGTGGCGCTGTGCGCGATGCCGGCGCCGCTCGACCTGCTGATGGCGGCGGCGCTGCGCCGGGCCGGGGTGCCGTTCGCCGTCGTGGTGCATGACGCGGACCTGCACCCCGGCGACGCCTTCCCGCTGCAGATGCGGCTGCAACGCCGGCTGCTGGCCCGGGCGGACCGGCTGTTCGCGCTCAGCACGCATGTGGCCGACCGGCTGCGGCAGCAGGGGACGGCGGCGGGGCGGCTGCTGATGACGGCCTCCCTGCCGCCCTTCGCGTTCGGCGAGCGCCCGCCGCCGCCGGGCGCGCATGGCGGGCGGCTGCGCCTGCTCTCCTTCGGGCGGCTGCTGCCGTACAAGGGCCTGGATTTGCTGGCGGACAGCCTGGCGCTGCTGGGCGGACGGACGGATTTCGAGGTCCGCGTGGTCGGCAGCGGCCCGGAGACCGCGGTGCTGGACACGTTGCGCGCGATGCCCGGCGTCACCGTCGAGAACCGCTGGGTGCCGGAGGACGAGGTGGGCGCGTTGCTGGCCTGGGCCGACGGCCTGGTGCTGTCGCACCGCGAGGCGAGCCAGAGCGGCGTCGCCGCCGCCGCCGTGGCCGCCCGGCGCTGGCTGGTGGCGACCCGGGTCGGCGGGCTGGAGGAGCAGTTGCGGCATGAGCCGATGGCGGTCCTGTGCGACCCGACGCCCACGAGCCTTGCCGGCGGCCTGGCGAGCCTGCTGGCCGGCCAGGTGGCGCTGTCCGCTGGGGCGGACGACCCGCAACGGGCCTGGCGCGGCATGGCGCGCGCGATGGTCGGCGAGTTGCACGCGCTGACCCGGCAAACGCGGCGCGACGCGCGGGCTTTGCCGCCGCTGGTGGGCAGCACCTTGTCGGAATGACGGTTGGCGGAGATGCCGGCGTGCTGATCGTGTTCGGCGGGCTGCCGGGAACGGGCAAGACGACGCTGGCGCGGCTGATCGCGCGGCAACGGCGTGCGACGTATCTTCGCATCGACAGCATCGAGCAAGCGATCCGGGCCTCCGGGATGCTGGCGGGCGATGTGGGGCCGTCGGGCTACCTGGTGGGCTATGCGCTGGCCGAAACAAACTTGACCTTGGGCCAAAGCGTCGTCGCGGATTCGGTCAATCCTCTTGCCATCACGCGCGACGCCTGGAGGCGGGCGGCGGCCAATGCCTCCGCTCCGTGCATTGAAATCGAAGTTGTCTGTTCCGATCCCATTGAACATCGCCGCCGGGTGGAAACGCGCGAGACCGACGTTGCAGGGTTGCGGCTTCCAACCTGGGATGACGTGCAGCAACGCGACTATGACCCCTGGGACCGGCCGCGCTTGGTGGTGGATACGGCCGGACGCAGCGTGGCAGACGTCCTGACGGAACTCCATGGCCGCATCGCCGACGCAACCCGTGGCCAATGACCAAAGTCCCAGGCAGTCCCGCCTATAACCGCTCTGGCAAAGGCCGTGCCGCGATCCCGTCCGTCCAGCAGGAGCGCGGTCGCGCCAGCCAGCTGTGATCCAGAACGGTGACGTGGCGGGATATAAATGCGATTGCAAACAAGATTTTTGGCTGGAGAATGACCCCTCCTTTATCGCTGAGCAGCCAACGCAACCGGTTTCCAAGCAAAAGGAGAAGCGAAAGCCATATGACGACAGAGAAGAAGGTGACTTCGAGAGATCGTGCCGCAGTCTTTTTGAAAGCGGCTTTTGAGGCTCTGCATGAGGCCGGCGGTCGCCTGCCACTTAGAGAGGTAAAGCAGGGGGTTGAAAAGCGTGTCACACTGACGCCGCATGATCGGGAAATCTACGAGAAAACTGGCTATGTGCGCTGGGAGTCAGTTCTTCACTTCTATTCCATTGATTGTGTCAAGGCTGGCTTCGTCCGCAAGCAGGACGGACAATGGCACCTCACGCCGGACGGCGAAGCTGTACGGCAGCTTCCAGCACACGAGTTGCTTGAAAAAGCTCGCCAAGCCTACCGCAAGTGGAAGGCGAACGCAGGTACGAACGTGCCACCTAGCCCTGCTGATACCGCAGCGGTTGCAGAAGAGATTTCCTCAAATGCTGTTCGTTCATTTGTCTTCGAACAGGCGGAAGGTGATGCTCGAAGCGAGATAGAACAATATGTTAAAGCGCTTGATCCATACGAGTTCCAAAAACTAGTTGCAGCACTCCTTCGTGCCATGTCTTACACGACGCCGTTTGTTGCGCCATTGGGACCAGATGGAGGCACTGACATTCTCGCCTACCCTGATCCCCTGGGGGCCAAGACACCGCATATTCGCGTCCAGGTGAAGCATCGGCAGAGCCAGAAGGCAACCCGCGAGGAGATTGCAGCGCTGCGAGGCATTATCAGAGGCGACCGTGAAATCGGATTGTTCGTCTCTTCTAGCAGCTTCACCAGTGAAGCGGTGCGAGAGGCACGGACAGGAGGAGTGCATATCGAACTTATGGATTTAGACAGATTTCTGAAACAATGGCTCACATACTATGAACAGGTATCAGAGGAGGACAAAGGGCTTCTCCGCCTCCGTCGGGTTTACTTCCTCGCGCCCGAGTAGGCTCTCCTCAAAACCGCTCCGTCCAAGGCCGCACCGCGATCTCGTCCGTCCAGCACGAACGCGGCTGCGCCAGCACGTCCAGCATGGTCTGCGCGATGGCGTCCGGGTCCAGCAGGCTGTCGGGCTGGTCCGGCGGCGCCGTGCGGGCGGCGGCGCGGATGCCGCCATCGACGACGATGTGCACGACGTGCACGCCCTGGGGATGCAGTTCCCGCGCCATGCTCTGCGCCAGGCCGCGCAGCGCGAACTTGCCCATGGCGAACGGCGCGGACTGCGCGAAGCCCTTCACCCCGGCCGAGGCGCCGGTCAGCAGGATGGTGCCGCGCCCGGCCGCCAGCATGCCCCGCGCCGCCTGCTGCGCCACCAGGAACGCGCCGAACGCGGTGACGGCGAGGCTGCGCGCCACCTCCGCCGGGTCGAGGTCCACCAGCGGGCCGCGGACGCGGTAGCTTGGGTTGTAAAGCACGACCTCGGGCGCCCCCACCGCGGCGAACAGCGCGGCGACATCGGCGGGATCGGCGGCGTCGCAGGCGTGCAGGCTGGCCCCGGTCTCGGCGGCCAAAGCCGCGAGCTTGTCGGTGCGCCGCGCCGCGAGCGCCACTCGGTGGCCCCGCCGCGCCAGGCCGCGGGCGAAGCTCGCCGACAGGCCCGGCCCGGCGCCGACGACCAAGGCGAGCGTCATGCGGAGAAGCACAGCGTGGCGTCGCCCGCGTGGTCGAAGGCGATCCGCACCTCGGCCCCGGGCGCCACGAAATCCTTCCCCGTCCACGATCCCGTCGTCACGTACTGCCCGGCCCGCAGCCCGCCGGCCCAATGCGCGCCGTGGTTCGCGAGCCACGTCAGCAGCCGCAGCATGCCGCCGCCCGGGTTGCCGGTGCGCCGCTTCATCTCCTGGCCGTTCACGATCAACGCGACCTGCTCGGCCTCCAGATCAATCGACGGCCACCCGGCGATGGCGGGACCGACGACCAGGCCGAAATGCGACAGGCTGTCGGCCAAGGCGGAGAGCGGGTCCACCCGGTCCGGATCGACGTAGCGGCTTTGCAGCACCTCGATGGCCGGGTGGGCGGAGGCAATGGCGGCCAGGACCTCCTCCGAACCATACGGGGCGTCGCGGGGCGGCAGGTCGCGGGCCAGCTTCACCGCGATCTCCGCCTCGACTCCCGCATCGGTGCAGTGCTCGGTGGAGACATGGCCCGGGCTGTCCTGCACGCCCGTGGCCGGCAGCGGCGCGCAGGTGAAGGGGCCTGTGGGGTGGGGCGAGCCGACCTTCCAGGCGCCGATCCCGCCCAGCTCCGCCATGACGGCGCGCTGGACCAGGTAAGCCTGCTCCTCGGTCTTGGGGCGCATCGCCTCCGGCAGGCTGTGCAGCTTCTGCGTGGGGTCGCGCCGCGCGCTCAGCAGCAGGCGGGCGGCGTCATGGTGGCGGTCCATCTCACAGCGTCTCCGGCCGGCCAGCGGTTCGTCGGGCATTCCGGCGCGGCCAAGGCGTCTTGACCTTCGCACCGCGCCCATGCCTTGTCCATTTCATTGAGGGGAGACACGGCATGGACGGCATCGCGTTCGAGGACATGCGAATCGGCCAGGCGGCCAGCATCGGCAAGACGGTCACCGAGGCCGACATCCTGCTGTTCGCCGCCGTCAGCCTCGACACCAACCCGGTGCACATGAACGCCGAGGCCGGGGCCGCGTCGATCTTCAAGGAGCGGGTGGCGCACGGCATGCTGTCGGCGGGGCTGATCAGCGCGGTGCTGGGCACGCAACTGCCGGGGCCGGGCACGATCTACCTGGCGCAGACCCTGCAATTCCGCCGGCCGGTGCGGATCGGCGACACCGTGACCGCGACGGCGGAGGTGACGGCGCTGGATGCCGACAAGAAGCGCGCGACGCTGCGGACGGTGTGCGCCGTGGCGGGCAAGGTCGTCATCGAGGGCGAAGCCACGGTGCTGCCGCGCAGCCGCGCCTGATGCTGTCCCCAACCGTGCCCGGCGACGTGCAGGTCGTCCGCGACTGGCGCGGCCTGCCCGACGCGCTGCGCGGCGCCGCGGTCGCGCTGGGCAACTTCGACGGCGTGCACCTGGGCCACGCCCATGTGCTGCGCGCCATCCACGCCGCACGGCCCGGCTCGCGGCTCGCCGTCCTGACGTTCGAGCCGCACCCGCGCGAGCTGTTCCGCCCCGACGACCCGGCCTTCCGCCTCACCCTCTCGGCCGAACGCGCCGCGGCGCTGGGGGCGCTCGGCGTGCAGATCGTCTATGAGATGCCGTTCGACCGCGAGTTCTCGCTGCTGACCGCCGAGGCGTTCGTGGACGAGGTGCTGCACCGCGGCGCCGGTGCGGCGCATCTGGCCTGCGGCCAGGATTTCGCGTTCGGGCACCGGCGCGGCGGCGACATCGGCTTCCTGGCCGCGCGGGCGGAGGCGCTGGGCATCGGCCTCACGGTCGTGCCGCCGCTCGCGGACGCGCAGGGGCCGATCAGCTCGACGCGCATCCGCCGCCTGCTGCAGGACGGCTACCCCGAGCGTGCCGCGGCGGAGCTGGGCCGGCCCTGGGCGGTGCGCGGCCCGGTGACGCATGGGGACAAGCGCGGGCGCACCATCGGCTTCCCCACCGCGAACGTGCCGCTGGGCCGCCATCTGGAGCCGGCGCGCGGCGTGTATGCCGTGGAGGTGCGCCTGGCGGACGGCGCGGTGGTGCCGGGCGTCGCAAACATCGGCCGCCGCCCGACGGTGAACGAGGGCACGGAAAGCCGGCTGGAGGTGCACCTGTTCGACTTCGACCGCGACCTGTATGGCCAGGAGATCGCGGTGGCGCTGCACGGCTTCCTGCGCGCCGAGCGCAAGTTCGCCTCGTTCGACGACCTGCGCGCGCAAATTGTTACGGACGCGGACCAGGCCCGCGTGCTACTCGGTGCGCTTGACCCGGCGGGGCCGCGCTCCGCATAACCCTGTTGATGGTCCGCCCCGCACGCGCG
Source organism: uncultured Acetobacteraceae bacterium (assembly GCA_964252005.1). Classification (GTDB taxonomy): domain Bacteria; phylum Pseudomonadota; class Alphaproteobacteria; order Acetobacterales; family Acetobacteraceae; genus CAHJXG01. Next base: position 14,428 of record CAXULX010000053.1, on the reverse strand, counting down.
GCGGGACGGGCCGGCCTGAGCGCCGGGACATGATCGACGCGAACCCTCCGCAACCTGGACCAGACCCGATGCCAGACACAAGCCAGCCCGACTACCGCTCCACCGTGTTCCTGCCGGCCACCCCATTCCCGATGCGCGGCGACCTGCCGAAGCGGGAGCCGGACCTCTTGGCGCGCTGGGGCCGCATCGGCCTGTGGGAGCGCACGGTGGCGGCGATGGCGGGCCGCCCGGCCTTCGTGCTGCATGACGGCCCCATCTACTCCAACGGCCACCTGCATATCGGCCACGCGCTGAACCGCATCCTGAAGGACGTGGTGATGCGGGCGCACCGGATGGCCGGGGAAGACGTGGGCTACATCCCCGGCTGGGACACCCACGGCCTGCCCATCGAGTGGAAGGTCGAGGAGGAGTATCGCAAGACCGGGCGCGACAAGGACGCGGTGCCGGTGCTGGATTTCCGCGACGAGTGCCGGCGCTACTCCGCGCACTGGCTGGCGGTGCAGACGGAGGAGTTCCAGCGCTTGGGCGTCGTCGGCGACTGGGCCGGGCGGTATGCCACGATGGACTTCGGGTCGGAGGCGGCGATTGCCGGCGAAATCTGCAAGTTCCTGCTGAACGGCGCGCTGTATCGCGGCCTGCGCCCGGTGATGTGGAGCCCGGTCGAGAAGACCGCGCTCGCCGAGGCGGAGATCGAGTACCACGACCGCACCAGCGACACGGTGTTCGTCCGCTTCCCCATCCTGAACGGGCAGGGCGCGCTGTCCGGCGCCGCCGTCGTGATCTGGACCACCACCGTCTGGACCCTGCCGGGCAACCGCGCCTTGGCCTATGGGCCCGAGATCGACTACGCGCTGATGCATGTGGACAGCGTGGCCGAGGGCTCGCTGGCCCACCCCGGCGAGCGGCTGCTGGTGGCACTCGCCTTGGCTCCGCAGGTCTGCGCCGCGGCGGGGATCGCGACGCACCACGTGGAGCATGTCTACAAGGGCGCGGAGCTTGCCGGGCTGGTCTGCGCGCACCCGTTGCGCGGTCGGGGCTTCGAGCACGACGCGCCGCTGCTGGCGGCGGACTACGTTACGACCGACCAGGGCACCGGCCTCGTCCACATCGCGCCGGCGCATGGGGAGGAGGACTTCCTGCTCGGCCGCGCCCACGGCATCGAGGTGCCGGAGGCGGTGGGGCCGGACGGGACCTACGCCGCCTGGGTGCCGCTGTTCGCTGGCGTGCACGTGTTCAAGGCGGCGGCGCCGGTGGGTGCGGCGATGGAGGCGGCGGGCGGCCTGCTGGCCCGCGGCACGCTGCTGCATTCCTACCCGCACTCCTGGCGCAGCAAGGCGCCGGTGATCTACCGTGCGACGCCGCAATGGTTCATCCGCATGGACGGCCCTGAGGCGATCCGCGCCAAGGCGCTGGAGGAGATCGCCCGCATCGCCTTCGTGCCGGAGGCCGGGCGCACCCGGCTCGCCAGCATGGTCGCCGGCCGCCCGGACTGGTGCATCAGCCGCCAGCGCGCCTGGGGCGTGCCGATCCCGGTGTTCGTGGACCGCCGCACCGGCGAGCCGCTGCGCGACCCGGCCGTCGTCGCCCGCATCACCGCCGCCTTTGCGGAGGAGGGCGCCGATGCGTGGTACAGCTCGCCGCCGGGCCGTTTCCTGGGGGAGGGCCGTGATCCCGACGCCTACGAGCAGGTCATGGACATCGTGGACGTGTGGTTCGAGAGCGGCAGCACCCATGCCTTCGCGCTGGAGGCGCGCGGCGGGCCGTGGCCGGCGGACCTATACTTGGAGGGCAGCGACCAGCATCGCGGCTGGTTCCAGACGAGCCTCTTGGAGGCGGTCGGCACACGCGGGCGGGCGCCGTACAAGGCGGTGCTGACCCACGGCTTCGTGCTGGACGAGAACGGGCGCAAGATGAGCAAGTCGCTCGGCAACGTGACGGCGCCGCAGGAGGTCACGGACAAGCTTGGCGCCGACATCCTGCGGCTCTGGGTCGTGAACTCCGACGTGTCGGAGGACCTGCGCATCGGGCCGGAAATCCTGAAGCAGCAGGCCGAGCTGTACCGCCGCCTGCGCAACACGCTCCGCTGGCTGCTGGGCAGCCTGGACGGCTTCACCGAGGCGGAGCGCGTGCCGGACGCGGCGTTGCCGGAACTGGAACGCTGGGTGCTGCACCGGCTGGCGGAGCTCGATCAGCGCATGCAAGGCGCGCTCGCGTCGCATGACTGGACCGGGGTGTATCCGGACATCCATGCGTTCTGCTCCTCCGACTTGTCGGCGTTCTACTTCGACGTGCGGAAGGACGCGCTGTATTGCGATGCGGCCGGCAGCCCGCGGCGCCGGGCGGCACGGACGGTGCTGGACCACCTGCACCGCTGCCTCACCGCCTGGCTCGCCCCCGTGCTGTGCTTCACGGCGGAGGAAGCCTGGCTGGCCCGTTTCCCGTCGGAGGAGGACAGCGTCCACCTCCAGGCGTTCCCGCCCATCCCGGCCGGCTGGCACGACGCCGCGTTGGGCGCGCGTTGGGCCAAGATCCGCGAGGCGCGCGGGGCCGTGACGACGGCGCTGGAGGCGGCCCGGCTGGAGAAGCTGATCGGCGCGTCGCTGCAGGCCGCCGTCACCCTGCCGGCGGCCGACGCGAAGCTGCTGGATGCGGAGGGGTGGGCCGAGGTCGCCATCGTCTCCGGGGCCGGCTTCGGCGAGGCGCTGGCGGTGCGCCGGGCGCCGGGCGAGAAGTGCGCCCGCTGCTGGCGCGTCTTGCCGGAGGTCGGGCAGCAGGCCGCGCACCCCGCGCTCTGCATCCGCTGCGCCGGCGCCGTCGGCCCGCTCGCCTGCGACCAAGCCGCCGAATGACCGGCCGCGCCCGCTGGGGCCTGCTCGCGGCGCAACTGGTGCTGCTCGCGGACCAGGCGAGCAAGTGGTGGGTGCTGGAGGTGCTGCATCTGCCGGATCGCGGCCAAATCCGGGTGCTGCCGGTGCTGAGCCTCACGATGGTCTGGAACCAGGGCGTCACCTTCGGCCTGTTTCACCAGGACGGCGCTTGGGGACCCTGGCTGCTGGCGGGCATCGCCTTGGCGGTGGTGGTCGCCCTGGCCGTCTGGCTGCGCCGGGCGGAGAACACGGTGGTGGCGGCCAGCCTCGGCGCCATCGGCGGGGGTGCCGTCGGCAACGTCATCGACCGGCTGCGCTTCGGCGCGGTGGTGGACTTCCTGCACGCCCATGCCTTCGGCTGGTCGTGGTATGTGTTCAACGTGGCGGATGCCGCCATCGTCTGCGGGGTGGCCGTCCTGGTGCTGGACGGGCTGCGGCCGCGCTCCCGCTTGCAGGCGCCGGGGTTTCGGCAGTAGAACCCGCGTCATGACAGCTCGTCTTGCTCTGGCGACCTTCCTCGGCCTGTCCCTCGCCGCGTGCAGCGGGGACGAGCTGACCCGCACCTTCGGCCTGACCCGCGACGCCCCGGACGAGTTCCAGGTCACGACGCGCGCGCCGCTGTCGATGCCGCCCGACTTCACCCTGCGCCCGCCGCGCCCTGGCGCCACCCGTCCGCAGGAACTGACGCAGCGCGAGCAGGCGGAGGCGGCGCTGGCGCCCGACACCGTGCTGGGCCGTCCGGACGCCGCGGTGACGCCGGGGCAGCAGGCGCTGGTTGCCGCCGCCGGGCGCCCGGCGCCGGCGGACATCCGCAACCGCGTGGACAACGAAGCGGCGCTCGACACCCCGAGCCGGCCTCTGACCGACCGCCTGCTGTTCTGGCAAAGCCCACCGCCGCCCGGCACCCAGGTGGACCCGCAACGGGAAAGCGCCCGGCTGCGGCAGAACGCGGCGCTGGGTCAGTCCCCAGAGGTCGGCGACACCCCGATCATCCAGCGCAAGCGCCAGGGCCTGTTCAGCAGCATCTTCTAGCGCCTCAACGCCCCAACGTGTGGTACTCGGCGTTCGGCATCATATCGACGGCGTGCGCCACCCGGTTGGTGTAGTTGAAGAACCCGGCGACCTCGGCGATGTCAAAGATGTCCGCGTCCGAGAAGCCCTGCGCGCTCAGCGCGTCCCGGTCGGGCTGGCCGATCAGGTGGGGTGCGGCGGTGAGCTGCACCGCGAAGTCCAGCATCGTGCGCTGCCGGGCCGGCAGTTCGGCCACGCGGTAGTTGAAGGCCAGCATCTCGCCCAGTTGCGGGTCCTCCGACAGCTTCCGCACCGCCGCCCCATGCGCCACGAGGCAGTAGTAGCAGCGGTTCCAGGCGGAGACCGCGACCGCAATCATCTCGCGCTCCAGCTTCGAGATGCCGGACGGCGCCAGCATCAGCTCATCGTAGAGCCGCACGAAGTTCCGCAGCTTCTCCGGGCGCAGCAGCCAGGCGCGCAGCACGTTGGGCACGAAGCCCAGCTTGTCCCGGCATTTCTGGAAATACGGTTGCAGGTCCTCCGGCAGCGTCGCCTCGTCGGCGTCTTCGAGGGCCGTCACGTGGCTGGGCTGCGGCATGGTTTTAGCCTCCGAGGCTGCGGGCTTGGCCGCGCAGGATGAACTTCTGCATCTTGCCGGTGCTGGTCTTGGGCAGCGGGCCGAACACCACGGTGCGCGGCGCCTTGAAATGCGCCAGGCGGCCGCGGCAGAAGGCGATGATCTCCGCCTCGGTGGCCGTCATGCCGGATTTCAGGGTGACGAAGGCGCAGGGCGTCTCGCCCCAGGTCGGGTCGGGCCGGGCGACCACGGCGGCTTCCAGCACGGCGGGGTGGCGGTACAGCACGCTCTCGACCTCGATGGTGGAGATGTTCTCGCCGCCGCTGATGATGATGTCCTTGGAGCGGTCGCGGATTTCGATGTAGCCGTCGGGGTAGCTGACCGCGAGGTCGCCGGTGTGGAACCAGCCGCCGGCGAATGCCTCGGCCGTGGCGGCCGGGTTCTTGAGGTAGCCCTTCATGACGATGTTGCCGCGCATGAACACCTCGCCCATCGTGGCGCCGTCGCGCGGGACCGGCTGCAGGGTCGCGGGGTCGGCGACCATCAGGCCCTCCTGCACGGGGTAGGTCACGCCCTGGCGCGCCTTGAGCCGGGCGCGCTCCTCGGGCGCCTCCGCATCCCACTCGTCGTGCCAGGCGCAGACGGTGACGGGGCCGTAGGTCTCGGTCAGGCCATAGACGTGGGTGACGTCGAAGCCGAGCCGCTCCATGCCCTCCAGCACCGCGGCGGGCGGGGCGGCGCCGGCGGTCATCATGCGGACCGCGCCCCGCTGGCTGACATCGCGCGGCTGCACGCCGGGATGGTTCAGGATCAACCCCATGACGATGGGCGCGCCGCACAGATGGGTGACGCCGCTGCGGTCCATCGCGTCCAGGATCGCGCCCCCCTCGACCCGGCGCAGGCACACGTTGGTCCCCGCCATCGCCGCCACGGTCCACGGGAAGCACCAGCCGTTGCAGTGGAACATCGGCAGCGTCCAGAGATAGACCGGGTGCTGCGCCATGCCCCAGGTCATGGCGTTGCCGACCGCGTTCAGATAGGCGCCGCGGTGGTGATAGACGACGCCCTTCGGGTTGCCCGTGGTGCCCGACGTGTAGTTGAGCGCGATGGCGTCCCACTCGTCGGGGGGCCTGGACCAGGCGTAGGCGGGGTCGCCGCCGGCCAGGAACGCCTCGTAGTCGATGTCGCCCACCGGCTCGCCCGGCGGCGCCAAGATGTCGTTGACATCGACCACGTAGGGCCGCGCGCCTGACGGCAGCAGGGCGAGCGCCCGGGCCATGGTCGGCGCGAACTCGCGGTCGATGAGCACGACCCGGGCCTCGCCATGCGCCAGGATGAAGGCGACCGTCTCCGCATCCAGCCGCACGTTGATGGCGCACAGCACGGCGCCGAGCATGGGGATGCCGAAATGCACCTCCACCATCGCCGGGGTGTTGGGCGCCATGACCGCCACCGTGTCGCCCGGCCCGACGCCCTGCGCCGCGAGGGCGGAGGCCATGCGGCGGCAGCGGGCGTAGGTCTCGGCCCAGGTCGCGCTGTGCGGCCCGTGCACGATGGCAATGCGGTCCGGGAACACGTCCGCGGTGCGCCGGATGAAGCTCAGGGGCGACAGCGCCTCGTGGTTGGCCGCGACCTTCGGCAGGTCGAATTTGTCGCGCGTGATGGCGGTCCCCCTCAGAAGCCGAACATGTGGTCCAGGCTGAACCCGCCGGCGTCATCCATCAAGCCATGATATCCGAACAGCCGGCACGTCGCGTCCCGGATCAGCACGTAGCCGCGCGGCCCCGCGCGCTCCAGCAGCGCCTCCCCGAACACGCGATGCGGCCACACCATGGCCGAGCCGGAGCAGGCGATGCGCAACGCCTCCTCCGCGATCACCTGGCCGTCGCCGTCATACAGCAGCAGCGCGGTGGTGGACCACGGGTGCCAGGCCGCCGAGGCCGCGTAGATCAGCGCGGCGTAGCTGTGCCGGGGGCCGTCGCCGAGCTTGAGGAACAGCCGGGTGGACAGGCCCGGCGGCGGCCCGGAGTAGCTCTGCGGCTCGTCGCGGTAGGTCATCGCCGTGTTGTAGATGTGCGCGCCGAAGCTGCTCTCGGCCGCGTGGCCGCTGGCGCGGTCCTCGTAGCGCAGCAAGGCGTGCAGCCAGCCGTCGGCCTCGCCCCCGTCGCGGAAGTCGTAGACGAGGTCGGCGTGGCCCTCCTCCACGTCGAACTCGGCCAGGTCGAGCGCCAGGCCGTGGTCGCGCGGCAGGCAGCCGAGGAAGCGTTCGGCGACCCGGCGGCCCGCCGTGTCGAACACGTCGATGCGGATGGGCAAGGTGGTCTGCTGCTCCGCCATGGGGGTCGGCAGCACGACGCTGCGGAACCGGCCGCGCGGCAGGATGGGGAAGGGCAGCAGGTAGCCGCGGCCCAGCAGACTATGCATCGACGGGATGCCGGGATCGGGCGGCAGGTTGGCGCGCTCCACGTTCAAATGGGCGATGCGGGTGCGCCCGGCGCGCGTCACCTCGTAGCGCGGGCGGACGACATGGCGCCCGGCCCGCACCTCGATCTGTGCCGGCCATTCCAGGCCCGGCAACAGGTCGGCCACATCGACCGCCAGGCTGGCATAGGGTCCGACCTCCTGCGTCAGGGGCACCGGCGCCTCCGCCCCCATGCGGTCCAGCAGCACGGCGCCGGGCGGGATCGGCGCGGCGTGGCTGTTCTGCAGCCACAGCACCACGCGCTCATCGGCGCGCGGCGCCGGCATCCCAGCGTAGCGGTCGGCCGGCCAGGCGTTGGCGTCGTGGGTGACGGACAGGCTGGCCTCCGCGCCGTCGCCGTAGGTGTCGAGCGCGTATTTCACCACGTCGTGCCCGGCGGCACCGATGGCGTGGATGAACAGTTGCCCGGCAAATTCGGGCAGGCCGAAGCGGGTGCGGACCTCGGCGCTGTCGATGGCGATGCCGGCGGGGCCGGGCGGAACCGGCTGCTCCCACTCCGCCAGCACGCCGCCCGCGCCGTCGAACAGCCGCAGCCACAGGCGCATGGCCCCGGCGCCGTAGCCCGCCCAGTAGTTCGCGGTGACCAGCCGCGTGTGCAGGCCGCCCTGGTCACGGAAGAAGGCGTAGTTGGTCGCGAAGTTCACCCGGTCCAAATAGCGCCGCGGGTTGCTCAGCATCCCCTCCGGCAGCCGCGCCTCGTCGAGCGTCACGGCCGCCATGCCTTCGGGCAGCATGGGCGTGATGCGCGCCGCCACCCGCCCGGCGTCGAACGCCGCGATCAGCAGGGTGGCGCAGGCGGAGCGCGGCAGGTCCGCGAGCGGCCGGGCCGGCGCGCCGGCGCGGGTCTGGCCGATCTGCTGCACGTCGTGCACATAGCTCTCGGCCGCCCTCGGCATCGCCGGGTGCAGCGCGAACAGCGCGTCCGACACGCCGTCCGGGTCGTACACCGCGAGCGGCCCGGCACCGCGCAGCCTGGTCGCCAGGCGCTGCACGGCCTCCGCCGCCACCGGGTGGGCAAAAGCCTTGTACAGCACGTTGCCGCCGGCCCGCGCGTCGAAGGTCTGGATATCCAGCATCGTCGTCTCCTAAAAACCCAGCCGCCGCCGCATCTCGTCCGCCGCCGCCTGCGTATCGTCGATCGGCGCGACGGGCCAGAGGTCGAGCCGCCCGGCGAAGGGGCGCAGCCGGCCGTCCTCCTGCAAGTGCCGGGTGAACTGCCGGATGCGCCGCGACCGCCCCGGCAGCGGGGCCAGCAGCACCGGCGCCGTTGTCGCCACGGCCTCCGACACCATGGACACGCTGTCCTCCGTCACGATGATCGCGTCCGCCAGCGCCAGCAGGCCGAAATATGGGTTGTCGCCCGCCATGTCCCAAACCCAGCCGCCCCCCGGCGCCACCGCCCGGCGCAGCGCGGCCCGGGCCTCCCCCGACGTGCGGCGCGATGGCGTCAGTGCCAGGCCCACCCGGTCCGCCCGCATCATGCCGGCGAGCGACGCGCCCAACGCCCCAGCCGCCGCGCCGTCCAGCCGGAAGCGCCCGTTGCTGCCGCCGACCAGCACGGCGACCAGCGGGCGCGGCAGGTGGGCGAGGCGGGGCGCCCAGAGGGCGGCGGCCTCCGCCAGACGCGCCGGGGTGGCGCGATGCAGCGCCGTGCGGGTGACGACGACGTTGGGGCCGGTCAGCCCGTCATGCCGGTTCACCACGATCAGGTCGAAGCGGGCGGGGTCGATGCGCGGGTGCTGCACCTGGACCGCCGGGCGCCCGGGCCGGCGCAGGGCGGCGGCGACCACGGCGGCGGTGCCGCCCGCACCGATCACCACGGTATCGCCCGGGTCGCGCAGGCGCACGGCGCGGAGCGGCGACGGCCAGAACCGGGCCGGCATCCAGCGCCACGGCGCACGCGGCTGCAACGACAGCAGCGCGGGCGCGAGGCCGGCCGCCTCCGCCAGCCCGACGGCCTGGGCCTGCAATCCGGCATAGGGCTGGCTGAGGATGATGGAGGACGGCATCGCCCGCTTCTCCGCAGTTCGCGCGGGCGGGTCAACCGGGAGTTGGCGCAAGTGGCGGATTTCCTTGACTTCGCTGCGGTGCAGCACTAATGAGGAGATGCGCGTGTCGTGACTTCGTGGGTTGTCTCTGTGCACCGGCATCATCTCACTTCTGGCGCCGGTCGCGATCCCGCTGATCGCTGTGCACCCCCTCGCGGCGCTAGGCGACCTCCTGGGACGGGCCATCGAAAGACACCACACCCATGCCAAGCTTCGCAGACCTCGGTCTCGCGCTTCCCATCCTCAACGCGCTGACCACGCAAGGCTACACCGAGCCGACGCCGATCCAGGCGCAGGCGATCCCGCACGTCATGCTGGGCCGCGACCTGCAGGGCATCGCGCAGACCGGCACCGGCAAGACGGCGGCCTTCGCGCTGCCCATCCTGCACCGCCTGCTGGTGGACAAGAAGCCGGCGCCGCGCCGCGGCTGCCGCGTGCTGGTGCTGTCGCCGACGCGGGAGCTGGCCAGCCAGATTGCCGAGAGCTTCCGCGACTATGGCCGGCAGACCGGGCTGCGCACCGCCCTGATGTACGGCGGCGTGCCCAAGGCGCGGCAGTCCAAGGCGGTCGCGGGCGGCATCGACGTCCTGGTGGCGACGCCGGGGCGCCTGATGGACCATATGCAGGACGGCGCCGTGTCGCTGAATGGCGTCGAGGTCTTGGTGCTGGACGAGGCCGACCACATGCTCGACCTCGGCTTCATCGTGCCGATCCGCAAGATCGTGCAGTCGATCCCGCCGGCCCGGCAGACGCTGTTCTTCTCCGCCACCATGCCGAAGGAAATCTCGACGCTCGCCGGGCAGATGCTGAAGAACCCGGTGCACGTCGCCGTCACCCCGGTGGCCACCACCGTGGAGCGCGTGGAGCAGAAGGTCATCTTCGTCGAGACCTCCCGCAAGCGGCAACTGCTGGCCGACATCCTGCGCAGCAGCAAGATGACCCGCACGCTGGTGTTCACCCGCACCAAGCACGGCGCCGACCGCGTGACCCAGCATCTTGAGGCTGCCGGCCAGCCCGCCGCCGCCATCCACGGCGACAAGAGCCAGCCGCAGCGGGAGCGCGCCCTGCAGATGTTCAAGGCGGGCCGCATCGGCGTGCTGGTGGCGACCGACATCGCCGCCCGCGGCATCGACGTGGACGGCGTGACCCACGTGGTCAACTTCGACCTGCCGAACGTGCCGGAGGCGTATGTGCACCGCATCGGCCGCACCGCGCGGGCCGGGCAAACGGGCATCGCGATCAGCTTCTGCGACAGCAGCGAGCGGGCGCACCTGCGCGGGATCGAGAAGCTGATCCGCACGCGGCTGTCGGTGGAGGAGCCGCGCGACCTCGCGGCCTGACGGCCCGCGGGGGCCTGCCCTTGACCGGCCGGGGCCGTGGGTCCCAGATCCGGCCGATGGACGAGGGTCAGGGATGAGTGCAGAGCAGGCGGCCGATGGCGTCCACATCCGATGGGCCGCGGCCTCGGCGCCGCCGGTGGAGGCCGGGTGCCGCAACTGCGGGGAGCCTGGCCCGAAGCCCCTGCTGCTCGACGCCGAGGCGACGTTGCCGGGGCAGGGCCGGTTGCAGGTGCGCCTGCTCGATTGCCCGCGGTGCGGCTGCGCCTTTGCCGAGCAGGACAATGCCTTCGACTACACGCGCGACGCATCGAGCGACCTGAACATCGCGCATTACGTCGAGGTCAATGCGGGCCTGTGGCCGATCATCCGCACCATCGCCCGGCTGCCGTTCGGCCCGGGGTCCAGCTATCTGGAGATCGGCTGCGGCTTCGGGTTCGGGCTGGACTACGCCATCACCGAGCGCGGCTGGACGGGGCGGGGCATCGACCCCTCGCCGTTCGCCGCGGCGGGCCGGGGGGCGCTCGGCCTGCCCATCGAGAGCCGTTACTTCCAGCCGGAGGAGGCTTTGGGCACCGACGCCAGCGCCATCCTGGCGAGCGAGGTCCTGGAGCACATCGGCGCGCCGCTGCCGTTCCTGCTGACGCTGCGGAGCGCGTTGGCGCCGGGCGGCATGCTGGCGCTCACGACGCCGAACCGGGCCCGGCTGCGCCCGGACGTGCCCTTGGCCGAGCTGGTGCCCATCCTATCGGTCGGGGCGCATCTGGTGCTGGAAACCGAGGCCAGCCTCAAGCTGCTGCTGGAACGGGTTGGCTTCAGCCACGTCGTGACGGAGGCGAATGGCGATCAGATCATCGCGTATGCGTCCGACGTGGCATTCCAACTGCCGGACAACGACGCCGTGCCGCGGGCCAGCTACCGCGCTTATCTTGCCCGACGCGCGGGGCTGGCGACGCCGGGCGGGTTCTTGTGGTGGGGCTTGCAGGCCCGCGCCTATCAGGAAAGCGTCGCGGCCAGCGATTGGCCCGAAGCCGAGCGGATCTGGCCGACGCTGTGTAGCGCGTGCCGGGCCGGGTTTGGCTTTGATTTGGATGACCCGGCGTCTTTGCCGGGCACCGCGGGCTTGGCGTTGCCGGGGTTGCGGGACCTCGTGCCGGGGACGTTGCCCAACCTGCTCTACCTTCGCGTGCTGCATCGGCTGAACGGGAGCAAGCCGCCTGCCCGCATGGTGGACATGGAGCCGTTCCTGCACAATGCGGCTCGGGCTGCGCATGACCTTACGGCCGCGCTGCGTCCGTTGGCCGCGGAGGATCAGGCGACCATCGGGGTCGAGCGCGCTGCGCTGTCGATGCTCGCGGCGAGCCTGGCCGACCGGGCCGATGCCGGTGTCCTGACCGCGCTTGCCGTTGCGACCGAGGCGAACCCGGCCGACGCGGTTGTCATCGCCCGCCGCTGCCTCGTCGGACTGGTGAACGCCGGGCGGACGGACTTGGCCCGGCAGGTGCAGACGCAGCATCATGTGGACACGGCGTCGCTCGATGCGTGGCAGCCAGGCCAGCCGTGGGATGCCGGCCAGCGCGATGCGCTGTTTTGCCTGGGGATGCTGGAGTTGGCGCCCGACGGCGATCTTGCGTTGGCGCGGCACCGGTTTGGCTTGGTCCGTGCGCTGGAGCCGGAAGGGCCGCTTGCGTTACCCGCGTTGCACGGAGAGCGCGTTGCGGCCGACCGCATGGGCGGTGCCGCCGCGGTGTCGGACGCGGCGACAGATACGGCTCTGTCGCCGCACCTCCCCGGGGCGACTCCAGCACGCGGATGGGGGCGGCGCATCGGCGGCTATCTGCGGGGCGTCGCATGGCGGAAAAGCGGATAGAGATTTCTGCTTCGTTGAAAGGGCGGGTTTCCTCAGGGTGGGCTAATCCGTGTCTCGCGGCAGGGTAGCGACCAGGGAACAGCACAAGCCACGCAGGGGTATGAGTTCAACGGGTCTTGGAAGGATTTAGAGTGGCACAGCCACCTGCGGAGCCGCAGTGAGCGCCAGCCCGTCATACAGCTCCGCCATCGGTATCTCCACGCCGATCTCCGGCATGGCAAGTGTGCCGCCCTGGCCGATGAGGGCGTGGTTCCATCCAGCGTCCGTACGGGTAATCACCGTGGCGAAGACCCGGTCCTGTTCGAGCATGACGTAGCGCCGGACTGAGGACAGCGCCTGATACTCGGCAAGTTTGGTGGTCCGGTCATCGGTGGATGTGCTGGTCGAAAGCACCTCGAAGATCACAACGGGCTCGGCGACGGCGAGGTCGCCGTCCGGGAACGGCGTGCAACTCACGGAAGCGTCGGGATAGCGGTAGCCGGGTCCGGTTTGGACCTTGAGGTCGCTGCTATACGCCCGGCAGGGTTTGCCACGGAGGCGGCTGCTCAATGCGGTGAGAACGTTTGTTTGCACCACGTTGTGCGCCCTGGTGCCCCCGGTCATGGCAACGGGCCGGAGACCGTCGAACTCCCATTTCAGGTCCTGGCTGGACTCCCAGGCGAGGAACTCGCTTGGGGTCATCGGCTTGGGCTGGGCTGGGCTCATACACCCCTTTCCTTTGCGCCTTGTGCCGCGCGGCTAAGCAACCTTGTGCGAGTTGGGACAAGCATTCTCAGCATCGTAGGGCGGATAAGCGGAGCGCCATCCGCCTCTCGTTGGCGCCGCCCGTTGGCGCATGGCGCTCCGCTTATGCGCCCTACACGTCCGGTTTGACTCAACTGTCCGTGGCCCAAGCTGCAAACTGCTTAGGCCGTCCGGTCCCCCCCGACCCCCAGCGCTGCCTGCGCCGCCGCCAGGCGCGCCACCGGCACCCGGTACGGGCTGCACGACACGTAATCCAGCCCGACCTCTTCGCAGAACGCGATGCTCGCCGGGTCGCCGCCGTGCTCGCCGCAGATGCCCATCTTGAGGCCGTTCTTCGTCGCTCGCCCCTTCTCGGCCGCCATGCGCACCATGGCGCCGACACCCTCCACGTCGATGGACACGAAGGGGTCCTTCGGCAGGATGCCCGCCTCCACATAGGCCGGCAAGAACCGCCCGGCGTCGTCGCGCGACAGGCCGAACACCGTCTGCGTCAGGTCGTTGGTGCCGAAGCTGAAAAAGTCCGCGATCTCCGCGATCTTGTCCGCGACGATGGCGGCGCGCGGCAACTCGATCATCGTGCCGACCAGGTACTCGATCGTCTGCCCCTGCTCCTTGAACACCGCCGCCGCCACGCCGTCCACCTGGGCGCGAGTGATCTCCAGCTCGCGGCGGGTGCCGACCAGCGGGATCATGATCTCCGGCACCGGCGCCAGCCCGGTCTCCTTCGCCGCCGCAATCGCGCCCTCGAAGATGGCGCGGGCCTGCATCTCGTAGATCTCGGGATAGCTGATGCCCAGGCGACAGCCGCGGTGGCCGAGCATGGGGTTCGCCTCCGACAACTCCGCGGCCCGGCGGCGCACCTGCGCCATGTCCATGCCAATGGCCGCCGCCACGTCCGCCAGTTCGTTCTCCTGATGCGGCAGGAACTCGTGCAGCGGCGGGTCGAGCAGGCGGATCGTCACCGGCAGGCCCGCCATGATGCGGAACAGCTTGACGAAATCCTCCCGCTGGAACGGCAGCAGGCGGCCAAGGGCTGAGCGGCGCCCGGCCTCGTCCGTGGACATGATCATCTGCCGCACCGCGCCGATGCGCTCGGGGTCGAAGAACATGTGCTCGGTCCGGCACAGGCCGATGCCCTCGGCGCCGAACTTCCGCGCGGTCTCCGCGTCGAGCGGGGTTTCCGCGTTGGTGCGCACCACCAGGCGGCGCACGCCGTCGGCCCAGCCCATCAGCTTGGCAAAGTCGCCCGACAGGCTCGGCTCGATCATCGCGACGGCCCCCACGAACACCTCGCCCGTGGCGCCGTCCAGGGTGATGACCTCGCCCTCCCGAATGGTCTGCCCGTTGGCCGAGAGCGTCTGCGCGCCGTAATCCACGCTGACGCCGCCGGCGCCGGCGACGCAGGGACGGCCCATGCCGCGGGCGACCACGGCGGCATGGCTGGTCATGCCGCCGCGGGTGGTCAGGATGCCGCGGGCGGCGTGCATGCCGT
>CAXULX010000052.1:0-31887 GCA_964252005.1 uncultured Acetobacteraceae bacterium | reverse complement strand
CGATGTGCCAGTCGTGCACCGACATGAACAGGGTGAACAGCCAGGGGAACAGGATGACGGCGAACACCACGGCGCCGGCCGGCACGATGAAGGGCCAGTATTGCCGGGCATAGTTGCGGCGCCGCGCCGCCGTCGCGGCCGTGCGTGCCCCGGCGCTCACTGTCGTGCCCATGCGTACTCCCCTCTGCCTCCGGATCAGGCCGGGGCGTTTGCGGCAGACTACACTGCATCGGCGGGAACAACGAAAGCGTTTACCAGCGGCCGAGCGACACGCGGCGGGCACGGGCCGCGACGAACGCCGCCCAGGCCAGCTGCGGCGGCAGCACCAGCAGCACCGGCAGCGGCTTCGCCGACCCCTGGGCCGCGATGAACAACAGGCAGCACAGCCCGCCCCACAGCACGAACCCCCAATGCAGCAGGGTGATGGAGGCCGCACCCATGCCGGACCGGTGCGCGATCTGGTACAGGTGGCTGCGATGCGCCTCCGTCAGCCGATCCCCGGCCAGCGCCCGGCGAACCAGGGTGAACGCCACGTCAAACAGCACGCCGAACAGCAGCATCGGCACCAGCAGCACCGACAGCTCCACCCCCTGGAACCGCCCAGCCGCCACCGCCAGCACCGCGAGCACGAAGCCGCAGAACTGGCTGCCGACGTCGCCCATGAAGATGCGGGCATGCGGGAAGTTGAACGGCAGGAAACCGAGCAGCCCCGCCGCCAGCAGCAGCGAGGCGAAGTAGACGAACCATCCGCCATACGACGCGGCCATGGGCGCCAGCGCGAGGCAGGCGAGGGCCGACACGCCGGAGGCCAGCCCGTTCAGCCCGTCGATGAAGTTCACCGCGTTGGTCGCGAACAGGATCCAGGCGAGCGTCAGCGGCGCCGCCGCCCAGCCGAGCGCCACCGGCCCCCACCAGGGCAGGTGCAGATCGGCGACGACCAGCCCGCTGCCGACCGCCAGCACGGCCGCACCCAGCTGCGCCGCGAGCTTGACGGCAAAGGGCCAGTCCAGCCAGTCGTCCAGAAAGGCCACAAGCGCGATGGCGCTGGCGGCCAGGATCACGCCGCGGAAGTAGGGGTCGGCCAGCCGGGAGAACTCGGCGTAGCGATACAGCACGGCGATGCCCACCAGGAAGGCCGCGACCACCCCGACGCCGCCGCCCTTCGGCACGACCCGCGTGTGCGCCTTGCGCGCATCCGGCCGGTCCGCCGGGCCGAGGCCGATCATCGCCCGCACCAGCCCCGCCGAGAGCAGCGCGAGGGCGGCGATGAACAGCAGGTGGTTCAGCAGGGCGTTGGTCGTCAATCGGGCGTTCCGGAATGGGGGACTGCTAAGCGGCGCGCGGTGGGCTATAGGATCGGCACGATGCCATCGCAACGCTCGGTCAACCGCATCCTGCTGAACGTCGCGCTCGACGGCGTGCTTGCCGCCGTGGCGACGCCGCTGGCGCGCTACGTCGCCGATCCCGGCGGCGGGCTGCTGCATCCGCTCTGGTTCGTGGCCGGGGGGGCCATCACCTTGCTGGTCGCCGGGCTGCCGTTCCGCATGCCGCAGCAGTACTGGCGATTCGCAGGGATCGAGGACCTGCTGGGCCTCGTGGGCAGCAGCGTCGTCAGCGCCGTGCTGTTCGCGCTGCTGCTGGGCGTCTCCGGCTTCCCGCTGCCGACGCCGACGTTTCCGGTGGTGCACGCGCTGACGCTGATCGTGGCGCTCGGCACGCCGCGGGTCGTGTATCGGCTGCGCCTGGCGCAGCGGGCGGGGCGGGAGGCGGCGGACGCCCAATCCGTGCTGCTGGTCGGCGCCGGCGACGGGGCGGACCTGTTCCTGCGGGCGCTGGAGTATGGGGAGGGCCGGGCGGCGTTCCGCGTCATCGGCCTGCTCTCGGTGCGGGAGGGCCAGACCAGCCGCCGCATCCACGGCCACACCATCCTTGGGTCGATCAGCCAGACCGCCGCCGTCCTCGCCCGGCTGCGCGCCGAGGGCCGGCTGCCCTCCGCCCTGGTCGTCACCCAGCCCGCCTTGTCCGGCGCCCCACTCGCGGCGCTGCTGGCGCAGGCGGACATCGAGGGCGTGCCGGTGCGCCGCGTCCCCCGCCCGACCGTGTTGCAGGCAGCGGCGGGCGCCGGCACGCTGGAACTGGCGCCCGTCGCCATCGAGGACCTGCTGAACCGCCCGCAGGTGCCGCTCGACCGCGACGGCATGGCGCGGCTGGTGCACGGGCGCCGGGTGCTGGTGACGGGGGCGGGCGGCACCATCGGGTCGGAGCTGGCGCGGCAGTTGGCGGCGTTGGGGCCGGCCGGCCTGACGCTGCTGGACAACGGCGAGTATGCGCTGTGGCAGATCGACCAGGAACTGACGGAGTCGCATCCCGACGTGGCGCGGGAGCCGGTCATCGCCGACATCCGCGACGAGGCCCGCATCCGCGCGGTGTTCGACCGCGTGCGGCCGGAGCTGGTGTTCCACGCCGCAGCCCTCAAGCACGTGCCGATGGTGGAGGCGAACCCGCTGGAGGGCCTGCTGACCAACGCCGTCGGCACCCGGCATGTGGCGGAGGCCGCGCGCGCCGCGGGCGCCAGCGCCATGGTGTTCATCTCGACCGACAAGGCGGTGAACCCCAGCAGCGTGATGGGCGCCAGCAAGCGGCTGGCGGAGATGTACTGCCAGGCGCTGGACGTGGCGGCGCGCCGCGGCGCCGGGATGCGCTGCGTCACCGTGCGGTTCGGCAACGTGCTGGGCAGCACCGGCTCCGTGGTGCCGCTGTTCCGCCGCCAGCTTGAGCGCGGCGGGCCGCTGACCGTCACCCATCCGGACATGCAGCGTTATTTCATGACGGTGCGGGAGGCGGTGGGCCTGGTGCTGCAAGCGAGCGTGCTGGGCATGGCCGACGCCACGCTGCCGACGGGCGCGCAGGGCGGCATCTTCGTGTTCGACATGGGCGAGCCGGTGCGGATCGTCGATCTGGCGCGGCAGATGATCCGGCTCGCCGGCCTGCGCCCGGCCGAGGGCGCGCCGGAGCCGGGCAGCATCCCCATCCGCTTCACCGGCCTGCGCCCCGGCGAGAAGCTGTTCGAGGAATTGTTCCACGGCAGCGAGCCGCCGATGCCGACCGGGCATCCCGGCCTGCTGATGGCGGCGCCCCGCACCGCCGACCCGGCCATCGTCGGCCGGGCCATCGACGAGGTCGCCGCCGCCTGCCGGGCCGGGCAGGTCGGCTTGGCGCTGACGCTGCTGGGCCGCATGATCCCGGAGTTCGAGCACAACGCCGGCGGCGCCCCCGGGCGCGTGCGCCTGCCTGGAGAATAGAGTGACCCCCATCCCGTTCCTCGACCTGAAGGCGCAGCAGGCCCGCATCGCCCCCGCGCTCCGCCCCCGGCTGGATGCCGTGCTGGCGCATTGCCAGTTCGTGCTGGGGCCGGAGGTGGCGGAACTGGAAGGCCGGCTCGCCGCCTATTGCGGGGCGAAGCACTGCGTCGGCGTCAGTTCCGGCACCGATGCGCTGCAGATCGCGATGATGGCGGAGGGCATCGGACCCGGCGACGCGGTGTTCCTGCCGGCCTTCACCTACACCGCGACGGCCGAGGTGCCGCTCGTGCTGGGGGCCACCCCGGTGTTCGTGGACGTCGATCCCCGGACGTTCCAGATCGACCCAGGGCACCTCGCCGCGCGTGTGGCCGAGACCCGCGCCGCCGGCCGCCTCCGCCCGCGGGCGCTGGTGGGGGTGGACCTGTTCGGACAGCCGGCCGACTGGCCCGCGCTGAACGGGATCGCGGAACGGGAGGACCTGTTCACCCTCGACGACTGCGCCCAGAGCTTCGGCGCCGCGCTGCATGGAACAAGGCTCGGCACCCAGGCGCAGGCGACGGCCACCAGCTTCTTCCCGAGCAAGCCGCTGGGCGCTTATGGCGACGGCGGCGCGCTGTTCACCGACGACGATGCCCGCGCCGCGCTGTATCGCAGCCTGCGCAGCCACGGGGAGGGCACGACGCGCTACGAGGTCCTGCGCACCGGGATGAACGGCCGGCTGGACACCATGCAGGCGGCGGTGCTGCTGGCGAAGCTCGATGTGTTCGACGCGGAGCTGGCGGGGCGCGGGCGGATCGCCGGGGTGTATGACCGCCGGCTGGGCCACATCGTGGCCACCCCGGCCCGCGTGCCCGACAGCGACAGCGCCTGGGCGGTGTATTCCGTGTTGCTGCCCCACGGGGCGGACCGGACCCGGGTGCAGGCGGCGCTGCGGGAGGCGGGCGTGCCGACCGCGATCTACTACCCGCTTCCGCTGCATCGGCAGCCGGCCTATGCCGGCCATCATGACGGCGCGGCGCTGCCGGTGTCGGACGACCTGGCCGCACGCATCCTGGCGCTGCCGATCCATCCGGACCTGTCGGCGGCGGACGCCGAGCGGGTGTGCGACGCCATGGAGGCGGCGCTGGGCTGAGGCAACCGCCCTGCCACGCCAGCGTTCCCTCGCCATGAACCAGCCAAAAGTGCAGACCGACGATCCGCCCCCCGAAGGCGCAGGCCCCGACCACAACCCGACCGGCGACACGCCGCATGGCATCCCGAAAGGGCTGAAGGATCACACGCCGGAAGGGCGGCCCAACGACGACCGCCAGGCCACCGAGACGGCCCCGCTGACGGGAAAACCCTAGCTGTTCAGGGTGCGGGCCGCGTCCATAGGAACGTCAGCTCGTGCTTGTTGTGGAACAGGTGGATCAGTCGTCCATTCGGCAGGGCGGCGAACTTGCCTGCCGTGCCGTGGTCCGTGGCGCCCTGGAACTTCACGGTGCAAACGATGCGCTTCGCTCCGTCTGCGCCGATCCAACGTCCGACCAGATCGAATAGGCGTTCGGGGTAGGCGATCACGTCGCACACGAGCCAGTCCACCGGCTCCGGCGTCATCGCGAAGGCGCTTTCGATGACCTGCTCCACGCCGGGCATGGCGGCGACGCGCGGGTCGAGCGGCGCCTTGTCCACGGCCCGGACCGAGGCGCCCAAGCTGGCCAGCGCCCAGGTCCAGCCGCCCGGCGAGGCCCCGAGGTCCAGGCACCTGTCGCCGGGTCCGGGATGGATGCCGAGCCGGGTCAGCGCCTCCCACAATTTGAGGTAGGCACGGCTGGGCGGACCGATATGGTCCTCCTCAAACCGGCACTCGCCCAAGGCGAAGGGACTGGTCTTGGTCGGGCTTGCCAGCATCCGGTCACGGTCCAGCAAGGTCCAGGCGCCAAGATGCGACATGGGCGCGGGTTCCGGGAACCGCAGCGCACGCGCGCGGACCGGGGGGAGGTGGGTTTCGATCAATGCCGTGCGCCGGTGGTGCAGGGCGGCGTAGCCCGACCAATTGCGTTGCTGGTCCCGCAACAGGCTGGCCGCGGTCTTGATCGAGGTGACCGCGTGCACCTGCGGCGCGGTCCAGACATCGAGCGCCCAGGCGCTCGCAAAGGGCGGGTCGGGCGAGAGCGCCAGGCGGCCATGCCAGGCGCTGACGGTGACGCCGGCCTGGGCCAGTTCCTCCGCAAGCGGCTGCTCCAGGTCCACGGCGGCGAGGTAGGCGCTGCCGACCGGTGTGGCTGCGCTCAAGGGTGGCGAGGCGTGGGACGGCGAAGCGCGGACAGGCCCAGTAGCGCC
This sequence comes from uncultured Acetobacteraceae bacterium, assembly GCA_964252005.1. Lineage (GTDB taxonomy): Bacteria > Pseudomonadota > Alphaproteobacteria > Acetobacterales > Acetobacteraceae > CAHJXG01. The sequence continues at coordinate 26,263 of CAXULX010000052.1, read as the reverse complement.
CAGCCCAGCATCAGCAGGCTGCCGCCCACCGGCGCCAGCACGCCCAGATGCGGGCCGCCGAGCGCGCCCGCATAGACCGTGCCGCAGAACAGCAGCGTGCCGAGCGCGAACGCCGCGCCCGCCGCATGGGTCAGCGCGCCGCCCCGCACACCCCACAGGCCGCAGCCCAGGAGCGCCAAAGCGTGCCAGCCCTGCATCTGCACGGCGCTGGCGATGGCGCGGGCCTCGCCGGCCTCCATTGGCAGGTGCGCCGCCCCGGCCGCCGCCGCGACCGCCATCAACCCGGCCAGCGCGCCCAACGCGACCCAGCCGCGATACGAATCCGTGTTCATGGATGCCATTTACCCGCAGCGGCCCGGTTCCGCCATGGCGTGGTTCAGTGTAGCCTGTTCCCATGCCCCGCGGAGACCTGTTTCCCGAGATCGGACCGTTCGAAACCGGCTATATGCCGCTGTCCGGCGGGCACGTGATGTATTGGGAGCAGGTGGGCGCGGCGCACGGCCAGCCCGTGCTGTTCCTGCACGGCGGACCCGGCGCCGGGGCGGGCGCGGTGCACCGCCGCTTCTTCGACCCGCATTTCTGGCGCGTGGTGATCTTCGATCAGCGGGGCGCCGGGCGCTCCCGTCCCCTGGGCAGCCTGGCGCACAACACGACGCCCGACCTCGTGGCCGACATCGAGACGCTGCGCCGCCACCTCGGCATCGAGCGTTGGCTGCTGTTCGGCGGGTCCTGGGGGTCCACCCTGGCGCTCGCCTACGCGCAGGCTTATCCGGACCGGGTGCGCGGCCTGGTGCTGCGCGGCGTGTTCCTGGGCCGGCGGGCCGAGGTCGAGTGGTTCCTGCACGGCCTGGGCGCGGTGTTCCCCGACGCGCACGCGGCGTTCGTGGGCCACCTGACGCCCGAGGAGCGGCGCGACGTGCTCGGCGCCTACCTTCGGCGCCTCGTGCATCCGGACCCCGCCGTGCACATCGCCGCCGCCCGCGCCTGGTCGGTCTATGAGGGCTCGTGCAGCACCCTGCTGCCCAGCCCCGACACGGTGGCGTCCTTCGCGCAGGACCGCACGGCGCTGGGCCTCGCGCGGATCGAGGCGCATTACTTCGCCCATGACCTGTTCCTGCCGGAGGGCGGGCTGCTCGGCGGCATGCACCGGATCGGGCATCTGCCGGCCGAGATCGTCCAGGGCCGCTACGACATGATCTGCCCGGCGCGCACCGCCTTCGAGCTAGCGGCGTCGTGGCCCTCGGCGCGGCTGACCGTCATTCCAGACGCCGGGCACTCGGCGTTGGAGCCGGGCGTGCGCCGGGCCTTGGTGTCCGCCGTGGAGCGGTTCCGCAGCGTACGGTGACGCCCGGCGGCGGTCACGTGGCCAGGGCCGCGGTGACGCGCCGGGCGAAGGCGGCGGGATCGGACGGCATCTCCCCATCCTGCACCCGCGCCAGGTCGAGCAGCGTATGCGCCGTGTCCGAGAGGTCCGCGCCGGCCTCAAGCTGCTTCGACAGGCTGTGGATCAGCGGATGGCGCGGGTTCACCTCCAGCGCCGGCGGCAGGCCCATGCCGGCCTGCCCGTGCCGCCGCATCAGCCGCTGCATCTGCAAATCCGGGCCGAACCCGGCCGCCGCCAGCACCACCGCGCTGTCCACCAGCCGGTCGGTCGCGCGCACCTCGCCCACGGCGTTGCCCAGCGCCGCCTTCAACGCGGGCAGCAGCTTGTCCACGTCGGCGGCCTCGCCCTCCGGCTCCGCCGTGACCGGCAGCTTCGACAGGTCGATGCCGCCCTGGGTCACGCTTCGGAGCGGCTTGCCACCCCATTCGGCCAGCCGCTCCGGCCAGAAGGTATCGACGGGATCGGTCAGCAGGAGCACCTCGACGCCGCGGGCCTTGAACCCCTCCACCTGCGGCGAGCGGGCGAGCGCGTCTGCATCGTCGCCGGTCAGGATGTAGATCGCGTCCTGCTCCGGCTTCATGCGCTCGACGTAGCCATCCAGCCCGGTCCAGCCCTCCTGGCCGGACGAGCGGAACCGCATCAGCGTGGCCAGCTCCGCGCGGTGCTCGGTGTCCTCCCAGACGCCCTCCTTCAGGACCGCGCCGAAGTTCTCCCATAGCTTGGCGAAGTCGTCCGCGTCCTTGGCGCGCGCCTTCAACTCGCTCAGCACGCGGTTGGTCACCGCCTTCCTGATGCGGGCCAGCACCGGCGTCGCCTGCAGCATCTCGCGGCTGACGTTCAGCGGCAGGTCCTCGGTGTCCACCACGCCCTGCACGAAGCGCAGCCAGGGCGGCAGCAGCCCGGCCTCGTCGGTGATGAACATGCGGCGCACATGCAGGCGCACGCGGCTTTCGCGCACGCCCTCCACCGCCTCGAACGGCCGGGCGCCCGGCACGAACAGCAGGGCGGAGTATTCGAGCGCCCCCTCCGCCCGCCAGTGCAGGGTGGCCCAGGGGTCGTCATACTGGCCGAGATGCCGGTAGAACTCCTTGTATTGCTCGGCCGTCACCTCGGCCTTCGGCTTGCGCCACAGCGCGGTGCCGGCGTTGGCCGGGCGGTCCTCGCCCTCCGTCGCGACCGTGATCGGCACCGTGATATGGTCGGCCCACTTCCGCACGATGGTCTCAAGCCGGATCGGCTCCAGGAACTCGTCCGCGTCGGGCTTGATGTGCAGCAGCACGCTCGTGCCGGGCGCATCGCGCGTGGCCGGGGCGAGGGTGAAGGCGCCGGCGCCCTCCGACGCCCAGGTCCAGGCTTCCTCCGACCCGGCACGGCGGCTCGTGACCTCCACGCGGTCCGCCACCATGAAGGCCGAGTAGAAACCGACGCCGAACTGACCGATGAGGCTCACCTTCTCGTCGGGCTTCGCCGCAGCCGCCGCGTCGCCGAAGCGGCGGGTGCCGGACCGGGCGATGGTGCCGAGGTTCGCCGACAACTCCGCCTTGTCCATGCCGATGCCGCTGTCGGCGATCAGGATGGTGCGGGCGGCCTTGTCCGGCACGATGCGGACGCCGGCCTCGGGCGGCAGCGCCAGAGCGGGCGTGGTCAGCGCCTCGAACCGGCGGCGGTCCGTGGCGTCGGCGGCGTTGGCGACCAGCTCGCGCAGGAAGATCTCGCGGTCGGAATACAGCGCATGCACCACGAGGTCGAGCAGGCGGCCAACCTCGGCGCTGAATTCGTGGGTCTCGGTTTGCACGTCGGTCATCGCGATCTCCCTAGGCTGCCGTGCTCGCGCCGCGGCTGCGGCGGCAGGGCCATATGCCGCCCGGCCCCACTCTTTTCAATCCGGTCTTTTCGATAGGGCCGCGGTGCGGTCAGGTGCCCTGGGTATCCGCCCCGCTGCCCCGGCCGGACACGCCGGCGCGGCTCGGCGCATCGGCCCCCGGCTCGACGGTGCGGGCCTCTGCGGCCAGCTCGGCGTCGTCCTGCGGCGCCATGGCGGCGGCGGGCGCCGGGTCGTCCCGATGCTCCTCCAACACGGCGATCACGGCTTGGGGGTCGGCCCGCTCGGCGGCGGCGAACAGCCGCTCGGCCTCATCCTCGTCGCCTGCGGCCTGGGCGCGCAGGGCTTGCTCCGCCAACTGCCGCGCCGCCGCGTGCTTGCCGCCGGCGCCGTCGGACTGATCGAGGTCGTCGCTCATGAAAGTCTCCCTCCGGCAAAAATCGCGTCACCCTGGTCCGGCATGGCCGTCGCGGGGTGCCGCATCGCCGCGCCTTGGATCACAAAACCCCGCCGCCAGCAAAGCGCGGACGGCCCGAAAGGCGCGGGATGGATGGGACGGCCCGGTCGGCTTTTGGATCGCCGGGCTATTTGGCGCCCGGTGAAATGAACTAAGTCCGGCTATGGCCGTTATGTGCGATGGAGGCGGCACCTATGCCAAATACTGTTGAAATCCGGACGTTGGACGCGCACGACCCAGTGCCCGACGGACGAGGACATCGCGTTCTCGTGTTGCGCCGCTTCGACGAGGACGACCCTCGCAAGATTGTGACGGAAATCACTTTGTCGGGATCGCCGGGTGGGACTGAGGTGGTGCAGCCCGTGCGCGCCGACGGCACGGCGATGTCGCTGGAGGAGGCGGTGTCCGCTGCGCAAAAGGTCGCAGAATCAGAGGGCATCAGCCACGTGTTCGTGCTGGACCGCACAGCCGGGCGGCTGGAGCACGACGTCATAGACCACGCAGGCGACCATAGTTTTCCTGGCCGCAAGCTCGATGACACCGATCCCGAGGACGGCGAGAATGGGCCGGACATGCGGCCGTAAACGCCGCAAGCCGGCGCTGGCCATGCCCGAATTTCGCCATATGACGGGTCCAGATGGCTCGACTTCCTGTCGCTGCGGCTTTAAGGCGCGTGGCCCTGCACAAAGTCGAGGCTGCCGGCTTACTTTCCCAAAGCGAATATGACTGCCTTTTCATGCTGCGTCCGCCGCTTATGTTCTCCCCTCTACCGCAAGGCCCCCATTCCGGGTGTGGCCCTCAACAAGAAGAGAAACCCTGATGCCTGATACCGGGCTAGACGTGTCCACGAGTGGACGGCGTGTTGGCGTGCTTGTGGTTGGCCTTGGCGGCGCTGTTGCCACCACGGCGGCGGCAGGCATCGAGATGCTGCGTGCCGGTTCGAACGACATGGCGGGCTTGCCGCTGGCCGGCGTGGGCGCTTCTGGGATCGCCGCTTATCGGAACCTGCACTTCGCCGGCTGGGACTTGCATGGCGAGAACCTGGAGAACGCGGTGCGGGAGCATCGGGTGCTCGACCGCGAGCAGGCTGAGCTGGTGGCGCCCGCGCTGCGCGGCATGACGCCCTGGCCCGCCGTGGGCAGCGTCGATTTCTGCAAGAACGTGGACGGCGCCAACAAGGTCGCCGCCGGGTCGCACCGGGAGGCCGTGGACCGGATTCGCGACGACATCCGCCGCTACCGCGAGACGTCGGGGATCGAGAACCTGGTGGTGGTCAATCTGGCCTCCGTCGAACGCTGGCCCGACAAGTCGGCGGGCGCGCTGCATACGCCGGAGGGCTTTGAGAAGGGCCTCGACAGCAGCGACCCGGCCATCAGCCCGGCCATGCTGTATGCCTATGCCTCCATCGTCGAGGGCGTGCCCTACGGCAACTTCACGCCGAGCCTCGCTGCTGACATCCCGGCCCTGACCACCTTGGCCGAGCGCCGCAACGTCCCCGTCGCGGGCAAGGACGGCAAGACCGGCCAGACCTTCATCAAGACCGTCCTCGCCCCGGCGTTCCGCAGCCGCAGCCTGTATGTGGAGGGCTGGTTCAGCACCAACATCCTCGGCAACCGCGACGGCCTGGCGCTGGACAATCCCGACAGCCTGAAAAGCAAGCTGAATACCAAGGGGTCGGTGCTCGACGACATCCTGGGCTATCCCGTCGAGGATCACATCGTCGATATCCGGTACTACAAGCCGCGCGGCGACAACAAGGAAGCCTGGGACAACATCGACCTGGTGGGGTTCCTCGGCCAGAAGATGCAGATCAAGGTCAACTTTCTCTGCCGCGACAGCATCCTGGCGGCGCCCCTGGTCATCGAGATCGCCCGGGTGCTCGACCTGGCCCGGCAACGCGGCCGCGGCGGCATCCAGGAGCAGCTTGGCCTGTTCTTCAAGGCGCCCATGACCCCGGCCGGCAAGCGGGAGGAGCACAGCTTCCCGGTGCAGGAGCGTGCGCTTCTCGATTGGCTGGCCGCGTAGCGTGGGGCACGTGGTCTAGCAACGTGCTGGACGACATCAGCGGCCAGGCGTCAAGCCTGGCCGGCGTCGTGCCGCTTGCGACGGAGCTTTGCGACCTGAAGCGTGTCCGGGACGCCTCCAGTCCCGACAGCTTGGCATCTCGGCTGTTCCGCGGCGCCTGGGGCGCTTTGCTCGCAGGGCAGGCTCCGCTGGACGTCGCGTTGCTGGCGACGGCCGATGCGGTCGCGGCTGCGCGGCTTGGCGGCATCGACCGCGCCGTATTGCTGGACGCCGGATTGACCGAAGCTGAGTCGGTGGGCGTGTTGGCGCGCTCCTTTGATGAGGTGTCGGACCCGATTGATCCCGACCTGGCGGCACGGCTTCGGAGCCGGTTGGGACAGGCGCTTCGGCCCGGGGCGGCGCCGGCGTTCGCCGAGGCGTTGATCTGTCAGCCCCGCGCCGGCGCGACGTGCCCGGGCAAGCCGCGCATCGTCCTGGAACCGCCCGAAGGCCATGGCGACCACTGCATGGTCGTGGCGGCGCTCGCGGTGATCCTGTCGCCGCGCTACGGCGCCGACCCGGCGGCGGCGTTCCTGGCCGGCATGGCGCACCACCTGCACAATGCCCGGCTGCCCGATAGTGGGTTCGCCGGGGAAATGCTGCTGGGCCAGCATCTCGGCCCGGTCATGCAGCGGCTGTTCGCCCGTGAGCTTGCGACGCTGCCCGTTGCCTTGTCCGAGGCCGCCGCCGCCGCGCTGGCGGCCATCCCGGACGCCTCGACGCCTGTGGGCCGGGCGTTCCACGCGGCCGACGTGATCGACCGCGTGCTGCAGATGCGGCACTACGACCAGGTGGCCCGCTTCACGGTGGACCAGGCGCTGGACGACATGGAGCTGGTGCACGCCGGACCCACCCAGAGCTTCCACCAAGCGGTGCTGCGGGACGCCAAGCTGCCGTGACGCGATGGCCGGACGCCGCGTTGACAAGCCCGGTCTCCGGCCAGGCGCTGGTGGCGGACACGCCGCATTCCCTCGCCGCCGGCACGGAACGCTGGCCGGTGGTCGCGGACATTCCGTTCCTGCGGGCCGACCGTCGCGACTTGGCCGATGCGGCATTGGCGGCGCTCGACGCGGGCGATGCGCAGCGGGCGCTGGTGCTTCTGCTGGGCGATCAGGACAACTGGGCGCGCACTCCGCCGCCCTCCGAGGACGACCGGGCCGCGCTGGTGCGCCAGCCGGAGGCGTTCACCTTCCGCGCGGCGATGGACCTCCTGGCATTCGGTGCCGTCGGCACCTACTTCGCGCACCGCTGGTCGGACCCGACCTTCCTGTCCGGCCTGGCCTTGGCCGAGGCCCATTGGAACAGCCCGTCCTGCGTGTTCGAGCTGGCGTGCGGCGCCGGGCATTACCTGCGCGAGTTCGCCCGTTTCGCCCCGCTGGTCATCGGCGCGGACATCGTCTTTGCCAAACTGTGGCTGGCACGGCGCTACCTGGCGCCGGCGGCGCGGCTGGTGTGCTTCGACGCGGCGGCGGCCTGGCCGCTGGCCGGCGCGTCCGCCGGGTTGGTGTTCTGCCACGACGCCTTCTACTTCCTGCCGGACAAGCCGCATGTGGCGGCCGAGATGCTGCGGGTCGCCGGCCCGGACGGCCGCGTGCTGGTCGGGCACGCGCATAATGCCTTGGTGGACAACCTATCGGCGGGCGATCCGCTCCCGCCGGCCGGCTACGCCGCGCTGTTCGGGACGCCGATGCTGTACGACGACCGGGAACTCACCCGGGCGCTGATCGAGACGCGGGCGCCGGTGCCGGGCGATGCCGAGATGATCGCCGATGCGCCGGCCGTGGCATGGGCGACCGGCGCCGCCGCGCCGCGCGCGCTCCTGGGTGGGCTGACCATGCCGCCGCCCGGGACGGTGCTGCGCCGCAACCCGCTTTACGCCGGGCCGGAGATCCGGTGGCCGTCGGAGCGTTACCAGCGGGAGTACGGGCCGCTCGCGACCTACCCGCTCCGCTCGGATGCGCCGGAGCGGGCGGTGGCCGGGGCGGATGCCGCGACCGACCGCTTTGCCCGGCACCGGGTGCTGCTGGACCTGCCGCAGCGATGGTGACGCTGGGCTGGGGCATCGCCGGGTGCGGCTGGGTGGCGCGCGATTACGCCGGGCTGGCGATCCAGGCGTCGCGCAACGGGCGCCTGGCCGCCCTGTTCGACCCCTCCGCCGTGTCCCTGCAGCAGGCGTCCAAGCTGTTCGATGCGCCCGCTTATGCCGGCATGGATGCGTTCCTCGCGACGCCGGGCCTCGGCGCCGTTTACGTCGCGGCGCCCAACCATGCCCACCGCGCGCTGGTCGAGGCCGCGGCCGCCGCCGGCCTGCCGGTGCTGTGCGAGAAGCCGATGGCGACCACGATGGCCGACGCCGAGGCCATGGTCGCTGCGTGCAGCCGGGCCGGCGTGCTGTATGCCACCGCGTTCGACCAGCGGTTCCACCCGGCGCACCGCGCGCTGGCGGCCCTGGTGGCGGAGGGCCGGCTCGGCACCATCACCGCGATCCGCATCGTCTACGCCTGCTGGCTGCCGGCCGATTGGGCGGCGGGCGGGGCAGGGGACAATTGGCGCATCGACCCGGCGCGCGCGGGCGGCGGCGCGCTGATGGACCTGGCCCCGCACGGCCTCGATCTGTCGTCTTATTTGCTGAACGAGGATTTGGTGGAGGTCGCCGCCATCGGCCAGACCCGCGTGCACCGCTACACCGTCGAGGACGGGGCCTTGCTGATGGCGCGGTCGCGCTCCGGCGTGATGGTGCAGATGCATGTCGCCTACAACTGTCCGGAGACCCTGCCGCGGCGCCGTTTGGAGATCGTGGGCACCGCCGGGCAGTTGGTCGCCACCGACACCATGGGACAGACGGCCGGCGGCACGCTGGACTGGATCGACGCGGCGACCGGCGTGGTGCAGCCCGTCGCGGTTCCCGGCGCCGAGCGTTCGCCGTTCCTCAACCAGGTCGAAAGCTTCGCCGACGCCGTGCTGGGCGGGCAGCCCTTCGCGTTCGGCGCCGCGCGCGACCTGGAGATTATGAAGCTGGTGCTGAAGGCGCAGGCGATGGCCCGTCCGCCTTCTCACCTATAACACTGCACCGACACGGCGTTGACCCGCCCTATCCAGATCGAGCGATGACACATTTCCTGCCGCCCACGCTGCCCGACGCCGCAGCCGCCTACGTCGCCTCCATGCCCGAGGGACGGGTGGAGCTGTTCTCCTTGTCGCCGCTCGACCGCACCGGCGTGTCCTGCTGGAACGCGATCTTCCTGAACCGGGACGGCACGCGCTGGCACGGGGTGGCGCCGCACGGCGTCGGCTACGGCGTGGACGACGACGGCGCCATCATCGGCACAACGGGAGAACTGGCGGAGGCCGTGCACTCCGCGACCGAAATCCACCGGATGGAGCGCAAGCGTGCCAGCTTCCACGCGCTTCGGGCCGAGGTAGGCGCGCGGCATGTCGCCGACCCGCTGACCTTGTGCCTGCCGGCCGGCAGCCCGGTCGATGGCGACACCACCCTGGAATGGGTGCCGGCCCGCCGCTGGCCCGGGGGCGGGACGGTGTGGCTGCCCATCGACATCGCGGCGTGCTCGGTGGGCGACCTGTCGCCGGGCTACGTGCCGTTCACGACGCCGATCACCAACGGGCTGGGCGCCGGGCCGACGCTCGACTTCGCCATCGGGCATGGGCTGTGCGAGCTGCTGCAGCGGGACGGCAACGGGACCGGGTTCCGCGCGATGGACCGCGGCATCGCGCTGGATTTGGGCGACGGGCCGGTCGACCCGCGCACCCGGGCCTTGCTCGATCGGCTGCGCGGGCTGGGGATCGAGGTCATCCCGAAGTTCGCCACGACCGAGTTCGGCACCGCCAACGTGTATTGCGTGGGCGCGGAGCGCGACGGAGTCGCGGCGCCCTACCCGATCATGGTGACGGCGGCGGGGGAGGCGGCGTCGCTCGACCGCGAGCACGCGCTGCGCAAGGCGGTGTTCGAGTTCGCGGCCGCCCGGATGCGCAAGGTGTTCAGCCACGCGCCGCTGGCCGACATCGCGGGCGTGGCGCCGCCGGGCTACCTGGAGCGGTTCCGCGCCTACCACACGCTGGGCGGCGAGGAGAGCCGCAGCCTGCGCGCCATGGTGGAGTGGCTGGGCCTCGACCAGGGATCGCTCAAGCGCCTTCTGGCCGACACCGTGCTGTCCCGCCGTGGCACGCAGCGGTTCGACGCGCTGCCGACCTGGGACGGCCCGCTATCCGGCACCGGGCTGGTGGAGGAGTTGGCCCGGCGCTTCGCATCCGCCGGCATGGAAATCCTCTACTTCGACTACTCGCCGCCGCACGCGCCCGGCGTGCACGTGGTGAAGGCCGTGGTGCCGGGCCTCGAGGTCGAGACCATGAGCTACCACCGCATCGGGGAGCGCGGGGTGCGCAAGCTGATGGAGCGCGGCAGCCCGCTGGTTGGCCTGGGCGCGCCGCCGGCCGGGGCCGCGCCGGTGCGCCTGCCCCCCGACGCGGCAGGGCGTCTGGGCGGCGATCCCTGGCTCGACATCGCGGCGGTGGACCGCATCGTCGGCGGCCTGTATCCGCTGTACCGGGAACCCGAGGTGCATAGCGCGCCCATCGCGATGGAACGGCCGTGACGCTGCGTTTCGCCTATAACACCAACGGCGCCGCCAACCATCGCCTGGACGACGCCCTGGCGCTGATCGCGGACGCGGGCTACGACGGCGTGGCGCTGACGCTCGACATCCATCATCTGGACCCCTTCGCGGAGGGTTTCGGCGCGGAGCTTCGGCGGGTGGCGGCACGGCTGCGGCAGTTGGGCCTGGGCTGTGTCGTCGAGACCGGGGCGCGCTTCCTGCTGGACCCCCGCGCCAAGCACGAGCCCACGCTGCTCACCGCCGACCCGGCGGGCCGGGCGCGCCGGGTGGAGTTCCTGTTCCGCGCCCTGGAGGTCGCCGCCGAGACGGGGGCCGACGCCATGTCGTTCTGGGCCGGGGTGCCGAAGCCGGGGGTGGAACCCGGCGACGCCCGGGACTGGCTGTGCCGCGGCGCCGAGCAGGTGGCGCGCCGGGCGGAGGCCCTGGGCACCATTGCGGCGCTGGAGCCGGAACCCGGCATGCTGATTGAGACCGTCGATGACTGGGCCGCGCTGGAGATTCCCGGGCTGCGGCTGGCGCTCGACACCGGGCACTGCATGGTCACCGGGGAGCGCGACCCGGCCGCCGCGGTCGCGGAGTTCGCGCCGCATCTCGGCACTGTCACCATCGAGGACATGAGGCGCGGCGTGCACGTCCACCTGCCGTTCGGGGAGGGCGACATGGACGTGCCCGGCGTCCTGCGCGCCTTGCAGTCCATCGGGTTCGAGAAACTGGTCTGCGTCGAGATGTCGCGGGAAAGCCACCGTGCCGATGCGATCATCCCGGCATCGCTGGCCTATTTGAAAGCCGCCGCATGAGGATCTGCTTCGTCAGCCGGCGCTTCTTCCCGGCGATCTCCGGCATGAGCGTCTATGCGCTGAACCTGCTGCGCGAGCTGGTCGAGGCCGGGCACGACGTGACGATGATCAGCCAGTACCGCGGCGATGCGTTCGGCCGCCGGGTGTATGGCGGCGGCCCGCCGCCCGAGGTGCCCGGCGTGCGCGTCATCGGCCTGGAGCAGCTCGGCGAGCAGAATGGCGGCGATTTCGAGCGCGACGTCGCCGCCATGGTGGAGGCCGTCGCGGCCGAGCACGCGCGCCGGCCCTTCGACGTGCTGCACGCCCAGTACGGCTATCCCTGCGGCTGGGCGGTGCTGGAGGCGTCGCGCCGGCTCGGCGTGCCCAACGTGGTATCGATCCAGGGCGGCGACGGGCATTGGGTCGGCAGCTGCTGCGAGACGCACCGGCTGGCGATGACCCGGGTGCTGGACCACGCCAACGCCGTGCTGATCGGCTGCGACTCGTTTGCGGACGAGGTGGTGCAGCGCCTCGGCACCGACCGTGCCCGCTTCACCATCGTGCCCGGCGCCGTCGATATCGACCGGTTCCACCCGGACCCCGCCCGGGTGGAGGCCGATCCGCCGGTCATGCTTTACCACGGGCGGGTCGATGCCCGGAAAGGCGTGCTGGACCTGCTGGACGCCGCGCGCCAGCTGCGGGACACCGGCGACCGGTTCCGGCTGCTGGTCTCCGGGATCGGGCCGAGCTTCGAGGAGACCGCCGCCTCCATCCCGCTGCTGGGCTTGCAGGGCCAAGTGGAGATGACCGGGTACGTCGAGTATACCGACGTGCCCGCCGTGTACCGCCGGGCCGACATCTTCGTGTCGCCGACCTATGCCGAGGGGTTCAGCAACACGATCCTGGAAGCAATGGCGACGCGGCTCGCCATCGTGTCCTGCCGGTCCGTCGGCGTGGTCGATTGCATCCGCGACGGCGAGAACGGCCTGCTGACCGAACCCGGCGACCGGGACGGCCTGGCGGAGGCGCTGCGCCGCGTGCTGCGCGACGCGGCGCTCCGCCGGCGCCTGGCGGACGCGGCGTTGCGGGAGTGCCGCGCCGTTTATTCATGGTCCAAGGTCGGCCGGCAGGTCATGGACGTTTACGCCGCGGTCGCCGGGCAGAAGCCCGACCTGGACTGGCCGCCGCATTTGCCGGTCACCCCCTGTCGATTCCGTGCCGAGCCACATCTTCTGTAGATGCCGACCGCACTGGTTTTGTCCCCGCATCTCGACGACGCCGCGTTCTCCTGCGGCGGGCTGATGGCCCAACTGTCCGACGCGGGCTGGCGCAGCGTCATGGCCACGGCGTTCACGGCGACCGTGCTGCCGGCCACGGGGTTCGCGCTGTCCTGCCAGCTCGACAAGGGCCTGGCGCCGGACGTCGACTACATGGCGCTGCGGCGGGAGGAGGACCGGGCGGCGGGGGCGATCCTGGGCGTGGCCGACCTGCGCTGGCTCGATCTGCCGGAGGCGCCGCACCGGGGCTACGCCTCCGCCCCGGCCTTGTTCGGCGCGATCCGGGCGGACGATGGGGTGTGGCAGCCGCTCGCGGACGGGATCACGGCCATGCTGGAGGAGTTGCAGCCGGACCTGGTCCTGGCGCCGCAGGGCCTCGGCAACCATGTGGACCACCGGCAGATGATCCGGGCCGTGCAGCAGGCGGCGCCGCGGCACCTTGCCTTCTACCGGGACACGCCCTACGCACTTCGCGAGACAAGTGCGGTCTCGGATCATGTCGGTCCCGGGCTGCGGGAGTGCGCGTTGGGGATCGCCGCCGGGCTGGAGCGCAAGATCGCGGCGTCCTGCGCCTATGGCAGCCAGGTCGGCTTCCAGTTCGGCGGCCCCGTCCCGTTGGCGGCGGCGCTGCGGGAGTTCGCCGTGCGTGAAGGGCAGGGCCGCCCGGCGGAACGTTTCTTGACGTCTGCAGCCGCTGCCTTGGATCTGCTGTCGGGCAGCCATTAGGCGGCCATATTGTAGGGGTAAGATCATTTCTATCTCACCTCTCCTCAGGGCACAGGCCATACCGGCAATGAAGATGCAACCGCTCCGCGACTCGCTCCTCATGGACCAGGCCGCCGCCAGCCTTTGCCAGGTCAGCACGCTGCGCTCCGCGCCGGGCTGGCTGCGGCGGGCGGCGTTCGTCGTGCCCATCGTCGGGGCCACGGCGCTGGCCACGGCGCTGGCCATCTGGCTGACGGCGGGCCTCGCTGATCCGCTGCGCTGGCCGCTGCTGGCGTTGCTGGCGGTCAACGTCCTCTATGCGGCGCTGACGGGCTGGCCGACGGTGCTGGGCTTCCTGGCCCGGCTGTCCGGCCGCGCGCTGCAGGTCGCGGCGGCGCCGTCGGGGCGGAGCCGCACGGCGCTGGTCATGCCCATCCACCAGGAAGACCCGCGCGCGGTGTTCGCGGCGATGGAGGTGATGGCCCAGGCGGTCGCCGCATCGAGGCTGCGGGACATCGACCTGTTCGTGCTCTCCGACACGCATGATCCCGCCATTGCGGCGGAGGAGATGCGGGCGTTCGCGGCGCTCCGCACCCGGGTGCCCACGCTGCGCTACCGGCGGCGCACCAGCAATGCCGGGCGCAAGGTCGGCAACCTCGCGGAGTTCTGCGCCACCTGGGGCGACCGCTACGACTACATGGTCGTCCTCGACGCCGACAGCCTGATGGGCGCCGGCACGGTCGCGACGCTGATCGGCCTGATGGACGCGAACCCCGGCGTCGGCATGGTGCAGACCGTGCCCTATCCCGTGGGACGGGAAACCCTGTTCGCCCGCGTGCAGCAGTTCGCGGCGCGGCTCTACACGCCGATGCTGGTGGAGGGCCTGACGTTCTGGCAGCAGGGCGACGGCAACTACTGGGGCCACAACGCCATCGTGCGCATCGCGCCCTTCGTCGCGCAATGCGGCCTGCCCGTCCTGCCCGGCCGGGAGCCGTTCGGCGGCGAGATCCTGTGCCACGACGTGGTGGAGGCCGGGCTGATGCGCGCGGCCGGGTTCGAGGTCTGGGTGCTGCCGCAGGTGATGGAGAGCTTTGAGGCGCTTCCGGCCAACCTGGTCGATTTCGCCAGCCGGGAGCGCCGCTGGTGCCAGGGCAACCTGCAGCATGCGCGGCTGCTGAACCGGCCGGGGCTGCGGCCGGTGGGCCGGTTCCATTTGGGCTACGGCGTGCTGCACTACGTCTCCGGTCCGTTGGCGGTACTGTTCCTGGCGCTCGCGACGCTGGACTCCGCGATGGGCGGCGGTTTCGTGCCTGCGGTGCTGCTCGGCGCCGGGGCCGCGCATGCCGCCCTGGCCGTGCTGGTGCTCGGGCTGCTGTATGCCGGCAAGCTGTTGAGCCTGGGCACGGCGCTGTTCGATGACCGGGAAGCGCGGTCCTACGGCGGCCGTGCCCGCCTGCTCGCCAGCGCGGCGCTGGAGCAGGTGGCCGCGCTGGTGATCTCGGCCACGCTGATCGTGTTCTACACCCGCTACGTCGCGGCCCTGCTGCTCGGCCAGACGGTCCGCTGGGACGCGCAGCCGCGCGACAACCGCGGCGTGTCCTGGGCAGAGGGCTGGACGCGGCTGCGGGGCACGCTGCTGGTGGGCCTGGGCTGGCTCCTGTTGCTGATGCAGACCGAGGCGGCGATGCTGGCGTGGTGCGCGCCGCTGGTGTTCGGGCTGGTCCTGGCGCTGCCCATGGCGATCTGGTCCAGCCGGACGGGGTTGGGCGGCCTGGCGCGCCGGTGGGGCCTGTTCCTGACGCCCGAGGAGCTGTCGCCGGCGCCGGTCCTGCGCGCGTTCCAGCGGGCGATGGCCGGACCGCTCGTGGCCGAGCGTTCCTACCCCGTCGTGCCGGCGCTGCAACTGGCGTCCAGCGGCGCGGACGGGGACTGACCCGGTGCGCTCGATGATCGCCCTCCTGCTGTTCATGTGCGCGCTGGCCGGGCCGGCTTCGGCCCAGGCCGACCTGTCCGCGGCCGACCGCGCGTCGATCCAGGCGGTCATCACCCGGCAGATCGACGCCTTCCGGCGTGACGACGCGGAGGCCGCCTTCGGCTTCGCCTCTCCCAGCATCCAGGACCAGTTCGGCACGCCGGGCCGTTTCCTCGACATGGTGCGCCGCGCCTATCCCGCGGTGCACCGGCCGCGCCTGGTGGAGTTCACGGGGCTGCGGCTCAGCGATGGCGCCGTGGTCCAGCAGGTCGAGTTGATCGGCCCGGACGGCGCGTCCGAGCTGGCGCTTTACACCATGGAGCGAGACCCGGCCGGGACGTGGCGCATCTCCGGCTGCACCCTGGTCGAGAGCGAGCGTGTCGGCACTTGAAATGTTGTAGCTTCTGATTTGGTCGGATAGTGTATCGACCAGATCAAGGAGAGCCATCATGGCCACATCATGCACGCGACTGGCCGCCCTGACGGGGGCACTCGCCATCCTCGCCGGGGGCGCCCAGGCCCGGATGCTCGAAGTGGGCGAGGGCAAGGCTTACAAACTGCCCTCTCTCGCCGCCGCCGCCGCCCGGGACGGCGACACCGTCAAGATCTACCCCGGCGAGTATTTCGACTGCGCGACGTGGGAAGCCAGCAAGCTCGTGGTGGAGGGCGTGGGCGACGCCGACAAGGTGGTCATCACCGACAAGTCCTGTGGCGGCAAGGCGCTGTTCATCACCGCGGGCGCCGACGTGACCATCCGCAACCTGACGCTGACCCGCGCCCGCGTGCCGGACTCGAACGGCGCGGGCATCCGGGGGGAGGGCGAGAAGCTGGTGGTCGAGGGCGTGCGGTTCATCAACAACCAGAACGGCATCCTGACGGGCTACGAAGGCTCGACCATCATCGTGCGCAACAGCGTGTTCGAGCGGAACGGCACCTGCGAGAAGGCGTGCTCGCACGGCATCTATGTCGGCAATTCCAAGCTGCTGCATGTCGAGGGGTCGCGCTTCAGCGACACGAGGCAGGGCCACCACATCAAGTCCCGCGCCGAGCGGACCGAGGTCATCGGCAACACGATCATCGACGGCCCCAACGGGACCGCCAGCTACCTGATCGACATCCCCAACGGCGGCTCGACGGTGATCCGCGACAACACCATGGAGAAGGGGCCGATGGCGGAGAACCGCAGCACCGCCATCGAGATCGGTGCGGAGGGCGTGACCCAGCCGACCCGGGAACTGCTGATCGAGAACAACACGTTCAAGAACGATGGCGGCTATGACACGTTCTTCGTGTCCAACTTCACCGCGACCGACGCGGTGGTGCGGGGCAACCGGATGTCCGGCCGGGTCAAGCCGCTGCACGGCGACGGCGAAGTGACCGCGGCGAACTGAACCGCGATGCGCCCCATCGTGTTCGTTCGGGGCTTGTTCGTCTGGGGCCTGCTCGCCGCGTCACTCCTGGCCGCGGCGCCCGCGGCGGCACGGGACCTGGCGGCCGGGCCGGGCCAGGAGTTCGACCTGCCGTCCAGCGCCATCGCCGCCGCCGCGGACGGCGACATCGTGCTGATCGAGCCGGGCACCTACTTCGACTGCGCCACCCTGACCGCGAACGGCGTGACGGTGGCCGGCCGCGCGCCGGGCGTCGTGCTGTCGGACAAGACCTGCGGCGCCAAGGCCATCCTGGTGATCCAGGGCGACGACGCCGTGGTGCGCGACGTGACCCTGGCGCGGGCGCGTGTGCCGGACGGCAACGGCGCCGGCGTGCGCCTGGAGGGGCAGTCGCTGCTGCTGGAGCGCGTGCAGTTCGTGAACAACGAGGTGGGCGTGCTCGCCGGCATCGGCGGCCCCGGCACGATCCGGGTGGTGCAATGCCGGTTCGAGGGCGGCGGCGTCGCGGGCGACCGCCCCTCCGTGGCGCTGCTGGCCGGCGCGGTGGCCGTGCTCCAGGTGCGGCAGTCGGTGTTCACCGGGGTCAAGGGCAGCCAGGTCGGCTCGACCGCCCTGCAGACCGAGCTGACCGGCAACCGGATCGAGACCTCCCGGCTGGCGGTGTCGGCGGCGGCCGGCAACCTGCTGCTGGAGGACAACGTCCTGGAGCTTGCGCCCGGCAATGACGGGCGGCAGGCGGCGGTGGTGGCGAGCGGCGACACCCGCGTCGTCATGCGGCGCAACCGCCTGGCCAACGGCACCGGCCGCCCGGCGGCGCTGCTGCTGGACTGGTCGAGCGAGACGCCGAAGCTGGAGGACAACGTCGTCGTGCCCGGTGACGAGGAGGTGCGGACCGACGGCATCTGGCGTCATCGCGTGGGCGCGGTGCTGCACGAGGCGAAGGATGGCGTGAGCAGCTTGCTGGGCCTGGCGAAGCGGCAGGTCCTCGGCCGTTGACCGCCCGGCTCGCGGCGGCGCTGCTGTGCCTGGCCGGCCTGGCGGGGCCCGCCGCCGCCGAGGCCAGCCGCTGGGACGATTATCAGCTCATCATGTGGCAGGATCAGGAGGTGGCCGGCATGGCGGGGCTGGCCCGCCTGGGGTTCAGCGGCGTGAAGCTGCGCGGCACCGGCGGCCAGATCGACCCGGCCAGCGTCGCGGCGCGGCGCCAGGCGGGCCTGCCCTGGTTCGTCGAGAACATCGCCACCGACTTCTATGCGCCGTACCACCGCTACACCGAGGGCAAGCCCGTGACGTGGCTGTTCGACGCGGCGCGGGCTCGTCGGCAGCAGGCGCCGGGGGACCGCAGCGTATTCCTGCGCGCGCCGGGCCTGTCGGACCCGGCCTGGCTCGATGCGGTCCGGGCGCGGCTGGCCGATGTCGTCCGCCGCCAGGCGCCCGACCGGCCGCTGTTCTACAACCTGGGTGACGAGACCGGGATCGGCGACCTGTCCGCCAACTGGGATTTCGACCTGTCGCCCGCCTCGCTCGGCGCCATGCGGGCCTGGCTGCAAACGCAATATGCGGACCTCGACGCGCTGAACCGGCAATGGGGCAGCCGCTTCGCGTCGTGGGAGGCGGTCGTGCCGGACCTCACGGACGACGCGATGCGGCGGACCGACGACAACTTCTCCGCCTGGGCCGACTTCAAGGCGTGGATGGACGTGGCGTTCGCCGCCGCCGTCCGCGCGGGCACCGACGCGGTGCATGGCGCGGACCCCGCCGCGCTCTCGGCCATCGAGGGCGCGCAGGTGCCGGGCTGGGGCGGCTACGACTACGGCCGGTTGGCGCAGGCCGTGGACGTGATGGAGGTCTACGACTCCGGCAACGCGCTGGAGATCGCGCACGGGCTGAACCCGGCGCTGATCCCGCTCCACACGAGCTTCGACACGGGATTGCGCGCCGACCATGCGGCCTGGCGGGACCTGCTGCGCGGCGGGCGCGGCCTGATCGTCTGGGACGAGCTGAACGACACGGTGCAGCCGGACGGTGGGCCGGGTCCGCGCGGCCGGGCGCTGGCGGCGCTGGTGGGCGGTCTGCGCGTCGTCGCCCCGGCGCTGATCGCGAGCCGCCCGGCTGCTGGTCCCGTCGCGATGCTGTATTCGCAGGCGAGCTTCCGCACCCGTTGGATGCTGGACCAGCGGCCCCGCGGCGCCGCCTGGTCCGACCGCGACGCGGAGCGTGAGTTGGACGACAACGCCTGGCGCGCGGCGCGTCGCCAGATGGTGGACCGCCTGGCGCAGATCGGCCTGCCGCCGCGCTGGCTGTCGTCCGAAACGCTTGAGGGCGGCGCGTTGCGGGAGGAGGCGATCAAGGCGCTGATGCTGCCGCACGCGATTGCGCTGTCGGCGGCGGAGATCGAGGAGATCAGGCGGTTCGCCGCCCGCGGCGGCACGGTGCTGGCCGACACCGAACCCGGCGTGTTCGACCAGCACAGCCGCCGCCGGGCCGGGTTCCCGTTGGCCGGGGTGGCACAGATGCTGCAGATCGTGCGCCCGGACGCCGAACCCTCCAGCGCCGCCGGCCTGACGGCGCTTGCGGACCTGCTGACCAAGGCCGGCGCGGCGCCGGGCGTGGCGATGACCGGCCCCGACGGCCTGCGTGCCAGCAACGTGGAGGCGCACGTCTTCCGCAACGGCGGCGTGCTGATCCTGGCGCTGCAAGCCGCGGCGCCATGGGGCGCCCCCGGGACGCTGGGCGTGCGGCTTCCGGCCCCGGGCTTCATCTACGACATGCGCCGGGCGGGTGCGCTGGGCTGGGCCGACCAGCTTGATATCGGCCTCGACCCCATCGAGCCGACGATCCTAGCGGTGTCGGCGGCGCCGCTGCCGGGACCCGTGCTGTCCGGCCCGGACCGTGCCCGGCCGGGCACGCAGGTCACCTGGCGCGTGGGCCTCGACGGGCCGACGCCGGCCGAGACCCACGCGATGCGGGTGGACCTGCTTGATCCCGACGGTGCGTCGGCGCGCTTGCTCTCCGGCGTGCTGCGGGTTGGGCAAGGCGGGGCGGATTGGACGGTGACGCTGCCGGAGGCGGCGGCGGCCGGGCGTTGGACCCTGCATGTCGCCGACGGCATGGCCGCACGTTTTGCCGAGCGCGTGCTGACGGTGGACGGACGTTAGACTCGCAAACCCGTGCAACCGAACCCCGCCCTGATCGGTTGATACCGGTGACCACGCAAGGGGAACCGAGATGACCGACACGCACCAAACCGAAGCCACCCAGAAGATGTGGGACATGATGAAGAGCATCAGCTTCGCCATGCTCACGACGGAGGACGACGACAACCTGCGCGCCCGCCCGATGGTCGCGGCGCAGAGTGGGTTCGACGGCACGCTGTGGTTCTTCACCCGCGCCAGCAGCCACAAGGTGAACGAGGTGAAGCAGGACCAGCGCGTCGGCGTCACCTACGCCGACCCCGGCAAGCAGGACTACGTCAGCCTCTCCGGCCACGCCCAGCTCGTGCGCGACAAGGCGGCCATCGACGCGCATTGGGGCGAATCGATGCGGACCTGGTTCCCCAAGGGCAAGGACGATCCCGACATCGCCCTGTTGAAGGTGGATGTCACCATGGCCGAGTACTGGGACGCGCCGAACAGCACGATGGTGCACGCCTACGGCTATCTCAAGGCCGTTGTCACCGGGGAGCCGCCGCATCCCGGAGGAAACGAGAAGGTCAGCTTCGCCTGATGCCAGGCGTCATGCCCGGGTGCCGCCCGGGCATGACGGGTCAGTCCAGCCACTTCGCGAGCAGCCGCTGGCGCTCGCCGGTTTCGGCTTGGATATGCAGCCACTGGTCCACCCACGCCTTCAACGCCGGGTCGCGCGGCAGCATGTAGGCGAGTTCGGAGAAGTTGAAGGGCTGGTCCGGATGGACGGCGCACAGCTCCGGATGGAGGCGCTGCTGCAGGCGGGTTTCCACCGCGTCGGTCATCATCACGTCGGCATGGTTGGCGACGAGCTCTTCGAAAATGGTCGCGTTGTTGGGAAACAGGATGAGTTGCGCCTGCTTCACGTTGGCGCGGGCGAAGGACTCGTTGGTCCCGCCGGGATTGACGATCACCCGCACGCCGGGCTTGTCGATGTCGGCCAGCGAGGTGAAGCGGGCCTGGTCGGTGCAGCGGGCAATCGGCGTCTTGCCGCTGCGCATCACCGGCGCCGAGAAATAGGCGGTCTTGGCGCGGTCCAGGGTGACCGTGATGCCCCCCATGCCGATGTCGTATTTCTGGCTTTGCAGGTCCGGCAGCAGCGTGGGCCAAGCGGTCGGCACAATCTCCAACCGCACGCCCAAGCCTTTGGCCAGGCTTTCCGCCATGTCCACGTCCAGCCCCTCGAACCGGCCATCGCCGTCCTTGATGGAGAATGGGCGGTAGTCGCCGGTCAGGCCGACGCGGACCACGCCGCGGGCCAGGATCGCGTCCAGCACCGCCTGCGCCCGGGCCGGTACGGCGAGGGGTAGAAGCAGCAGAACGGTCCGCAGAAGCTTGAACCTCATGAGCCGTGCTCCCCGAGCATGTCTTCGATCCCGGCGGCGATGGCGAACAGCCGGGCGTCGCCGCCGGTTTCGCCCATCAGCATCAGCCCCACTGGCGCCTCGCCAGGCCGGTGCGCGGGGATGCTGATGCTGCAACGGTCCAGGAAGTTGGCCAAGGACGGGTTGCGCAGGATGGAGGCGTTGAGCCGGACATACTCGGCCTCCTCGTTCAGGGCGTCGATGCGGGGCGGCAGGATCGGCGTCGTCGGCATCGCCACGGCGTCGAACGGGGCCGTCATCGCGTCCATGCTGGCGCAAATCTCGATGCGGGCGGCCTGCAGCGCGACCAGCTCGGACCCGGTCATCGCGGCGCCACGCTCGATACGGCCGCGGACCCGCTGGTCATAGGCGTCCGCCCGCTCGGCCAGCAGATGGCGGTGCCAGGCATAAGCCTCCACCGGGGCCAGGCCGCCTTGGGCGTTCGCCGCCGCGATGCGCTCGAATTGCGGGACGTTCAGATGCGTCACCTGCACGCCCAGGGTGCCCAGCCGGTTGAGCACGCGGTCGAACACCTCGGCCACCACGGGGTCCACGCCGTCCATCACCATGTTGCCGGGCACCGCCAGGCGCAGGCCGCGCAGCGCCATCGGCTCGACCGCATGCGGGACCTGCCCGGCCAGGATCGCGTCCACCGCCGCGCAGCACCGCACGCTGCGCGCCAGCGGCCCCACGCTGTCGAGCGAGGGCGCCAATGGCAGCACCCCAGCCAATGGCACCCGGCGCGCGGTCGGCTTGTAGCCCACCACGCCGCAGAACGCCGCCGGGATGCGGCAGGACCCGCCCGTGTCGGTGCCGAGCGCCGCGACCGCCATGCCGTCAGCCACCGAAACCGCGGCGCCCGAGCTGCTGCCGCCGGGGATGCGGCCGCCCACCCCCTCGGCATCGCGCTGCCAGGGACTGCGCGGCGTGCCGAAATGCGGGTTGATGCCGAGGCCGGAGAAGGCGAACTCCGTCATGTTGGTGCGGCCCACCGGAACGAAGCCCTGCGCCAGCATACGGGACACGACCGGCGCATGGGCGGCGGCGGGCGGCGCGGCCTTCAGCACAGCGCTGCCGGCGGCGGTCGCCTCCCCGGCCACATCGAACAGGTCCTTGAGGCTGATGGGGATGCCGGCATACGGGCCGGGCGCGCGGCCGGCCCGGCGCAGCGCGTCCATTGCATCCGCGCTCGCCCGCGCCTGCTCGGCATGAACGGCGATGAAGGCGCGCCCACCCTCGCCATGGGGGTCGGCGATGCGCTCCAGGCATTGGTCGATCAGCGCCCGTGCCGTCATGCGGCCGGAGGCAAGATCGGCGGCGGCCTGGGCGAGGGTCAGCATCGCCGCAGCCTGCCGCACGGTTGACCAGAGGGCAAGCGCGCGGAACACTGTGCCGCTCACGCACGCTGCCGAGGGCATCATGACCGAACATCCCGCACGACCCGTCCTGCTGACCGGCGCGAGCGGCGCGTTGGGGCGCACCTTGGCGGCCCATCTGGCGGGCCTGGGCTGGCCGGTTCGGCTGACTGACATCGCGCCGTTCCCGGGCGCGCTGCCGCGCGGCGCGTCCTTCACGGCCTTGGACCTGAACGACGGGGTGGCGCTGCTGCGCTTGGCGGAGGGCTGCGGCACCATCCTGCACCTCGGTGGCGTCTCGACGGCGCAGCCGTTCGAGGACGTGCTGGGTCCCAACATCCGCGGCCTGTATCACGTCTATGAGGCCGCCCGGCGGGAGCGCGCCCGGGTGGTGTTCGCCAGCAGCAACCACAGCATCGGCTTCCATGAGCGCGGCACCGTGCTCGACGCCGGTTGCGACTTCCGGCCCGACAGCTTCTACGGCCTGTCCAAGGCGTATGGCGAGCTGATGGGGCGGCTGTATTGGGACAAGCACGGGGTGGAGAACGTCAACATCCGCATCGGCTCCTGCTTCCCCGAGCCCATTGACGACCGGATGCTGGCGACCTGGCTGTCCTACGCGGACCTGCACCGGCTGATGGAGCGGTGCACGCTGGCCGGGCCGGTCGGGCACTCGGTGGTGTGGGGGGCGTCCGCCAACGCGCGCATGACTTGGTGGCGGCGCGACCAGCGGGCACGGGTCGGCTGGACGCCGGGGGACAGCGCGGACCCGTATGCGGGCCAGCTTGCCGGCAAGACCAGCGGCAACCCGGTAGCCGAACGCTATCAGGGGGGCGGCTACTGCGCCGCCGAGTACTCGCGCGACGCGCCTTCGCCGGCCGAGCTGTTCAAGGACTGACGGCCGGGCCGGTGGCGTCGGTCGCCGTCATCGGCGGCGGCCCGGCCGGGCTGATCGCGGCGGAGCATCTGGCGCAGGCGGGGCTGGCCGTGTCGGTGTACGACCGGATGCCGTCCGTGGGCCGCAAGTTCCAGTTGGCTGGGCGCGGCGGCCTGAACCTGACCCACTCCGAGCCGCTGGGCCGCTTCCTCGACCGTTACGGCCCGGCGCGGCCCGTGCTTGCCCCCGCCATCGAGGCGTGGCCTCCCGACGCGCTGCGCCTTTGGTGTGCCGGGTTGGGGCAGGAGACCTTCGTGGGCAGCAGCGGCCGGGTGTTCCCCCGCGCGTTCAAGGCGACGCCGCTGCTGCGCGCCTGGCTGGTGCGGCTGGGCAGGCTGGGCGTGACGCTTCATGCCGGGCACCGCTGGGTGGGATGGGACGATGCGGGCGCGCTGCGGTTCGCGACGGCGGCGGGCGAGGTCCGGGTGCGCCCGGCGGTGACGCTGCTGGCCCTGGGCGGCGCGAGCTGGCCGCGGCTGGGGTCGGATGGCGGCTGGGCGCCGCTGCTGCGCGACCGCGGCGTCGCGGTGACGCCGTTCCGCCCGGCCAATTGCGGCTTCCTGCACCCATGGTCCCCGGTGTTCCAGGCGCATGCCGGCGAGCCGTTGAAGCGCATCGCCGCCACGTTCGGCGGCGAGACGGTGCGCGGGGAGGCCATGCTGACCGCGGACGGCATCGAGGGCGGCGTCCTCTATGCCCTGTCCCGCCGGCTGCGCGACGCCATCGAGGCCGAGGGCAGCGCCGTCCTGACCCTGGACCTGCGCCCCGACCTGGACGCGGCGGCGTTGGCCCGGCGTTTGGGCGGCCACGGCCAATCGCTCGCCAACGCGCTGCGCAAAGGGGGGCTGGCGCCCGCCGCCGCCGGGTTGGTGCGGGAGATCGGGGCGGCCGGGCCGTTGGTGGAGCGGGTGAAGGCGCTGCCGCTCCGGCTGGCGGGCACCCGTCCGATTGAGCGTGCCATCTCGTCTGCTGGGGGCATCGCGCTGACGGAGCTGGATGCGGGGTTCATGCTGCGGCGCCTGCCCGGCGTGTTTGCGGTGGGGGAGATGCTGGATTGGGAGGCGCCGACTGGGGGGTACTTGCTGCAGGCGGCGTTCAGCACGGGCCTTGCTGCAGCGCGAGCGATCATCGCGTGCATGGCCCATCCGGGCGGGGTTTGAGAGATGATCGGTGCCGAGCCTTGGCTGCCTGCTGGGCCTACCAAGCGCCTTTTGCGATGACCGATTTTGCTGAGACTGCCACGCTGCAAACCCCGTGCTGGTCGAGGCGGAGAACGGTCATCGCATCGTATCCGAGGTCTACAGAAATTCTCTCAACTGTTCGCAAAGCTGAAGCAGGTGCTGCAAATCAGTCTCGGAAGGCTTTCCGCTTTCAGCAAGCGTGTGCAGCAGGTCATCCCTGATGGAAAGAACAGATAAGCAGTTTTGCATCAAAGTCTCAGGCAGGACACCTTTGAATCCCAAGTCTCTGAACAGGTCTCGATCTGTTCTATCATTAAATCTGATGTCGTATTTTCTTGCGAGGTCACGGGCGGCCATGACCAAGACGTAAGTCAGATAGGTGTAGGCCATATCGGGCAGGTGAGCACTTATCGCGATCTGAACCTTTTCAAGCAAGCCATCATAGTTCGCCACTGAATTGGCTAATTGCGCTGGTTCGTCCTCGTCAAGAACCACCAATTCAAATCGCCAATCAGAATGATCTAAGATGCGCTCTGCAATTCCAATAAGATCGTTTGATCCTTTGAGAGAGGAGCTTGTCTTAACTTCTATAACAACATTATCCGAATTACTTCGGGCAACTATATCCGGAATTATACCACGCATAAACTCCGGCAGACGATCAGCTTCAGGGTTCTCCAGCACTTCGTAACCAAGAAGCTTGTACTTTCGCGCGATCCTTTGCTGCGCAAGCCCCTCCGTGTTTTGGCGCGTCTGCACCATTACCCTAAATCCTCCACGTCCGGGCTAATCCAGATACGAATGTGGAGGAACTCGTCACCTGCCGAAAATGCGATGGCGAGTGGAAGGGAGACATGTCGGATCGTGAACCTTCCATTGATATCGCGCCAGTTGGAGGTGGACTCTCTTATCTGTTTATCATTGCCATAAACAATACCCTGAAGCGCATCCTGAATCGGTTTTAGAAGGTTGTCGCGGTCTGCAATCCTTCGTTCTGAATAGTGCGTGACACGCAGTTCAACATCGCGGCTAAAGGTCTGGTTGTTCGTAGGCCACGCGTTACGTGCAGCCGCGTTCACTCGCGCCTTCCAGTTCTGAAGCAAGATCCGATTTCTGGCCTGCGCTGAGACTGGCGGTCCCAGAACACAGAATTCAAAGATGGGTTGTCTCGTATCATCAGGCCGGCCTCGGTGTGCGGGTCTACGGGCCATGCAGGTCAGTAGGTCGTTCTTCGAGCATAATCTTCAGTGTAGCTGAACGGCGCCCTTATCAACCATCAGCCCCCCTCAAGCCGCCTCCGCCCGGATCGCATCGCTCAGCGTCTCCACGATCCGGTCCACATGCGGCGTTTCAATAATCAGCGGCGGGCTCAACGCCACGATGTCCCCCGTCGTGCGAATCAGCAGCCCGGCATCGAAGCACCGCTGAAACACCCGCACCGCCCGGTCCGTCGGCATCCCCGCGCGGCCCTGCAGCTCGATCCCCGCGATCAGCCCGGCGTTGCGGATATCGACCACGTTCGGCAACCCGCGCAGGCTGTGCACCGCCTGTTCCCAATACGGCTCCATCGCCAGCGCCCGGCCGGGCAGGTCCTCGGCGCGCTGCAAATCCATCGACGCGATGGCCGCGGCGGAGGCGAGGGGGTGGCCGGAATAGGTGTAGCCGTGGAACAGCTCGATCCCCGCGGGCGACCCGTCCACGATGGCCGAATAGATCGCCTCGCTCGCGGCCACGGCGCCCATCGGCACGGCGGCGTTGGTCAGGC
>CAXULX010000051.1:0-32613 GCA_964252005.1 uncultured Acetobacteraceae bacterium | reverse complement strand
GCGGCGTGCTGGCCACCATCGGCGCCACCGCGCCGTTCGTCGGGCTGTTCGGCACGGTGTGGGGCATCATGAACGCCTTCATCGGCATCTCCCGGTCGCAGACCACGAACCTGGCCGTGGTGGCGCCCGGCATCGCCGAGGCGTTGCTGGCCACCGCCGTGGGCCTCGTGGCCGCCATCCCGGCCGTCGTGATCTACAACGTGTTCGCCCGCGCCACCGCCGGGCACAAGGCGCGGCTCGCGGACGCGGTGGCGGAGACCATGCGCCTGCTGTCGCGCGACCTGGACCGCGGCCCGCCCGGCCGGCTGCGGGCGGTGGGGGATTAGCCATGGCGATCAAGCTGGGCGGGGACGACGACGAGATGACGGAGGCGCACGAGATCAACGTGACGCCGTTCATCGACGTGATGCTGGTGCTGCTGATCATCTTCATGGTGGCGGCGCCGCTCGCGACCGTCGATGTGCGGGTGGAGCTGCCGGCCTCGACGGCGCAGCCGCAGCCGCGGCCGGACAAGCCGGCGTTCCTGACGATCACCGCCGACCGGGCACTCGCCCTCGGCGACGCGCCCGTGCCGCGGGAGGGGCTGGGGGCGGCGCTGGACGCGGCGACTGGGGGGAACCGGGAGCAGCGCGTGTTCCTGCGGGCCGACACGGGCGTGCCGTATGGCGAGGTGATGGCCGTGCTGAACCTGCTGCGCCGGGCGGGCTACCTGAAGATCGCGCTGGTCGGGCTGGACGCGAGCCAGACGGGGCGGTGAGCGGCCAGGCTCAGACCGTCCTGCGCTGGGGCGCGTGCCTGGCCTTCGTGCTGGGCCTGCATGTCGCCGCCGCCTCGATGCTGCTGCGCCGCGACCCGCGTCCCGAGCCGCCGCTCCTGGCGCCCGACGCCGTCATGCTGGAGCTTGCCCCTGACGCCGCGGCGCCGGCACCCGAACAGGCACCGCCGCCGCAGGTCGCAGACCCGCTGCCCCCCGCGCCGGAGCCGCCTCAGCCCAGCCCGGAGCCTCAGCCGGACCCCGAGCCGCCCCCGACGCCGCCGCAGCCCGAGCCCGAGCCCGAGCCGGCGCCCCCGGCTGTGCCGCCCGCAGTTCCCATGCCCGATCCCGCCGTGATCCTGCCGGAGCCGCCTCCTCCGCCGCCAAAACGGCCGCCCCCGCCGCGTCCCGCCGCCCGGCCGCCGCCGCGTCCCGCGCAGGCCAGCCCGCCCCAGCCGGCTCCGGAGGCGCCGGCGCCCAGCGTCGCCGCGCCCGCGCCGGCGCTGCCCGCGGCGGCGCCCTCCAGCGCGGTGCCGGGCTGGCGCAGCGAGTTGGCCGGCCGGTTGCAGCGTGCGAAACGCTACCCGGACGCGGCGCGGGCGCGCGACGAGCAAGGCGCCGCCGCCGTGCGGTTCACCATCGACCGGGGCGGGCACGTCCTCTCCGTCGGCCTCATCCGCAGTTCCGGCTCGGCCGCTCTGGACGAGGAGGCGGTGGCGCTGGTTCGCCGGGCCGATCCGCTGCCGCCGGTGCCGGCCGAACTGGCGGGCAGCACGCTCACGCTGACGGTTCCGGTGAGCTTCTCGCTGCGCTGACGGCGTAGGCGGTCTTGGCAGCCCGGCGTCAATGCCGGCGCGGCGCCAACTCCGCAGCCTGGCGCAACGCCTCCACCAGCGACCCCTCGTCGGCGATGCCCCGCCCAGCGATGTCGAACGCCGTCCCGTGGTCCACGGAGGTGCGGACCACCGGCAGGCCGATGGTGATGTTCACGCCGGCCTCCAGCCCCATTACCTTCACCGGGCCGTGCCCCTGGTCATGGTACATGGCGACCACCAGGTCGAAGTCGCCGCGCGCCGCGCGGAAGAACAGCGTGTCCGCCGGCAGCGGCCCGTCCACCGCCCATCCCTTGGCCCGGCACGCCTGGACCGCCGGGATGATCTTCTCCTCCTCCTCGCCATGGCCGAACAGGCCGTTCTCGCCGGCGTGCGGGTTGATGCCGCAGACGCCGATGCGCGGCTCGGCCATGCCGGACTTCACCAGCGTCTCCCGCCCGCGGGCGATCACCCGCCCGACCAGGCCCGGCTCGATCCGGCGGATCGCGTCCACCAGGCCGACATGCGTGGTCACGTGGATCACGCGCAGCTTGGGCGCCACCAGCATCATCGACACCTCCGGCGTGCCGGTCAGGTGGGCCAGCAGCTCGGTATGGCCGGGGTATTTGTGCCCGGCGGCGTGCAGCGCCTCCTTGCTCAGGGGCGCGGTGCAGATCGCGTCGGCCTCGCCGGCCTCGACCAGGCGGGTCGCGCGCTCGATGTAGCGGTAGGCGCCCTCTCCGGACACGGGCGACAGCGTGCCCCAGGGGTGGCCGGGCGGGATCAGGCCCAGGTCGATGCAGTCCACGGCGCCGCGGGCGTATCGGGCCTGGTTCGGCGTCGCCAGCGCGCTGACCGTGAGCGGGCTGCGCAGGATCGCCCCGGCCTCCCGCAGCCGGGCCGCGTCGCCGACCACCAGCGGACGGCACAGCGCCGCGACGTCGTCGCGAACCAGCGCCTTCATGATGATCTCCGGCCCCACGCCGGAAGCGTCGCCCATGGTGATGGCGATGATCGGGCGGGCGTCGTGCGTGGCGTTCATGGTGAGGTCTCCGTCCGCCGGTGGCGGCGCAAGTGGGACAGGCAGCGGGTCAGCGTGCCGGCATCGCCGAACGCGCCGGCCTTGGTGACGACCGGGATGGACAACGCGCCGCGGGTCAGCCCCAGCGGCACGCCGGGTTCGATCTCCTCGATCATCCGGATGCCGGTGACGCCCAGGGCCTCCAGCAACGCCAGCGCCGTCTCGCCCCCGGTGGCGAACAGGGCGCCCAGGCCGGGCGCCGCCGGGCGCAGCAGCGCGGCCAAGCGCCGGGCGAGCGCGGCACCGTGGCGCAGGTCCGCGTCCGGGGCGGCTGCGATCTCGACCAGCACGTCGGTTTCCGTGGCCAGGGCCTGCGCGATGCGGCGGCCCGCATCCTGCCAGGCCGGGGCGTTCGGCCCGTCATGCAGCACGGCGGGCGCGATGCGCTCGACATGGACGGCGCCGCCGGCGGCCAGCAGGGCGGCGGCGGCGCGGGACGCCTCGGCGACGCTGCCCACCACGAACAAGACGCCGCCCGCGACCTCGACGCGCACGGGGCGCGCCGGCCCCGCCACGCCGCATGCGAGCGCCTGGGCCAAGCCGCCCGAGCCGGTCCAGAACAGCTCCGCCGCCCGCGGCAGCGTGGCCTCCGCCACCAGGCGCAGGTCCGCCGGGGTGACGGCGTCGCAGACCACGGCATCCTCCCCGGCGGCCAAGGCGTCGCCCACGGCCCCCGCCAGCCCCGCCCGCACAACGTCCAGCCCGGCGCCGCGCACGCGAAGCCCGGCGAGCCGCAGCACGGCCATCAGGTCCGCGCTGGGGTAGCTGTGGTCGCGCGCCCAGAGCGCGGAGTGCTCCAGCGGCTGTCCGCCCATCCGGACGCGGCCCTCCACGGTGGTGCGGCCGGTCGCGGGAAAGGCCGGGGCGACGATGGCCAGCGCGCCGCGGCCTTGGGCGCGGAGGTGCCGCACCGTCGCGGCCAGCTCCGCCGCCGGCTGTCCGCGCAGGGTGGAGTCGATCTTCTTGAACAGCGCCGTGCCCTCCCGGTGATGGGCGTGCAACAGCGCGCGATGGCGGGCGGCGGCGGCGTCCGGCCCCAGCCGGCGGCTGTCGGCGTCGAGCGCCAGCACCGCGTCGGGCGGCGGGTCGTCGCCCCAGACGACGGAGGCCGACAGGCCGCGCCGGGCAAAGGCGATGGCGCAGTCGGCGGCGCCGGTCAGGTCGTCGGCCAGGATCAGCCACCGGCCCGGCGGCACGGCCCGGGTCAGCACGGACCAGGTTCGCGGCGGCGTCGGTTGCGGGCAGGCTCCATGCGTCTCTGCGTATCCTGTGGCCGTGATGCCTTTTGCAGCCCGGCGCAGCCTAGTCGGGAGGGCTTCGCCCTGTCGAGTCGGCCGCCCCTGCCGCCCTTCACGCCGGAGACCGCGGCCCGACGGCCATGATCGCCCAAACGACCCGGTTCCGGCCGGCCTCGATCTGGGTGAATGGTTGGGAAGGCAAGCATTCCTGCATGGACCTCGCGCAGAAACGCGCGTCGCCAAGCCGGCGGCCGTCGTGCATCGTATTCTTTAGTGTGTCTTCCCTTCGAAACTCCAGGCGCGGTATCCGCAACCCCCTGTTCCCAGCGGCCATGCGCAGGACTTCACCTCTTCCGCGCGCACCGGGCCATCCAAGGGTGACGGCGTGGCGCCATCGGCCGCCGAACCGCTTTGGGAAGGACGCCCTATCCATGCACCAACTCAGCCCGGCGCCATGCGCCATCCCCTCGCCATCCCGGCACCTGGCGATCCCTGTGCGGTTCGACGAGCCGGCGGCGGAGCGGCACAGCGCCGTGCGCGACGCCGGCAGAGCGGGGCATGACGTCGTCCCGAACGCCGTGAGGCGCCATCAGGGCCGGGTGTTCAGCGGCTTGCAGCAGGACACACAAATACAGGCGGGAGGCGGTTAGCCGTTGGCCGCCCCCTCCATTCCCCTTGCCTGTCCCTCGCGATGTGCCCGCGTCCTCTGCGCCGCGGCCGGCGTGCAGGGCGAAGGGGGGATCGGCCATGTCTGGTAAGGACGGCTCGGCGAGGCAGCGGGCCGCCGAAGCCGATATCGCAAGCTTCAGGGACCACCTCGGCCCGTTCGTCGTCGCCGCCGAGACGACGCGCATGCCGATGGTGTTCACCAACGCCCAGGCGCCGGGCAACCCAATCATCTTCGTCAACCAGGCTTTCCTCAAGCTGACGGGCTATGACGAGCACGAGGTGCTGGGCCAGGGCTTCGACTTCCTGATGGAGCGCGGCATCGAGCCCGAGACGCTGACGGAGCTGCGGACGGCGTTCGAGGGCGGGCGCGGCCTTGAGACGCAGGTCTGCTGCCGCCGCAAGGACGGGAGCGCGTTCTGGGTCACGGTGTTCATCAGCCCGGTCCGGAACGAGGCGGGAGCGGTCGTGCAGCATTTCGCCTCGTTCGCGGACATCTCCGGACTCAAGGAGAAGGAGGACCGGCTGCGGTTCCTTTTGGACGAGCTGAAGCACCGCACGCAGAACACGCTCGCCACCGTGCTGTCGATCGCCCGGCAGACGCTGCACGGCCCCCTGGACGGCACGGCGGCCGAGGTCTTCCAGGAGCGCATCCTGGCGCTGTCGAAGGTCCACGGCCTGCTGGGCCGCATGAGCTGGAGGGAGGTGGGCCTTCGGGAGGTGATCGAGCAGGCGCTGCAGCCGTTCGGCCTCGATGGCCGCGAGGCGGCCCGGTTCTCGGTCGAGGGCGATGCCGTTTGCCTGCAACCGAAAGCGGCCCTGACCCTCGCCCTGGTGTTCCACGAGCTGGCGACCAACGCAATGAGGCATGGCGCGCTCTCGGCCGGCGCCGCCGGGCGAATCGACATCTCCTGGCAGCCTGAGCCGAAGCGGCCCGGCGGCTGGCTGCGGCTGCGCTGGCAGGAGCGCCATGGGCCGCCGGTGACGCCGCCGGGCCGCAAAGGCTTCGGATCACGCCTGATCGAAGGTGACCTGGCGCAGGAGCTGGGTGGAGAGGTCCGCCTGGACTACGCGCCGGCGGGCCTGGTGTGCGATCTTGTCATGCCGGTCCCGCAAGAAAACGAAGAGGGTGAGCCAGCACTAGCACCCCGGACGAACGGAGTTTGAGAATCTTGAGACGGAAGCTGGCCCGCGTGGCCGGGAGTGCGGGCGGATAGTGGCATCATGCGAAAACGCGCTGGCGGTCCCACGAACACGGGCTTCCATGCAGCCGCGACGGATGCGGCAGGACGTTCCTTTCAAGAAACTTGGCGGCACCTCCGGGTGCCGGCCTGTTCTGCCGCGCATGCCGCGCCGAGGGTCATGGGCAGGGTTCGGCGAGGCAGCCGGACAAGTAGTCCTTCAAATAGAGGAAACAGATACGCTCACTGTGAGTTGGGAGAATGATGCGCCTCTTTCCTGCACTTGGGGCAGGGGCATCCCTGGGCAATGGCCGTGCGGAACCGCACTGGGCAATGGCCGTGCCGATGCACGAGGCTAGCGATGTTGGATTGGGACGACCTGCGCTTCTTCCTGGCGGTCGCTCGCCACCGCACCTTGGCCTCGGCGGCCAAGCAATTGCGGGTCACGCAATCCACGGTCAGCCGGCGCCTGGCCACGCTGCAGGACGGCATGGGCGTGCGGCTGCTGCAGCGCACGTCGGATGGCTACGTCCTGACCTTGGCGGGCGAGAGCATCCGCCTGCACGTCGAGCGGATCGAGGTGGAGGCGTCCATGGCCGAGCGCGCTGTGGCCGGGCAGGATGTCCGCCTGGAAGGGCTGGTGCGCGTCGCCAGTTCGCAGCTCCTGACAAGCCACCTGCTGGCGCCCAGCTTCGCCGCCCTGCACGACCACCACCGCGACATCCTCATCGAGGCGCTGCCCACCCTGCCGGGCGAGCCGCTCGCGACGCAGGACGCCGACATCGCGGTGCGGCTGCAGCGGTTCGAGCATCCGGAGGTGGTGATGCGCAACATCGGCGTCATCGCCTTTGGCTTCTATAGCTGCCTCGCCTACCTCGCGCGCCACGGCGAGCCGGATCTGAGCCGTGGTTGCGAGGGGCATCAGTTGATCACCATGCTGGACGACCGTGACCTGACGGCGCAGGCCGCTTGGCTGAGGGACCACGCCGGGCAGGCGCGGGTGGTGCTCAAGGCCGACAGCTACGAGACCCAGCACTGGGCCGCCTATTGCGGCGGCGGCCTCGCGTTGCTGCCGCGCTTCCGGGCGGATGCGGAGCCGGCGCTGCATCGTCTCCGGACGCCGGTGCCGATCCCGTCTGCCGAGATATGGCTCGGCGTGCACCGTGAGAACCGGGACGTGCCGCGGGTGCGGATGGTGCTGGACTGCATCGCCGAGGCGGTGCGCAGCCGGGCCTCGGTGCTGAATCCCGCCGAGGCTTCTGACGAGAGGGCCTGAGCCGGCGTCACGGGGCCGCGCGATGCGGCGATTGGACCAATGCTGTTCGCCCGGCAAGCGAAGTGCCTGCATTTCTGCGTAGAGTCTCAGCAAAAACGCTTGTCGTAAAATGTTGATTCTAGAGGCATGGTGCGTTGCCGCACAATGAAAATGTTACGATATTAAGTCGATATGATTGCTGTTTGATGCCTGATCGATGTCACATTTCAATAGAACCCGATGAGACTTCGCCAGTAAAACACTAATATTTTACTGCTAAACATAAGTTCTAGTAAAATCTATTTCGTACCTTGCGGGAATACATTTGCACCGTACGTGGTCCATAGGTTTTGCAAGGGCAGACTATGATGTCAACTGGAACGGCGTACTGTCGTGCAAGGCGACTTGCTGGGTTGGACGCAAGTCTTGCCCGCCGATAGTCCTCGTAAGGCGACAGGGGCTATCGCTGATGATCTCCCGCATTTTCGTGTGCTGGCCGAGCACTTCTCGACGTTCGCGCCCTTGTCGGATGCGGAGATGCAGGTTCTGCGCGACCTCGCCAAGGTCGCGCAGTACCATCCCCCGTACCGGGACCTCCATCCAGCGGAAGCCCTGCTTTCGCCGCCGCGCATGATCGTCGCGGGCTGGGCCGCCCAATACTGCATGCTGCCGGACGGGCAGCGGCAGATCATCAGCCTGCGCCTGCCCGGCGACCTCGCGGGGCTGCCGGGGCGTGTCCGCATGCCCGCCTTCTGCGCCGTCGCGGCGTTGACGGAGCTTGAGACCGTCAGCGCGCAGGCGCTGGTCGAGGCCGGCGACGCCGCCGACCCGGTCCATCCCGGCCTGGCCCGCGCCGTCCGGGCCATGGCGCACCTGAACGACGCGCAGCTTTGCAGCCAGATCGTGCGCCTGGGCCGGCAGGGCGCGGGCGGGCGGTTCGCGCATTTGATGCTGGAGCTGTACGGACGTTTGGGCCGCGTGGGCCTGGCGGGCGACAACTGCTTCGCGATGCCGCTGACGCAGAACGTGCTCGCCGACGTGCTGGGCTTCAGCGTGGTCCACGTCAACCGCACCATGCAGCAGCTGCGCCGCGACGGGTTGCTGGAGGTGAAGGCCGGGCGGGTGCACCTGCTGCAGCCGGAGCGGCTGCGCGCCCTGGCGGGCTGTGGCACGGGATGGGCGTGACCGAACAAGGCGGGTGCGCCCCCGCCCACTGCGGGCATTCCTGAGAGAGAGCCGAAGCCATGATATTTCGATTGCGCCGGCCAAAGACGAAATCCAAGCCGCTCGACGTGCCATGGGCGTCATGCCGCCAACACGGAAGGACCGCGATGCCTGATGTCAGAGCCTGGGACGGCTGCCCCGAGCATCCCGAGAGAAGCGCGTGGCATTGGGTCAAAGACGCGGACGGCCTGCGGCCCCTGCTCTGGCGCGGCGGCGACTGGCCCGAGCGGAGGGACCGGGGGGAGTGGCGGGACGGCTTCGCGGTGCTCAGCGCACGTGACCTGAGCGGCGGGACGTATCATGGGCCGGTCGCATTGTCGCCGCGCCTGGCGATGCTGTGTCGCCGCGAGATGCTTGTGCCGTAGCCTGCGGCCCGCCTCGGCCGAGGCCGATCAGCTCCCCTCGTCGCCATGAGGCGTTCAACACTATAAAGTCTCCGCAGATGACTGGCTTTCCAGCCTTGGACACCTTGGATTTCGATGCGGCTCGACGGCCGGACCGGCGTGCCGAGCAGGCGATGGACGCATTGTCGCTTCAGTGCGACGTGCGCAACAGCCTGACGGCCGCGCTGCTCGCGGCCGACATGTTGCGTGCGAACGCCGATCCCGCGGTGGCGAAACAGGCCGAGATCGTGGTCGCCGCCATCATGCAGGTCGTGGACCGGGTGGGATAGCCCCGGGCCACGCACACGAGGAACGGGCGCAGGCCCTCCGCCCAGGGCATGGGCGCCTTGCCGGAACCGGTGCGATGCGGCAGCGTTCGGGCTGTCTTATCGGAGGGTTGAGGAGTCGATGTCCCGTATCCTGACGGCCGCCGCCGCGCTGCTGCTCGCGGCCTCTCCCGGTTCCCTCCTGGCCCAAACCACCCTCGACGAGACCACCAGCGTCCCGGCCGGGGCGCCCGGCCCCGCACCCACGGCCGCGCCCATCACCCGAATGGACCTCCAATTCCTGGTCAAGGACGCCCAGGGCGGCGCCTACGAGCTCGCCATCGCCGCGCTGGCGCAGCAGCGCACCTCCCGCGAGGACGTGAGGGCCTATGCCTCGCGCCTGATCGCCGACCACGCGGCCTATAACCAGGGATTGCAGGAACTGGCGCGCGCCAAGGGCGTCGAGTTGCCGACCGACATGACGGCGGATGACCGGGTGCGCCTGAACAGCATCAACTCCCAAGCCGGCAGCACCGCCGACCGGTCCTTCATCGAGGAGGCCATGCGCATCAATGCCGAGGACGAGCAGGAGGCCGCCGAGGAAGCCGCGAGGACGGCGGACCCCGACATCCGGGCGTTCCTGGGCAAGTTCGAGGCGGTGGACGCCGAGCACGGGCGGCTGGCGCTCTCCCTGCGCCGGTGACGCGCGGGGCGGACGCCCTCCACCCCTCGACACGGCCGCGGGTCACGCCGTAGGCGGTGGGCCGATGTCCGGAGCCGGCCCATGAGCACCACGCATCCCGACCCGGCGCTCGCGTCGCGGCACGGGCAGTTCGTCGTTGCCGCCATGCTGGTCTCGACCTTCATGGCGGCCGTCGAGGTGACGGTCATCAGCACGGCGATGCCGACCATCGTGGGGCAGCTTGGCGGCTTCGACCTGTTCACCTGGGCCTTCGGCGTGTACCTGCTCGGGCAGGCCGTGACGACGCCGATCTACGGGCGGCTCGCCGACCAATACGGCCGCAAGCCCGTCTATGTCGGCAGCGTCGCGGTGTTCCTGCTCGGCTCCCTGCTCTGCGGCTGCGCCTGGAGCATGGCGTCGCTGATCGGGTTCCGCGCGGTCCAGGGCATCGGCGGCGGCGGGCTGATCCCGCTCGCGAACATGATCATCTCCGACGTGTCCAGCCCCGCCGACCGCCCGCGCGCCCTGGGCTACGTCAGCGGCATCTGGGGCATCTCGGCGATCCTCGGGCCGCTGCTCGGCTCCTTCTTCACCGGCACGCTCGGCTGGCCTTTCGTGTTCTGGGTCAACCTGCCCGTCGGCCTGCTGGCGACCCTCCTCGTCGTCCGCTTCCTGCACGAACCCGCCTCCACCCGGCTGCGCGCGCCCATCGACATGGGCGGCGCCGTGCTGCTGGCCTTAGGCATCGGCGCGGTGATGGCGACGCTGGTGCAGGGCGAGTCCTTCGGCCGCGCCGTGCTGGCCGCCGTGCTGGCGTTCGGCCTCGCGGCGCTGGCCGGGTTCGCTTGGCGGGAACGACGAAGCGCCGCGCCGATCCTGCCGCTCCATCTGTGGCGCGACCCGCTGATCGTCGCCGCCAACCTGTCGGCCCTGGCCTGCGGCGCGCTGATGATCGGGGCGACGGCGTTCCTGCCGCCTTGGATACAGGGCGTGCTGGGCCGCGATGCGCTGGTGGCGGGCTTCGTGCTGGGCGTGCTGACCGTCAGCTGGACGGCGGCCAGCATGGGCCTCAGCCGGGTGCTGGGCCGGGTGGCCTACCGCCCGGTGGCGGGGGCCGGCTCCCTCGCGCTGCTGGCCGGCGCCGCGGGGTTGCTGCTGCTGCGGCCGGGCCAGGGTGCGATGGGGGTGGCCGTCGCCTGCGGGGTGCTCGGCGCCGGGCTGGGCCTGCACAGCCTGGTGTTCAATGTGGCGGTGCAGGCCAGCGTGGCGCCCCAGGACCACGGGCGGGCGACGTCGCTGTTCTTCTTCTCCCGCCTGATCGGCCAGGCGTTGGGCGCGGCGGCGTTTGGCGGCGTGCTGAACGCCGGGCTGGCGGCGGCCGGCCCGGCGGCGCATGACGCGGTGCGCGACCTGGTGGAACCGGCACTCCGCGCCGCGTTGTCCACGGCGGAGCTGGCGCGGCTGACCGGGGCGCTGGCCCGGGCGCTGCACGGCGTGTTCGCCTTGGCGGCCGGGATCGCGGCGGCGGCGCTGGTGATCGTGCCCTTGGTCCCGGCGCGCGCGAGGCTGTCCCGCGACGGCTGACGCGCCCCGGCCTACTCAAGCTCCCCGGCCGTGATCGCAAGCTCTCCCTCGGGTCCGTCGAGCAGCAGCGTCCCGTCGTGGCCGAGGCCGCGGAACGCGCCGTGCACGCGCTGTTGGCCCAGGCCGACCACGATCCGCTCCCCCGGCGCGTGCGCCGCGGCGAGCCATGCAGCCCGCACCGGCGCGAAGCCCTCGACGGCATAGCGTTCGCGCCAGCCTTGCAGGGTGTGCAGCAGCCCGCCGGCAAACGCTTCCGGCGCCGGGGCAGGGGCCGCCGACGCCAGGCAGGCGACCGGCCGCCCAAGGCCCTGCGGCGCGCCGGCCAGGTTCACGCCGAAGCCGATCACGAGCCACGGCCCGGACGCGACGCCCGCCTCCAGCAGCACGCCCGCCAGCTTGCCGTCGCCGAGCAGCAGGTCATTCGGCCATTTCAGCCGCAGCACGCCGGGGTCCGGCAGATAAGGCCGGACCGTATCGGCCAGGGCGACCGCCGCCAGGATCGACCAGTGGCCCGGCCACCGCAGGCTGCGCGGGCGCAACAGCACCGACAGATGCAGGTTGCCGTCCACCGAGTGCCAAGGCCGCCCCAGCCGGCCCAGGCCGCCGTTCTGCCGCCGCGCCAGCAGGGCGGCCTCCGGCCCCGCGCCAGCCGCCCGCGCCTTCAGCGCCTCGGAGGTTGAGCCGATCTCGTCCACCGTCTCCAACGGGATGCCCGCCACCATCAACGCCGCCCCTCTGTGCCATGGGCCATATATATCGGGCCAGTCAGGCGAACACGCCGCGGCGGCGCAGTTCCGCCACCACGCGCCCGGCCAGTTGGTCCGGCGACGCCTCCGCCGTGCGCAGGTGCAGGTCCGGCGCGTCCGGCGCCTCGTAGGGCGCGTCCACCCCGGTGAGGCCGCGCAGCAGCCCGGCATCGGCCTTCTTGTACAGGCCCTTCGGATCGCGCCGCCGGCACTCGTCCAGGGGCGCGTCGATGAACACCTCGATGAACGCGCCGTCCGGCACCCGCTCCCGCGCCCGCCGGCGCTCGGCGCGGTAGGGGGAGATCAGGCTCGCGATCACGATCAGCCCGGCGTCGGCGAACAGCGCCGCCACCTCCGACGCCCGGCGCACGTTCTCCGCCCGGTCGGCCTCGGAGAAGCCCAAATCCCGGTTCAGCCCGTGGCGCAGGTTGTCGCCGTCCAGCACGTAGGTGTGCCGCCCGAGCGCGTGCAGCCGGCGCTCCACCAGGTTGGCGACCGTCGATTTGCCCGCCCCCGACAGGCCGGTGAACCACAGCACCGCCGGGCGCTGCCCATGCAGCCGCCCGCGCGCCGCCCGGTCCACGTCCAGCACCTGTAAAGTGACGTCCGTGGCCACGCGCAGCGCCGCCTCGATCATGCCGACGCCCACCGTGGCGTTGGTCAGCCGGTCGATCAGGATGAAGCCGCCGAGGTCGCGGCTGTCGGCATAGGGCTCGAAGGCCACCGGCGCCTGGAGATGCAGCTCCACGTGGCCGAGGTCGTTGAGGCCCAGCGAGTCCGCCCGCTCCGCCGCGCGGGTGTTCACGTCGATGCGGTGCCGGATGCGGCTGATGCGGCCGGGCACGCTGCGGGTGCCGAGCTTCACCAAGTACTCCCGCCCGGCGGCCAGCGGCGTGTCGTGCAGCCAGATCAGCCGCGCCGACAGCGCATCCGCCACCGCGGCCGGCGCGTCGGCGGCGGCCAGCACGTCGCCGCGGGACACGTCGATCTCCCGGTCGAGCACGAGCGTCACGGCGTCCCCGGCGTCGGCCGAGGGCTGCGCGCCGTCCATGGTGACGATGCGCAGGATCTCGGCCTCCGTGCCGGAGGGCTGGACGACCACGCGCTGGCCCGGCCAGGCATGCCCGCAGGCCACCGTGCCGGAATAGCCGCGGAAGCCCGCGTCCGGGCGGTTCACCCATTGCACGGGCATGCGGAACGGACGGGACAGCGCCTCCTGCTCCACCGGCACGGCTTCGAGGTGGGAGAGCAGGCTCGGGCCGGCATACCAGGGCGTGCGGGCGCTCGGCGCGATGACATTGTCGCCGTGCCGGGCGGAGAGGGGGATGGCCTGCAAGGTGCGGAAGCCGAGGCCCTCCGTGCAGGCGCGGAACCCGGCGGCGATGGCCTCGAACCGCTCCTCGCTGAACCCCGCCAGGTCGATCTTGTTCACCGCCAGCACGACGTGGCGGATGCCCATCAGCCCCGCGACGAAGGCGTGGCGCCGGGTCTGGGTCAGGACGCCCTTGCGCGCATCGACCAGCATCACCGCGAGGTCCGCGTTGGACGCGCCGGTCGCCATGTTGCGGGTGTACTGCTCGTGCCCCGGCGTGTCCGCCACCATGAAGCGGCGCCGCGGGGTGGCGAAGAAGCGGTAGGCCACGTCGATGGTGATGCCCTGCTCGCGCTCCGCCTCCAGCCCATCGACCAGCAGGGAGAGGTCGATGTCGTCCCCCGTCGTGCCCTGGCGCCGGCTGTCGCGCCGGAGCGTCGCGAGCTGGTCGTCGAGGATGCCGCGCGTGTCGTACAGCAGCCGGCCGATCAGGGTCGATTTGCCGTCATCGACGCTGCCGCAGGTGAGGAAGCGCAGCCGGCCGGGCGCCCCGGCGCCCCGGCGCACGGAGGAACCGGGGTCCCCCTCCATCAGAAATACCCTTCGCGCTTCCTGCGTTCCATGGCGTTCGCCTCGTCCTGGTCGATCAGCCGCGTGCCCCGCTCGGAGGTGCGGGAGGCGACCATCTCGCCGACGATCTCCGGCAGGGACTGCGCGGCGCTCTCGATGGCGGCGGTCAGCGGGTAGCAGCCGAGCGAGCGGAAGCGGACCATGCGCGCCTGCGGGATTTCGCCGGGCCGCAGGCGCATGCGCCCGTCATCGGCGACGATCAGGTTGCCGTCCCGCTCCACCACCGGGCGCAGCGCGGCGCGGTACAGCGGCACGATGGGCACGTCCTCCGCCAGCACGTACTGCCAGATGTCCAGCTCGGTCCAGTTGGACAGCGGGAACACGCGGACCCCTTCGCCCGGCGCGACGCGGCCGTTGTACAGGCGCCAGAACTCCGGCCGCTGGTCCTTCGGGTCCCAGTGCTGCGCCGCGGTGCGGAAGGAGAACACGCGCTCCTTGGCCCGCGACGCCTCCTCGTCCCGCCGCGCGCCGCCGAACGCCGCGTCGAAGCCGTGCCGGCGCAGCGCCGCCTTCAGCGCCTCCGTCTTCATGGCGTGGGTGTAGAAGGCGCCGTGGTCGAACGGGTTGATGCCCTGGGCGCGCGCCTCCTGGTTCGTGTGCACGATGAGGTCGAGGCCGTGGCGCCGCGCCGTCTCGTCGCGGAACGCGATCATCTCGCGGAACTTCCAGCCGGTGTCGATGTGCAGCAGCGGGAAGGGCAGGCGCCCGGGATAGAACGCCCGGCGCATCAAATGCAGCAGCACCGAGGAGTCCTTGCCGACCGAGTAGAGGAACACCGGCTTCCGGCACTCCGCCGCCACCTCGCGGATGATGTGGATGCTCTCGGCCTCCAGCTGCCGCAGATGCGGCGCCGCTTCGAGCATGGAGGGCGCGAGGACCTGGATGCGCGCGGACACGGCGTTCACGCGGGGCGGCCCGGTTCGATCAGGGCAGGGGCGTGCGGCCGGTTCGGCGCGGTGGTGGGCTGATCGATGCTTGCGAGTGTCATCCGCTGGTCCGCCTGTGTCCGCGCTGTGCCGCCGCCCGTTCCGGTCAAGGCAATTGGGAACGGCGTTCCGGATACTGCAAGGGAAAGGGGCAACTTAAGTTAAGAGGAACATGCGCGTGAAGGTCGGGGGGCAGAGTTTTGCCCCGTCCCTGGCATTCCTGCAACAATTACGCCTTTTGCGCCGGCCGGTGCGGCGGCCTTGGCCGATCCGCCGCCTGCGGCCTATGGCCGGGTCGCCTCCTGCGGCCTATGGCCGCGTTGCCTCATCGAGTCGCAGCACGGTGCGGGCGTTGGTGGAACTGGTGGCCAGCGTGTTGATGACGCCGGTGCGCAGCGCGCCCAGGATGGCCGCCGCCTTGGTGTTCTCGCTCGCGATGGCCACCACGTCCGGGATGCGGAGGAGGTCGCGCGTGGTCAGCCCGATGACCCGGCCCTGCATGTTCGCGCTGGATGGCCGCCCGTGGATGTCGATGAAGTCGTAGCCCATGATGTCGCCGATGGTGCCGGACAGCCGCGCCTCCGCCACCTCCTGCGGGGAGAACCAGCCCATGCGTACCATGTTGCTGTCCTCGCTGAGGTCGCCGATGCCCACCAGCGCCATGTCGGCCCGGCGCGCGCGGTCGAGCACCAGGCGCACGGTGTGGTTGCGGTACAGCTCGTCCCGCAGCGCCGCGTCGGCCACCAGCGCCGGTGCATATAGCGTCTCGCTCTCCCCGCTGAACCGCACCGCGAGCCGGCGGCAGATGTGGTCCGGGTTCATGTGCTCGCCTGCGCGCACCGAGCCGCCGATGGCGCAGACGAAGGTGACGGCCCGGCGCACGGAGGCCGGCACGCAATCGGCCACGGCGGCGACGTTGCGGCCCATGCCGGTCGCGACGATCATGCCGTCGGTCATCGTCTTCGCCAGATGATGGGCCACGAGGCTCGCCACCGCCACGCGCTGCGCCTCGGCGTCCCGCTGGTCGAGCGAGACCAGCAGCCGGTCGATGGCGAAGCGTGCGACGAACTCGCGCTCAAGCTCGTTGCTGACGCTCGGGTGCTGGTGCACGCGGATTTCGACGATGCCCTCCTCGCGGGCGCGCTTCAGCAGGCGGCTGATCCGGGTGCGCGACATCGAGAAGCGTTGCGACAGCTCCTCCTGGGTGATGTCCTGGTGGTAGTACAGGCTGGCGATCTCGACGATCACCTCCGTCGGGATGTCGCGCCAGTCGGCCGCTTGGCGGCGCTCGGCTGTGGCCGCGCTCACCGGGACCGAACCGCCTACCGTCCGGCGGAGGCTTCGAACGCCGTGATGCGCGCCACCTTGGGGCCGGAGCGTTCCGGCTCGAACTCGGAGGCGAGCCATGCCTGCAGGATCGTCTTGGCCAGTTCCGGCCCGATCACGCGGGCGCCCATGGTGATGACCTGGGCGTCGTTGCTCTTGCGCGCACGCTCGGCCGAGTAGGTGTCGTGGCACTGTGCCGCCCGGATGCCCGGCACCTTGTTGGCGCTGATCGCCATGCCGATGCCGGTGCCGCACAGCAGCACGGCGCGGTCGTTGCGCCCGTTGGCAATCGATTGGGCGGCGGCGAAGGCGATGTCCGGATACAGCACGGGCTTCGCGTCGAATGTGCCGAAATCCTCGACCGCGTGCCCGCCGTCCTGCAGCAGGCGCTTGAGGATTTCCTTAAGCTCGAACGCCGCCTCGTCGCAGCCGATTGCGATTGCCATGACCAATTCTTCCCAACCACCGCCATGCGCCCTGAGTGCGGCGCACAGTTGTTCTAGTGCTGCAAGTTTGCCGCCAGCACCTGATAGTGGTCTGATCCGGGCCTGGGTGCAAGGTTGTTGGCCGTGGCGGCGCCTCGCAGCGTTTCCTCCCCGATGCCGGGTCGGCTTCCGGTCATGTCTGATGAACATTTGGTCGCTTGCTTGACATCTGTTCAATAGGCGGTGCACGATTCCACAGTAGTATGCTCGTCACGAAACGAGTGGCGCAATGGGCTGGGAGGACGGGTTGCTCACTGAGATCTTGCCGCCAAGCGTTCCCGGGCGCGTCGTGCGCCGCCCTCCGGCCGCGTGCCCGTCCGGCCGGGACGCCGCGGCATGAACCGCGTCATCAACGATCCCGATCAGGTCGTGGAGGACAGCTTGAAGGGCTACCTCGCCGCACATCCGGACCTGCTGGCCGCCACCGGGCACCCGCGCGTGCTGCGCTGCGCCGGGCCGAAGGTCTCGGGCCGGGTCGGCGTGGTGACGGGCGGCGGCTCCGGGCACGAGCCGGCGTTCCTCGGCTATGTCGGGCCGGGCCTGCTGGACGCGGTGGCCATCGGCGAGGTCTTCGCCTCGCCCACCGCCAAGAGCTTCGACGCCGCGTTCCAGGCGGCCGATGGCGGGCGGGGCGTCGCATGTTTGTATGGCAACTATGCCGGCGACAACATGAACGTGAAGATGGCGACCCGCCTCGCGGCCAAGGCGGGCGTCGAGGTCAAGACGGTCGTCGCCAATGACGACGTGGCCTCGGCCGGGCCGCATGAGCGTGACAAGCGCCGCGGCGTCGCGGGCGAGATCATGATGTGGAAGGCCGGCGGCGCCCGGGCCGCGGAGGGCGGCACGCTCGACGAGGTCATCGCCGCCGCACAGAAGGCCATCGACCAGACCCGCTCCATCGGCATTGGCCTGTCCCCCTGCACCATCGCCGCCGCGGGCAAGCCGAACTTCGTCATCGAGGATGGCACGATGGAGGTCGGCATCGGCCACCACGGCGAACCCGGCATCGCCGTCATGCTGATCAAGCCCGCCGCCGAGATGGCCGCGCTGATGGTCGAGCGCATCGTGGAGGATCTGCCGTTCGGCCGGGGCGACGACGTGGCCGTGCTGGTGTCCGGCCTCGGCGCCACGCCGGTGATGGAGCTGTATCTCCTGTATGGCCATGTGGACGAGATGTTGCGGGCGCGCGGCATCACGCCGCGGCACCGCTTCGTCGGCAACTACTTCACTTCGCTGGAGATGGGCGGCGTCTCGCTCACGGTGACGCGGCTCGATTCGGAGTTGGAGCGGCTGATGCTGCGCCCGGCCCGCTCGGTCGGCCTGACCGTGCTGGGAGCGTAGGCCGTGGACGCGGTGAGCCAGCGTGCGGCGGGTCCCATCGTGCTGGAGATGGTCGCCGCCATCGTGCGCGAGCAGGGGTTCCTGGGCGAGATCGACGGCAAGATCGGCGACGGCGACCACGGCATCAACATGAGCAAGGGATTCCGCCTCGCCGGCGACCGGCTGTCGGGCGGCGCGTTCGACCTGGCGCACGGGTTCGCGACGCTCGGCGACACGCTGCTGGGCGACATCGGCGGGTCCATGGGGCCGCTGTACGGCACGTTCTTCACCGAGATGGCGGAGGCGCTGGAGGGTGCGGACCCCATCGACGCCGGGCGGTTCTCCGCCATGCTGCGGGCCGGGGTGGCGACGATCGTGGACGTCGGCGGCGCC
Source organism: uncultured Acetobacteraceae bacterium (assembly GCA_964252005.1). Lineage (GTDB taxonomy): Bacteria > Pseudomonadota > Alphaproteobacteria > Acetobacterales > Acetobacteraceae > CAHJXG01. The sequence goes on along the minus strand of CAXULX010000051.1, from coordinate 14,349 downwards.
AAGGTCGGCGACAAGACGCTGGTCGATGTGCTGGCCCCGGCGCAGGCCGCGTTCGATGCGGCGCTGGAACAGGGCGAGGGGTTCGCCGCGTGCCTCGCCGCCATGAAGGACGCGGCGGCGGCCGGGCTGGAGAGCACCCGCGACATGGTGGCGAAGATCGGCCGGGCCAGCCGGCTCGGCGAGCGTTCGCGCGGCACGCTCGATGCCGGGGCGGCGTCCTGCACCCTGCTGCTCGCCACCCTGGCGGACGGGCTGCTGCGCGAGTTGCGGCGCGGCGCCGCCTGAGCCGCTGAGCGGGCGTGAACGAGGGACCCATGCAGCCGATCCAGCTCAACCGGACCAACCTGGCCCAGCTTCAAGCGCCCGTCGTGGTGCCCGGCTTCGACCTCGCCCGCGTGGCGCCCGGCATCGTGCATCTGGGCTTGGGCAACTTCCACCGGGCGCACATGGCGCGCTACACGCACGAGCTGATGGAGCGGCGGCCGGATGCCCTGCAATGGGGGATCGTCGGCGCCGGGCTGATGGCGGGCGACCGCCGCATGCAGGAGAGCCTGGCGCCGCAAGACAGCCTGTACACGCTGGTGGAGCGGAGCTTCACGGACGAGACGGTGACGGTGATCGGATCGTTGGCCGCCGTGATGTTCGCGGGCGAGAGCAGTGCTGACCTGCTGGACGCCATCGACCGGCCCGCGATCCGCATCGTCAGCCTGACGGTGACGGAGAACGGCTACTGCCTGAACCGCGCCACCAAGCGGCTCGACCCCGAGCACCCGCTGATCCGCGCCGACCTCGCGCAGCCCGAGCGGCCGTCGAGCGCGGTCGGCATCGTGGTGGAGGCGTACCGGCGGCGGCGGGCCAGCGGCGCGCCCCCGTTCACCGCGATGACCTGCGACAACATCCAGCACAACGGCGAGGTGCTGCGCGACGCGGTGCTGGCCCTGGCCGGGCTGCGCGACCCGGCGCTCGCCGCCTGGATCGCCGAGCATGGGAGCTTTCCCAGCTCCATGGTGGACCGCATCACCCCGGTGACGGCGGCCTCGGACGTGGCGGCGCTGGCCGAGCGCCACGGCATCGCAGACGCCTGGCCGGTGTTCGCCGAGACCTTCACCCAATGGGTGATCGAGGACCGCTTCCCCGCCGGGCGCCCGCCCTGGGAGGAGGTCGGCGCGCAGTTCGTGGACGACGTGGCGCCCTACGAGTTCATGAAATTGCGGCTGTTGAACGCAAGCCACCTCGCGGTGTCCGGGATGGGTCGGCTCGCCGGCTACGTCACCATCGACGAGGCGATGGCCGACCCGCAGATCACCCGCTACATGCGCGCGCTGATGGACCGGGAGACCGGGCCGACGCTGCCGCCGGTGCCGGGGATCGACCTCGACGGCTACAAGGCGACGCTGATCGAGCGGTTCGCCAACCCGGCGATCAAGGACACGGTGGAGCGGGTGAACACCGACGCGCCGCTCAACATCCTGGTCGATCCGATCCGCGACCGGCTGCGCACGGGCGAGGGGGTCGAGCTGCTGGCGCTGGCGCTGGCCGCCTGGCTGCGCCGGGTGCGCGGGGAGGACGAGCAGGGCCAGGCCATCGACATACGCCATCCGCTCGCGGCGCTGCTGCGGGAGAAGGCGATAGAGGGCGGGCCGGACCCGCGGCCCCTGCTCGGCATCGCCCCGTTGTTCGGCGAGACCGGAACCGACGCGCGGCTGATCGAGCCGGTCGGGCGCTGGCTCGCCTCGCTGTATGGGCGGGGCAGCCGGGCCACGCTGGCGGAGGCGTCGCTTCGTCTCAATTTCTGATCGGCAACCATCTTTTGCCGCCGGTGTTGACGCCGATGCGGGAAGATGGAACGGTCTGCCGCAAGGTCGCCCGTAAACAGCGCCGCGCAATCTGATTCTTGGGAGACGTGCCATCGCTCATCGCATCAAGGGGGGCCTGCGGGCCGTCGTCGCCACGGGCGCCCTGTTGTCCACAGGTCTCGCCGCCGGCGCGGCGCGGGCCGACAGCACCATCACCGTCGCGACCGTGAACAACGGCGACATGGTGGTGATGCAGAAGCTCTCCTCGCAGTTCGAGCAGCAGCACCCCGATATCCATCTGCGCTGGGTGGTCTTGGAGGAGAACGTGCTGCGCCAGCGCGTCACGACCGACATCGCCACCAAGGCCGGGCAGTTCGACGTGATGACGGTCGGCAACTACGAGGTGCCGATCTGGGCGAAGCAGGGCTGGCTGGAGCCGATGGACCCGCCAGCGTCGTATGATGTTGGTGACATCCTGAAGCCGGTGCGCGACGGCCTGACGTATAACGGCAAGCTGTACGGCCTGCCGTTCTACGCCGAGAGCGCGATGACCTACTACCGCACCGACCTGTTCGAGAAGGCGGGCCTCACGATGCCGGAGGCGCCGACCTACGCGCAAATCCGGCAGTTCGCCGACAAGATCACCGACAAGGCGAACCAGGTGTACGGCATCTGCCTGCGCGGCAAGCCCGGCTGGGGCGAGAACATGGCCTTCCTCACGCCCTTGGTGAATGCCGAGGGCGGGCAGTGGTTCAACACGCAGTGGAAGCCCGAGATCGACACGCCCGAGTGGCGCCGCGCGGTCGGCTACTACGTGGACATCCTCAAGGCGGACGGGCCGCCGGGCGCCACCTCCAACGGCTTCAACGAGAACCTGGCGCTGTTCGCCAGCGGGCATTGCGGCATGTGGATCGACGCGACGGTGGCGGGCGGCCTGCTGTTCGACAAGAAGCAGTCGCAGGTCGCCGACAAGGTGGGGTTCGCGCCGATGCCGACCGGCGACTTCAAGGGCGCGCCGACCTGGCTGTGGAGCTGGAACCTGAGCATCCCCGCATCGTCCAAGCAGAAGGAGGCGGCACGCAGCTTCGTCACCTGGGCCACGTCCAAGGAGTATATCCAGCTCGTCGCCAAGGAGAACGGCTGGGTTTCGGCGCCGCCGGGCACGCGGCAATCCACCTATGACAGCGCCGATTACAAGCAGGCCGCGCCGTTTGCGGAGTTCGTGATGAAGGCGATCTCCGTCGCCAACCCGACCGCCCAGACCAAGGCGCCCCGGCCGTACGAGGGCGCGCAGTTCGTGGCGATCCCCGAGTTCCAGGGCATCGGCACCCAGGTCGGCCAAACCATGGCAGGCGTGCTGAGCGGGCAGAGCACCGTCGAGCAGGGGCTGAAGGCCGCCCAGGCCGCGACGGAGCGGACGATCCGCCAGGCCGGCTACCCGAAGAAGTAGGAGCCGCGCCATGTCAGCGACGGTGATCCCGGCCGAGGCGGCGGCCGTGGCCAAGCCGCCGCGCCGGGCCGGCTCCTGGCTGGTGGTGCCGTCGGTGGCGGTGCTGCTGGCGTGGATGATCGTGCCGTTGGTGATGACGCTGTGGTTCTCGTTCCAATACTACAACCTGGTGAACCCGGAGGTGAGCGGGTTCGCCGGGCGCGACAACTACGAGTTCCTGGTGACCGACCCGGACTTCTGGGTCTCGCTCCGCAACACCATGACGCTGCTGGTTTCGGTGCTGGTCATCACCGTGGGCCTCGGCACCCTGCTGGCGGTGCTGTTCGACCAGCCGTTCCCCGGGCAGAAGGTCGCCCGGGTCCTGGCAATCTCGCCCTTCTTCGTCATGCCGACGGTCAGCGCGCTGATCTGGAAGAACCTGCTGATGCACCCGATCTACGGCGTGCTCGGCGCCGTGGCGCTGGCGTTCGGGCTGCAGCCGGTGGATTGGTTCGCCACCTACCCGCTGGCGTCGGTCATCGCCATCGTGTCCTGGGAGTGGCTGCCGTTTGCGCTGCTGATCCTGCTCACCGCGGTGCAGTCGCTCGACCATGAGCAGCGGGAGGCCGCGCGCATGGACGGGGCCGGCGTCGTGGCGCAGTTCTTCTTCATCACCCTGCCGCATCTGTCCCGCGCCATCAGCGTCGTCATCATGATCGAGACGATCTTCCTGCTGACGGTGTTCGCCGAGATCTTCGTCACCACCTCCGGCGGACCCGGCAACGCCACGACCAACCTCGCCTTCCTGATCTATGCCCGCGCCCTGCTGCAATACGACGTGGGCGGCGCGTCCGCCGGCGGCGTGGTGGCGATCATCCTCGCCAACGTCGTCGCCTACTTCCTGGTGCGCAGCATCGCCCGGCGGCTGGAGGTCTAGCCGATGCGCGAGACCCTTCTGCAGCGCGTGCTCGCCACCGTCGTCGGCTGGGGCGTGGCGCTGCTGCTGTTCTTCCCGATTGCCTGGATGGTGCTGACCAGCTTCAAGACCGAGGGCGACGCGATCACCCCGCGGCTCACCTTCTCGCCGACGCTCGCCTCCTATGCGGAGGTGCTGTCGCGGGCGGACTACCTCGCCTTCGCGTGGAACAGCATCGTGGTCTCCGTGGGCGGCACGGTGCTTGCCCTGCTGTTCGCGATCCCCGCCGCCTACTCGATGGCGTTCCACCCGACGCAGCGCACCCGCGGCACGCTGCTGTGGATGCTGTCCACCAAGATGCTGCCGCCGGTGGGCGTGCTGGTGCCGATCTACCTGCTGTTCCGCACTGCCGGGCTGCTCGACAGCCGCATCGGGCTGGTGATCATCTACGCGCTGGCCAACCTGCCCATCGTGGTTTGGATGCTGTTCACCTTCTACAAGGAGGTGCCGAACGACATCCTGGAGGCCGGGCGCATGGACGGGGCGCAGACGATGAGCGAGGTCTGGTACCTGCTGCTGCCGCTGACCCTGCCGGGCGTCGCCTCCACCGGGCTGCTGTCGCTGATCCTGTGCTGGAACGAGGCGTTCTGGAGCCTGAACCTCACCGCCTCGGCGGCGGCGCCGCTGACCGCGTTCATCGCGTCCTTTTCCAGCCCGGAGGGGCTGTTCTTCGCCAAGCTGTCCGCGGCCTCGACGATGGCGGTGGCGCCGATCCTGGTGTTCGGCTGGCTCAGCCAGCGCCAGCTCGTGCGCGGCCTCACCTTCGGCGCCGTGAAGTAGGGGGTTCCATGGCAACGCTGACGCTGCGCGATCTGCGCAAGAGCTACGGCCCGGCCAACGTCATCAAGGGCATCAGCCTCGATGTGCTGGAGCGCGAGTTCGTGGTGTTCGTGGGCCCCTCCGGCTGCGGCAAATCGACGCTGCTGCGCATGATCGCGGGCCTTGAGGACATCACCTCGGGCGAGCTGCAGATCGACGGCAGGCGGGTGAACGACGTCGGCCCGGCCGACCGGGGGCTGGCGATGGTGTTTCAGTCCTACGCGCTGTATCCGCACATGACGGTGCGGCAGAACATGGGCTTCGCGCTGCGCCTGGCGCGGGTGCCGAAGGCCGAGCGCGACCGCAAGGTGCAGGAGGCCGCGCGCATCCTGCAGCTTGAGCCGTACCTGGAGCGGCGGCCAAAGGACCTGTCCGGCGGGCAGCGGCAGCGCGTCGCCATCGGCCGCTCCATCGTGCGGGACCCCAAGGTGTTCCTGTTCGACGAGCCGCTGTCCAACCTCGATGCGGCGCTGCGCGGGCAGATGCGCATGGAGCTGCTGCGCCTGCATGAGGACCTGAACGCCACGATGATCTACGTCACGCACGACCAGGTCGAGGCGATGACGATGGCCGACAAGATCGTGGTGCTGCAGGCCGGGCTGGTCGAGCAGGTCGGCTCGCCGCTGGAGCTGTATCATCATCCCAACAACCTGTTCGTCGCCGGGTTCATCGGGTCGCCGCGGATGAACCTGATGCCGGCCCAGGTGGTCGAGGCGGGCGGGGCCGGCGTGACCGTGGTTTTGCCGTCAGGCGGGCAGGTGACGGTGCCGGCCTCGGCCGGCGCCGCGCGGACTGGCGACGCCGTCACGCTGGGCATCCGGCCCGAGGGGCTGCGCATCGACCCGGCCGGTCCGGTGGCGGGGGAGGTCACCCTGGTGGAGCGGTTGGGCGGCCTGACGCTGCTGCACGTCGCCGCCGCGGGACAGGCGATGACGGTGCAGATCGAGGGCAGCGCCTCCACCCGGGCGCACGAGGCCATCCGCTTGTCCATCGACACCGCGGCCTGCCATTTGTTCGACAAGGACGGCCTGGCCCTGCCGCGCCTGGTGCGCCACCCGCTCGCCGCCTGACGCCGTCCGTTCCTTGAAGCGGCCTGAGAGAAAGAGGCGCAGCCTGTGGTTGCTTTTGCGCTTTGCAACATGAGATAAAACCCAACGAGTTGTCGCATCGTCAAAAAGAAGTCTCGAATGGCCGTTCCAAAAGCGGGTCCACCCGTCATGCATGCGGCTGGCGATGGCGACGCTCTGGTCGAGCATCTGCACCGGCGCATCGCCGAGCTGACCGAGGCGGTCGCGGCGCGGGATGCGTTCATTTCCGCGGCGGGACACGACCTGCGCAACGCGATGACCCCGATCATGGGCCAGGTTGACCTGTTGATGGCCAGCGTCACCGCCGGCAGGTGCTCTCCGCAGCAGGTCGAGCAACGGCTGGAGCGGGTCCAGCATGCCATGATCCGCTACCTGAAGCGGGCCAGGGTCCTGCTCGACATGTCGCGGCTGACCAGCGGCAAGCTCCGGCTCGATGCGGAGCCGTTCGACCTGGCCGTGCTGCTGCAGGAGGTGGCGGGCGAGTTCCATGCGGCGTCCCAGCACCCAGGCGCCGGTATCCAGGTCGCCGCGCCCGAACGCCTGATGGTGACCTTGGACCCTGCGGCGACGGAGCAGATCCTCAGCAACCTCGTCCATAATGCCCTGCGGCACGGCGCCCGCACCCCGGTTGAGGTGTCCGCCGCGGTGTCCGGGCAGCAGGTCCGCATCCAGGTCCGTGACCAAGGCGGCGGCATCTCCGCCCGCGACCGGTCCCGGCTCTCCGGGCGGTTCGAGCGCGTGGCGCAGGAGGAGCGGAACGATGGCCTCAGCGTCGGGCTGTGGGTCGTCGGCCAGTTCGTGGCGGCGATGGAGGGCACGGTCGCCATCGACGACGCGCCGGGCGGGGAGGCGCTGCTCACGGTCACTTTGCCCTTGCACTTGAAGGAGGTCCCGCATTGAACGAGATGGGCCGCAGCACGCTCAACCGCATGCCGACCGGCATCGCCGGTCTCGACACCATCCTGGGCGGCGGGTTCCTGAAAGGCGGGCTGTACATCATCCAGGGCACGCCCGGCACCGGCAAGACGACGCTCGCCAACCAGATCTGCTTCCATCACACGGTCCATGAGGGCCACGCGCTCTATGTCACGCTGCTTGCGGAGTATCACGCCCGCATGTTGCAGCACCTCGGCACCATGTCGTTCTTCGAGATGTCGAAGATCCCTGAAAAGCTGAGCTATGTCAGCGGCTTCAGCGTGCTTCGGCAGGAGGGCTTGCGCGGCCTGCTGGACCTGGTGCGTCGTGAGATCGCCGCCCGCGGCGTGTCGGTCCTGATCCTCGACGGCTTCGCGACGGCGCAGCGCGCGGCGCCCAGCGACCAGGCGCTCAATGAGTTCGTCCACGAGATGCAGGCCGTCGCCATCGCGACCGACTGCACGGCGTTCCTGCTCAACAGCGCCCAAAGCGGAGGGATCGTCACGCCCGAGCATACGATGGTCGATGGCGTCGTGGAGTTGAGCGACCAGTTGTTCGGCTGGTCGGCCGAGCGCGCAATACAGGTCACCAAGCTCCGTGGCAGCGACTACATGCGTGGCAAGCATGCCTTCGAGATCACGGGCGACGGCCTTGTCGTCTATCCCCGGATCGAGACGCTGCTGACCCGGCCGTCGCAGCCGGACCAAAGCGGCACCGAGACGGTATCGACCGGCGTCGACCAGCTCGACGCGATGCTGGGCGGCGGGTTGCCGGCGGCATCGACCACCATGGTCATGGGGCCGTCCGGCGCCGGCAAGACCACGCTCGGGCTGCAATTCCTGTCCCGTTGCAGCGAGGCCGAGCCGGGATTGCTGTTCGGGTTCTACGAGACCAAGGCACGACTCGCGGCCAAAGCCAGCGGGGTCTGCCCGCCGCTGCGGAGCCTGTTGGACAGCGGCACGGTGGAGGTGCTGTGGCAGCCGCCGGCCGACGGCCTGATCGACGCTTACGGCGCGCAGTTGCTGGAGGCGGTCCGCCGCCGGGGCGTGCGGCGGCTGTTCATCGACGGCCTGGGCGGCATCCAGGGCGTCGCCCGGGACCCCGGGCGCGTCGGCCACTACCTGAATGCCTTGGCGAACGAGCTGCGGGTGCAGGGCGTCACGACCGTCTATACGCTGGAGGTCGCAGACATCATCGGCCCGAACATCCGGGCGCCGCTGGGCGATTTGTCCAGCCTGGCGGAGAACATGGTCCTGCTGCGCTACATCGAGCTTCGCTCCCGGCTGTATCGGCTGATTTCCGTCCTCAAGGTCCGCGACAGCGGGTTCGACCCCTCGCTGCATGAGTACCGGCTCACGGGCCATGGCCTGAAGATCGAGCCGCAGAGCGCCAGCGCCGAACGGATCATGGCCGGCTTTTCGCACGGCATGCCCGACCCGCCCGCCGAGGCCACGCCACAGACCGGGCCCGGCGGCTGACCATGGCGACGGTGCTCGTGGTGGATGACGAGTTCGGGATCGCGGAGCTGTTCGAAGCCATCCTCATGGATGAGGGCCACCGCGTGCTCACGGCCATCAACGGCAGGCATGGGTTGGAGGTGCTGGCGCAGGAGCCGGTTGACCTGGTGTTCCTCGACTACATGATGCCGGTCATGAACGGGGGCGCCATGCTGGCCGTGCTGCTGGCCCACCCGGCCCTCCGGCGCATACCCGTCGTCATCATGAGCGCCATGCTGGAATCGGGCGTCGCTGAACGCTGCTCGGGCTACTCCGCATTCCTGCACAAGCCGTTCAGGATCAATCAGGCCGTGACGCTCACCACCCGCCTGATCGGCAAGGCCGGTTCTCAACCCCATCTCCTCAACTGACTGCGCCGCCTGTTCAAGCCGGGCGCACAACGTGGAATGCGGTCCCGGTGTTGGCGGCGACCCCGCTTGGGTTGGTCCATGGGATGGTCCGGACCGCGGCGGCGCTCCCGGCCCACTGGTCCATCACCTGAATGCCCTGCTCATTCTGCCCCAAATAGATCGCGGCGTGGCTGCTGCCGTCCGTCGCGTTCGCATAGCGGTCGGCGCCGTCGAACGTCGCGATGGCGGTGCCGGGCCGCAGGGCCGTGTTGCCCCGCACCGGCGCGCCGCATGTCCAGCTTCGGGTGGGGCCGATGTCCGGGCGTGCGGCCTGAACCAACGCGACGCATTGGCCGGACCCGGCGGAGCGCCCGAGATACTGGGCATAATCCGTCGCCACGAACCCCCCGGCGGTGCCCAACGCGGCGGTCCCGCTAGCCGCCCGCGGCCCGGCTCCCGCGCCGCCCTGTGCCATAGAGAGCGTCCCCCTCGGCGTCGCGGCCATGGATGCGGCGGTGAGCGCGGCGAACGATCCCGCAGCAGGGTCGGGCGTCCCGAGGCCGGCGGGCGCCAGACGCACCTGCGCCCGCGGGGTTTGCAGTATGAGACCTAGATTCCGGATCAAGCCCTAAACCCCCAAAGCTGCCTCCGGGTGGGAAGATAGCGTGCGGGGGTTGCGAAACCGTTAACCGCAGCGGCGGGCCGGCGATGTCATCCCGGCGGCAGCACTTGGAACTGGCTCCATTCGCTTGGCGCATAGCGCCCGAGGTTGCGGCCGACGGCATAAACACGCCAGGCGTAGCGGCCGGGAACCCGGTCCAGCATCGCGAGCGTTGCGGTCTCGTCCAGGTATGTCGCGAACACCTCGTGTGGCTCCACGGGATCGAGGGCCATGAGCTGGACGAAGAACCGCACTGGGACCGGCTGCGCCGGGCTGGTCCAAACCAACTCCACCGTGCCCGGGGCGCCGGCCAGAACGGGGATCACGTCGCCGTCCACGGGCGTGACCGGCCGTGCCGCTTCGAGCGGACGGGCCGCATCCGCCGGCGTCGGAGGACGTTGCCGGGCTTCGCTCCCGGCGCGTCGCGACGCGATGAGCCGCTCTGCCGCGGCCGGCAGGTCAACGGCGGCGGCACGGAACCATGCCTCCGCCTGATCGGGATTGCGCGGCACGCCGTCGCCCATCGCGTAGAGCTGGCCCAGGTTGAACTGGGCGCGGCGATGGCCGTGGGCGGCTGCCCGGCCATACCAAAGCGCCGCCTCGGCGGTGTCGCGCGGCACGCCGTCGCCGGTGTCGCACATCGCCGCCACATTGAATTCTGCCGCCGGGGAGCCGGCGACCGCGGCGCGCCGATACCAGCGATAGGCGATGGCCGGGTCGCGCGCGACGCTTTGGCCGAGGTCGTAAAGGGTGCCCAGGCCGAGCTGCGCCGTGATGTCGCCGGCCTCGGCCTGCGCCTCCCAAAGCCGGCGCGCCTCGTCGTATCGCTTGTCCGCATAGGCCCGCTGGGCCTCGCTGGGCTCAGGCGGCGCGGGGGCGGCTCCTGCCGCAAGCAGAAGCAGCAACGCGGACAAGGCTTGGCTGAGTTTGACCCAACTCGCCAAGCTTTTGCGTCCTAGCGCCAGGTGATCTCGACCCGCCGGTTCTGCGGTTCCGGCACACCGCGTTGTCCGGGGACCGCCGGGTTCGTCTCGCCCTTGGCCAGGATCTGGGTCCGCTCCGCCGGAATGCCGCGCGCCAGCATCCCGCGCACCACGGCCGTGGCCCGGCGCTGCGAGAGCAGCAGGTTGTCGGTCGGCTGTCCCACCGCGTCGGTGCTGCCGCTGACGGTCATGATGATCGGCTGCCCATCGCGGTACAGGCGTGAGGCTTGGTCCAGAATCGCCAAGTTGCGGGCGTTAAGCGTCGTTGCCCCGACGTCGAACAGAAGCACGAGCTTGCCGACCGGCTCCGCCCCCTGCGCGGCCCCGCCGGGCGCCGGCGCCGTCACGGGCGCCGAAGGGGTCTGCGGGCTGGCCTGCTGGGCGGCCGCACCCGTGACGCTGGCGGCCAGGATCATGGTTCCGAAAAGACAGGACTTCATCGAAAAGGGCATCATGAGATCTCCTCAAAACGCCACGAACACGCTGATCGACGTGGCTGGTTCACCGAACGCGCCTGCGAGCCGCCAGTTTGGTTCATTTAAACGTGATTATGGTTTATAAAAAGAATCCAAAAGCCTTTGTCTTATTTTATACACAGACAGCCGAGGTTCAACGAGGCGGGCTGGCCGTATGGGTGGCCAGCACCGCGTCGCTTGTGGCATCCACCTCCTGCATGCGGACCTCGTAGCCCCACAGCAGCGCGAGTTGCCGCAGGGTGGCCTCCGCATCCTTTTTCGACAGGAGCTGGCCGGGCACGGTGCGGTGCTCCAGGAGCAGGCGGCGGTCGCCGAACAGGTCCACGTCCACCACCTGGATGTCCGCATCGCCCAGCCCGGGATCGTAGGAGCGCGCCAGGCTGCGGCGGATCGAGCGGTAGCCGCTGTCGTCGTGGATCGCATCGACCAGCAGCGTCGGCTCGGTCGTGTCGTCCATCAGCCGGAACATGCGGAAGTCGCGCATGACCTTGGGCGAGAGGAACTGCAATACGAAGCTCTCGTCGCGGTAGTTCGCCCAGGCATGGCGCAGCGTGCCCAGCGCGTCGTTGTTGCCGGCCCAATCCGGGAACCAGTCGCGGTCCTCCGCCGTGGGCTGCTCGCAGATGCGGGCGATGTCGGTCATCATGGCATAGCCGAGCGCGTAGGGGTTGAACCCCGGGCCGCCCGCCGGGTGGTCGAAGCCCGGCTGCATGATGACGTTGCTGGTGGAGTGCAGCACCTCCAGGAAGGCGGCGTCGTCGATCTGCTTGGTCTCATGCAGACGGGTCATGATGCGCTGGTGCACCCAGGTGGCGCAGCCCTCGTTCATCAGCTTGACCTGGGGCTGCGGGTAGAAGTACTGCGCGATCAGCCGCACGATGCGGATGATCTCCCGCTCCCAGGCGTGCAGGCGCGGCGAGGACTTCTCCAGGAAGTAGAGCAGGTTCTCCTCGGGCAGGCCGAGCCGGCGCCGCCGCTCCGCCAGCTTGTCCACGCCGGGCGCGGGCTTCGTGTCCGGCAACGTGCGCCACAGGTCGTCGAACATGCGCTCGTCGTAGTCCTGCCGCTCGCGCTCCCGCTTCTGCTCGGTCTTGAGGTTCATCGGCCGGCTGCCGCCATGGCGGTGCACGCCGTGGCGCGACAGGCTGTGCGCCGCGTCCAGCACGCGCTCGACGGCGGCGGTGCCGTAGCGGTCCTCGCAGTTGGAGACGTAGCTGCGGGCAAAACCGAGGTAGTCGAGAATCGCCGACGCCTCGGTCCACTGCCGGAACAGGTGGTTGTTGCGGAAGAAGTGGTTGTGGCCGAACGCCGCGTGGGCGATCACCAGCGCCTGCATCGTGGCGCTGTTCTCCTCCATCAAATAGGAGATGCAAGGGTTGGAGTTGATGACCACCTCGTAGGCGAGGCTGGTGTAGCCGCGCCGGTAGCTGCTTTCGTGCTGGAGGAACCGCTTACCGTAGGACCAGTGCCGGTAGGTCAGCGGCATGCCATGCGCGGTGTACACGTCGAGCATCTGCTCCGACGTGATGACCTCGATCCGGTTGGCGTAGAGTTCGAGGCCGAGCTCATCAACGGCAATCCGCTCGATGGCGTCGTAGGAGCGGCGCAGCGTGTCGAAGTTCCAGTCGGTGCCGGTATACAGCAGGGGCGAGTCCATCAGGCCGACACCTTTCGCCCGAACAGTTCGCGGAACACCGGGAAGATGTCCCGCCGCTCCGCCACCCGGCGCATCGCGAACTTCGGCGCCCGCTGCGCCAGTGGCGCATAGCCGCGCCACAGGTCGGTCTCGCCCCGGATGATCGCCGCCGACATCGAGACCTCGATGTAGGCGAAGTGCTGCACCAGCGGCAGGATGTCGGCCTCCAGCATCGACACCGCGCGCTGCGTGTCGCTGCCGGAGTTGTCGCCGTCCGACGCCTGCGCCGCGTAGATGTTCCACGATCCCGCGGGGTAGCGGTCCCGCTGGATACGGCTGAGTTCCGCGAGCGCCGTGGACACCACGGTCCCCCCGGTGCGCGGGTCGGTGAAGAACACCTCCTCCGTCACCTCCTCCGCCACCTCGGTATGGCGGATGAACACCAGGTCCACGCGCTTGTAGCGGCGCTCCAGGAAGACGTGCAGCAGCAGGAAGAACCGCTTCGCCAGGTCCTTCATGCTTTCGGACATGGAGCCGGACACGTCCATCAGGCAGAACATCACCGCCCGGGTCGAGGGCTTCGGCACCTGGGTGTAGCGCCGGTAGCGCAGGTCGATGGGATCGACCCAGGGCACGCGGGCGAGGCGGCGCAGCGCCAGTTCCAATTCGCCGCGCAGGGCGCGCAGGCGTTCGGCATCCTCTCCGCTCGCCTCCAGCCGCGCGACCTCCGCCTCCAACTCGCGCACCTCGGGCGGTTTGGGCCGGCGCAGGCCGATGCGCCGGGCCAGCGACTGGCGCATGGAACGCGACATGTCGACCTGGGAGGGCGAGCCATCGACGCTGATGCCGGCGCGCACCGGCGCCATCGTCTCGGTCGCGACCACCTGGCTTTTCACGAGATCGGGCAGTTCCAAGTCCTCGAAAAACAGGTCGAGGAACTCGTCGCGCGTCAGCACGAAGCGGAAGCCGTCCTGCGACTCGCCGCCGTCCTGCCCAGCCCCGTTGCCGCCCCCCCCGCCGCCGCCGCGCGGGCGGGCCAGCCGGTCGCCGGCCGAGAACTCCTTGTTGCCCGACAGGATGACCTGCCGTTCGCCGCTGGTGAACACGGTGTGGAAGGAGGGCTCGTGCAGCACGTCGGAGGGGATCGTCACCGCCTCCCCATGCCCGGTTTCCCGCAGCGTGCCCTGGGCGATGGCCGCCCGGGCCGCCCGCGCGACCTCCCCCCGCGCCCGGGCCAGCACGCGCTGCCGGTTCTCCAGATTCTTGCCGTGGGGGTTGGAGCGCCGGTCGATGATATCCAAGGGATCTCCGCTCAGGCTGACTGCTTGAACCGCATGTACCACTCGACCAACCGGCGCACCTGGCGCTCGGTGTAGCCGCGCGAGACCATGCGCATGACGAAGTCGTTGTGCTTCTTCTCGGTCTCCCCGTCCTTCTTGGACCCGAAGCTGATGACCGGCAGCAGGTCCTCGACCTGGGAGAACATCCGCTTCTCGATCACGTCGCGGATCTTCTCGTAGGAGGTCCAGGACGGGTTGCGCCCGCCGTTGGACGCCCGGTTGCGGAGCGCGAACTTCACGACCTCGTTGCGGAAGTCCTTGGGGTTGGCGATCCCCGCCGGCTTCTCGATCTTGGTCAGCTCGCCGTTCAGCAGGTCGCGGTTGAGCATCTGCCCGGTGTCGGGGTCCTTGAAGTCCTGGTCCTCGATCCAGGCGTCGGCGTAG
>CAXULX010000050.1:0-33081 GCA_964252005.1 uncultured Acetobacteraceae bacterium | reverse complement strand
CGATCTTGGGATAGCCGACCTTGGCCCAGTTCGGCTCGACCATGGCCTCCCAGGCAGCGAACGCGGCCAGGCGCCATTCCAGCAGCCACTCCGGCTCCCCCTTCTTGGCGGAGATCATGCGGACCGTGTCGGAGGTCAGGCCCTTGGGGGCGATGTCCATCTCGATATCGGTCTCGAACCCCCACTTGTAGCCGGACTGGGTGAGGGACTGGACGGTGTCGATCGTCTCGGTGACAGCGGGCATAGGGACCTACTCGGCAGAAATGAGGGTGAGAGCCAAGGCGTCGGGCTGCTGGGCCGCGGCCCGGGCGTGGGCGCGCGGGGCACTGCGGTCCATGTCGGCAAGGGTGATGCGGGCGAGCGCCTGCCGCACCGCGTCGTTCACCAGGTCCCAACGGCCGCGGACAGGACACGTGCACTCCGCCTCGCAGCCGGCGCCCGACCCCTCCACGCAGGCGGTCAGCGCGATGGGGCCGTCAATGGCCGCCACCACGTCGGTGACCGGGATGGCCGAGAGCGAGCGGGCCAGGCGGTAGCCGCCGCGGGCGCCGCGCTGGCTGCTCACCAGCCCGGCATAGGCCAGGGCCTTGAGCACCTTGGCCACCGTCGGCTCCGGCAGGCCGATGCTGGCCGCGATGCCGGGCGACGTCTGCACCGCCTCTCCGTACGACAGCCGGATTAGCACGACGACGGCGTAATCCGTGAGTTTCGACAACCTGAGCATGATATGACCTGTAATCGGACCTGGGAAGTCCTGATTGCTCTCAGATGAGTCACCCGGGGCGTTCCGTCAAGGGCCGCAACGCCCGCCGGGCGGCTTGTCTCGAAGGCGGATCAGCCCCGGCTCAACCGTTGACCAGCAATCCCGTATACACCACGGGGCCCGTCGGCGCGCCCGACCGCGAGCCGCCGGTCGGCTCCTGGCTGACCAGCAGCCGGGTGCCGGCGGCGAGGTTCGCCCGCAACAGGGTGCGGCCGCCGCCCGGCAGCAGGCCGAGGCTGACAGGCGCCGGCGCGCCCTCACGCAGCGCCCACATCTCCAGGCTGCGGTCGAGCGGGATGTTGAGCCGCCCCACGGCGGTGATCGTGGTCCGCCCCCCCTCCCCCACCCGCACGAGGAACACCGCGCCGGGCGTGCCCTGGGGCGCCAGCGCCGCCAGCAGCGAGTCCGGCGCAACCGGCTTCGGCGCGGAGAGCACGAAAAAGGCGAGCACGGCGGCCAGGGCCAGCGATGCGAAGGTCGTGCCGCGCCACAGCGCCGGGCTGCGCCAAGCCTTCTCGAAGGCGCTGCGCCGCGGAACCGGCCGGCGGACGGACACCTTCTGCAGCCCGGTCGCCAGCGCCAGGCGCTGCCACAGCTCCGGCGGCGGGAACTGCGGCGTCACGGCCACGGCCAGCGGGCTGAGGCGGTTCTGCCAGGCGATGATGCTGGCGGCGACGGCCGGGTCCTGCATCGCCAGCGACTCCATGGCCCGCGCCTCGTCCGGCGTGTGCAGGCCGAGCACGTACTCGGCCGCGTCGAGGTCGCGGTCGCCCGGCGCCGGATCGTCGAAGGGCGGGTCGCCGAAGCCGGGGCCGCCGGGGTCGGACGGCATCATGCCCACCCGCCGACACAGGCGCGAAGCGCCAGCAGCGCGCGCCGGATGCCCGACTTGACGCTACCCAGCGGCTGGCCGACGCGCTCGGCGATCTCGGAATGGGTCAGCCCCTCGAAGAAGGCGAGCAGGATCAGGCTGCGGCGGCCGGTCTCGATCTCCTGCAGGCAGTGGTGCAGCACCATGCCGTCCTGGGTCGCCAGCAGGCGGTCGAGGGGATCGGGGTCGGTGTCGGCAAGCTCCGGCACCTCGGCCACCAGCGTCTCGCGGCCGACACGGGCGACGGAGTCGAGCGCACGGTAGCGCACCAGGCTGAGCAGCCAGGCCCGGGCGTTGCCGCGCGCCGGGTCGAACCGCGCGGCGTTGCGCCAGACCTGCAGCATCGCATCGTGCACCGCGTCCGCTGCCAGGGCCGGCTGGCGGGTGATCCGCAGCGCCACGCTGTACAGGGTCGTCGACTGGAGATCATAGAGACGGCGAAAGGCGACGCCGTCCCCCTGCGCGCAACGCGCCAGCAGCATGGCGACCTCGTCAGGGTAAGCCTGGTCTGGAGACCCATCCATCATTCCTGCATCATCGGCGCGGGTGTGGCGGACGGCAAGCGCCGGCGGCTGGAGGGCCGCGAACGGGTCGCCAGGCTTGCCTGACAGGGCGATAAGGCCCGCGTCACGCGCCATGCCGTTGATCCCCTGCTATGCGTCGCTGGCCTGCCATGCCGCCTTTTAACCCGATATCGAAATGGATACCAAGTGAGCCGTGAGCCGTCCGCCAAGCGCCCTGTATTTGCCCGCCACGCCGCCAGCCTGATCGTGCTGCGGGCCGGGCCGTCGGGGCATGAGGTGCTGATGGGCCTGCGCGGCGCCGGGCACCGCTTCATGCCGAACCGGCTGGTGTTCCCCGGCGGCTCCGTCGATCCCGGCGACGCGGCGCGTCCGGCCGCCACGGAGCCGCGGGACGACGTGCTCGCCGCACTGGGTCGGGCCGCCCGTCCGCGCCTGGCCCGCGCCCTGGCGGCGGCGGCGGCACGGGAATTGGAGGAGGAGACGGGCTTGACGCTCGGCACGCCGCCCCGGCTGGATAGGATCGACTATCTGTGCCGGGCGGTGACGCCGCCTGCGAGCGCGATGCGGTTCAACGCGCGCTTCCTGGTGGTGGACGCGGCGGCGGCGCAGGGGACGCTGGGCGGATCGGGCGAGTTGGAGGACGTGCGGTTCTACCCGATATCCGAGGCTTTGGCGCTCGACCTGGCCTTGGTGACCCGGGAGGTGCTGGAGCGCCTGCAACGCTGGCTGACGCTGCCGGAGCCGCAGCGCCGGGCGCGCCTCCGCCTGGATGTCTTCAAGGAACGCCGGTGGCGGGAGGAGTGAGCGCCTTCAACCGCGGGCGTGGGCGGCACGGCGCAGCAGCAGCGCCATGAGGAACGCGCCGCCCGTGCAGGCCATCGCGAGCGGCAGGCCGAGGCCCATCCCATGCCGGCTCGCCAGCGCATCGCCGACCGGCGTGGCGGCAGAACGCTCGGCCAGCACCACGCACCAATAGGCCATCGTCCCGGAGGGCAGCCGCCGGCCGGCCGCGAACATGGCGGCAAGCACCGTCAGAAGGACCGCGGCGGCGGCATACAGGCCCAGCGTGTGCGAGGCCAGGTCGCCCGCCGCCGTGCCGAACACGCCTGCGGCCAGCATCGCGGCCCAGTACCGGCGGTCGATGACGGGCGAGCCGCCGGACCCTGGCCGGGTGGAACGGCCGGCCAGGAGCGTGGCCCCTCCCAGGATCACGATGGCGAGCGGGTAGCTCACCCCCAAATCGTGCGTCAGGAAATCGGCCAGGTTCGTCGCGGCCGCCCGCAAGGCGACGATGGCGATCCAGTAGAACCCCTCGGTGCGCCGTCCCAAACGGGAGTCGCCCCATATCGCGACCACGCAGACAGATGCCAACGAGGCGAAGCTGCTGAGCCGGTCGAGCGCCAGGCCGTCCACCCAGAAATCGCCGAGATTCGTGCCGAACGCGCTGGCCATGAACATCGCGAGCCAGAAGGTCAGCCCCGCGTCGAGGGCGCGCGGGCAGGAGGTGGCGGCCAGACCCTCGGCCGGGCCGCTGGACAGATGTCGATGATCGGAAAAGCTCATGCGCCAGGGCTTATTCGTCCTGGATACCCACAGCCAGCGCCGTTGTGAGATCGTTTGATGACAGACGCCGCGGTGATGCGCGATCCAGATCGGACCGCGGCCGCCGGCACGTTCAGCTCGCGGTTTGCGGCGGCTGGCGTTCGTCGGAAAGCAGCGCCGCATGGGCCTGCGACAACCAGGCGTAGAACGGCCCGTCCGCGTCGAACGGGTCGTCGAACCCGGCGCGGAGGTCAGGGTCCTCCCGATACAGCAGCCGGACCTCCCGCGGGATCGCGACGCCGTTGCTGAACGCGGCATAATGCCAGTAGCCGTCCGGCACCGCGGCCGGCTGCCGCCGCGCCACCTGGCGGCGATACCAGCTCCAGATCTCCAGCGCCTCGATGCTGTCGCCGGCATAGCGGTCGAGCATGATGTCGCCGACGGAGTTGATCTTGGTGAAATGCATGAAGCGAAGCGGGTCGCCGTTGACCCGGATGCCGCCATCGGCGCCGATGGCGATCCGCCGGGTGCTGAGGTTCCAGCTCGCCACGTTGAGGCCGGGGTCGCGCAGGATCGCCACGCCGTCGAACAGGCCGGGCACCAGGTCGATATACTTCTGGTCGGTGAACAGCCCGGCGGCGGGATCGTCGTAGCAGGCGCGCAGCAGCTGCGCCGCCCACCACTCGGCGAAGTCCCGCCCCGCCTCATGGGCGCGCACGGCGATGAAGCCCAGGTTGTAGGTGCCCAGCCGCAGCGAGACCAGCTCGTTGTCCAGCATGACGCGGGCGTTGCGGTTCGGGCTGGCCTGGTGCGGGGTGAGCACGACGGCGGCATGGTCCAGCGCCGCCGCCACGGTGTCGAGCGGATGGAACACGGCGATGTCGGGATCGAGATAGACGACCGCGGCATAGCCCGCGTCCATCAGGCGCAGCATGGCGCTCGCCTTCACCGCGGTGCAGGCTTCGACGACGTCATGCTTGAACAGCCAGGCCCGCGCCCGCGGGATGCCGAGGTCGTGCAGGCCGAGCACGATGTCGAAGCCCGCCAGCAGGTCGGCCCCGACCGTCCCGGGCGGCGGCTCGTCCACCACCACGGCGCATAAGGCCCACTCCGGATGCGCGGCGCGCACCGTGGCCAGCAGGGTCCGCGCCCGGCCGAGATAGGCGTAGGTGAAGCTGGTGAAGCAGCAGGTCCCGCTCATACTGCCCCCGCTCATGCTGCCGGCAAGGCCCCCGGGGCCGCGTCCGGGAGGGGCAGCGTGGCCGTCATGCCGCGGGACTCCAGGCGGCCCATCTCCGACCCCTGGTCCCCGCACAGGCGGACGTAAGTGACGGCGGCCTCGGAGGTGAAGAACGCCACAATCGCGGCCGTGTCGGGCATCACCAGGCCCCTGCCCCGGTCCAGCACCATGTCGGCCACGTTGCCGCTTTCGGGCAGGGTGATGACATCCGCGCCGGCGGCGATGGCCTCGTAGGCGACCAGGCAGAACGTTTCGGGCCAGGGCGACAGCACCAGCACGAGGTCGATGGACGCCGCCGCCAGCGCGTCCGTCATGGCGCCGCGGGCGTTGGGGCTGACTTTGGTGAGGACGGTCTCGACGCCGGGCAGCGGCGGGTCGGCCGCCAGGGCAGTGAAATGGAACAGCCGGTAGTGTTCGAGCCCGCCGAGGGCGCCGGCGATCTGCGCGAAGGCGGGCCAACCCTTGTTCGGCATGGCGAAGCCGGCGAAGCCGACGCGAACCGGGTTGTCGGGCGTGCCGCGCGGACTGGCGCCGATCAGGCCGTAGCGGGCGGCGCCGGGCCGGACCCATGCATACTCGTGCACCTGCACCGACGCATGCGGCAGGCGCACGGCGGCGTTCCAAACGGCCAGCGCCGCCTGGGAGGGCGCCACGACATGGAACGGGATGGCGGCGAACAGGCGGCCGACCTGCGCCAGGTGCTTGTCCCGATCCTCGCCATAGACGCAGACCCGGCACGCCATGCTGTCGGGCGGCGGGCCGCCGCAGAACGCCACGTCGTTGCGGAGCAGGTTGTAGCCGACGCACACGGCCTCATAGTCATTGGCCCAGAACACCGCGGCGGCCGGGCGGAGCGCCGCATGCAGGGCGATCAAGGGATCGACCTGATGGCCGAGCAGGCAATGCACCACGAATCGGCGCACCGCCGGCAGGGCGGGCGCCAACCCGGCCAATACCCTCGCCAGGTCGGCGTAGGTGGTCAGCCCACCATAGGCGCCGTCGATGGTGAGATGGATCGGGAGCTCATCCCCGGGCGGCGCCAGCATCAGCCGCGGGATGGCCGGCGCGATGTGCAGGTAGGTCTCATGCCGGCCATTGAAGGCCGCCTGCTCGTCTGCCACCAGGATTTGCACGCCGCCGACGGAATGGGTGTAGCGGTCGTGGCTGACCGCCACCGTCAGGCCGGCCGTGCCCGCGAGCCGCTCCGCCACCATGGCGCGGAGGGCCTCGGGCGCCTGCGGAGGGTCGCTGGGCGGCATGCCGACCCATCGGGCCGTGGCGGGCACGGCCTGGGCCAGGATGATGCGCTCGGCCCGCCGCCGGGGCGCGGGTTGGCGGCCCTCCGCCTTGCCATGCGCCAGATAATGCCAGAACGGGTTCAGCTCGGCGTCAAGCACGTCGGCGTTGTTCCGCAAGTAGAACCCGGTGTCGAACCATGCATTCGGGTTCCGCAACTCGGCCGCGCCGTGCAGCAGGAAATGCTCGAACGGGTCCATGTCGGACAGCCGCACGTCCTCGTTGTTTTCCAAATAGTACGCGGCGTCGAATTCGGGCGCGATCACCGCGCGTGGCGTCGAGTCGGTGATCACCGGCGCAGGCGGCATAGTGTGCGCCGCCGCGTCATGGCCGTGCATGAGCGCCGCGAACCCCGGCCGCGTCGAACACATGACGGCCGGGGCGGCGGGCTGTGCCGCGCCGGCGTTCGCCGGGGAGCCGGGCGCGCTCATCGCGCCGCCACGTCGAGCAAGTTACGCATCGTTTCGTTTGCCTCCGATTAACGCGGTTTTGCCATACCGTGTCGACGGACTCAAACAGGTTGTGTCAGGCCGCCTTGCGGTCGGCGTCGGCGCCGAACAGGTAATCGACGTCGTCCTGCTCCAGGGCGGACAGGTCGGCGCCCTCGGTGAAGGCGATGTTCGCCAGTTCCGCCTTGCGCTCCTGAAGCTCCAGGATGCGCTCCTCCACCGTGTCGGCGCCGATAAGCTTGTAAACAAAGACTGATTTGGTCTGGCCGATGCGGTGGGCGCGGTCGGATGCCTGGTTCTCGACCGCCGGGTTCCACCAGGGGTCGTAGTGGATCACGGTGTCGGCGGCGGTGAGGTTGAGGCCGCGCCCGCCGGCCTTGAGGCTGATGAGGAACAGCGGCACCTCCCCGGCCTGGAAGGCGCGGACCGGCTCGGCGCGGTCGCGTGTGTCGCCGCGCAGCTCGACGAAGGGGATGCCCGCCGCCGCCAGGCGCGGCTTGATGAGGTCGAGCATCGAGGTGAACTGCGAGAACAGCAGGATTCGGCGGCCCTCGGGGATCATCTCGCCGACCATCTCCAGCAGGTCCTCGAGCTTGCTGCTGCTCTCGACCAGCCGGGCGGAGGGCAGCTTCACCAGGCGGGGGTCGCAGCAGACCTGGCGCAGCTTCAAGAGCGCGTCCAGCACCACGATGCGGCTTTGCGCCAGGCTGCGCTCGGCCACCTGCTCGCGCACCCGCTCGTGCAGCGTGATGCGGATGGCCTCATACAGCTCGCGCTGGTCGGGCGCCAGGGTGATGCGGCGCAGGATGGTGTGCTTGGGCGGCAGCTCCGTCGCCACCTCGGACTTGGTGCGGCGCAGGATGAACGGCTTGATGCGGCGGATGAGCTGCATGCGCCGCGTGTCGTCGCGCCGCTTCTCAATCGGCGTGCGGAACCGCTTGGTGAAGCCCTGGCGGTCGCCCAGCAGCCCCGGCATCAGGAAGGTGAACTGCGACCACAGCTCCTCAAGGTTGTTCTCGATCGGCGTGCCGGACAGGCACAGGCGATGTCGGCTGTCCAACTGGCAGACGGCGCGGGTGGCCTTGGCCGCCGGGCTCTTGATCGCCTGCGCCTCGTCCAGGACCACGACGTGCCAGGGCAGCGCCTTCATCTCCAGCACGTCGCGGGCCAGCAGGGTGTAGGTGGTGATGACGACGTGGACGCCGTCGAGGGTGCGCCGCCGCTGATGCCGGTCGAGGCCGTGCAGCACGACGGTGGCGAGGTGCGGCGCGAACTTGCCGAGTTCCGCCGTCCAGTTGGTGATGAGGCTGGTGGGCACGACGATCAGCGCCGGGCGGTCGAGCCGGCCGGCGGCGTGCTCGAACACCAGGTGCGCGATGGTCTGCGCGGTCTTGCCCAGGCCCATGTCGTCCGCGAGGAAGCCGCCCAGCCCATGGGCGCGCAGGTGCTGCAGCCAGTCCAGCCCCTGTTTCTGGTAGGGGCGCAGGTCGCCCTTGAAGGAGGCCGGCAGGACGACCGGGGGGATGTCCGCCTGGTCGCGGAACTGGCCGACATAGGACTTGATGGTGGCCGCGTTCTCGAACCGGGTGGCGACGACGTCCTCAAGCTCCAGCACCGTCGCGGCCTCGGTCGCCGGCAGCAGCAGCGGGCCGTCGGCCACGCGCCCGGCGGATTCGATCAGGTCGCCCATGACGGCCAGCAGGCGGCGCATCCGGTCGGCCGGCAGCTTCACCACGCGGCCGTCGTCGAGGCTGGTGATCAGCTCGTCGCCGACGATCTGCGCCGCTGCCAGGCCGCCCCGCTCGATCAGGCGGCTCAGGATCGGCAGCAAGGGCAGCCGCACCCCGTCGATCTCGATGCCGAAATCGAGCGAGAACCGGCCCGGCCCGGCATCCGCCACCTGCACGTCGTACGTGCCCACGGCCTCCACCAAACGCGGGCCGAAATTGCCGTCGATCATGTTGCGCCAGCCGAGCGCCTCCAGCGCGGGCACCCGGAGCGCGGTGAAGCGGTGCCACCGCTCGGCGGCGTCGGGTCCGACGAACACCAGCGCCCGGCGGCCCTTGGCGGACCGGCCCTCGGCGACGCGCATCTGCGTGAAGCCCTCCTGGCCCAGCAGGTCGAACGCCGCCGCCTCGGCCGCCGGGTCGCGACGGACGAAGGAGGGGCCGGCCGCCGTGACGACGCGGACGAACTGCCGCTCATCGTCGCCCTCGGTCAGCACGCCGCCGTAGTCGAAGTCGAGCGTGAGGGCATCGAGCAGTTGCGGACGGCCGAAGGCGTCCGGGCAATGCAGGCGGCGCAACCGGATCACCGGCGTGATCTCGGTCTCGACGATGGCCTGCTCGCTGGCATGCGGGGCGACGATCACCGGCTCCGCGGGCCGCGGGCGGATCGGCGCCACGGTCGCGGCCTTGCGGCGCAGGCGCACCCGGCCCACGGCGCCCGTGGCACCATCGACGTACCAAGGGCCGAACTCGCTTTGCAGCACCGCGGACTTCGGCGGCAGCTTGGGGCGCAGATGGGCGTCGAACACGCGCACCTCGCCGCTGACCAGACGCTTGCCGGTCGCGGCCCAGCGCCCCTGGCCTGAACTCACGAGTTGCTGGAGCACGTCCGGAAGCAGTCCGGCCTCGATGCCGGTCCGGGTGGCCGGGCCGCCGCCGAGCAGGCGGGCCAACGAACGGACCGCGGCGCCGACGGAAGGGTCGGCCATGAGTTGGCGCGGAGTCGCGGCCTCGACCTTGTGGGTCGCCTCGCCGATGAACAGGGTGGACACGACCGCCACATGCGGCGCGTAGCCCGGCGACAGCTCGAACACCACGCGACGCTTCTCCGGCGCGGTCAGCCGGTCAAGCATGCTGGAGGGCGCGGCGCGGCGCAGCGCCGGGTAGCGTTCGAGCGCCGCAAACGCCGTGCCGGCCAGATGCGCACAGGCCGGCACCTGGCAGGTGCAACGCGCGTTGAAGGCGACCTGCTGCCCGTCCTCATGCGGCTCCAGCGTCGTGGTCCAACGCTCGCCGCGGTCATCGACGACCCCGGCGACCGCGTCGCCCTCCAGCCCGGCCTCGACGGCGCCGATCAGCAGGAGGCTGCGGCCACGGGTCAGCGTGCGCGCATCGAACATGCGGCCGAGGTCTTCGGAGGAGAACCGCATAGGCATGGGGGCAGGGAATCCTTGGTGGCGGACGAGGTCAGCCCGGTAGTGTAACCGATCTCACCAAGCTATGCGCGCCCTTTAAGCGAGCGCCGCACGAACCTGCCCGTGATAGTTCTGTTCCGGCACCGGACCCACCAGGGAGATGGTCGGGTTGCTCGCGACCATCATGCGGGCCGCGGCCTTCACGTCGTCGAGCGTGACGGCCTCCACCTTTCGCATCGCGTCCTCCGGCGTCATGACCATGCCGTGCTCGAACAGGCTGCCGGCGATGCCGCGGGCCAGGCTGAACGGGCGCTCCTTCGCCGTGGCCAGCCCGACCAGCAGCGAGTTCTTCGCCCGCGTCATGTCGGCCTCGGCAACGTGCGTCGTGGCCTTGGTGATCTCGCCGCAGGCGACGGTCAGCAGCTCGTCCACATGCTTCGCCGTGGTGCCGGCGAACATCACCATCTCGCCATGGTCCACGCCGTGGTCGGAGTAGGCGTTGACCGAATATACCAGTCCGCGCTTCTCCCGCACCTCCTGGAACAGCGGCGACGACATGCCGCCGCCGAGCGCCCGGGCCATCACCTTGTGCGCCCAGACTGCGGGATCGGTCTCCGGTACGGATTGCAGGCCGAGCAGGATCGTCACCTGCTCGAAATCCTTGTCGGTGTTGCGGACGTGCCCGCCAACATACCGGGCGGGGGCCACCGTGACCGGCTCGGCCCGGCTGGGCAGGCCGCCGAAGTGCTGCGCCACCTGCTCGACGAACGCGGCGTGGCTGAAGCCGCCGGTGCCGACGACGACCATGTTCTCGGCAAAGTAGTTCTGCCCGACGAAATCGGTGAAGTGATCCCGCGTGACCTGTTCGATCAGCTCGGCGCGGCCCAGGATCGGACGGCCGATGCTTTGACCGGGATAGGCGGTCAGGCCATAGCCGTCATAGGCGACGTGCGAGGGGTTGTCGGAGCTGCGGCGGATCTCCTGCAGGATCACGCCCTTCTCGGTCGCGATGTCGGCGTCGTTGTAGGTGGAGGCCGTCAGAACATCGCCCAGGATCGCCACCGACTGCGCGATGGTGGTCTTCAGCCCCGTCACGAAGTAGCAGGTCATCTCGTGCGAGGTGAACGCATTGATGTTGCTGCCCAGCACCTCGATCTCGGCGCCGATCTGCAACGCGCTGCGCGTCGCGGTGCCCTTGAAGGCCATGTGCTCCAGAAAGTGCGCGATGCCGTTGTTCGCCTCGGTCTCGTTCCGGGCGCCCGCCTTGACAAAGGCGGCGACGGCGGCGCTGTCGAAGCCGGGCAGGTTGACGGAGACGACCCGGAGGCCGTTCGGGAGTACGGTCTGTTCGATGTTCATGAGGCCCATGTGGGGTGGTGCCCGGAAAAAGTCAGCCGGTCCGGCGCAGGTTCGCGGACCCGGCGGCGAAATTTTCTCGAGCCCCCCGGAGGTGTGGGGACACCCGGCCGGGACCACCGGCGCGGGTTGCCCAAATCCCGGCGATCCGCTACACCGCCCGCCGCGTTGGCACCCCTGGAGGCCGACGCGATACCCATTAGGAGCAACCCATGGCCAATTACGTCACGATCGAGGCCGAGGCGCGCGAGCGGGCAGGTAAGGGGGCGGCACGCGCATCTCGCCGGGCGGGGATGGTGCCCGCGGTCATCTACGGCTCTAAGCAGCCGCCGAGCCTGGTGCAGCTCGACCCGCGCATCGTGGTGCGCGAGCTGCAGCGCGGCGGATGGCGGTCGCGCCTCTATGAGGTGAACGTCGCCGGCACCCCGTCGCGCGCGCTGATCCGCGAGGTGCAGTTCCACCCGGTGTCGGACAAGCCGATCCACGTCGATTTCCAGCGCCTGGCCGCCGGCGAGCGCATCCGCGTCTCGGTGGCGGTGCAGTTCCAGGGTGAGGCGACCTCGCCCGGACTGAAGCGCGGCGGCGTGCTGAACGTGGTGCGCCATGCGGTCGAGGTGATGGCCGACCCCGACAGCGTGCCGGAGGCGTTCCAGGCCGACCTCGCAGCACTCGACATCAACGACAACGTGCGCTGGTCCGACCTGTCGGGCACCGCGGACGTGAAGCCGATCATCACCGGCCGGGACTTCGTGATCGCGACGGTCGCGGCCCCCACCAAGTCCGCCGAGCCGGCCGCCGACCCGAACGCGCCCGCCGCGGCGGCGCCGGCCAAGGGCGCCAAGGGCGCAGCACCCGCCAAGGCTGCCGCCAAGCCGGCGGCCAAGAAGTAAGACCGCCGCGGCCAAGACGCGCCGGGGACCGTGCTGCTGTGGGTCGGCCTGGGCAACCCTGAGCCTGGGATGGCCCGGCAGCGCCACAACATCGGCTTCATGGCCATGGATGCCATCGCGCGCCGCCACGGGTTCGGCCCGTGGCGGCAGCGGTTCAAGGGCTGGGTGTCCGAGGGCAGCGTGGGGGCCGAGCGCGTGGTCGCCCTGAAGCCCGCCACCTACATGAACGCCAGCGGCGAGAGCGTGCAGCCCGCCGCCGCGTTCTACAAGCTGGCGCCGGACGCCATCACCGCGTTCCATGACGAGCTTGACCTGGCGCCCGGCAAGGTCCGGGTAAAGCGCGGGGGCGGCGCCGCCGGGCACAACGGGCTGCGCAGCATGGACCGCATCCTGGGCACGCCGGAGTACTGGCGGGTCCGGCTCGGCATCGGGCACCCCGGGGACAAGGCGCGGGTGCACGGCCATGTTTTGGGCGACTTCCACAAGACCGACCTGGCCTGGCTCGCTGCCCTGCTGGACGCGGTGGCGGACGCCGCCCCGATGCTGGCCGGGGGCAAGCCCGAGGACTTCATGACGCGCGTGGCCCTGCTGACGCAGGCGGAGGGGACCAAGTAGATGGGCTTCAACTGCGGCATCGTCGGGCTGCCCAATGTCGGCAAGAGCACGCTGTTCAACGCGCTGACCGCGACGGCGGCGGCGCAGGCGGCGAACTATCCGTTCTGCACCATCGAGCCGAACGTGGGCCGGGTCGCGGTGCCGGACCCGCGGCTCGGCCTGCTGTCGGCCATCGGCAAGTCGAAGGCGACGGTGCCGACCAGCCTGGGGTTCGTCGACATCGCCGGGCTGGTGCGCGGCGCGTCCCGCGGGGAGGGCCTGGGCAACCAGTTCCTGGGCAACATCCGCGAGGTCGATGCGATCATCCACGTGCTGCGCTGCTTCGAGGACGGCGACGTGACGCATGTGGAGGGCAGCGTCGATCCGATCCGCGATGCGGAAACGGTGGAGACCGAGCTGATGCTGGCCGATCTCGACAGCTTGGAGCGCCGCCTGCCGGCCGCCCAGAAAAAGGCCCGCGGCGGCGACCGCGAGCAGCAGGCCCTGGTGGCATTGATGGAACCCATCGTCACGGCGTTGCAGGCCGGGCACCCG
Organism: uncultured Acetobacteraceae bacterium; assembly: GCA_964252005.1. Classification (GTDB taxonomy): domain Bacteria; phylum Pseudomonadota; class Alphaproteobacteria; order Acetobacterales; family Acetobacteraceae; genus CAHJXG01. The sequence continues at coordinate 19,859 of CAXULX010000050.1, read as the reverse complement.
GCCCGCACCGCCATCCCGCCGGACCAAGCCGAGGCCGCCAAGCGCCTGCAGCTGATGACCAGCAAGCCCGTGCTGTATGTCTGCAACGTCGAGGAGGGCGCCGCCGCGACCGGCAACGCGCACGCGGCCCGGGTGGCGGAGCGCGCCGCCGCCGAGGGCGCCGGCGTCGTGACCGTCTCCGCCGCCATCGAGGCGGAGGTGAGCCTGCTGGCGGAGGACGACCGGCGGGAGTTCCTGGACGGGCTGGGCTTGCAGGACAGCGGCCTCGACCGGGTGATCCGCGCGGGCTATGCGCTGCTGGGGCTGATCACCTACTTCACCGTGGGTCCCAAGGAAACGCGGGCCTGGACCATCGTGCGCGGCACCAAGGCGCCGCAGGCGGCGGCGGTGATCCACAACGACTTCGAGCGCGGCTTCATCGCCTGCGAGACCATCGGCTACGAGGATTTCGTCACGCTCAAGGGCGAGGGCGGCGCGAAGGAGGCCGGCAAGATGCGGGTCGAGGGCCGGGACTACGTGGTGCGCGACGGCGACGTGCTGCTGTTCCGCTTCAACGTATAGGCTTGGTTCAACCTGCCAGCCTGACGCCGGGGCGGATCAGGCGCCAAGCTCCGGCAGGTCCGCCACGACGTCCAGCAGCGTGGCCTCGGCCGGCTGGCTGTCGGCGGTGCCCACCAGCAACGCGGCGGTCTTGAGGGCCAGGGCGGAAAGGCGGCCCAACGCCGCATCCGCGCCGATCTCGGACCGTTCGGCGGCGCGCAGGATGCGGAGCGTCGCGAGGCCGACCGCGGCGAACGTCTCCTGCAACACGATATCGAGCGACGCCGCCCGGGTCGCGCCGGGGTCCAGCGGCACGCGGCGGACCGCGGTCTCCCCCAGTTGGTCCCGGCTGTTCCACCCGCCGATCCGCGCGAAGCCGGGTTCCCGGCCGGCGAAAATCCGGGCCAGCCGATGCATCTCCGCCTCGCAGGCCGCATGGGGCGCGGTGCCGCCGGCCCGGGCGATCAGCAGGGCGATGTACCCGTCCACCAGGCTCCGCACGACGGCGAGGCTGCCGAGGTAGTTGGGATGGGCGGCGCGCGCCAGGGCCGGGCCGGCGGGACCCGCCTCCGTGCGGGCGCGCCACTCCTGCCGCAGGGCGTCGCCGTAGTCGAGCAGGCCCGCAGGGCGCGGGCTGGTCCGCCGCCGGGCCAGCGCCATCAGGTCGCCATGCACGCGATGCACCCGCCCGGCCTGCATCAGCCGCAGCCACAGGACGGCCCGGCGCGCCGTCCAGGCCGGGGCCAAACGAGGCGGCAACGGCCATCCCTGCGGACTCACACGCCGTTTGCGCATCATATTTGCTTCACCTTCTGCAACCCGTTCGAGTTGTGGAGCCTATGACAGGGTATCACGGCGGCATCGGCCGCGTGAACGGAACAGAGATGGAGATGGCAAATCATGGGCATTCTTGACAGCGTCCTGGGCGGTCTGCTCGGCGGAAACAGCAACGCAGGGCCGCTGCAATCGATCCTTGGCTCCGTGCTGGGCGGTGGACAGGCGCAGCAGGGCGGCGGTTTGGGAGGTGGCTTGGGCGGCGCGCTCGGCGGCATGCTGGGCGGCGGTGGTGGTGCCGGCGGCGGGCTGGGCGGACTGCTCGGCCAGTTCCAGCAGGCCGGGCTGGGCCACGTCGCGCAGTCCTGGGTCGGCAACGGCGCGAACCAGCAGGTCAGCCCCGACCAGCTGCACCAGGTGTTCGGCGACGAGCAGGTGAGCCAATGGTCGCAGCAGTCCGGCCTGCCGAAGCACGACCTGCTGTCGCAGCTTTCACAGTACCTGCCGCACGCGGTGGATCAGATGACGCCGCAGGGCCAGGTGCCCACTGAGGCCGAGGGCGGCAGCGCGTTCGACGGCGCCGGGGTCAACATGGGCACGCGCACCGTCTAACCCGCAGCCTCCATCCATCGCGGCCGTTGGGGGGACTACTTTCCTCAACCGGCCGCCACCGGCTGGGCCTCGCTGCCCTCAAGCTCGACGGTAAGGGCGCGAAGCTCGGTGGTGTGCGGGTGGCGGACGCGGCCGAGGCGCAGGTCGTCGGCCGACACGGTTTCCACCAAGTCGCCGCCCTGCATGACCCCGATGGTGGAACACAGGTGAGCCACGACCGCGAGGTTGTGGCTCACCAGAAGGTAGGTCAGGCCGCGGCGCAGCTGGAGGTCCCGCAGCAGGTTCAGCACCTCGGCCTGCACCGAGACATCGAGGGCGCTGGTGGGTTCATCCAGCAGCAGCACGTCGGGCTCGGCCATCATGGCGCGAGCGATGGCGACCCGCTGCCGCTGCCCGCCGGACAGCTGATGCGGGTAGCGGAACCGCACGGTGGACGGCAGCGCCACGTCGGACAAGGCGCGGGCGATGCGGGCGTCGCGGTCCCCCAGCCCGTGCACGATCAACGGCTCGTTGAGTGCCCGGTCCACGGTTTGCCGGGGATGCAGGGAGCCGTAGGGGTCCTGGAACACCATCTGCACCCGGCGGAAGAACGCCCGGTCGCGGCGCTGGCCCAGGGCCGCGCCGTCCAGCCGCATGGCGCCGGTCCAATTGGGGTTGAGGCCGGAGAACGCCCGCAGGATGGTGCTCTTGCCGGACCCACTTTCCCCCACCAGGCCGAAGCTGCTGCCGCGCTGCACGGTGAGGGACACGCCATGCACGACCTCGTTGGCGCCGAACCGGACGCGCAGCCCGTCAATGTCGATCATGCGGCGAGCCAGGCGGGGTCGCGGACCATGACCGGCAGGCGCGCCTCCGGGTGCGACAGCCGGGGCAGGCACTCCAGCAGGCCACGCGTGTAGGGGTGGCGGGCGTGGGCCAGCTCGCCGGCCTGCAGCTCCTCAACCACGCGGCCGGCATACATCACCGCCACCCGGTCGCAGAAATGGCCAACCAGCGGCAGGTCGTGGCTGATCAGCAGCAATCCCATGCCCCGGCGGCTCACGAGGTCCTCCATCAGCCGCAGGATCTCCGCCTGCACCGTGGCATCGAGCGCGCTGGTCGGCTCGTCGGCAATCAGCAGCTCGGGGTCGGGCGCCAGCATCATGGCGATCATCACCCGCTGCCCCATACCGCCGGACAGCTCGTGCGGATAGGACCCGGCGACGCGGGCCGGGTCGCGGATCAGCACCTGGGCCAGCAGGTCCACCGCCGCCTGACGCGCAACCCGCCTGCTGCCGCCCTTATGCGCACGCCACGCCTCCGCCACCTGCTCGCCCGCCGTCATCACGGGGTTCAGCGAGTATTTCGGGTCTTGTAGAATCAACCCGGCGCGCTTGCCGCGAATCGCCCGCATCTGCCGCTCGCTCGCCGTCAGCACATCAGTCCCGTCGAACGCCAGACGGTCCGCCTCCACCCGGGCGTTGCCCGGCAGCAGGCGCAGCAGGGACCGGGCGGTCAGCGACTTGCCGGACCCGCTCTCGCCGACGATGCCGAGCTTCTCGCGCCCGAGCGTCAGCGACACGCCGCGCACCGCCTCCGCCCAACCGGTCGGCGTGGAGAAGGCGATGCGCAGGTTCTGGATATCGACGAGCATCAGGTCCCCTGCTTCGGATCGAGCACGTCGCGCAGCCCGTCGCCCAGCAGGTTGAAGGCGAGGCTCGCGACGAAGATGGCGAGGCCGGGGGCGGTCGGCACCCACCATTGCTCCAGGATGAAGCGCCGGGCGGTGGCGATCATGGCGCCCCACTCCGGCGACGGCGGCTGCGCCCCCATGCCGAGGAAGCCCAGGCCCGCCGCGGTCAGGATGATGCTGCTCATGTCCAGCGTGACCCGCACGATGAGGCTCGGCAGGCACAGGGGTGCGATGTGCCGCAGCACGATCCGCCCGGCGCCGGCGCCGGTCAGCCGCACCGCGGCGATGAAGTCCGTGCCGCGCAGGCCCAGCGTCTCGGCCCGGGCCAGCCGCGCGTAGGGCGGCCAGGCGGTGAGCGCGATGGCGGCGACGGCGCTGGTGACGCCGGGCCGCAGGGCGGCGACGAAGGCGAGCGCCAGGATCAGCCGGGGAAAGGCCAGGAACACGTCCGTCACCCGCATCAGCAGCCGGTCCCAGATGCCGCCCGCGTAGCCCGCCACGCAGCCGACCGCGAGGCCGAGCGGCGCCACCAGCAGCACCACGGCCACCACCATGCCGAGCGTGATCCGCCCGCCATACAGCAGGCGCGAGTACACGTCGCGCCCCAGCTCGTCCGTGCCGAGCCAATGCGCCGCCGACGGCCGGGCCAGGCGGCGGCCGAGGTCCTGCACGCCGGGGTCGTGGGTCGCGAGCACCGGCGCCAGCAGCGACAGCGCGATCAGCGCCAGCACCACGAGCAGCCCCGCCATGGCGAGCGGGTTGTGGCGGAACTGCAGCCACAGCCGGTAGCGCCGCCCCCAGGCGGCCTGACTGCGGGAGGCCGGGGCCTCGGTCAGCAGCCAGTCGCGGGTGACGATCATCGGACGCCCCTCATCGGACCCGGGGGTCCAGCACCCGGTACATGAGGTCGGAGAACAGGTTGAGCACGACGTAGGTCAGGCCCACCACCAAGGTCGCGCCCAGCACCGCGTTCATGTCGGCGTTGAGCAGGCTGCCGGTCAGGTACTGCCCGAGGCCCGGCCAACTGAAGATCGTCTCGGTCAGCACCGCCCCCTCCAACAGCCCGGCGTACGTCAGCACGATCACCGTCAGCAGCCGCACCAGGATGTTGCCGAAGCCGTGCCGCCAGACCACCGCGGCGGCGGACAGGCCCTTGGCCTTGGCGGTGATGATGAACTCTCCCCCCAGGCTCTCGATCATGAAGGCGCGGGTCATGCGCGCGATGTAGGCCATGTTGGACAGGCCCAGCACCAAAGCGGGCAGCGCGATCTGCCGCAGGGCGTCCCCGAACGCCTCCCACTCGCCGGCCAGGGCGCAGTCCAGCAGCAGCAGCCCGGTCCGCTGCTCCACCATGCCGTCGAACGCCACGCTCTGCCGCCCCGGCCCCGGCGCCCATTGCAGGGTCGCGTAGAACACCAGCAGCGCCAGGAGCGCCAGCACGAAGATCGGGATCGAGTAGCCCGACAGGCAGACCACCCGGATCACCGTATCGACCCACCGCCCCTGCCGCACCGCCGCATAGACGCCGAGCGGCACGCCCAGCAGCACCGCAACCAGCAGCGCCGCCGTCGCCAGTTCCAGCGTCGCCGGGAAGAACCGGGCGATGTCGGTGCCGACGGAGTTGCTGGTCATCACCGACCGGCCGAAATCGCCCTGTGCCAACTGCCCGACATAGCGGATGAATTGCACGGGCAGCGGCTTGTCGAGGCCAAGCTCCAGCCGGGTGCGGGCCACCACGTCCTGCGGCGCGCGGTCGCCGACGATGGCCAGCACCGGGTCGATGGGCACGACCCGGCCGATCAGGAAGGTGATGAGGATCAGGCCGAACAGCGTGATCGGCACGCTGGCCAGGGTGGCGGCGAGCGCCCGGATGCGGCCCACGCGGCGCGGCCCGAGCGGACTGGCTACGCCTTGCTCACCTTGGCGTAGCTCGTGCGGTCCCCGAGCAGGCCGAGTTCGAGCCCGGTCGTGGTCTTCTTCATCGCGGCCACCTCGACCTGCTGCCCGATGAACACGAAGGGGCTGCGCTCCTGGTGGTCGCGCTGCAACCGCTCATACAGCGCCACGCGGCGCACCGCGTCCGGCTCCTTCAGCGCCTCGGCCGAGCGGGCGGTGAACTCGTCATCCTTCCAGTTGCTGCGCCAGGCGAGGGTGCGGCTCTTCTGCGCCTCGGTGTTGTCGGCGTTGACGTTGAAGGTCTCGGAGTTGCTGTTGGGGTCCATGTAGTCGGACCCCCAGATCCCCATGGCGACCTGGTGCTGCCGGGCGCGGGTCTTGGTGATGACCTGGCGCTGCTCCCCGGCCACCAGCGTCGCCTTGATGCCGGCCTCCGCGAGGTTCGCCTGGATTGCCTGCGCCACGTCGGCGAACGGCGCGTTGGTGTAGTGGTCCAGCGTGACCTCGAAGCCGTTCGGCAGCCCGGCCTCCGCCAGCAACGCGCGGGCCTTGGCGGTGTCCTTGCGGAACGGCAGATCGGTCAGGGCGCCGGGGAAGCCCTTGGGCAGGAACGCCTGGTGCGGCTCGAACGTCTTGGGCGTGATGCTGGCGGCGATGCCCTCGTAGTCGATGGCCCACTTGAACGCCTGCCGCACCTGCGGCTTGGACAGGATCGGGTGGTTCTGGTTGAGCGCCAGGAAGTTGACGTAGGATTTCGGCGCGGTCAGCAGGGTGTAGGCCGGGTCCTCCGCGAGCGCCGCCAGTTGGTCGGGCGCGAGCGTCCGGGCGATGTCGATGTCGCCGCGCTGCAGGCCCAGCAACTGCGCGGAGACATCCGGGCGGTGCTGCACCAGCAGCCGCCGCAGCTTCGGCGGGCTGGGATGGGCGGGGTTCGGCTCCAGCGTCACGCTCTCGCTCGCGCGCCACTGCCGCAGCTGGAACGGCCCCGACCCGGCGCTGTTGCCGGACTTGAGCCACCCGTTGCCCAAATCGTCGCCGACCGCCTTCGCCATCACGGTCTTCTTGTCCACCACGCTGCCGACCAGCGCGGACAGGCAGTACAGCAGGAAGCTCGGCGACCCCTTCTCGGCCAGGGTCAGCACCAGGGTCCGCTCGTCCGTGGCGCGGATGCGGTCGGCCGCGTTCTCCTTGGTGAAGCCGAACTGGTTCACGATGAAGGCCGGCGACTTGTTGAGGATCACCGCGCGTTGCAGCGTGAAGGCCGCGTCCTCCGCCGTCACCGGGTTGCCGGAGGCGAACTTGCGGCCCGGCGCCAGCTTGAACGTCGTGGTCAACCCGTCCTCGCTGGTGGTCCAGCTCTCCGCCAGGTCGCCCTTGATGACCGTGGGGTCCTTGAGGTCCGGCAGGATCAGCCGGTCATACACGTTGGCCAGCACCTCCTCGCCGCTGAACTCGAACGATTCCTGCGGGTCGAGGCTCACGATGTCGTCGATCTGCCGGGCCATCACCACCACGTCCCGCGGCGTCGCCGCCCAGGCCGTCCGGGCGACGAGCGGGATGAGCGGGCTTGCGCCCACGGTGGCAAGCAGGGTGCGGCGGTTCAGCATAATGCGGGTTCCCCAATCAGAGCGCAGGATAGCCAGCACTCTACCCCTTCGCAATTGGGGCATGGGGTGTGCGGTCCGGCGGAGGTGGCAGGGTGGCGCGCCCCTCATGGATCGGGCAGGTAGCTACAGCGTCAGCAAAGCGGCAGCCTCGGGATCATGGCGTTGATTTTGAGGACGCGGCCCTGATTTTCGCCGGCCCTGTGATCGAGGCGGACGATAACAGGGTCGATTATGGCGAACCCCGCTTGCGGGCCGTGGGACAGGTAGAAGGCGAGTTTTTCATGGTCACCTACACGTGGCGCGGCCAGAACCGCAGGATCATCAGCGCATGGAGGTTGGACGATGACGGCAGAAAACGATACGAAGCAATACTCTCTGGAGAAACTTAAAGAGCGCCGCAGGCAAGACCAAGACCCGGCCCGACGCGCCGAAACATGCCGTGGAGCCGGAGTTCTGGGCGTCTGCCCGCGTCGTCATGCCGCCGCCCGGCAAGGCATCTGTTCACCTGCGGCAGGACTCCGATGTGCTTGAATGGTTCAAGCAGCAAGGCAAGGGACATTTGTCCCGCATGAACGCCGTGCTGCGGTCGTTCATGGACGCCCAGAAGGAACCACGCGGCCACGGATAATACGGACGGCTTGGTTGAATGACCGTCATCCGCCGATGGGTTGCACCCATCCTACGGTATGGATCGCGTAGGATGGGTGCAACCCATCAGCAGCCGCACACGGGTCGATCAATGATGCCGCCCGTATAAGATCGGGCCGCAACAGGATCGCCGGGCGCAGAACAGCCAGCCCCCTACCCCTTCGCAATCGGCGCATAGGACGTGCGGTCCGCCAATGGACCCTGCCGGAACCCGGCGAGCGGGCGGCGGAGCGCCGCGATCCCGATCTCCTGCAGCATGATCGCGAACGGGCCGCGCGCCATCACGTCCCGCTGCATCGCCTCGTAGGCCGCGACGCGCTTCGCCGCGTCCGCCTCCTTGACCGCCATCAACGCCCGCGCGGTCAGGTCCGCATCCGCCCAGGCGCAGTTCCAGGCGGAGGTGCGGCTGGTCGAGGCGTCGGAATTGTCCTCGTTCACGCAGAAGGTCTGCGCGTTGCTGTGGGGATCGAGGTAGTCCGAACCCCATAGCGAGATGGCAAGCTGATACTGCCGCGCCCGCACCTTGGTCAGCACCTGCCGCCCCTCGGCTGCTTGCAGGGTCAGCCGGATGCCGGCCTCCCGCATCTGCGCCTGCAACGCCTGCGCGATCTCCGCACGGGGCGAGCTGGACGCATGGTCGAAGGTGAGGTCGATGCCGTCAGGGAAGCCCGCACCGGCCAGCAGGGCACGGGCGCGCGCCGGGTCGTAGCGATACGGCGTGTCGGTCACGGCGGCGGGGAAGCCCACGGGCAGGAACGCCTGGTGCACGCGATACGTGTCGGCCACCAGGTTCGCCTCGATGCCCTGGTAATCGATGGCCCAGCGCAGCGCCTCCCGCACCTCGGGGTGGGCGAGCGCCGGGTGGCGGACGTTCATGGACAGAAGCATGAGGCTCGCCTTCGGCTCCGACAGCACCTCGAAGCGCGGGTCGGCGCGGGCGGTGCGCACGCCCTCCGGCAGCAGGTCGCGGACGATGTCGGCATCGCCGCGCTGCAACAGCAGGAGTTGCACCGCCGGGTCGGCGACGTGGCGGATGACCAGGCGCCGGGCACGCGGCGGCTGCGGATGCGCAGGGTTGGCGTCGAGCATCACGGCCTCGCTGGCCCGCGCGCTCCGCACCACCCAAGGCCCTGACCCGGCGCTGCTGGTGCGGAGCCAGGCATTGCCGAGGTCGCCGCCCACCGCGTGGGACAGCGCCAAGCGCTTCTCCACGACCCCGCCCACCGAGGCCGAGAGGCAATACAGCAGGAAGGTCGGCGCCTGCCGCTCGGCGATCTCGATGACGAGCGTGCGGTCGTCGGTGGCGCGGATGCGGGCGGCCACGTTGTCGCGCGTGAAGCCGAACTGCGCGATGATGAAGCCCGGCGGTTTGTTGAGGATGACGGCGCGTTGCAGGCTGAACGCCGCGTCCTCCGCCGTGACCGGTGCGCCGCTGGCGAACCTGCGGTCGCCGCGCAGCCGGAACGTCCAGGTCCGGCCGTCCTTGCTCGCCGACCAGCTCTCGGCCAGCATGGGGTCGATCCGCGTCGGGTCCTCGTCGCTGGGGTTGACCAGCTTGTCATAGACGTTGCCGCAGATTTCGGAGCCTGAATACTCAAAGCTCTCCTGCGGATCGAGGCTGATGATGTCGTCGATGCGCTTCGCCATCACCACCGTGTCCCGCGGCGTCTCGGCCCATGCGGGGCCGAAGGCGCTGGCCCAGATCAGCGGGGTGGCAAACAGGGCACGGCGAGTGGGCATCACGGACTCCGGGGCAAGACGGGCGACGATGCCGGCAGTCATTCCTCCTCGTCCAGGAAGAACTGGTCGGCCTCCTCGTCATAGGAATACAGCTCGGCGTAGCGGCCCCAGGCGATGGCGGCCGACAGCGTCTCCTCGGCATAGTCCGGGGACATGAAATCTTCCAGCTCGTCGCGGAAGCGCACCGCGGAGGCGCGGTGGTTCGGACGCTCGTCCAGCACCCGGCGGATTTGCGCCACCAGCGGCACGTTGGCCCGCAGCGCCTCCCCGAAAATCTGCTTGCGGGCGTCGGTGTCGGCCTCCACGAACACCCGGCCGCGGTCCAGCAGGCGCATGTCGCCCTCCTCCAGCACGCCCAGGCCGAGAAGCTGCAACGCCTCCCCCATCGGCAGCAGGTCGTCCAGCTCAAGCTGCAGCGATCCCGCCAGCGCCGGCAGGTCGGCCCGGCCGCGATACGGCGGGGCGGCCACCGTCTCGACGAGGCCGGCCAACAGGTTGGTGGAGACCGGGTGCAGCTGCATCGCCATGGTCGCCGCGAGCGCGCCGGCGGTGCGGAGCGCCGGTGCGCGCCGGGTCATCAGCGCGTAGATGTCATCGACCATCTGCCGGAACGCCGGGTCGTGCCGGTTGCGCGGATGCGGGAACGGCACGTGCAGCTCGCTCGCGACCCGGCCGGGGTTGGAGCTGAACACCAGGATGCGGTCGCACATCAGCACGGCCTCCTCGATGTTGTGGGTGACCATCAGGAGCGACTTGATCGGCAGCTTGCCCTCGCTCCACAGGTCGATCAGGTCGGTGCGCAGCGTCTCCGCGGTCAGCACGTCGAGCGCGCTGAACGGCTCGTCCATCAGCAGCAGGTCCGGATGCACCACCAGCGCGCGGGCCAGGCCGACGCGCTGCCGCATGCCACCCGACAACTCCTTGGGATAGGCGCTCTCGTAGCCGCCCAGCCCGATCAGGTCGATGGCGGCCTCCGCCCGCGTCTCGCGCTCGGCGCGCGACACGCCCAGCGCCTCCAGGCCCAGCTCGACGTTCTCCTGCACCGTCAGCCACGGGAACAATGCAAAGCTCTGGAACACCATCGCGACGCCGACCGCCGGACCGTGCAGCGCCTGGCCGCGCCACAGCACCTGGCCGGCGGTGGGCGCCAGCAGGCCGGCGATGATGCGCAGCAAGGTGGACTTGCCCGATCCCGAACGGCCCAGCAGCCCCACGATCTCCCCGATGCGCAGCGACACATCGACGTTGTCGAGCACCACCAGGTCGGCGTTGCTGTCCTTGTGATACGACTGGCGGACGCCGCGAACCTGCAACAGGTCTCCGGCCGTGAGGGTCTGGTCCATCGGCAAGCTCCGGTCAGAGGGTCAGGCGTCGGCTGGCGAAGCTGTACAGCGGGCGCCACAGCAGGCGGTTGAAGGCGACGACGAAGGCGGACATCACCGCGACGCCCAGCACCACCTTGGCCGTGGCCCCGTCGGCCGTCGCCTGCGCGATGTAGGCGCCCAGGCCATGCGCGACCAGCTTCGTGTCGCCCCAGCTCGCGACCTCCGACACGATGGCGGCGTTCCACGACCCGCCGGACGCCGTGATGGCGCCGGTCACGTAATACGGGAACACGCCCGGCAGGATCACCCGGCGCCACCACAGCCAGCCGCCGACCCGGAAGTTGCGCGCGGCCTCCTGCAGGTCGCCGGGAAAGGCGCTGGCGCCGGCGATCACGTTGAACAGGATGTACCACTGCGTGCCCAGGATCATCAGCGGCGTCAGCCAGATGTCGGGGTTGCCCGAGAAGCGCACGATCAGCACGACGAAGATCGGGAAGAACAGGTTGGCCGGGAAGGCCGCCAGGAACTGCGCCACCGGCTGCGCCCGCCGCCCCCATTTCGGCCGCAGCCCCAGCCACACGCCGACCGGCACCCAGACCAGCGTCGCCAGCGTCATCAGGACGACGACGCGCACCAGCGTCAGCAGGCCCAGCCGCAACGCCTCGGACAGGTCCGACCAGGCGAGCGACGCGGACACGTAGCCGACGATCTGCCAAAGCGCCAACGCCAGCAGGGCGGCCAGCACGGCCAGGAACGCCGCGTCGCCCATGCGGGACGGCGCCCGGGCGGTCGCGACCCGCGCCTGGGCGGCAAACGACAGGCGCAGGCCGCCGAACGCATCGAACACCGCGCCGACTGCGCCCGATGCCGCGCGCAGCAGCCGGGTGCGGCGGAGCAGCTTGAGCACCCAGGGGTCCTCAGGCTCCTCGGAGGCCGTCATCTCGAAACGGAACTTGCCCGACCAGGCCACCAGCGGACGGAACAGCAACTGGTCGTAGGCCAGGATCACCACCAGCATGGCGAGGATCGCATACAGCACGGCGCCGATGTCGCGCTGCTCCAAGGCGAGGGCCACGTAGCTGCCGATGCCGGGCAGCTTCCAGGTGGCGTCGCCCACGCTCACCGCCTCGCTCGCCACGACGAAGAACCAGCCGCCCGACATGGACATCATGGTGTTCCACACCAGCCCCGGCATGGCGAACGGCACCTCCAGACGCCAGAACCGCTGCCACGCAGTCAGGCGGTAGCTGCGGGCGGCCTCATCGAGATCGGAAGGCACGGTCTTCAGCGACTGATACAGGCTGAACGCCATGTTCCAGGCTTGGCTCGTGAAGATCGCGAAGATGGCCGCAAGCTCCGCGCCCAGCACCCGGCCCGGGAACAGGCTCATGAAGAAGACGACGGTGAACGACAGGAAGCCCAGGATCGGCACGGATTGCAGGATGTCGAGGATGGGCACGAGGATCAGCCCGGCCCGACGGCTCTTGGCCGCCCAGGTGGCGTACGTGAAGGTGAACAGCAGCGAGCACAGCAGCGCCGCGAACATCCGCAGCGTCGTGCGGACCGCATAGCCCGGCAAATTCAGCGCATCGAGCGTCACCGCCGTCGCCTCCGGCGTATCGAGCGGCGCCATGGTCCCGCGCGCGATGCCCGCGACGTAGATCAGCCCGCCGAAGATGCACAGGCCGGCGACGATGTCGAACAGGTTGGGCAGGCGCCGGACGGACGCGAAGGCGGGGAACACTGTATTGGGCATGCGGGCAATCCTGCCGAGACGGATGCCTGTTACGCCCTTCGGGAGGAGGTGTCAGCACGCCGGGACGTGTCATCTTCATGGCAGCCCCTGGCCCGGCCCTCTTTAGGCCGGCACGACAGCCCAGTTCCGCAGCCCGAGCGTCCTGATGAGGCCGGGCACCTCTGCGGCCGGAGCGGGCCGGCTCAGCAGGTATCCCTGGACTTCGCTGCACCCCTCGCCGCGCACGTGGTCCAGTTGCGCCTGCGTCTCCACCCCCTCAGCCGTGGTCCGCATGCCGAGGTTGCGGCCGAGGCCGGTGATCGCCCGGACGATGGCCTGGGCATTGCCGCCCGAACTGCCCGGCGCCGTCAGGTCGCGGACGAACGACTGGTCGATCTTGATCTTGTCGAACGGGAAGCTCCGGAGATAGCCGAGCGAGGAGAACCCGGTGCCGAAGTCGTCCATCGAGATGCGCAGGCCGAGTGCCCGCAACTGGTGCAGCATGGCAAGCGTCGCGTCGTTGTCGGCCATCAGCACGGATTCCGTGATCTCCAGCTCCAGCCTCGCCGCGGGCAGGCCGGACCGCGCCAGCGCCTCCTTTACGACCGAGACGAGGAGGGGGCTGCGGAACTGGATGGGGGAGACGTTGACGGCGACCTTCACGTTGTCCGGCCAGGTCGCCGCCTCGGCGCAAGCCTGCGTCAGCGCCCACGCGCCGATCGGCACGATCAGGCCGGTGTCCTCGGCCACCGGGATGAACTCGCCGGGGAACACGCGGCCGTCCCGGTGGTTCCAGCGGATCAGGGCCTCGAAGCCGCAGACGCGGTTCTCCCGGAGGTCGAACAGCGGTTGGTACAGCAGCTCGAACTCCCGGCCGGCAAGGCCCGCGCGCAGGTCGGTTTCCATCGCGCGCCGGGCTTGCTGCCGGGCATCCATCTCCGCCTCGAAGAAGCACACCGTGCCGCGGCCGTCCTGCTTTGCCCTGTCGAGCGCCAGGTCGGCCTTGCGCAGCAGCGAGTCGACCGCCGTGCCGTCCGTCGGGGCCATGACGATGCCGATGCAGGTCTCGATCACGATCTCGTGCCCATCAATGGCATAGGGCGTGCGGATCGCCTCGCCCACCCGGCGGGCGGTTTCGGCGGCGTCTTCCGGCCGTTGCAGCCCGGACATCAGGACCGAGAACTCATCCGCGCCGAGCCTTGCGGCCGTCTCCGTCCGGCGCAGGCAGCCGGCGAGGCGTTCCGCCACCTCCCGCAGCACCTGGTCCCCTGTGGGGAAGCCGAGCGTCTCGTTGACCGCCTTGAACTGGTCGAGGTCGATGAACAGGATGGCGACCGCGCCGCCATGCTCACGCTTGGCGACCGCAGCCTCCACCATCTCCCGCAGCATGACCCGGTTCGGCAGCCCGGTCAGCGCGTCGTGGAGTGCCATGTGGGAGACCTTTTCCTCCGCCCGCACGCGATCCGTGATGTTCTCATAGGTCGTGACCCAACTGCCATCGGGCATCGGCTGATGCACGAGCGAGACCACGCGGTTCTGCCGCGTTTCCAGCACATGGGTGTACGCCACGCCTCGGGCGATTTCCGCCATGCGGCCTTCGAACAGGCGGTCCGCCTCCGGCGGGTTGTAGGCGCCGGCGTCAACGCAGAGGTCGAACACGGTCCGGAAGGGCGTGCCGATGGGCGGCATCGCACCCTCCAGGTTGAACAGCTCGCAGAACTTTCGGTTGATCAGCCTCAAGCGGTGATCTCTGTCGAACATGCAGAGGCCCTGGGCCATGTTGTTCAACGCGGCGTCGAGCCAGGTGTTGGCGAGTTCCAGCGCCGCCTCATGCTGCTTGCGGTCCGTGATGTCGCTGCAGATGGCGACAAAGCCGCCCTCTCGGGTGGCGCTGCAACTGACGCGCAGCCATCGGCCGTCCGGCAGGCGGGTTTCCCCGGCGCTCGTCAGCACGCGCAACGGCGCGCTGTCCGCAAGCACGGTGGACGCATAATCCGCCTCGCCTTGCAGGACGCGGAGATACTCGCCCATGCGGGTGTTGGCGACCGCGACAGCACCTGCGCCGTCCACGACCATCACCCCTTCGCTCGACCCTTCGATGGCGTTGGTCAGGCACGCTTGGGCCGACTGGCGCTGCGCGACCTCTCGCGCCACCATGGCCGCGATGTTGGCCCGCATGGTCGCCATGGCCGCAAGCAGCGCGCCCAGCTCATCGGTGCCGGCCACCGGGATGTGCGTGTCGAGCTGGCCGGCCGCGATCCGGCCCGCTGCGGCCGAGGCGGCTGCGACCGGCCCGATGATGCGCCGGGTGAGCAGCACGGCGACGGCTGTGCCGAGGAGCACCGCAACCGCCGTGCCGAGCAGCGCCAACGACTTGGCCTGCTCCACCTTCGCCTGGGCGCGCTGCCGGAAACGGAAGCCGTCGCCCGCGACGTGGTTGATGAGCAACTCAAACTGCTCGTTCACGGCACGGGCGAGCGCGTCCACCTGGGGGTTGCCGACCACCGCCCCTGCTCCGCCTTTCAGCCCCACTGCGATGCGCCACTCGGTGACGGCGGCGGCGACATCGGCCACCGCCTGCGTCGCCCCGGGCGACAGGCTACGCTGTGCGGCGACGGCCAGGTCGTCATCCAGTTCCCGCGACAGGTCGTCCACTTGCGTCGCCAGGTCGGCATGGTCCGCCGGCGTGATCCCGTAAGCCAAGCGGGCCGTTGCGGCTTCGATCCCTGCGAAGTCTTCCGAGGCTTCGCGCGCGTAGCTGATCGACATCAGGGCGCCATCGAACGTCTGCTCTGTCAATTGGCCGATTGCGATGATGCTGACGACGGCATAGGCGCCGAGGCTGGCCGTGATGCCGCCCATGCACAGGAACGCCAGCAGGATCTTGGACCGGATGGTCAAGCGCAAGCCGGTGCGCGCGGCGCCGAATGCCGGTGGTGCCTCGGCCGGCATGCCGTGGTCGCGGATTGAGATCGACATCCCAGCATTTTGCCTTGGCCCTCTTACCAAAGTCTTACGACGGTAGCTGCGATGCCTACTCGCCCGGAAGAAGTGCGCGCACTTAATATTTTGTTATTCGAAACACATTATTCTGTTTACGTGGCATATCAGGACTCGGGCGCGGCGCTGAGGGATCAGGGCAGATGATGCAGGCCATGACGCAGGGATCATTCGGGCGGCGCGTTTGGACGGTGATGCGGGCCGCACTGGTCGGCTGCATGTGTTGCGCGCAGGCGCGGGCGCAGGACGGGCTGCCGGAACGCGGGAAGCTGATCGCGACCTCCGGCTTGATCCAAGTGGAGGGTGCGGGCGGCGGCGGGCTGGCGCCCTGGGCGCTGATTACCGGGTATGGCACGCGGGACGCCGTGGGCGCCAACGTGCACGGCACCGTGGTCCGGGTGACGAACTTCACCTTGTCCACCCTGGGCGCCGCGGTCGGGCTGTATGACCGGGTCGAGCTGTCCTATGCCCGGCAGTTCTTCGACACCGGCACGACCGGGCGCGCGCTGGGCCTGGGCGGCGGATACCAGTTCAGCCAGGACGTGTTCGGCGCGAAGCTGCGCCTGTTCGGCGACGGCATCCTGGACCAGGACAGTTGGGTGCCACAGGTCGCGGCCGGGATCCAATACAAGGTGAACAACCGAACCGCCGTATTGCGCGCCATCGGGGCAAGGTCGGACCAGGGTGCGGACTTCTATCTGGCGGCAACCAAGCTGTTCCTGGCGCAAAGCCTGCTGCTCAACGCCACGGTGCGGATGACGCGGGCGAACCAGACCGGCATCCTCGGCTTTGGCGGCGACCGCAGCAATGCCTACCATCCGGAGTTCGAGGGATCGGCGGCCCTGTTGCTGAGCCGCAGCGTGGCGGTGGGCGCCGAGTACCGCACGAAGCCGGACAACCTGCGCTTCGCCCGTGAAAGCGACTGGTACGACGCCTTCGTCACGTGGCTGCCGAGCAAGGCGGTCTCGGTGACGCTCGCCTACGTGAACCTCGGCAGCATTGCCACGCGCAAGAATCAGGAGGGGGTTTATGCCAGTCTTCAACTGGGCTTCTAGGGCGGTGGCGGCGCTCATGCTGGCCGCGACGCTGCTGGCCGCGCCGGCCCGCGCCGGCACGTTGTACGACGATCTGGGGGAGCGCGCCGGGCTCACGCGGATCGTGGACGGCATGGTGCGTCGCGCCTTGCTGGACCCGCGGATCAAGGAGACGTTCGACGACGCCAACATCGAGCGGCTGCAGGGGCTGCTGGTGCTGCAATTCTGCGTCTTGACCGGCGGACCATGCCGCTACCCCGGACGCGACATGAGGACGGCGCACGCCGACCTCCACCTCGCGCCGCGCCACTTTAACGCGATGGTTGAGACGCTCCAGGACGCGATGGATGCGGAGGGCGTGCCGTTTTGGACCCAAAACCGGCTGCTGGCGCTGCTGGCGCCGATGCACCGCGACGTCGTGGCCGCACCAGGCGCCAAGGCAGGACCGGCGCCGTGAACGTCCCACGCCGCCCCCGACCCGGCCCGGCCGCCTGCGGGGCCGCGCTGATTTTGGTCCTGGGCGCCTGGGCGGCTTGGGCGGCCGACATCCCCACCGTGACCCAGTTGAACCGCAGGTTCCAGCCGCAGCAAATGGAGGTGGCGCGCGGCGGCACGATCCGCTTCGTGAACGACGACGGGCAGCTTTTGCACCACATCTACTCAACCTCGCCCACCTTCGGCTTCGACAGCGGCGAGCAGGAGCCTGGCAAAATCGTCGAGCAGCGGTTCCCCGTTGCGGGGACTTTCACTGTATTGTGCGGCATCCATCCGAAGATGCGGCTCGTGGTGACGGTGCATTAGTCGTCGCCGGCATGGCTGGGTGTCGGCACGCCAAATGCGCTATGCTGCCTGACCGATTGATGAGAGGCGCCGTTGGCCGACGATCCCTACACGCTGCTGGGCCTTCCCCGCACTGCGTCAGAACAGCAAATCCGCTCCGCGTTCCTCAAGCTCGCCAAGACCAGCCATCCAGACGTGAACCCCGGGGACAAGAAGGCCGAGGAACGGTTCAAAGCCATTTCCGGCGCGCACGACCTGCTATCCGATCCCGTGAAGCGGGCGCGGTTCGACCGGGGCGAGGTCGATGCCGCCGGGCAGGATGTCCCGCCGCGCGGCTACCGGCCCGGCGCCGGCGGCGCACCCTTCGCCAACGGCGACATGGACGACATCCTGTCGAACATGTTCGGCCAGGCACGCGGCCAGGCGCGGGCGCGGCGCGGCTCCGACCAGCGGTACACGCTCAACGTCTCCTTCCTCGACGCGGCGCGCGGTGCTGTGCAGCGGCTGGCCCTGCCGGGCGGCGGCGACCTGAACGTGCAGATCCCGCCGGGGACGGAGACCGGGCAGACGCTGCGTCTGCGCGGCAAGGGCCAGCCCGGCGTTGCCGGCGGGCCGGCGGGCGACGCGCTGATCGAGATCACCGTGGCAGCGCATCCGATGTTCCGCCGGGAGGGCCGCGACATCCACCTCGACCTGCCGATCACCCTAGGGGAGGCCGTGCTGGGCGGCCGTGTCCCGGTGCCGACCGTGGCGGGCGCCGTCACCATGGGGATTCCGCCGGGTTCGGACAGCGGGACCAAGCTGCGGCTGCGCGGCAAGGGCATCCCGGCACATGGCGAGCAACCACCTGGGGACGCCTACGCAACGCTGCGCGTCGTCATCGGCCCGGCGGACGACGCGCTAAGGGACTTCCTGCGGGAGTGGGCGCCGGGTCAGGCGTTCGACCCGCGCTCCGGCTTGCCCAAGGAGTGAGGCGCCGGCCCGGCCATGCGGCGGATCGCCTGCACGAACTCGGCGCTGGCCCAGTCGGCCGCGCCCTCCAGCCGCCCGCGCTCCTTGCCGGCGCGGTCGATCAGCAGGGTGGTGGGGATGCCCCGCGCGCCCAAGGCCCGGGCCGCGTCGCCGCGGGGGTCCAGCAGGACCGGCAGGGTCTGGATGTTCTTGTCCCGATAGAACCGCTCGACCGGGGGTGCCCCACCGCGGTCGGACGACAGCGCCAGGACCGCCACGCCGTCGCCCGCCACCAGCCGGGCCAGGGCATCGAGCGCAGGCATCTCCGCGACGCAGGGCACGCACCAGGTGGCCCACAGGTTCAGCACGACCCCCTGCCCGGCGTAGTCGGCCAGGGTGCGGACCGTGCCGTCGGCGCTGGAGAACCGGAACTCCGGCACCGCGGCGCCGTCCACGGATTGCAGGCGCGACGGGTCGGACAGGCCGGGCGTCGCCGCCCATGGTTTGCGCGGGGCCAGCGCGACCGGTAGGGTCAGGGCCGCCGCCAGCACGGTGCGGCGCTTCGTTGGAACCATGGTGCGTCCTTGAGTAGCGACACTGTCAACACGTCCGGCTCAGATAGGGTCGAATCCGGGGCGATCCAAGCGGGTCCGGGCGCCGCCGACGCCCTGCGCAACGCCGAGGCCAACGCGCAATGGGGCGGACGCTTCGCCCGCGGGCCGTCCGTCATCATGCAGGACATCAACGCCTCCATCGACTTCGACCGCAGGATGTGGCGGCAGGACATCAGGGGCAGCCTGGCGCACGCGGCGATGCTGGCCCGCGCCGGGGTGATCGCACCGGGCGACGAGGCGGCGATCCGCGGCGGCCTCGATGCCATCGCGGCCGAGATCGAGGCCGGGCGGTTCCCGTTCGTGGAGGACCTCGAGGACATCCACATGAACATCGAGGCGCGGCTCACGGAGCGCATCGGCGAGGCCGGCAAGCGGCTGCACACCGGGCGCAGCCGCAACGACCAGGTGGCGACCGACTTCCGCCTCTGGGTGCGGGACGCGCTGGACGGGCTGGATGCACAGGTGGCCGACGTGATGCGCGCGCTGGCGGACCGGGCGGCGGCGTTCGCGGCCGACCCGATGCCGGGCTTTACCCATCTGCAGACGGCGCAGCCAGTGACGTTCGGGCACCATTTGCTGGCCTATGTCGAGATGCTGGCCCGCGACCGCGGACGCCTGCAGGACTGCCGCCGCCGGCTGAACGAGTGCCCGCTGGGCGCGGCGGCGCTGGCCGGCACCAGCTTCCCCATCGACCGCGACGACACCGCGGCGGCGCTCGGATTCGACCGGCCGACCGCCAACTCGCTCGACGCCGTGTCGGACCGCGACTTCGCGCTGGAGTTCCTGGGCGCGGCGGCGATCTGCGCCATGCACCTGTCGCGTTTGGCAGAGGAACTGGTGATCTGGTGCAGCGCGCCGTTCGGCTTCGTGCGGCTATCGGACGCCTTCACCACCGGCAGCAGCATCATGCCGCAGAAGCGCAACCCGGACG
>CAXULX010000049.1:0-33358 GCA_964252005.1 uncultured Acetobacteraceae bacterium | reverse complement strand
GCATCGCCGACAGCAGCTTGTTGGCGAAGCTGTGGTGCCGCCGGCTCTCGAAACGGGCGAACAGGCTCGTGGTGATGACCGGCGCCGGCACCGACTGTTCAATCGCCGCCTCCACCGTCCAGCGCCCCTCTCCGCTGTCCTCCACCTCGCCTTGGTAGGCGGCGAGATCGCCGTCCTTGGCCAGCGCGATGGCCGTGAGGTCCAGCAGCCAGGAGCTGACGACGCTGCCGCGGCGCCATACCTCGGCCACCTCGGTCACGTTGATGTCGAAACGCTCGGCTTCCGGCAGGTGGTCGCTGTTCTTCGATTGCAGGATGTCGAAGCCCTCGGCATAGGCTTGCATCAGCCCGTACTCGATGCCGTTATGCACCATCTTGACGAAGTGCCCGGCGCCGGCCGGACCCGCGTGGATGTAGCCCTGCTCGGCCCGGGGATCGTGCCCGTCCCGCTCCGGCGTCCGCTCGATGGTGCCGATGCCGGGCGCCAGCGTGGCGAAGATCGGGTCGAGGCGCCGCACCGCCGCGTCCTCGCCGCCGATCATCATGCAGTAGCCGCGGTCGATCCCCCAGATGCCGCCGGAGGTGCCGACATCGATATAGGTGATGCCGCGGCCGGCCAGCTCCTTCGCCCGCCGCATGTCGTCCTTGTAGAAGGTGTTGCCGCCGTCGATGATCGTGTCGCCCTCGCTGAGCAGCCCGCCCAGCTCGGCGACCGTCGTCTCGGTGATCTTGCCCGCCGGCAGCATGACCCAGACGGCACGGGGCGGCGTGAGCTTCGCCACCATGTCCGCGAGGCCGCTCGACGGCGCAGCGCCCTTGTCCGCCAGGCCGTGCACGGCCTCCTCGTTCCGGTCGTACACGACGGTGCGGTGCCCGGCGCGCATCAGGCGCTGGCTGATGTTGCCGCCCATGCGGCCCAGGCCGATGATCCCGAGTTCCATGCCCTTGTCTCCCTACAGCGCCGCATCGACGGCGCGGGCCAGCCGCGCCAGCCCCGCACCCACGTCCGCGCCCAAATGCACCCGCAGCGCCCGCCGGCCCCGCTCCGCCAGCACGTCGAAGTCGCCGCGCGCCTGCGCCGCCTTCACCGTGCCGAAGGTGAAGGTCTCGCCGGGCACGGCCAGGTCCTTCGCGTCGTCGGCGGTGATCTGCAGCACGACGCCGCTGTTCGGCCCGCCCTTGTAGGCTTGGCCGGTCGAGTGCAGGAAGCGCGGCCCGAAGCCCACGCAGGTCGCCACATGCTTCGCGTCGCGGATGCGGGTACGGAGCGCCTGGAGCGCCTCGATATGCGCTGTGTTGCGGTCGATGTAGGCCAGCAGCGCCACGTAGTCGCCGGGTCCGGCGCGGTCCAGGTGCGCCTTGATGACCGCGTCCAGGCTGTCCTGCCGCAGCGCCTCCTGGTCGCGCGGGTCGGTGAACAGCTTGATCCCGTCGGACACCAGGAACGGCGCCTCGTCCGGCAGCTTGCCGGTGGCGGCGTAGGCGTCCGTCAGCTTCTTGGTCTCGATCTTGCTCGCCTCGACGTCCGGCTGGTCGAACGGGTTGATGCCGATCACGGCGCCGGCGACGGCGGTGGCGAACTCCCACAGGAAGAACTGCTGCGCCACCTGCTCCGTGCTCGACAGCGACAGGCGCACGACCGGCTGTCCGGCCTGCTCCAGCGCCGCCACCGCCGCGTCCTGCGACGGGTCGGGCGCCGTGGTCAGACGCAGGTAGGCGAACACGCGGTCCTCGCCATAGACGCCCGGCGCGCCCAGCGGCTCGCTGTCCACCGGCACGATGCCGTGGCCCTGCTTGCCCGTGCTCTCGGCCAGAAGCTGCTCCAGCCAGGCGCCCACGTCGTGGATGCCGGGGCTGGCGATCACCGTCACCTTGTCCCGCCCGGCCTTCGCCGCGGTGCCCAGGATGACGCCCAGCTGCACGCCGGGGTTCTCGTCCGGCGGCGTGCCGGCGGCGCAGCCGCGCATCATCAGCGCGGCCGAATACAGGAAGCCGTGCAGGTCGAGGCCCATCGCCGCCGCCGGCACCAGGCCGAAGTTGGACAGCACGGAGTAGCGCCCGCCGATGGCCGGGTCGCCCATGAACACCCGGCGGAAGCCGTCGGCCTCCGCCACGCGCTGCATTTTCGATCCAGGGTCGGTCACGGCGACGAAGTGTTGCCCGGCCTTATCGCCGACCGCTTTCTGCATGGCGTCCCAGAAATATGCCTTGAAGATGTTGGGCTCCAGCGTGCCGCCGGACTTGCTGCTGACGATGCACAGCGTCTTTGTGAGGTCCACGCGCGCATGCAGCGCCGCGATCTGCGCCGGGTCGGTGCTATCGAGCACCAGCAGTTCCGGGAAGCCGGCCTGCCGCCCAAAGGTTTCGGCCAGCACCTCCGGCCCCAGGCTCGATCCGCCCATGCCCAGCAGCAGGATGTGCTGGAAGCCCTCCGCCTTGATCTCGTCCTGGAACGCCTGCAGCGCCGGCAGGTCGGCCGAGCGGTCCTCGACCACGCGCAGCCAGCCGAGCCACTTCGCCTCGTCCGCCCCGCTCCACAGGCTGGCGTCGTGCGCCCAGAGGTCGCGCACCTTGCCGTGCTTGCGCCAGTCCTCCATCGCCGCCTTCACCTCGCCCGCCAACTTCTCGGGCAGCGTCGCCTGCATGGTGCTCAGCTTGTCGCCCAGCATGGCCGCCCGCTTCGCGGCCACGGACCCCAGCAGCTTGTCGGCCGCGGCGGCGAACAGCTCGACCCCGTCCACGACCAGCGCCTTGGTGACCTCGTCAAGCCCGAGCTTGTGCTCCTCCGCCGCCGCCATGATGGCACGGGCACCGTCCACGTCCTCCATCAGGCTGTTGCGCGGATGCCCGTGGTCGCGGAAGGCGTCCATGGTCGCCGGCGGGATGGTGTCCACGGTGTCGGGGCCGATCAGCTCCTCGACATACAGCACGTCGCTATACGCCTTGTCCTTCACCCCGGTGCTGGCCCACAGCAGGCGCTGCGGCAAGGCGCCCGCCGCAGCGAGCTTCTGCCAGCGCGGGCTTGCGACCATCTTGAGGTAGGTCTGGTAGGCCATCTTGGCGTTGGCGATGGCGACCTTGCCGCGGAGCGCGGACAGGGCCGTCTCCCCGGCCTTCACCCGCTCGTCGATCTTCTTGTCGATCACCGCGTCGATGCGGCTGACGAAGAAGCTGGCGACGCTCGCGATGCCCGCGACGCTCTCGCCCCGCGCCGCCCGGTCCTCCAGCCCGGCGATGAACGCCTCCGCCACCGCCTCATATGCCGCCTGGCCGAACAGCAGCGTGACGTTGATGTTCATCCCGTCGCCGATCAGGGTGCGGATCGCGGCCACGCCCTTGTCGGTGCCGGGCACCTTGACCATCAGGTTCTCGCGCCCCACGGCCTTCCAGAGCTTCCGGGCCTCCGCCACGGTCTCGTCGGTGTGCAGCGCCAGGTACGGCGAGACCTCCAGGCTGACGTAGCCGTCCACCTTGCCGGTCGCCTCGTACACCGGCCGCATCACATCGCAGGCTTGCTGGATGTCCTCTTCCGCCAGCGCCTCGTAGATGTCGAGCGCGTCGTGGTCGCCCCGCTCCGCCAGCGTCTTGAAGCCCTCGTCGTAATCGGTGCCCTCCCCCATCGCCTTCTGGAAGATGCTGGGGTTGGAGGTGACGCCCTTCAGCCCGTCCCGTTCGATCAGCGTCTTCAGGCTGCCGTCATGGATGAAGCTGCGCTGGATGAAGTCGAGCCATGGGCTTTGGCCGAAGCCCTCAAGCTGCTTGAGGGCGTTGCCGACGGTGGGTTGCTGGGTGTCCATGGCTACTTCCCCTTGCTGCGCTTCGCTTGGGCGCGGGCGGCGTCCAGCACCTTGTCGGGCGTGAAGCCGAACTTCTTCAACAGGTCGCCGGCGGGTGCGCTGGCGCCGAAGGTGTGCATGCCGATCACGGCGCCGCCCCAGCCGATGTAGCGGTCCCAGCCCAGCGTCGCCCCCTGCTCCACCCCTACCCGGCCGATGACGGAACGCGGCAGCACGCTCTCGCGATACGCCTCGTCCTGGCTTTCGAACAGCTCCCAGCTCGGCATCGACACGACGCGGGAGCGGATGCCCTCGGCGGCCAGCGCCTCATGCGCGCCGATGCACAGCGACAGCTCGCTGCCGGTGCCGATCAGGATCACGTCCGGCGTGCCCTCGTCCCTGGTGACCGCGTAGGCGCCCCGGCTGAGGCCGGAGGCCGGCGCATACGTGCCGCGGTCGAGCGTCGGCAGCGCCTGGCGGCTCAGGACCAGCGCGATGGGCTTGTCGTGCATGCGCATGGCGACCCGCCAAGCCTCGGCCACCTCGTTCGCGTCGGCGGGCCGGATCACCACCATGCCGGGCACGGAACGCAGGGCGACCAGCTGCTCGATGGGCTGGTGCGTCGGCCCGTCCTCGCCCACGCCGATGCTGTCATGAGTGAAGATGTAGATGACCGGCAATTCCATGATCGCGGCCAGCCGGATCGGCGGCTTCATGTAGTCGCTGAAGATCAGGAAGCCCGAGCCGTAGGCACGGATGCCGCTCAGCGCCATGCCGTTGCAGATCGACCCCATGGCATGCTCGCGGATGCCGAAATGCAGGTTTCGTCCGCCGTAGTTGTCCGCCTCGAAGCTGCCCGCGCCCTGGAACGTCAGGTTGGACTTGGTGGAGGGCGCGAGGTCCGCCGCGCCGCCCACCAGCCACGGCACATGGGGCGCTATGGCGTTCAGCACCTTCTGCGAGCTGTCGCGGCTCGCCAGGCCCTTGGCGTCGGCCGGGAAGCTCGGGATGTCCGCGTCCCAGCCTTCCGGAAGCTGGTGATGGTCCATCTGGTCGAGCTCGGCCGCGAGGTCGGGATACTCGGCGCGGTAGCGGGCCAGCATGTCCATCCAGGCGGTGCGGAGCCGCCGGCCGCGGGCGCCCATGCCGGTGTCGAAGTGCTCGCGCACGCCGGGCGGCACCAGGAACTGCGCGTCCTCCGGCCAGCCATAGCTGCGCTTGGCGGCGCGGATCTCCTCGTCCCCCAGCGGCTCGCCATGCGCCTCCCGCGTGCCCGCCTTCTTCGGCGCGCCGTAGCCGATGACGCTGTGCACGAGGATGAAGGTCGGGCGGTCGGCAACGCCCTCCGCCTCCCGCAGCGCCTGCAACGTCGCGCCGGTGTCGTTGGCATCGTCGACATGCAGCACGTGCCAGCCGTAGGCGGCGAAGCGGGCCGCCACGTCCTCGCTGAACGCCAGGCTGGTGGCGCCCTCGATGGTGATGAGGTTGCTGTCGTAGATCCACACGAGGTTCGACAGCTTGAGGTGGGCCGCGGTGCTGGCGGCCTCTCCGCTCACCCCCTCCATCATGTCGCCGTCGCCGCACAGCGCATAGACGCGGTAGTCGTACAGTGGGAAGCCCGGCTTGTTGTAGCGGTTGGCGAACCAGCGTTCCGCCATCGCCATGCCGACGCTGTTGGCGACGCCCTGGCCCAGCGGACCCGTCGTCGTCTCCACACCCGAGGTGTAGCTGTACTCCGGGTGGCCCGGCGTCACGCTGCTCAGTTGACGGAACTGCTTGATGTCGTCGAGCGACACCGCCTCCGCATCGGTCGGGCCATGCTCGCCGATCCGCCGGGTGCCCGAAAGGTGCAGCAGCGAGTACAGCAGCATGGAGGCGTGCCCGACCGACAGCACGAAGCGGTCGCGGTTGGGCCAGGTCGGGTCCGAGGGGTCGAAGCGCAACACGTCCTGCCACAACGTGTAGCCGACGGGCGCCAGCGCCATCGGCGTGCCGGGATGGCCCGACTTGGCCTTCTGCACCGCGTCCATCGACAGCGTGCGTATGGTGTCGATGCAAAGCTTGTCGATGCCGCCTTGCGCTGTCCCGGTCTGTGCGACCTTATCCCCGTCTGCTGCCATGAGCTGAATCCCTAACGCTGAACTGTGGCGGACCGGCCGTGCCATGGTGCCGCGTGGCGCCGATGGCCCCGCTTGCGCGGCGCGGCGATGGATCCCATGCCGTGCGGCACTGGGCGGATGCTTGCAGGCCGGATGATGCCCCCTCCGGAACTGGAAATAAAGCTGGCCGCTGACCTGGGAGCGACCATGGACCCACTCCGCGTCCTGGGCAACGTGCCCGTCCGGCTCCCGGTTGCGTGTGGCAATCCGATGAACCCTGCGGTCACGGCCATGGCGGGTCCCGATGGCCGGCCGGACGGCGCGGGCCTTCCTCCCTCGGCGCCGGGCCGGTAAAGGCTGCACCCCATGTCAAGCTCCTCTTCAGCGACGCCCCTCGCGCTCGCGCCCGGACCCGGCGCTGCCGCCGCAGGCACGGCGCCCGCCGTCCCGCCCAGCATGACCGTCGGCCCGGTCGGCGCCACCCTGGTGCGGCTCGCCGTGCCGATGCTCGCGGCCCTTCTGGCGATGATCGGCTACTCGGTCGCCGAGACCTGGTTCATCGCCCGCCTGGGACCGCACGCGCTCGCCGCCGTCAGCTTCACCTTCCCGGTCACCATGGTGGTCATCAGCCTGGCCATCGGGCTGGGCGCCGGCACCTCCGCCGTGGTGGCGCGGACCATGCTGGTGAACACCATGCTGGTGAACGTGCCGGTGGCCTGGCTC
Organism: uncultured Acetobacteraceae bacterium; assembly: GCA_964252005.1. Lineage (GTDB taxonomy): Bacteria > Pseudomonadota > Alphaproteobacteria > Acetobacterales > Acetobacteraceae > CAHJXG01. Next base: position 26,761 of record CAXULX010000049.1, on the reverse strand, counting down.
GGCGGGCGGCTGCTGGGCGCCTGGGCGGCCTGGTGGATCTGGCGGGCGACCGCGCCGGGCCCGGGGCGGCTGGCTTGAAACTTGCAAATCCCACGAGAACTGCAAAGTCCCCATCGTGACCGAATACCCCCACGTGATCACCCGGGAGGCGCTGCGGGACGACGCCATGCGCCGCATGGTCGCCGCCAGCGCGCCCGACATGCGGATCCTCACCGACGCGGAGCGTGCGGCGTCGCTGGAGGCGACCCTGGGCCGGCGCCCGCCGGAGTGCGACGGCGACGGCGTGTGGCTGTTCGCCTACGGCTCGCTGATCTGGAACCCGGCGCTGCATTTCGACCAGCGCCGCCTGGCCCGCGTGCATGGCTGGCACCGCTCCTTCTGCCTTTCGACGCAGGCCGGGCGCGGCACCCCGGCGAACCCCGGCCTCGTGCTCGGCCTCGACCGCGGCGGCGCCTGCACCGGCGCCGCGTTCCACGTGCCCGAGGCCCTGATGGCCGACGAGCTGGCGCTGCTCTGGCGGCGCGAGATGCTGTCCGGCAGCTACCAGCCGCGCTGGGTGCGGGTGCGCGGCGCCGACGGCGTGCCGTTCGGCCATGCCATCGCCTTCACCATCCACCGCAGTGGTGAGCATTATGCCGGCGACCTGGCGCGGGAGGACGTGGTGCGGCGCCTCGCCACGGCCCGCGGCGCGCTGGGCAGTTCGGCGGACTACCTGTTCCGCACGCGGGACGGGCTGCGCTCGCTCGGCATCCACGACAAGGCGATCGAGGACCTGGCGCAGCGGGTGGAACGCGCCGGCGCCCCCTCGACGCCGCACCCGGCCGTTGCCATTTAGCGCGGATGTCCTCAAGCCTCGCCCGCCAGATCGCCGCCGCGCCCCCCGTCACCTTCGCGCCGAAGAAGCAGACGGCGAAGGCGGACGGCAAGCCGCTCCGCGTGGTGTCGGAGTACCAGCCCGCCGGCGACCAGCCGACGGCGATCCGCGAGTTGACCGCCGGCATCCGGCAGGGCGAGCGGGACCAGGTGCTGCTGGGCGTCACCGGGTCGGGCAAGACGTTCAGCATGGCGAAGGTGATCGAGGCGATCCAGCGCCCGACGCTGGTGCTGGCGCCCAACAAGACGCTGGCGGCGCAGCTTTACGCCGAGATGAAGGGCTTCTTTCCCGACAACGCGGTCGAGTACTTCGTCAGCTACTACGACTACTACCAGCCGGAAGCCTACGTCCCGCGCACCGACACGTACATCGAGAAGGACAGCCAGATCAACGAGGCCATCGACCGGATGCGCCACAGCGCCACCCAGGCGCTGCTGGAGCGCAACGACGTGGTGATCGTGGCCTCGGTGTCCTGCATCTACGGCATCGGGTCCGTCGAGACCTATGGCCGCATGGTGGTCAAGCTGGAGGCCGGCGGGCGAATCGACCGCGACACGCTGGCGCGCGCCTTGGTGGAGCTGCAATACCGCCGCAACGACGTGGCCTTCGCCCGCGGCACCTTCCGGCTGCGCGGCGAGACCATCGACGTGTTCCCGAGCCACTTGGAGGACCGTGCCTGGCGCATCACCCTGTTCGGCGACGAGGTGGAGAGCCTGCGGGAGTTCGACCCGCTGACCGGCGAACTCACGGGGTCGATGGACCATGTGCACATCTACGCCAACAGCCACTACGTGACGCCCCGCCCGACGCTCGCGCAGGCGGTCAAGGACATCAAGGTCGAGTTGCAGGACCGCCTGAAGCAGTTCACCGCGGAGGGCAAGCTGCTGGAGGCCGAACGCTTGCAGCAGCGCTGCACCTTCGACATCGAGATGATCGAGACGACGGGAAGCTGCAAGTCCATCGAGAACTACTCGCGCTACCTGTCCGGCCGCAAGCAGGGCGAGCCGCCGCCGACGCTGTTCGAGTACTTGCCGGAGAACGCGCTGCTGATCGTGGACGAGAGCCACGTCACCGTGCCGCAAATCGGCGGCATGTCGCGCGGCGACGCGGCGCGCAAGGGGGTGCTGTCGGAGTTCGGCTTCCGCCTGCCGTCCTGCCTGGACAACCGTCCGCTGCGCTTCGAGGAGTGGGACAGCTTCCGCCCGCAGACGGTGTTCGTGAGCGCCACGCCGGGTCCGTGGGAGATGGAGCGCACCGAGGGCGCCTTTGCCGAGCAGGTGATCCGCCCCACCGGCCTGATCGACCCGGTGACCGAAATCCGCCCGGTGGAGCGCCAGGTGGACGACCTGCTGGCCGAGGCCCGCCTGGTGATCGCCCGCGGCAGCCGCATCCTGGTGACGACGCTCACCAAGCGCATGGCGGAGGACCTGACGGAGTACCTGACGGAGAACGGCATCAAGGTGCGCTACCTCCATTCGGACGTGGATACGCTGGAGCGGATCGAGATCATCCGCGACCTGCGGCTCGGCGTGTTTGACGTGCTGGTGGGGATCAACCTGCTGCGGGAGGGGCTGGACATCCCGGAATGCGCGCTGGTGGCGATCCTGGATGCGGACAAGGAGGGGTTTTTGCGCAGCCAGACCTCGCTCACCCAGACCATCGGGCGCGCGGCGCGCAACGTGGACGGCCGGGTGATCCTCTATGCCGACGTGATGACCCGCAGCCTGCGCGCCGCCATCGAGGAGACGGAGCGGCGCCGGGCGAAGCAGCGGGCGTGGAACGAGGCGCACGGCATCACGCCCACCAGCGTGCGCAGCCACATCGGCGAGGCGCTGCAATCGGTGTTCGAGCAGGACTACGTGACCGTCGCCCCGGTGAAGGACGCCGGCGTCACGGAGTTCGTCGGCAAGGATTTGAAGTCGTCCATCGCCGAGATGGAGAAGCGGATGCGCGCCGCCGCCGCCGACCTGGAGTTCGAGACCGCGGCCCGGCTGCGCGACGAAATCCGGCGGCTGGAGGCGCTGGACCTCGGCCTGCCGGCGCCGCCGGCGAGTGCGGCGGCGTTCGGCGGGCGGGGCAAGAAGGACACCACGCCGGAACCGCTGGGGCCGGGCGGAGGCGGGTATGACCCGGCGAAGAAGAAGGCGGGGCGGCGGCGGGGTCGGTAGGGGATCGGCGCCGTCACTTCGGCGGCGTTCTGGACATAGCTCGTGTAGCGCTCGGCAAGGCGTCGCCACAACCGAAATTGGAAGCTCCGCTTCAGCAGGCGTTCCTACCGCGCGTGCAGCCTGATCGCTTGACCCAAAACCGTGCGCCCCGGCATCGCAAGCCCCCTAGCCGCCGCCCCTCACCCCGGCTAAGCAGCCCTCCATGCTCCCCGCCCTCCCCGCCGCCCTCCCCCGCACCGCCCTCGTCACCGGCGGCGCGCGCCGGCTGGGCGGCGCCATCGTCTCGGCGCTGGCCGACGCCGGGTTCGATGTCGCCATCCATTGCCACCGGAGCGTCGCCGAGGCCGAGGCGCTGGCCGGGCAAATCCGCTCCCGCGGCGTCCGCGCGACGGTGCTGGCGGCTGACCTCGGCGACGAGGCCGCCGTGCAGGGCCTGCTGCCCGCCGCGACCGCGGCACTCGGCCCCATCGGCGTGCTGGTCAACAACGCCAGCACGTTCGAGCGCGACGAGTGGGACGACGCGACCCGCGAAAGCTGGGACGCCCACATGGAACCCAACCTGCGCGCCCCCTTCGTGCTGATGCAGGCCATGGCCCGCGCCCTGCCGGAGACGGCCAGCGGCGCCGTGGTCAACCTCCTCGATCAGCGGGTGTGGTCGCTGACCCCGCACTTCATGTCCTATACCGTGTCCAAGGCGGCGCTCTGGGCGCTCACGCAACAGATGGCGCTGGCGCTCGCCCCGCGCATCCGGGTCAACGCCATCGGCCCCGGCCCCGCCCTGCCCAGCCCGCGGCAGACCGCGGAGCAGTTCGCCCGGCAATGCGACTCCGTCCCGTTGCGCCGCGGCACCAGCCCGGCGGAGGTCGCCGGCGCCGTCCTCGCCATCCTGGCGCTGCCTTCGATGACCGGGCAGATGATCGCGCTGGATGGCGGCCAGCATCTGCAATGGCAGCCGGGCGGCGGGGATATTGCTGAATGATCGGGATCGCCGGACCCGGCATCCGCCATGTCTTCCTGCGCGACATGGTGTTGCAGGCCAGCATTGGCTGGTATCCGGATGAGCATGGCAGGGCGCAGCGCGTCCGAATCAACATCGACCTCGGGGTCGAGGAGGACGCCGACACGTCCGATCACCTGAGCCGGGTCGTGAGCTACGAGACGGTGGCGTCCGCCGTCAGGACCATCGTCGCCGCCGGGCACATCAAGCTGGTGGAGACGCTGGCCGAGCGGATCGCGGCGGCCTGCCTGGTGGACTCGCGGGTGCTGTTCGCGCACGTCCGGGTGGAGAAGCTGGACGTGTTTCCCGACGCCGACGCCGCCGGCATCGCCATCCTCCGCCGCCGCGGCGAGGCTGTTCGCTGAAAACGGCGGGGATGTTGTCCACGGTCTGCGGCGTGTTCCCAATGATTGCAGATACATGCGCATTGACGCTGACTGCGGCGCGGATGTCGGGTGGAAAGATTATCAAATACAATTACTTAAGGATATTGCTTAAAGTTTGAGCAATCTCGTGCAACGACCGTGAATCCACGGGGAAACACAACTTATCCGCAGGCTTTCCACAAAGTTGTCCACAGAGTCTGGGGATGGAAAATGGTCCTGGCAGCAGGGGCTGCCTTGGCCGAAGGCACTTGAGGCTGGGGCGGTTGCGCCCCTATTGACACCCATGCACGATGCCACCCCTCCGCTCGCTTCGCCGCCCGCGCCGGCTCCCGCTTCGGCCATGGCGGCCATGCCTGGCGACGGGCCGAAAGGCGCCGTCGTGATCGAGCGCGCGCTGCTGACCATGCCGCTCAGCCCCGGCGTTTACCGGATGTTGGATGGCCGCGGCGAGGCGCTCTATGTCGGCAAGGCCAAGAGCCTGAAGAAGCGCGTCTATTCCTACACCCAGGTCGCCCGGCTGAATGAGCGGCTGCGGCGCATGGTGTCGGAGACGGTCTCCATGGAGATCGTGACGACGCACACCGAAGCCGAGGCCCTGCTGCTGGAGGCCAACCTCATCAAGCGGCTGAAGCCGCGGTTCAACATCGTGCTGCGGGACGACAAGAGCTATCCCTGGCTGATGCTGACGGAGGACCATCCGTTCCCGCAGATCGTCAAGCACCGCGGGTCGCGCACGCGCAAGGGCAGCTATTACGGGCCGTTCGCCTCCGTGTGGTCGGTGAACCAGACCGTCAACGCCATGCAGCGCGTGTTCCTGCTGCGCTCCTGCCAGGACAGCGTGTTCGCCAACCGCAGCCGGCCCTGCCTGCTCCACCAGATCCGCCGCTGCTCCGCGCCCTGCGTCGGCCGGGTCGGCGCGGAGGAGTACGGGCACCTGGTGGGCCAGGCCCGCGCCTTCCTGGGCGGCAAGGCCAACACGGTGCAGCAGGAACTGGCGCGCGAGATGGAGGCGGCGGCGGAGCACCTGGAATACGAGCGCGCGGCGGCGATCCGCGACCGCATCCGCGGCCTCACGCACGTGCAGGGCACCGCGGTGATCAACCCGGCGAGCCTCACCGACGCCGACGTCATCGCCGGCCATCAGATCGGCGGTCAGACCTGCGTGCAGGTGTTCTTCATCCGCGGCGGGCGCAACAACGGCAACCGGGCGTTCTTCCCGACCCATGCCCGCGACATGGAGCTGGACGCCGTGCTCGCCGCCTTCGTCGCGCAGTTCTACGACGACAAGCCCGCGCCCGGCGCCGTGCTGCTGAACCACGCGCTGCCGGAGCAGGAGCTGGTGGCGGAGGCGCTGTCGATGAAGGCCGGGCGCAAGGTCGCGCTGACGGTGCCGGCCCGCGGCGAGAAGCGCGCCGTCGTGCTGCATGCCGAGACCAACGCGCGGGAGGCGCTGGAGCGCAAGCTGGCCGAGACCGCGGGCCAGGCCAAGCTGCTGGAGGGCGTGGCGGAGCTGTTCGGCCTGCCCGCGCAGCCCACCCGGATCGAGTGCTACGACAACAGCCACATCATGGGCACCGCCGCCTATGGCGTGATGGTCGTGGCGGGGCCGGACGGGTTCCAGAAGAACGCCTACCGCAAATACGGCATCCGCGGCCCGATTGCGCCCGGCGACGACTTCGCGATGATGCGGGAGGTGTTGGAGCGCCGCTTCGGCCGTGCGCTCAAGGAGCAGGCGGCCAGCGACAGCGGCGAGGGCGAGGCGCCGGCCCTGCCGGACCTGGTGCTGATCGACGGCGGCGCCGGGCAGCTTTCGGCGGTGCGCGGCATCATGCAGGACCTCGGCATGCACACGATCCCGCTGGTGGCCATCGCCAAAGGCCCCGACCGCGACGCCGGGCGCGAGTGGTTCCACGTGGACGGCCGCGCGCCGTTCCAGCTGCCGCCGCGCGACCCGGTGCTGTACTACCTGCAGCGCGTCCGCGACGAGACGCACCGCTTCGCCATCACCACCCACCGGGCGGGCCGCAGCAAGACGCTGGTCACCAGCGAGCTGGACGAGGTGCCGGGCGTCGGCAGCGCCCGCAAGCGCGCGCTGCTGAACCGGTTCGGCTCGGCCCGCGGGGTGAAGGCGGCGGGCCTCGCGGATTTGGAGGCGACGCCCGGCATCAACACCGAGACGGCGCGGCGCATCTATGCGTATTTCCACCCGGGCTCGGCGCGGGAGGCAGGATAGGGTTCCTGACGGCGGCGACACGATGAGAGAGGGCACCATGAACCAACTCGACCTGAAGGGCCGCACGGCCGTCGTCACCGGCGGCGCGCGGGGCATCGGCCGCGCCATCACGGAGCGCATGCTGGCCTCGGGCGCCGCGGTCGCCATCTGGGACCTGGACGCGGCGGCGATGGCGCAGACCGCTGGCGAACTGGCGGCGCAGGGCACCATCAGCACGCACCAGGTCGAGCTGACGGACCAGGCTGCGGTGGGTGCCGCCACGGAGGCCACGCTGGCGCGGCACGGCGCGGTCGATATCCTGGTCAACAACGCCGGCATCACCGGCGGCAACGCGCCCACTTGGGACCTGGCGGCGGACGCCTGGCGCCGGGTGGTCGAGGTGAACCTGATCGGGCCGTTCCTGGCGTGCTCGGCCGTCATCCCCGGCATGGTGGCGCGCGGCTACGGGCGGGTGGTCAACATCGCCTCCGTCGCCGGCAAGGAGGGCAACCCGAATGCGTCGCACTACAGCGCCAGCAAGGCCGGGCTGATCGCGCTGACCAAGTCGCTGGGCAAGGAGCTGGCCGGCAAGGGGGTGCTGGTGAACTGCGTGACCCCGGCCGCCGCCAAGACCGACATCTTCGCGCAGATGTCGCCGGCGCAGATCGACTACATGCTGTCGAAGATTCCCATGGGCCGTTTCGTCGAGGTGCGCGAGATCGCCGCCCTGGCCTGCTGGCTCGCCACCGAGGATTGCTCGTTCAGCACCGGCGCCACCTTTGACATCACCGGGGGCCGCGCGACCTACTGACCCGGCGGCGTGTGGGTCAATTGGTTGGCTGACCTCGATGGGACCGGCTAAGGTGCGCGGGCATGCTGACCGACCTCCCCAACCTGCTCACCCTGTCCCGCATCGCCGCGATCCCGCTGCTGCTGGGGATCGTCGCGGTGCGCACGCCGGCGGCGGACTTCCTGGCATGCGTCGTGTTCTCCGCCGCCGCGATCACCGACTACTTCGACGGGCGGATCGCCCGCGGACGGCGGCAGATGTCGGATATCGGCCGCATGCTGGACCCCATCGCCGACAAGCTGCTGGTGGGCGCCACGCTGATGCTGCTGGCCGGCCAGGACCGGCTGTCACCCTGGGGCCTGTATCCGGCGATCGTCATCCTATTGCGCGAGATCCTGGTCAGCGGGCTGCGCGAGTACCTGGCGGGCCTGCGGGTGGGCCTGCCCGTCACCGGCCTGGCCAAATGGAAGACCGGCTTCCAGATGGGCGCGCTCGGCACGCTGCTGGCGGGGGACTCGTCGGCCCGGCTGCTGCACCTGCAATTCCTGCCGGTGGCCAGGATCGGCGAGGCGATGCTGTGGGTCGCGGCCGGGCTGACGCTCTGGACCGGCTGGGATTACCTCGTGGCGGGCCTGCGGCACGCGACGATCCCTCGGGCGGATGCACAGGGCGCGCCAGGCCCCTGAATGCGCCCGCCCGTGCACGCCCTCTGGCCCCCATGGGACGCTGGGGTTAACCAGGCTTGAGCATTTCCCATCGCACATGCACAATCCCGACGGCCCGGTGGCCGCGACAGGAGCTTTCATCCAAATGCGGCGTATCGTCATGCTCGGCCTTCTTGCCCTCCTGCCCGGCTGCACGGGGTTCGGCGCCTTCCTCGACCACACCCTCACCTTGCCCGGCGAGAACCCGAACCGCCCGATGGCGGACAGCGAAAACGTGCGCCGCTCGTTGGGGCTGGGCACCGACGTGACGCCGCTGACGCCGGAGCCTGGCAACGTCTGGCCCGGCCCGCAAGCCCCCGAGCCGACGCTCACGGATGTCGAGCAGCAGCCGGGCGCGGGTGGCCCGGCCGCGGTGGTGCCGGGCGCCCGTCCAGGCTTGCCGGCCGGACGCCAGCCGCGGCCGGCGCGAGGCAGCTCGACGCCGCCAGGCTCGGTCGAGCCGGGCCTGCCGCCCGCGCCCGGGGCCAGCGTCCTGCCCCCGGCGCCGCGCTCCTCCGTCCCCGGGGCGGGGCCGACCGGCACGGTCGTGCAGACGCCGCAGGGCCCTGCGGTGGATGCGGGCGGCACCAGCGGCTACCGCCAGCTCACGACGCCGCAAGGGCCGGGCGCCATCATGGTGCCGAACGGCAACGGCACCAGCACGATCATCAACCCGAACGGCACCATCCAGACCGTACCGACGCCGCGCTGATGGCCCGCGTCCTGTATTTCGCCTGGCTGCGCGAACGGATGGGCCGCACCGAGGAGGCGCTGCCCCTGCCGCCGGATATCACGACCGTGGGCGGGCTGATCGCGCTGCTGCGGCGGCGCGATGACGCCGGGGCGGCGGCGTTCGCCCATCCCGCCCTGGTACGCGCGGCGGTGAACCAGGAGTTCGCGGCGCCCGACGCCCCGGTGCAGGATGCGGACGAGATCGCGTTCTTCCCCCCGGTGACCGGCGGCTGATGCCCACCGTGCGTGTCCAGGCGGAGACCTTCGATCCCGGCGCGGAGATGGCGGCGCTGCTGGCCGGGCGCACCGACGTGGGCGGGGTGGGCTGCTTCGTCGGCCTGGTGCGGGACAGCGCGGGCGGCCGGCGGGTCCGCAGCATGACGCTGGAGCACTACCCCGGCATGACCGAGCGCGCCTTGGCCTCCATTGCGGCGGAGGCGGAGGCGCGCTGGGCGTTGCAGGGCTGCACCGTCATCCACCGCCATGGGCGGTTGCTGCCGGGAGAGCCAATTGTGCTGGTGCTGACAACGAGCGCGCATCGCCAGGCGGCGCTCGACGCGACGGCGTTCCTGATCGACTGGCTGAAAACCCGTGCGCCGTTCTGGAAACAGGAGGAACTGGCCGACGGGGCCGCGCACTGGGTGGAGGCCCGTGACGCCGACGACGCGGCGGCCGCCCGATGGGACGGGGAGGCCAGGTCGGGGCGCGAGTGACTGCTCGCGCCCCTTCCGCGTCCTGGCGGCTGCCGTTGGAGAAGGCAGGTGTTAGGTGATGGCGCCGTTCAGGCCGGCCGGGAAGAACAGGCCGCAGGTGGCGTCAGGCGCGCCGTAGACGATGTTGAGCACCTGCCGGGTCGAGCGGGCGTAGGCGAGGCTGTTGCTGTCGGTCGGCACGATGTTGGCGACGCCGTTCAGCAGGATGCCCTGGTCGTCTTGTGCGCCGGACAGGATGGCGCGCAGGTCCGAGATCTTCTGCACCTCCGCCGTGAACCCGCGTTGCAGCAGCAGGACGCGGATTTCAGAGGCGTGGTAGGCTTCGACCGCCAGGATGCCGGCCGCGGCCGCCAGCACGGTCTTGTTCTTCACCAAAGGCGCCGCGCCGGCATAGGCGGTGACGCCGACATCCTCGAAGATGAACGCGCCGAGCAGGAAGTCGTTCTCGCTGGCAAACGGGTCGAAGCTGTCGCCCAGCCCGGCGGCCTTGGCCAGCGTGTTGAAGCTGTTGGTCAGGTCGATGGCCGGCTCCGAAACCGCCTTTTCGGCCAGCACGGTCCGGATGAAGCGGACATGGTTCAGCTCGTCCTGCGCGATCTCGTGGGCGTATTGCTGGATGATCGGGGTGTCGAAGCTGACGGCCCGGCCGCCGGTGACGCCGCCCTGCACCCCAAGGCCGTAGGTGTCGGAGGCGTCAAGGCCCGCCCCGGTGGCGGCGCGGATGTAGAACTCGGCCTCCAGGTATTCCAGGTTGAGCGCGAAGTTCAGCACGGCGGCGTCGTTCATGTTCACCGCCTGGGCCGGCGTGCTCGTGACGGCAAGGCCCGCGACGGCCATGGAGCCGAGCGCCAGGGCGCCGAAGCTGGTGCCGCGCAGCAGGCCGCGCCGCTCCATGCCCTTTGCAGGGTCGGCAGCGCCGTTCGGTTGATTGTCGGACATCAAGGTTGTTTCCTAATCATTGACGACACGATTTTCGTGGCGGCGTAGGGTTACGGGCCGACGCCCCGTTCGGATGCGTAATATTATGGCAGAGTCTCAGATGCAGCGAATTGTCACGGCGGCGCCTTGAACACCCCCCGCACCCTATGGGCGTCGGTCCTTGCCATAGGCTGCGGCGCCCTGCTCCTGGTTTGGCCTGCCGTGCTTAACGGCTACCCCCTCGTGTTCAGCGACACCGGCCCCCTGCTGGAGATGGGGCTGGAACCGACCATCGGTTGGGACAAGCCCTGGGTCTACGGCCCGTTCCTGGCGGTGTTCGCCCATGCTGCGTTCAACCCGGCCACGTTCAACCCGGCGACGACGCTATGGCTGCCGCTTGCGGCGCAGGGCGTGCTGGTGTCCTGGGTGCTGTGGCTGACGCAGGCGGTCCTGGGCGGGCCGCGGGTCCGGCTGCATCTGGCGCTCTGCGCGGTGCTCGCCCTCGGCAGCGCCGCGCCGTGGTTCACCTCGCTGCTGATGCCGGACGTCTTCACGCCCGTCGCCGTGCTGTGCCTGTTCGTCCTGGCGTTCGGCGGGGAGCGGCTGTCCCGGATCGAACACGCCGGGGTCATGGTTCTCGGGTCGGTCGCCGTCGCAGCGCATCTGGCGCACCTGATCCTCGCGGCTGCCTGCGTCGTGGTGCTCGCGTTGACGTGCTGGCGCCCCGGCGGGCCGTTCTGGCGCTTGTGGCGCCCGGCCGTGCCGCTCGCGGCGGCGCTGGCGATGCTGCTGCTGACCAACGCGGTCGGCAACGGCGTCTTGGGCCTCTCGCCCTACGGGTCCGTGTTCGCGCTCGCCCGGCTGGTGGGGGACGGGCCGGGCCGGGCCTACCTCGACCGCGCCTGCCCCGACCCCAAGCTGCGCCTCTGCGCCTGGCAAGGCCGCCTGTCCGCCGACAGCGACGAGTTCCTGTGGCATCCGCAGGGGCCGCTTTGGGCGGACGGCTTCGGACCCACGCGCTTTGCGCCCGAGGCGGCGCGCCTGGTGCCGGCCATCATCGCCGCCTATCCGCTCGATACGCTGCGCGCGGCGGCGGCGAACACGCTGCGCCAGCTCGTTCGGGTGCAGGTCGGCGACGCGCTGGTCCCGGACCACCTGGACATCGCCGTGCTGCCGCGCCTCCGGCCCTATTTTCCCGCGGCCGAGATCGCCCGTTACCAGGCGGCCCTGCAGCCCCGCGGCCTGCTGCGGGACGCGGCGGCGCCGTTCCGCCTCGTGCACGCCGTGCTGCTTGCGGCCGGGGCTGCCGGCAGCGTGGTGGTCATGCTGGGATGCTGGCGGACCCGCCGCCCGTTGGCCGGGCTGGCAGCGGTGGTGCTGGCGTCCCTGCTGGCCAACGCCTTCGCCACCGGCGCGCTGTCCGGCCCGCATGACCGCTACCAGGCCCGGCTGGCCTGGCTGGTCCTGCTGGCGCCGCTGGCCTACGCGGCGCGGCTGGACACCTCGGCCGGGGTCATGCGCACCAGGGCGTCGTACTCGCGCAGCAACGCCTCCGTGACCGGTCCCGGCGTGTAGAGCTGCCCGGCGATCTCCCGCACCGGCGTGACCTCGGCGGCGGTGCCGGACAGGAACACCTCGGTGGCCCGCGACAGCTCCTCCATCTCGATCACCCGCTCGATCACCTGCATCTGATGACGCCGGGCGAGGGACATCACCGTGCGGCGGGTGATGCCGTCCAGGAAGCAGTCGGGCGTCGGCGTGTGCAGCGCCCCGTCCATGACAAAGAAGATGTTGGCGCCCGTCGCCTCCGACACCCGGCCGCGCCAGTCGAGCACCAGCGCGTCGTCGAAGCCCGCCGCCTCCGCCGCATGCTTGGACAGCGTGCCGATCATGTACAGCCCAGCCGCCTTGCTCGCGGTCGGCGCCGTCTCCGGATGCGGGCGCTTCCACGGCGCCATGCCGAGCCGCACGCCCGTCATGCGGTCGGCGCCGAACAGGTTCGGCCAGGCCCAGCAGGCGATGGCCAGATGGATCGTGGTCTGCTGGGCGGAGACGGACAGCTGCTCGGTGCCGCGCCAGGCAATCGGGCGCACATAGGCGTCCGTCAGGTTGTTCGCCGCCAGCACCTCGCGGCAGGCGGCGTCGATCTGCTCGGCCGACCAGGGGATCTCGAACCCCAGGATGCGCCCGGAGGCGATCAGCCGGTCGGTGTGCTCGCGCAGCTTGAAGATGTTGCCGGAATACGCCCGTTCACCCTCGAACACGCCGCTGGCATAGTGCAGCCCATGCGACAGGACGTGCAGCTTCGCGTCGCGCCACGGCACGAGCGCCCCATCCATCCAAATCAGCCCATCGCGGTCATCGAACGGAACCAGCGCCATGTCCCTGCTCCATAGTAATATTGTTGCTTCAGCTGGGCTGACGGTATAATGCAGGGCCAGGTAAGTCAATAAACCTGTCGTATGCCCGAGGAATGCCTGCCATGTCCGAAACGCGATCTGCCGTGAGCGGCGGCCTCGATCCCCGCGGCACCGCCGGGTCCAACCTGCTGTTCCTGCGAGAGGAGCAGATGCGCCTGGCGCAGGACATGCTGTTCTTCGCCTACCGCGACTTCACCGGCGCGGCCGACGTGATCCTCGACGAGCTCGGCCTGGGCCGCGCCCATCACCGCGCGCTGCACTTCATCGGGCGCAGCCCCGGCATGACGGTCGGCGACCTGCTGGCGATCCTGCGCATCACCAAGCAGAGCCTGGCCCGCGTGCTGACGGCGCTGGTGGAGCAGGGCTACGTCGCGCAGCTGCCGGGCCGCAGCGACCGCCGGCAGCGGCTGCTGAGCCTCACCGAGGCCGGGCAGGCATTGGAGCGCCGCCTGTTCGAGCGTCAGCGCGAGCGCCTGGCCGTCGCCTACCGCGAGGCCGGCGGCCCGGCGGTCGAGGGCTTCCGCCGGGTCATGCGCGGCGTGATGGAGCCGGCCGCCCGCGCCTACCTGGAGCAGGCCGAGGCCACAGTCCGGCCCGGCGCCCGGCCCAGCCCGCAGATCGTCCGGTGAGCGAGGCGCATGTCCTGGTCGTCGATGACGACGCGCGGCTGCGCGCCCTGCTGTCGCGCTATCTGGCCGAGCAGGGGTTTCGCGTGACCACCGCCGGCCACGCCGCCGACGCGCGGGAGCAGATGCGGTCCATGCAGCCGGACGTCCTGGTGCTCGACGTGATGATGCCCGGCGAGAACGGCCTGTCCCTCACCCAGAGTCTGCGGGCGGGCCATGCGGGCCTGCCGATCCTGCTGCTCACGGCCCGCGGCGCGCCGGAGGACCGGATCGCCGGGTTCGAGGCCGGCGCGGACGATTACCTGGGCAAGCCATTCGAGCCGTACGAGCTGGTGCTGCGGCTGCGCGCCATGCTGCGCCGGGTGGTGCCGTCGCCCTCCGAGCCGGCCGGCCCCGTGCCGCTCGGCCCCCTGGTGTTCGACACCGAGCGGGCCGAGCTGCGCGGCCCCGACGGCGTGGTGCACCTGACCGGCGGCGAGGCGGCGCTCTTGCAGGCGCTCGCCCGCAAGCCCGGCGAGGTGCTGTCCCGCGACTGGATCGTGGAGACGCTCGGCATGGACGAATCCGGCGAGCGCGCCATCGACGTGCAGGTGACGCGCCTGCGCCGCAAGATCGAGGCCGACCCGCGGGAGCCGCGCTTCCTGCACACGGCGCGCGGCCGCGGCTACGTGCTGAAGCCCGGTGTCTGACATGATCGGCGTCCTGTTCCGCCCGGTCAAAAGCCTCCTGCCCCGCGGGCTGCTGGGCCGCAGCCTGCTGATCGTGCTGGTGCCGCTGGTGGCGCTGCAAGCGGTGGCGTTCACCTTCTTCTACGGGAGCCACCTCGACATCATCTCCCGCCGCCTGTCGGGCAGCATCGCAGGCGAGATCGCGCAGACCATCGAACTGCTGGACCGCTATCGCGGCCCGGAGAACGAAGCCTGGATCCTGGGCGCCGCCCGGCGGCAGTTCGAGCTGCCGGTGCAACTGGTGCCGAACGCCGTGCTGCCGCCCGACACCCACGTCAACCTGCTGGGCCCCATGGACGACGACCTGGCGGCGGCCATCGAAACCAAGGTCCGGCGGCCGTATACCATGGACTGGATGAGCGACAGCCGATCCGTGCTGGTCCGCGTGCAGCTTCCCGGCGCGGTGCTGGAGGTCGAGGCGCCGCGCAAGCGCCTGTATGCCACGACCATCTACCTGTTCGTGCTATGGGTGGTCGGCTCGGCGCTGCTGCTGTTCGCGGTGGCGGCGATGTTCCTCCGCATCCAGGTCCGCGCCATCCGCCGCCTGGCCGAGGCGGCGGAGGCGTTCGGCATGGGACGGGACCGCGGCCCCATCAAGCCGGAGGGCGCCACCGAGGTCCGACAGGTCGCCGCGGCGTTCAACCGCATGCAGGAGCGCATCCTGCGCTTCCTGTCGCAACGGACCGAGATGCTGGCCGGCGTGTCGCACGACCTGCGCACCCCCCTCACCCGGCTCCGCCTGGCGCTTGCGGTGCTGCCGCCGCATCCGGAGCTGCGTGAGGACGTGGCCGACATGACCGCCGATGTCGAGGAGATGGAGCGGATGGTCGGCGGCTACCTCGCCTTCGCCCGCGGCGAGGGCAACGAGCAGGCCCGGCCGGTCGATCTGACCGCGTTGCTGGAGGAGGTGGCCAGCGCCGCCCGCCGGGCCGGCGCCCACGTGGAACTGGACAGCCCCACCACCCTGACGCTCAATTTGCGCCCCGACGCCGCCCGCCGCGCCGTGACCAACCTGGTCGATAACGCCCGGCGCCATGCGCGGCAGGTCCGGCTCTCCATCGAGCCGCAGGAGCGCGGCGTGCAGGTCATCGTGGACGACGACGGCCCCGGCATCGCGCCGGACCGCCGGGAGAGCGTGTTCCGCCCCTTCGAGAGCGGCGCGCTGGGCGGCACCGGGCTGGGCCTGACGATTGCCCGCGACATCGTGCGGGCGCATGGCGGCGACATCGTGCTGGGAGACAGCCCGCTGGGCGGCCTCCGGGCACGGATGCGCCTGCCGATCTGACGCCTGCCGCCTTGGCCGCGGCGTGCGGGCCGCTACGCCGACAGCTTGCCGGTCTTCTCCGCCAGCGTCTTGACCTCGTCCATCGCCTCGGTGAACCGGTGGTGCAGCATGCCCAGCGCCTCGCCGTTGGAGCGTTGGATCAGATCGGCCAGCTCCTTCACGTTGGCGACCGCACGCTCGTAGGACAGCTTCATCTTCTCGGTCTGCTTGGCGGCCTTGGCCTGCGGGCTGTCGGCCGTCGCCAGGTCGCGCATGGTCTCCGAGACCTCCTGCATCGTCTCCTGCATGATCTCCATGTGGCGGCGGGCGACGGTCTGCGCGCCTTCCAGGGCCACCTTGTTGGCGGCGGTCAGCACCTCGAGGTTCTTGCGGTGCAGCGACAGGAAGCTGTCCATGTCGGGCATGCCCGGCATCGCGGGCACCTTCATGTCGCTGAACATGCGGGAATACTCGGCCATCTTCGCCATGCCGGTCTCAATGGCGCTCCGGCCCATCTGGGTGGCGTTCTCGGCGGCCTTGGCCGTGGCGTTCTGCATGGGGTTCGCCGGGTCGTCGCTCATGGTCGTTCCTCCTGTTTGAGCAAAACGCTAGCATGGCGTTCGGTGGGCGCATACCGTCCCCGACGCCGAAGCGAGCGGCGTATCAGAGTGGCGGCACATCGGGCTTCGGCTCCGTCGGATCGGCCTCCGGCGCCGGCGCCTCAAGGGCGCTGGCGTCGTCCATCAGGCCCGCATCGGTGAAGACCGCCGCAGCCTCCTCCGCCGGGGAGGAACGGCCGGGAAGCATGCCCTCGGCCTGGATCGCGCGGTCCAGGCCACGGTCCACCGCCGCCATGGTCGCCGACAGGTCGGCACTCTCGTCCTCCTCCCAGGCGCGCAGTGCATACAGCCACAACGCCAAAAGCCCATGCACCCGCAGCCCGCCGACGATGCCGACCGAGGGGATCCCTGCGCCGTCCAGCAGCCACTTCATGCTGCGCAACGTGGCGCCGTACAGGAGCAGCGACGTCGCCGGGTCCGTCCGCAGGGCGCGCAGCAGTTGCAGGATGCCGGCCCGGTTCTGCTGCAACGCATCGAACCGCGACATCACCATGTCGAACAGGCGCTCCCGCGGGCTTGGCTCGTTCGACCCGGCGGCCAACGCGGCTTGGTCCGCCAGGATGCCGAACCGCAGCAGCACCGCGCCGCGTCCGGGGAAACGGGCACGCACCTGATCGAGCGGCAGGTCGGCCTCCCGCGCCGCCTCCGCGATGTTGACATCGCGCCAGCCGCGCAGGGCGGCCTGGGTGAACACGGCGGCGATCAGGGCCTGGTCGAGTTGCTTGCTTTCCATGGCCGTCAAATGGGCCGCGGAACGAAGCCTGTCGAGGGGCGGGGCAGTGAACCTAGCTCGCAAGCTCCCGGGATCGGCGGGTGGCGGCATCAATCGCGCGTGACACGTGGTCCGGCCAGGCCAGGTCCGCCATGAGGACCGCGAGCGCCCGTTCGGTGGTGCCGGCCGGGCTGGTGACGGCGACGCGCAGGGCGGAGGCGTCCTCGGCGCTGGCGGCCAGCAGCGCGCCGGACCCGGCCACCGTGGCGCGGGCCAGTTGCCGGGCGAGTGGCAGGGGGATGCCCTGCTCCACCGCCGCCCGCTCCAGCAGTTCCGCCAGCAGGAAGACATAGGCGGGGCCGCCGCCCGACACCGCGGTCACCGGGTCGATCAGGCGTTCGTCGCCGACCCACGCTACCTCGCCCACCGAGGCCAGCAACCCGTCGCAGAGGGCGTGCTGCCCAGGGGTGACGCCCGGCCCGGCGCATGCGACGGAGATACCCTGCCGGATCGCCGCGGGGGTGTTCGGCATGGCCCGAACCACCGGGGCGTCGGCACCCAGCAGCGCCCGCAGCCCGGCGATGGTCCGGCCGGCCATGATGGACAGCACCACGGCGCCGCCCCCGGCAAGCCGGGCCAGGGCGGGCAGGGCCGCGTCGGCCTTCTGCGGCTTCACCGCAAGGACCACGGCGGCCGGGGCGAATCCGGGTGGCAGATCGCCGACGGACAGGACGACCCGGATGCCCTCCCCCGCCAGGGCCATCGCGGCCGGGGCGGGGTCGATGACATAAGAGGGCGCCAGGCCGCGTTCACGCCAGCCGGCCAGCATGGCGCCGCCCATCCTGCCGCCGCCGAGCAGCAGGATGGGCGGCAGCGCCTCCGTCACGCCTCCCCCACGCACTCCAGCATGGCGGCCTGCATGGCTTCGGCCGGGCTTTTGCCGCCCCACAGCACGAACTGGAACGCGGGGTAGAAGCGTTCGCACTCGGTGATGGCGATATCCACCATGTCCTCCAGGCTCTCGGCGCTGGCGACCGAGGCGCCGCGCAGCAGGACGCTGTGGCGGAACAGCGGCATGCCGTCCTCCGCATCCATGCCGAAATGGCCGATCCAGAGCTTCTCATTGGCCAGCGCCAGCAGTTCGTAAAGCGCCGTACGCTGCTTTTCCGGCACCTTCAGGTCGAAGGCGCAGTTGAAGTGCATCGCGCTGATTTCCCGCGACCAGCTGAAATACAGGCCGTAGTCGCACCACTTGCCCGGCGCCTCGGCGGCCATCTCCGAGTCGTTGCGGCGGTCGAATGCCCAATCGTTGGCGGCGATCACCTGCTCAATGACGTCGAGCGGGTTGGCCGCGGTCTCGGCGGCATAGGTACTCAGGGCTGACATGCGGGGTCTCCCCAGTTGAGGGCGGGCCGGGCCAACGCGCGAACCGAACCCCCACCGATGGTATAGGGGGCGGCAACTTACGCCAAGCCTTAGATGACCAGGCCCGGAATCAGGCCCAAAATCAGGCCCGGAATGTGGACGGCAGCGGACCGTCGCGTGGCGGCTCAGGCCACCCCGTCCGGGGAGGGCGGCGGCATGGCCGAGCCGGGCGCGTTCGAGCCGGGCGGCATCGTGCCGGGCGCCACCTCGGACGCTCCGCCCTCCGCGGGGCCAGCGTCCGGCGGGGCGGCAGGCTTTGCCGCTTCGAGCGCGGAGAGCCGCGCCTCCATCGCTGTCAGGCGGGCCTCGGCGGTTTCCTGCCCGGCGCGGGCGTTGGCCGCCATCTCCTGCACCGCGTCCAGGTCCTCCCGGCGAACCAGGTCGAGCTTGCGGATCGCCTCGTCCACGCGGGCGCGCACCATGCTTTCGGCCTCCTCCCGGAGGCCGGCCAGGGCGGAGAACGCGCCGCCGGCCACGCCGGCCAGGTCGTCGAAGAACTTCGGTCGTTCGGTCATGACGTTCCGCCTCGGTTGCTGGGCGAAACGCTCCGCGTTTGCGCCGGGAAACCGATACATGCACATGCCGGGGGGCTATGTCAGCCCGTTCCGGATGCCTATAACCCTCGGCGATGATCCTCGTGACCGGCGGCGCCGGCTTTATTGGCTCCAACCTGCACGCGGCCCTGGCGCGGCGCGGCCTGGAGGTCGTCATCGTCGATCACCTCGGCCATGACGGCAAGTGGCGCAACCTGGCCGCCCACCCGCCCGCGCAGATCGTCCGGCCCGACGCGCTCGACGCCTTCCTGGCGACCCGCCCGCCGGTCGAGATGGTGTTCCACCTCGGCGCCATCAGCGAGACGACGGCGACCGACGGCGATCTGGTGTGGGACACCAACGTCGCGTTGTCCTGGCGGCTCTGGCAATGGTGCGTCGGGCAGCGCGCCCGATTCGTTTACGCCTCCTCCGCCAGCACCTATGGCGACGGCGCGGCCGGCTTCGACGACGACCCGGCGCTGCTGCCCCGCCTCCGCCCGCTCAACCTGTATGGCTGGACCAAGCACGCCTTCGACCTGCGGGTCATGGTCGCGACAAGCGGGGCCACGCCGCCGCAATGGGCCGGGCTCAAGTTCTTCAACGTCTATGGCCCGAACGAGTATCACAAAGGCCGCATGATCTCGGTCGTGAAGGTGAAGCACGACGAGGTCGCGGCCGGGCAGCCGGCCCGGCTGTTCCGCTCGGACCGGGCCGGGCTGGCGGACGGGGCGCAGCGGCGGGACTTCATCTGGGTGGGCGACGTGGTCGATGTGATGCTCTGGCTGCTGGACCGGCCGGAGGTGAGCGGGCTGTTCAACCTCGGCACCGGAACGGCGCGGAGCTACCTCGACTTGGCCCATGCCGTGTGCGACGCGGCGGGGCGGCCGCGGTCGGTCGCATTCATCGACATGCCCCCGGCCCTGCACGGCCAGTACCAGTCCTTCACCGAGGCCCGCATGGACCGGCTGCGCGCCGCCGGCTACGCCGGCCAGTTCACCCCGCTTGAGGAGGGCGTGCGCCGCTACGTGCAGGAGCACCTCCAGGGACCGGAGCGCTACGTATGATCCCCGTGCTGATGTTCCCCGGCTTCGACCCGGTGCTGATCCAGGTCGGGCCGCTCGCCATCCGCTGGTATGCGCTGGCCTATATCGGCAGCCTCGTGCTGGGCTGGCGGATCATGCGCCGCCTGGTGCGGCTGTCGCCCCCGGTCGCGACGGAGGAGCAGACCGACGACTTCCTGACCTGGGCGACGCTCGGCGTCGTGCTCGGCGGGCGGCTCGGCTACGTGCTGTTCTACCAGCCGTGGCACTACCTGCAGAACCCGCTCGGCGCGCTCGCGGTGTGGCAGGGCGGCATGAGCTTCCATGGCGGCACCCTCGGCGTCGTCCTGGCCCTGGTGCTGTATTGCCGCCGCCATCGCATCCCGCTGCTCGGGTTCGCCGACCGGCTCGCCGTCGTGGTGCCTATCGGGCTGGGGCTGGGCCGCATCGCCAATTTCATCAACGGCGAGCTGTGGGGCCGCCCGGCGCCGGATTGGCTGCCTTGGGCGATGGTGTTCCCGGTCGCCGGGCCGGAGCCGCGGCACCCGAGCCAGCTTTACCAGGCGTCGATGGAGGGCGCGGTCCTGCTGATCGTGCTGGCGCTGCTGTGCCGCAGCCCGGCCGTCCGCGCCCGGTTCGGCACGCTCACCGGCGTGTTCCTCGTCGGCTACGGGATCGCGCGCACCATCGGCGAGTTCTTCCGCCAGCCCGACGCCTTCCTCGGCTTCCTGTTCGCCGGCGCGACGATGGGGCAGTTGCTGTCGCTGCCGATGATCCTGGCCGGCGCCTGGCTGATCGCCCGCGCCCAGCCCACGGCCGCCGGCGCGATGCAGCGCGGCTGACATGGAGCGCCTGGACGCCTTCATGGCGCGCGCCAACGCCGCCTACTACGCAGAGCGCGACCCCTACGCCGACTTCACCACCTCGCCGGAGATCACCCAGGTGTTCGGCGAGGTGCTGGGGCTGTGGGCGGCCGTCACCTGGGAGGTGATGGGCCGGCCCGACCCCGTGCTGCTCACGGAATGCGGACCCGGGCGCGGCACGCTGATGGCCGACGCGCTGCGCGCCATCGGCGGCGTCGCGGCACCCTTCCGGGCGGCGTTGCGGGTGCATCTGGTCGAGACCTCGCCCCGCCTGCGCGCCCAGCAGGCGGCGCGCGTGCCGGGCGCCGCGTGGCATGACGCGCTGGCGGACGTGCCGCCGGGGCCGCTGATCCTGCTGGCGAACGAGTTCCTGGACGCCCTGCCGATCCGCCAGTTCGTCCGCCGCGGCGCCGGCTGGGCCGAACGCTTCGTGGGCGGCGGCGGGCTTGTCGAGCAACCCGCGGCGGCGCCGGGCCTGGACGCCGCCCGCGCCGAGGAAGGCGCCGTCATGGAACTGTGCGAGCCGGCCCGCGCCGTGGCCGGGCATGTCGCAAGCCGGGTGGCCCGCGACGGCGGGGCGGCGCTGTTCCTGGATTACGGCCCCGCCGAGAGCGCCCCGGGCGACAGCCTGCAAGCCCTGCGGGAGGGCCGCCCGGCCAGCCCGTTCGGCGAACCCGGCGCTGCCGACCTCACGGCGCACGTCGATTTCGCGGCGCTCGCCCGGGCGGCGAGATCGTCAGGGGCGGCGGTGCACGGTCCCGTGCCGCAGGGCGTGTTCCTGACCCGGCTCGGTCTGTTCCAGCGCACCGGCCGGCTGGCCCGGACGCAGCCGCCGCAGCGCGCCGCGGCGCTCGTGCAGGCGGCGCAGCGCCTGGCCGAGCCCGACCGCATGGGCCGGCTGTTCAAGGCGATGGCGGTCTGCCACCCCGCCTTGCCCTGTCCCGCCGGGTTCGAGCCGTGACGGCCGAGGCGCTGACCAGCGCCGCGCTGTCCTGTCCGCACGGCTTCTTCACCCGGCGCGGCGGCGTGAGCCTGGGGCCGTATGCCAGCCTGAATTGCAGCCTGTCCGGCCAGGACGCGCCCGAGGCGGTGCGGGAGAACCGGGCGCGGGCGGCGCGGCGGCTGGGGGCCGAGCCGGTGAACCTCGTCGGGCTGACCCAGGTGCATGGCATCGAGGTGGCGGTGGTGGATGCGCCGTGGCCGTATGGCGCCGGGCCGCGGGCGGATGCGATGGTGACGGACCGGGCGGGCGTGGCGCTCGGCATCATCACCGCCGATTGCACGCCCGTCCTGCTGGAGGACCGCGAGGCCGGGGTGGTCGGCGCGGTGCACGCGGGGTGGCGCGGCGCGGTCGCCGGCGTGCTGGAGGCGACGGTTGCGGCCATGGTCGGGCTTGGCGCCCGGCCGGCGTCGATGGCCGCTGCCATCGGCCCCTGCATCCGGCAGCCATCCTACGAGGTCGGCCCGGACCTGCGCGACGCCGTGCTGGCGCATGACGGCCGCCATGGCGGTTTCTTCACCGCGGGAGAGCGGCCGGACCGTTGGCTGTTCGACCTGGCCGGCTACTGCCGGATGCGCCTGGCCGGGCTGGGCCGGGTCGATGTGATCGACGCGGACACCCTGGCGGACCCCGAGCGGTTCTTCAGCCATCGCCGCCGCACCCTCGCGGGCGGCGGGCCGATTGGGCACCAGATCTCCGCGATCATGCTATAGGCGCGGGCATGGGTCCCTACTTCCTGCTGTTCATCCTGATGTTCGTCGCCGTCGGGCTGGTGAGCTGTGTCCTTTAGGCTTTGCCTCGCCGCCCTGCTGTCGCTGGCCGCGTGCGGGGACCTGCCGCAGCCCTTCCTGGGCCATCCCGGCGCCGCGGCGGAGCGCCTGGCGCAGCCGCCGCCATCCCGGCTCGCCATCCTCCCCCCCACGGAGTCCCTCCTGCCGGCCGCCGGCGCCGCAACCTGGGCCGGCGCCGTCGCCGACGCGCTGCGGACGGAGGAGGTGCCCGCCACCACCGATGTCCGGCACCGGCGCAGCGACTGGTCCCTCGTGCTGTCGGCCGAGGTGCGCGGCGCCGAGGTGGTGCCGAGCTATGCCGTGCAGAACCCGTCCGGCGAGCCGCAGGGCTTCTCCGAAGGCGCCCCGGTCTCGACCGCCGCCTGGGCTGGCGGCGACCCGGCGGTGCTCAAGGCGGCGGCGGCGCAGGCGGCGCCCGGCATCGCCTCCCTGCTCAACCGGATCGAGGCCGCGCGCCGGCAGAGCGACCCCAACAGCCTGCTGAACCGCCCGGCGCGCATCTACTTCTCCGGCGTGACCGGCGCGCCCGGCGACGGCAACAGCAGCCTGCCGGCGCAGATGCGCACCAAGCTTGGCGCCCTGGGCCTGGTGATCCAGGACGCGGCGGGCGGCGCCGATTTCAGCCTGGCCGGGCAAGTGCAGACCGCGCCCGGCGCCAAGGGCACGATGCGGATCGAGCTGCAATGGATCGTGGCGGACAGCCGGGGCGCGGAGCGGGGCCGGATCGTGCAGCTCAACGAGGTCCCGCCGGGCACGCTGGACCGCTACTGGGGCGATGTCGCCGTCGTGGTGGCCGATGAGGCCGCAGGCGGCGTCCGCGACGTCGTGCTGAACGCGAGCGGCGCGCGGGCGGCCCAATAGGCCCAACCCGGCCATGAGGCTCGTCGTGACAGGCCGCACCCAGGTTGCTAAACCCGTGGCGCCTGCCACCCGCCCCCTGTCCGGGACCATTGCCGCATGAAGATCCTTGCCTGCAACAGCAACCGGCCCTTGGCCGAGGCGGTGGCCGCCGCGTTGCACCTGAAACTGGCGAACGCCTCGGTGCGCCGGTTCGCCGACTTGGAAATCTTCGTCGAGGTCCACGAGAACGTGCGGGGGGAGGACGTGTTCGTCATCCAGAGCACGTCCTACCCGGCCAACGACCACATGATGGAGCTGCTGATCACCTGCGACGCGCTGCGCCGCGCCTCCGCCCGGCGCATCACCGCGGTCATCCCGTATTTCGGCTATGCCCGGCAGGACCGCAAGGCCGGGCCGCGCACGCCGATCAGCGCCAAGCTGGTGGCGAACCTGATCACCCAGGCCGGCGCGAACCGGGTGCTGACGCTCGATCTGCATGCCGGACAGATCCAGGGGTTCTTCGACATACCGGTCGATAACCTGTATGCCGCGCCGATGTTCGCCCGCGACATCCGCAGCCACTTCGCCGGGCGCGACATCATGATCGTTTCGCCGGACGTGGGCGGCGTGGTGCGGGCGCGGGCCATCGCCACCCGGCTCAACTGCGACCTGGCGATCATCGACAAGCGCCGGGACCGCGCGGGCGTGTCGGAGGTGATGAACGTCATCGGCGACGTGCGCGGCAAGGACTGCATCCTGGTGGACGACATCGTCGATAGCGGCGGCACGCTGTGCAACGCGGCGGTGGCGCTGATGGGCAACGGCGCGAAGTCGGCGAGCGCCTACATCACCCACGGCGTTCTGTCCGGCAATGCGGCGGAGCGCATCGCGGCCTCGCCCATCGAGTGCATGACCATCACCGACAGCATCCTGCCGACCGAGGCTGTGCTGCAAAGCCGCAACCTCCGGCTGTTCTCGATTGCCCCCATCCTCGCCGAGGCCATGCAGCGGATCTCGGACGAGAGTTCCGTCAGCTCGCTGTTCGACTGAAAAGGAAGCCATATCATGAAGCTGTTTTACGCGCCGGGCGCCTGTTCCATGGGCATCCACATCCTGCTGGAGGAGATCGGCAAGCCCTATGAGTTGAGCAAGCTCGACATCCGCGGCGGCGAGAACACCCGCCCGCCGTTCAGCGGGCTGAACCCCAAGGGCAAGGTGCCGACGCTGCAACGCGACGACGGGTCGGTGGTGACCGAGTATCCGGTGATCGCCCACTACCTCGCCAAGACCAATCCGGACGCCGGGCTGCTGCCGCACTCCGAGGAGGCCGAGCTGCGGGCATCGGAGGCGATGGACTACTGCGTGGCGACCATCCACATGCAAGCCTTCGCCCGGCAGTTCCGTCCCGCCAACTTCAGCGCGAACGAGGCCGAGCATGAGGCGGTGAAGGCGCAGGGCCGCGAGATGGCGGCCAAGGGGTTCGGCATCATGGACAAGGCGCTGGCCGGCAAGGAGTGGGTCGCCGGCGAGTACAGCCTGGCCGACAGCGCCCTGTTCTACGTCGCGTTCTGGGGCCGCAAGAACATGGGCCTGGAGCTGCCGCCGAACGTCGCGGCGCACCTCGACCGCATGCTGGCCCGCCCGGCCGTGCAGCGCATGATCGAGCAAGAAGGTCTGACCGCCTGATGCTGACCTCCCGCGCGTTCTGGTTCCTGCGCCATGGCGAGACCGACTGGAACGCGCGCAACCTGTCCCAGGGCAACGTGGACGTGCCGCTGAACGAGGTCGGCCTCGCCCAGGCCCGCACCGCCGCGGAGGTGCTGCGGACCCGGGGCATCCGCTCCATCGTCACCAGCCCATTGTCCCGCGCCTATGACACCGCCGTCATCGTCGGCGAGCATATCGGCGTGCCGTTGGAGGTGGAGGAGGAGTTGCGGGAGGTGGCGTTCGGCGTGCAGGAAGGCCAGCCGATGGCCGACTGGTTCGATGACTGGGTCGCCGGCGCGTTCACGCCGGAGGGGGCCGAGCCGTTCAACGTGCTGCGCGCCCGTGCGGTGGCCGTGATCAACCAGGCGCTGACCCGGCCGGCGCCGGTGCTGGTGGTGGCGCATGGCGCGCTGTTCCGCGCGTTGCGGGCGGAGATGGGCCTGGCCCCCAACGTCCGCACGCCCAACGCCGTGCCGTTCTTCTGCGAGCCTGGCACGCCCTGGACGCTCACCCCCGCCTCCTGATCGGGGCGGGTCGCCGTTAAGGCCCTTGTTGCCGACGGCGGAATATTGTTTGTTTCGATTCCATGAGAATATCGATCATGGGTATCGGCTATGTCGGCGCGGTGTCCTGCGGCTGCCTGGCTGCGTTCGGCCATGACGTCGTGGGGGTCGACATCGCGCCCGAGAAGGTCGGCATGCTCGCACGCGGGCAGTCGCCCATCGTGGAAGACAAGATCGACCGCCTGATCGCCGACGGCGTCGGCAGCGGCCGGTTGCGCGCCACCACCGACATCGCCGACGCCGTGGCGAACACCGACGTGTCGTTCATCTCGGTAGGCACGCCGAGCGGACCCGATGGCAGCGTCAGCCTGAGGGCGGTGGACGAGGTGGCGGTGTCGATTGGCCAGGAACTGCGCGGCAAGCCGGGCGTGCACACCGTGGTGATGCGGTCCACCGTGCCGCCCGGCACGGCGGAGGACCGGGTGATCCCGATGCTCGAACAGGCCAGCGGCAAGCGGCATGGCAAGGGCTTCCGCTATTTGTCCAATCCTGAGTTCCTGCGGGAGGGCTCGTCGGTCCGCGACTTCCACGCGCCGCCCTACACGCTGATCGGCGCGGCGCCGGGCGATGACGGGGCCGTGCTGCGGGAGGTCTATGCGGGCGTCGGGGGCGCGGTGCACGTGGCGCCTTACCGGGTGGCGGAGGCGGTCAAGTACCTTGCCAACGCCTATCACGCGGTCAAGCTGTCCTTCGCCAACGAAAGCGGGGCGATCTTGGCGTCGCTGGGCGTGGACGCCCGGGCCGCCTTCGGGCTGTTTTGCGAGGATCGGGTGCTGAACGTCTCACCCGCCTACCTCACCCCGGGGTTCGCGTTCGGCGGCTCGTGTTTGCCCAAGGACATCCGCAGCCTGCTGGCGCTGGCCGACCGGGCCAACGTCGCAGCACCGTTCCTCAACCAAGTGCTGCCCAGCAACCACGCCATCATCGAGCGGACCTTCGAGGCGATCGCGGCGCATGGCCGGCAGACCGTCGCGCTGTTCGGGCTGGCGTTCAAGCAGGGCACCGACGACTTGCGTGAAAGCCCGTTCGTGATCCTGGCTGAACGCTTGTTGGGGCGCGGCTACGACCTCCGCATCTTCGACCGCTCGGTCCAGGTCGCGCGGCTCACCGGCAGCAACCGCGCCTATATCGAGCG
>CAXULX010000048.1:0-33912 GCA_964252005.1 uncultured Acetobacteraceae bacterium | reverse complement strand
GCATCGTGACCGACAGCGCCAACAGCGCCAGCGCCTACAACACCGGGCACAAGAGCGCCGTGAACGCGCTGGGCGTCTATGCCAGCCGCGCCGCCGACACGCTGGCGCATCCCAGGGTGGAGACGCTGGGAGAGATCGTGAAACGCCGGCTCGGCATGTCCGTCGGCGTCGTGACCAACACCGAGATCCAGGACGCCACCCCGGCCGGCGTGTTCGCCCATACCCGCCGCCGCAGCGACTACGTGCCAATCACCGACCAGCTGCTGGCGTTCGGCGCGGACGTGGTGATGGGCGGCGGCTCCGCGAGCTTCCTGCCGCAATCCGTGCCCGGGTCGCGCCGCAGGGACGCGAAGGACATGATCGCGGCGTTCCGCGAGCAGGGCTACGCCTTCGCCGACACCGCCGCCGCGCTGTCCGCCGCCGCCGATCCATCGACCAAGAAGCTGCTGGGCCTGTTCAACCTCGGCAACATGGACGGCGCGCTCGACCGGTTCTACCTGAAGAAGGGCACCGTCGGACGCTTTCCCGAGCAGCCGGACCTGACGGAGCAGGTCAGCGCCGCCTTGAAGGTGCTGGAGCGCAACCCGGCCGGCTTCTACCTGATGGTCGAGAGCGGGCTGATCGACAAGTTCAACCATCCCATCGACTGGGAGCGGTCGGTGTACGACACGATCATGCTCGACCACACGCTGAAGGTCGTGCTGGACTGGGCTGCGGGCCGCGACGACACGCTGGTGATCGTGGTGCCGGACCACACCCACGGCGTCGGCATTGTCGGCACCGTGCGGGACGAGGTGCAGGCCGAGCAGATGCGCGACAAGGTCAGCGTCTATGCCGATGCCGGCTTCCCGAACTACCCGGCGCCGGACGCCCGCGGCTACCCGCCCAGCGTGGACGTGTCGCGGCGGCTCGCGATGTTCTATGCGTCGTTCCCGGACTACTACGAGAGCTACCGGCCCAACCTGGACGGCCCCCGCGTCCCCGCCGTGCGCAGCGGCGCCAGCGGTCCCTACGTCGCCAATGAGAAGGGGAACACGCCGGGCGCGCAGCTCCGCACCGGCAACCTGCCGCGCGATGCCGAGCAGGGGGTGCACTCGGCGGACGACGCGCTGCTGCGGGCGACCGGCCCGGGGTCGGAGCGGCTGCACGGCTTCGTGGACAACACCTTCGTGTTCCGCACCATGGCGGAAGCCCTGGGCCTTGGCGCGCCCTAGGCTTCCCCGCCGCGCCCTCCTGGCCGCCCCGCTTCTGGCGGCGGGCCGCGCCCGGGCGGCGGACCGGCTGCGCTTCGACGACCTGTACTCCGGGTGGAGCGTGACGGGCCTGCGCTT
This sequence comes from uncultured Acetobacteraceae bacterium, assembly GCA_964252005.1. Taxonomy (GTDB): domain Bacteria; phylum Pseudomonadota; class Alphaproteobacteria; order Acetobacterales; family Acetobacteraceae; genus CAHJXG01. The sequence goes on along the minus strand of CAXULX010000048.1, from coordinate 32,581 downwards.
CTCGGAGCGCGCGCAGGCGCTGGCCGGGCACGCCGCCACCATGGCCGGCTTCATGGCGCCGCCGCTCAAGGCGGAGGCGGACTTCTTCGTCCTCACGCGCGAGCCGCTCAGCATGTGCCCGTTCTGCTCGTCCGATGCCGAGTGGCCGCCCGACATCGTCGTCGCCTACCTCCGCCACGATGCCCAGCCGACGGCGCCGAACGAGGTGATCGAGGTGACGGGCCAGTTCGAGCTTGGCTCCTGGACCGACCCGGCCACCGGCTTCGTCAGCCAGGCCCGGCTGCGCAATGCCAGCTTCCGCCGGGGCTGAGGCGGCGTGCCGCCCCGGCACGGCGTCCACAGGGCCGGCGCTGGAGGTGCGGGACCTGCTGATTTCCTACCCCGGCATCGGCCCCGTGCTGACGGTGCCGCGCCTGTCGCTGCCGCCCGGCAGCGCCACCGCCATCGAGGGCGCGTCCGGCGCGGGCAAGAGCAGCCTGCTGCACGCGCTGGCCGGCATCGAGCGCCCGGCCCAGGGCAGCGTCCGTTGGGGCGCCGACGACCTTTGGACCCTGGCCGGCCCCGCCCGCGACCGCTGGCGGCGGGAGCGGCTCGGCCTGGTGTTCCAGGACATGCACCTGCTGGACGGGCTGTCGGCGCTCGACAACGTGCTGCTGCCTTTGCTGTTCGACCATGTCCGCGCACCCGCGCCGCTGCGGGACCGTGCCGCCGCGCTGCTGGACCGGCTCGGCGTCGGGGCGGCGGGCCGGCGGGCGGCGGTCATGAGCCGGGGGGAGCGGCAGCGCGTCGCCCTGGCCCGCGCCCTGCTGCGCAACCCGGCCGTGCTGCTGGCGGACGAACCCACCGCGAGCCTCGACGCACCCTCGGCCGCCCGCGTCGGCGAGCTGCTGCTGGGCGCTGCGGCCGAGGTGGGCGCGACCCTTCTCGTCGCCACCCACGACGCGGCGCTGCTGGCGCGCCTGCCCGGCCGCTTGCGCCTGCGGGCCGGGCGGTTGGAAGACATGGCGTGAACCCCTGGCCGGTCGCCCGCGCGGCGCTGCGCCGCGGCTGGCGCGTCGCGGCGGCCATGGCGCTGCTGGTGGCGCTGGCGACCGCGCTCGGCACCGGGGTGGGCGCGTTGGAGCGCGGCCTGCGCCGGGGGGCGGCGCAGGCGGCGGATGCGTTCGACCTGGTGGTTGGCGCGCCCGGCAGCGCCACGCAACTCGTGCTGACCTCCGTCTATCTCCAGCCGGACACCGTGCCGCTGATGGACGGCGTGGTGCTGGCGCGGGTGATGGCGGAGCCGGAGGCCGTCTGGGCCTCCCCCATCGGCTTTGGCGACCAATGGCGCGGCCACCCCGTGGTCGGCGTCACCCAAGCCTTCGCGACCCTGGGCGGACGCCGCGCGCCCATGGAGGGCCGGGTGTTCGCCGCGGAGCAGGAAGCGGTGGTCGGCGCCGCGGTCCCCTTGACCCTGGGCAGCAGGATCAACCCGCAGCATGGCCGGCTCGAAGTGCCCGACGGCGGCCATGTGCATGAGGATGTTGCGTACGATGTCGTCGGTCGCCTGCCGCCCACCGGCACGCCGTGGGACGCCGCCATCCTGGTGCCGGTCGAGAGCGTGTGGGAGATCCACGGCCTGGGCAACGGCCACCCGCCCGGCGTCGAGCGGATCGGCCCGCCGTGGGAAGCCGGGCCGCCCGGCGTCCCCGCCGTCGTCGTGAAGCCGCGCAGCGTCGCCGGCGCCTACCAGCTTCGCGCCCGCTACCGCGCCGCGGGCAGCACGGCGGTGTTCCCCGGCGAGGTGCTGGCCAGCCTGTTCCGCACCATGGGCGACGTGCGGGCCGTGCTCTCCGCCATGGCGGCGGCGACCGCGGTCCTCGTGGTGGCGGCGGTGTTCCTGGCCTTCACCGTCCTGGTCGCGGGTCGCGCGCGGGAGCACGCCGTGCTGCGCGCCATCGGCGCCCCGCAGCGTTTCGTGCTCGCGGCGCTGTGGCTGGAGCTGGGCGTGGTGCTGACGGCGGGCGTCGTGGCCGGGACCCTGCTGGGCTGGGCCGCCGCCGTGTTCGCCGGGTCGGTCCTGGGCCACGCGGCGGGGGTGTCGGTCAGCGTGGCCATCGGCTGGGCAGACATCGGCTTGGCGGCGGCGATCCTGGGCGGCGGTCTGCTGGCGGCAGACCTGCCGGTCGTGTGGGGCGGCCGCGCGACGCCGGGAGCGGCGCTGAAGGCGTGATAACGGCTCGTCTGACCCTAGCTGTTTGATCCCTGGAGTTGATGGTGCAGTCCTCTCGCGTGAGTGGAAGGATGCGCTACGGGTTAGGTTCGCCACGGGGGCGTTACAACGACTGAGGTTGGCCCACGAAAGCGGGTCAATCCCAGTGCCATGATGCGAAGCACGCGACCTGACGAGCCGTTGAAAGGCCGAGGACCGGCATTTGGGCCGCATGGCTGCCAAGCGGTGCTTCCCACGGTCCGCTTGGGCGAGGCTTGCCGGCTCCGCCGCCGCAGCGCATGGGTGGGTGCGACCACATCCCACGAACATAAGGCACTCGACCCATGCGCCTCATCGCCTTGAGTTTGTTCCTCGCATCCTCCGCCATCGCCGCTCCGGCCGACGACTCGGCGCGCTGCTCGGCTCGTCATGCCGAGGTCAGCAAGCAGGCCGCCGCGTTCAACGGCGATGCCCGCACCAAGCGCCTGATCGACGCGGACCTGAAGCGGGCCTTGAGAGAGCAGGCCGAGGGCGACAGCGACGAGTGCATCGAGGCGCTCGACCACGCGACGAAGCTCCTCGCCGGCGACATGTGATCGCCGTGGCAGGCCCGGCGCTCTGAGCCGGCGCCGCACCGGGTTTCCATGACATTGACATGATGTTTGCCGCCCGGCCTGAGACCAGGCAGGCACCCGGCCTGCCGCTCTGGCACCCTGTCCGGGATGTTCGTGCGCCGGGATAAGCGAGTTGGGTCCGTTGAGGCCGGGTTCACGTTGCTTGAGGTGCTCGTGGCCCTTGCCATCGCGATTCCCGCGCTTGTCCTGCTTTATCGCCAGGGTGCGGTCGCATTGGGCGTCACGCGGACGGCTGCGACGTATCAGGAGGCCATCTCGCGCGCGCAGTCGCGTCTCGACGCGCTGACCGGCGCCGGGCTGATCGCGGGCGAGCAGGATGGCGACGATGGCGGCGGCTTCCGGTGGCGGACCCGGATCGTGCCGGTCGCCTCGACGCCGCTGGCGTCCCGCTCGTCGTCTCCTGCCGTGAGCACGCTCTACGCCGTCTCGGTCGAGATGTCGTGGCCCGGCGCCACGAACGTGCGACGGCACTTCCTGCTGGAGACCCGGCGCCTGGGCCTCACGCCGGCTGGCCGCCCTTGACCGCCGGGCGGCGCCGGACGGCGGCCAAGGACGCCGGTTTCACCCTGCTTGAACTCCTGGTGGCGGTGGCCGTGTTCGGCGTCGTGCTCGTGCTGCTGACCCAAGGCGTGCAGTTCGGCGTCCATGCGACCCGGTTGCAGGCCGAGGCCAGGGACCGGAACGGCGAATTGGCCGTCATTGACCGCGCGTTGCGGCGCATGGTGGCCCTGGCGGACCCGGGCACGTATCCCGAGCCGGCCACGCTGCATGGCACCTCGCAACGCCTGTCGCTCACCACCGAGTTGCCGCTGCATGCTGACGGGCAGACGCAACGGGCCGACGTCACCCTGTCGGCCGAGGCCGGGCGCCTGCTGCTGCGCTGGACGCCGCACCGCCATGCCGAGCTTTATGACGCGAGACCTGAGGTGCAGGAGACGGTCATGCTCGACGGCGTCGAGCGGCTTGAGCTGGCGTATTGGACAGCCGGCGCCTGGGTCCCCGCCTGGAACGGCGATAGGCTGCCGGCGCTGGTTCGCATCCGCATCGTGTTTCCCGGCGGCACAGGACGCCACTGGCCGCCGTTGCTCGTCGAGCCGGTCCGGGAGGCGCTTGAGGAATGAGGCGGCCGGGGCCGAAGCGCCGCGCAGCCGATGCCGGCTTTGCGCTGCTGATCGTCCTCTGGACGCTGGTTCTGGTCGCGTTGCTGTTTGCGATGCTCACGGCGTCGTCGCGGTCGGACGCGCAGTTGACGGCGAACCTGCGCAGCGCCGCCGAGCTTGAGGCTGTGGCGGATGGTGCCATCCACACGGCGGTGTTCGACCTGTTGCAGCGCGGCGGGGCGGCCCGGGCCTCCATGCCGACGGTCGGCCGGCTGTTCGGCGCAGATGTCGGCGTGCAGGTCGTGGATCAGTCCGGGCTGGTGAACCCGAACGTCGTATCGCCGGCGTTGTTCGGCGCGTTGCTGCTCCGGCTTGGCGCCGATGCCGGGCAAGCGAGCCGCATCGCCGCCGCGGTCGCGGATTGGCGGGCGCCGGGCCGCCGCTCGGCACGCCGCGACGCCAAGGCCGTGCAGTATCAGGCGGCCGGCCTGCATTACGGCCCGCCGGGCGCACCCTTCGAGACTTTGGGCGAGCTGGGCGACGTGTTCGGCATGACGCCGGCCCTGCTGGCGGCGCTCGCGCCGCATCTGACCCTATATTCGGACGGCGATCCGGACCCTGCTTTGGCCGACCCGGTCGTGCGGGCCGCGTTGCGCGACGCCGGCTATGGCGAACGTGCGGACCGGGCGGCGTTGCAAACCGTCCGCATCACCGCGACCGCGCAACGCGGCGGCGCCCGTGCGGTCCGCAGCGCCGTCATTCGAACAGGGGCCGGGTTGAGCGGGCGCGGCTGGCGCATTCTGGTCTGGGACACCGCTCCCATGGAATGAGGGGCGTCGCGCGGGCGCACCCCGTCCGAAGGGAGCGCCTGATGGGCGGGCACGGACTTTCGTGGACGCGGCGTTCCCGGGCACCTGCGGGACAGCTCAGGCCCGGCGCCTGCTGGTGAATAAATGAGACGGATCAAGAGGCCCTAACCGTTCCGGTCGATGCAATGGCACCGTGCATCATTCGCCAAGACGCGCCTGGGCCAGGACAGCGCCCGGAATTTCTCTAAACTGTCTTTTTCCCGGTAAGGATCGATTGGCCCTGGTCTGTTAAGAACTGTTAGCCTGGCGGTCCAGGATTGACGCATGGCTTGTCGGGACCGCCGGCTTACCAAAACGGAGACTGGATCATGGCAGCGTTTCAATACCGACAGATGCTGAGGGCGGGCTTGCTGGCCACGACATGGCTGGCCGCACTGCCGCTTGCGCATGCTGCGGACAACACGCTGGTTGACGGCAACAACGGCAAGCTTCCGCTGCCGACCGGGCAATTTGTCACGCCGACCACGCAGCTTGCCAACCCGGTGCAGCAGGACCTGAATCCCGGCCTTCCCGACTATCCGAACTTCGTCGCCGGCGCGGCGGTGCGGTCCCAGCTCAGCCCGGACGGCACGACGCTCGCGATCATCTGCGCCGGCCAGAACACGCTGAACGACAAGACCGGTAAGGCCGATGTGCTGAACTCGACACAGTATATCTTCCTTTACGACGTCTCCGGCGCCAACAAGACCTCGCCCAAGATGATCCAGGCGATCAAGCAGACGAACGCCCATATCGGGCTGGTCTGGTCGCCGGACGGCAGCACGATCTACGCCACGGGCGGCAATGACGACGCGGTCTATGCCTATACCCAGGCTGGCGGAACGTGGTCGCAGGCGGCGATGATCGCCTTGGGCCACAAGCCCGCGCCGGTCGGCACCGGCGCCACCAGCATGGCAGCCGCCGCCCCCGGCGGCGTCGGCCTCGCCGTGCAGCCGAACGCGAGCGGCCTCGGCATCTCCGACGACGGCAAGACGCTGGTCGTCGCCAACAACTACAACGATTCCATTAGCGTGATCGACACCGCCAGCAAGAAGGTCCGCTACGAGCACGACCTGCGCCCGTACTTCGCAGGCAATGAGGGCACGGACGGCGTGGCCGGCGGCGAGTATCCGCTCGCGGTGGTCGTCAAGGACAACGCGACCGCCTACGTCTCCTCCTACCGGGACCGCGAGGTGGTGGCGGTCGATATCTCCTCGCCCTCCGCCGCCCGCCTGGTGACCCGCATCAAGCTCGACGGCAACGCGGGCGGGATGACCCTCAACAAGGCGCAGTCGACCTTGTACGTGGCGCAGGACAATGCCGACCAGGTCGCCGTGATCGACACGGGACGCAACCAGGTCACGGCCCGGATCGACGCGCGCGCGCCCTCCGGGGTTCTGGCCGGCCCGCACTACACCGGCGCCGCCCCCTTCGCCGTGACGCTCTCCCCTGATGAGAAGACGCTCTATGCGGTGAACAACGGCTCGAACTCCATCGCGGTGATCCCGCTTTTTGGCGCGGACGCCAACACGGTCGCCGGCCTGATCCCGACGGCCTACGCGCCCAAGGACATCACCTTCAGCCATGACGGGACGTGGATGTATGTCATCAACGGCAAGAGCGACCAGGGCCCCAACCCCGGCAACCTGATGGGCAGCACCGCGCTCATCACCAACATCACCTACCCCGGCGGCAACGCCGCCGCCGCCGTCGCGGCAAAGGCGTCGAACCAGTACCAGTTCCAGTTGGAGCACGCGACCCTCGTGAGCGCCCAGGTGCCGAGCGCCGCTGACCTCGCGACCCTGACCGCCGCGGTGGCCCGCAACAACCGCTACAGCGTTCCGCCCGACACCACCGACGAGGCGGTGATGGGTTTCCTCCACAAGAAGATCCAGCACGTGATCTACGTCGTGAAGGAGAACCGCACCTTCGACCAGATCCTGGGCGACCTCACCAACGGCGCGAACGCCGACCCGTCGCTGAACCAGTTCGGCCGGCGGATCACGCCGAACTTCCATCGGCTCGCCAACAACTTCGTGACGCTCGACAACTTCATGGATCCCGGCGACGGCAGCATGGACGGCTGGTCCTGGACCATGCGCGGCCGGGTCACGAACACGGAGGAGGTGACGCAGCAGATCAACTACGCCGGCGTCAACCGCGGCCTGTCCTACGAGGCCGAGGGCGCGAACCGCAACGTGCCGGTCGGCCTCATGACCACCGCCGCCCGCGACGCGGCCACCAAGGGCCAGTTCACCACCGGCTCGGCCAAGCTGCCCGGCGGCACCGCCAACCTCCTGCCGGGCATCGCCGACGTGGCGGGCACCGACGCCCCGCTCGGGCTCCAGCACGGCTACATCTTCGACGCCGTGCTGCAGGCGGGCTTGACCGTGCGGAACTACGGCTTCCTCACGAGCAACATCGGTCCCACCACCTACCCCGATGGCAGCCCCATCGAGAACGCGGGCGAGGCCGGCGTCGTCCAGGTCGCGGCGCTCAACCCGACGCTGGCGCCGTTCACCGACGTGTATTTCCGCGGGTTCGACCAGACCGTGGCGGACCAGTGGACGTTCAACGAGTGGAACCGCGAGTTCATGGGATACATCGCCAACAACAACCTCCCGAGCCTTGAGACGGTGCGCCTGAGCCATGACCACACCGGCAGCTTTGGCACGGCGCTCGCCGGGGTGAACACCCCCGACACCCAGGAAGCGGACAACGACCTCGCCGTCGGCCGCCTGGTCGAGGCCGTGGCGCACAGCCCCTATGCCGACAACACCGTGATCATCGTGACCGAGGACGACTGCCAGGACGGCCCCGACCACCTCGACTCGCACCGTTCGACGACCTACGTCGCCGGCGCCTACGTGAAGAAGCGGGCGGTGGTCAGCACGCGCTACAACCAGGTGAGCGTGCTGCGCACCATCGAGGATATCCTGGGCACGCAGCACATCAACCTGAACACCGCCTATCAGCGGCCGATGAGCGACGTGTTCGACATCACCTCACGGGGCAACTGGACCTACAACGCCATCGCCTCGACGGTCCTGAAGACCACGTCGCTCGCCTTGGCCGGCACCGGGGTGAAGTATGCGGAAGGCCCGGACGTCCTGCCGCGGCACGACGCCGCCTATTGGGACAAGGCGACGCGGGGCTTCGACTTCTCGGCCGAGGACCGCGTGCCGGTCGACATGATGAACGAGGCGATGTGGGAGGGCCTGATGGGCGGCAAGCCCTACTCGCGGCAGCGTTCGGGCGTGAGGATGGGCACGGTCGCCGTGAACGCGACGGAGAACGAGTGAGCAGCCGGAGGGCCTAAGCGACCCTCCAGGTCCATGGCTGAACGGGGGGCGGGCAAATGGCCCGCCCCCCGTCGTTTGCGCGGCCTTACGGCCGGGTTCGTGTCGTCAGCAGGAAGATCGCCGACAAGCCCGCGAACAGGATCGGCCCGGACCAGACCCCGGCCGGCACCTGCCGGAGCGTGAGGCACGCCACGGCGACCCAGCCCACGACGGCAATGGCGCCCTCATCGACGAACAAGGCCCAGAGTTCGTGCAGGCAGCGCCGCAGGAGCGTCATGACGGCCGCACTGCGCCGCGCCGCCGCAGCGAGGCGGCGGCCAAGACCGAGAGCAGCAGATACGCGACGCCAAGCGGGAGGATGGCGAGGTCGTCGCCGGGCCAGGCCAGCCCCGCGCCCTCGCCCACCCAGAATGTGCCCAGGCCAGCCAGCGTGGCGCCGACCAGGCGTTTCAGCGTGTTCTCCGGCACACGGGTGATCGGGCGGTGCAGCAACACCCCGATGGCGGCGACGAGGATGAGAGCCACGGCCGCCCCGAGGACCGCAGGACCGAGCAGGTCCGCGCCGCCCGCACCGATTGCCACCACGATGAAGATCACCTCCAGCCCCTCGACCGCAGTGGCCTGAAAGGCCGCCGCGGCGCCCGGTCCGTCCCAAGACGCCACGGGGGCGGCAATGCGGCCCACCCGGTCGCGATGCCGGCGGAAGGCGGCGGCCTCGTCACGGAGCGGAATGATCCCAGCCGCGCGCCGCGTCGCCTTGCGCAGCCACCGCAGGCCGAACAGCACGAGCAGCAGGCCGATCACCAACTTTGCCGGACCGAGCGGCAGGGAGCCGAGCGCCGGGCCGAAGAACGCAACGAGCGCGGCCAACAACGCCAGCGCTCCGGCGGCGCCGCCGAGCGCCGAGCGCCATCCCCGCGCCGCACCCACGGCGAGCACGACCGTGAGCGCCTCGATGAACTCCACAAGCGCCGCAGCGCCGGACGTCGCGAAGGCCGAGAGCGCCTGGGATGTCATGGCAGGCCAGGTGGGAGAACGTCCATGCAAGCATAGAAAGCATGGCGGCATGCAACGCGCCAGAGATGGGCGGGCAAGGCGCTGCACGTCATCGAACTATCACACCGGCCCGAGGTTTTTTCGCTATCACGCAAAGTATGTCCAAAGATCAAGAACGCGAATGTACCCGGGCCGGGCGCATTATTGAAACATGCGCCCCTGCCATGCAGGCCGTCGCCGCGGTCTGCCTGTTGTATGGCCCAGCACAGGGCTGGGCGCAGGAGGTCCTGCCGCTCGGCGAGGTGCGCGTCGAGGAGGACCGCTCGAACGACGCCATCGCCCAGGCGCCGACGCGCGCCCCGTTGAGCGCGACGCAGCCGACCTCCGTGATCAGCGGCCCGTTCATCCAAAACAACATCCCCGCGCAATCCGACTACGGGCAGATCGTCGGCCTCTCGCCCAGCGTCTTCGCCATCGAGCAGAACGGACCCGGCAACGCGTTCTCCGGCCAAGTCAGCGTGCGCGGCTTCACGGACGGGCAATACAACGTGACGCTGGACGGCATCCCGTTCGGCGACGCCAACAACTACACCCACCACACCTCGGTGTACTTCATGAACCGCGACCTCGGACAGGTCTCGGTGGACCGCGGGCCGGGCACGGCGTCCACGATCGGCAACGCGACGTTCGGCGGCACCATCGCGCTTGAAAGCAAGGCGCCGGCGGTGCGAACCACGCTGACGCCCTATGCGTCGGGCGGCAGCTTCAACACGGTGCTGTACGGGGCGCAGCTCGACACGGGGCCGCTGCCCGGCGGCGGGTCCGCGGTGTTCGACGGCGAGCACACGTCGAGCGACGGCGCGCTCACCTATGCCGGCGCCAAGCGCACCAACCTGTTCGCCAAGGTGGTCTCGCCGCTCGGGCCGAACACGACGCTGACCATCGTCGGCATGTACAATTCGACGGACCAGTACTTCGCCCGCGGCGCCTCGCTGGCGCAGATCAGGGAATTTGGCCCGAATTACGGCTTCTCGAACGATCCGAAATTGCAGAACTACTACAAGTACAACTTCAACCACAGCGATTCAGACTTCAACTACATCGGGGTCAAGTCGCAGATCTCGGATGCGTGGTCCGTGGACAACAAGGTTTACACCTACGGCTATTTCCTGAAAGGCACGCGCGGGATCGACGTATCCAACGCGTCGTTCGCCGGGACCACGTATTCGAAGACGGACGTGCCGGGCACGGTGCAGAACAACCTGTACCGCGCATTCGGCGACACGCTGCAGGTCAAGCGGGCCAGCCAGTATGCCGACATCAAGGTCGGCGCCTGGATCGAGAACCAGTCGAACGGCTACAGCCAGGCGAACATCGACCTGACGCGCGGCGGCATCCTCGCCCCGAACTCGCTGGCGGCCTTCACCTACCTCGACCACGAGGACCTGTTTACCCTACAGCCCTATCTGGAGCTCGAACTGCGTCCGCTGCCGGGGCTGACGATCACGCCGGGCATCAAGTACGACTACTTCCAGCGTTCGCTCAACGCCCGGGTCAACGTCGGGACCGGGCTGCCGCTCAAGGACCGGAAGGCGTACGGCGCGCCGCTGCCGGCGGTGACGGCGCATTACCTGATCAACCCCAACTGGGCCGCGTATGTGCAGTATGCAAAGGGCTTCCTGGCGCCCAACCTCAACTACATCCAGAACGCCGACCCGTCCCAGAGCAAGGTCGATCCGCAGCAGACCAACAACTACCAGGTGGGCACCACGTGGCAGAGCCGCACGCTGTCGATCTCGGGCGACCTGTATTACATCGACTTCTCCAACATGGTCGCGAGCCGCAATGTCGGCGTGAACACGATCTACTTCAACCAAGGCGCCGTGGACTACTACGGCATCGAGGCGGAGGCGACGCTCGCCATCGGCCACGGCGTCAGCCTGTATGCCAACGGCAGCGGCAACGTGGCCCGGAACCGCGCGACGCACCAGCCGATTGCCAACGCGCCCGAGGCGACGGCGGCCGGCGGCATCATCTACGCGCATGAGGCGTTCAATGCCTCGCTGCTCGACAAGTGGGTCGGCAGCCGGTACGGCGACGTGAACCTCCGGCAGGGCCTGTCCCCGTTCAACCAACTGGATGCCGCGCTGTCCTACAAGCTGCAGCGGCCGGGCCTCCCGCCGGTCAAGCTGGGGCTGCAGGTGGCGAACCTGCTCGACAGCCGCAAGATCACCGCCTTCGACCTGTATGCCGGGTCGAAGCAGACGCCTCTCTACTACACGCAGCCCGGCCGCAGCGTGTTCGCCTCCGTGGAAATCCCGCTCTGAGCATCCCGCGTCCGGCGAGACCCCCGATGCGGCTCACCTGGATGCGGCTCACCCGGATGCGGCTTGCTGCTGCCGCGTTGACGGTGGCCGCAGCCGCGGCGGTCGCCGCGTTGTGGCCCTCTGAGGGGAGCGATGGGCTGGTCATCTACTCCGCCATGGGACCGCCCGGCGCGATGATCCCCGCCTTCGAGGCCGAGACGGGACTCCATGTCACCTACATCAACATGGGCGGCGGCCCGCTCCAGGCGCGGATCTACGCGGAGGGCGCCCGCCCGCGCTGGACGGTCGCCTGGTTCGTGGGCGACGCCGCGATGGCCGCCCTCGACCACGCCGGCCTGCTCGCCCGGCATGCGCCGGACGGGCCGGATGCCGACGGGCCGGATGCGGACTGGCCGAACGCGGACTGGACCCCCGAGGCCCGCGCGCTGCTGCCGCGTGACGGCGCCTACCTGCCGACCGGGCTGATCCTTGCCGGCGTGTTCGTGACGCGGCGGACGGCGCAGGCGCCTTCGACGGACTGGGCGGCGCTGCCGCAGGTCACGGGCGGCGTCGGCCTCGTCAGCCCCGTCGCGTCGGGCACCGCCTTCCCCGTGCTGTCCGCCATGATCGAGGCTGCGGGCGGCCTCGGCGCCGGGCACGGCCTGTTGCGCGCGCTGCGGGACCAGGGCCTCGGCGTCTTCGCAGCCAACCCGGTGCTGATCGCCCAGCTCAGGAGCGGCGACGTGGCGCTCGGCGTGCTGCCCAGCGAGGCCGCCTATGCGCTCGTTGAGCGCGACCCGGGGTTCCGCGTGACGGTGCCGCGCCCGGCCGGGCTGATGCCGGCGGTGATCGGCGTCAGCGCCCGCGCAAACCCTGCGGCCCAGGCCGCCGCCGCGCGCTTCATCCGCTTCCTGCTGACCCCAGAGGGCCAGCGCCTCGTGCGCCAGTCCACCGCCGAGGGCTTCGCCTGGCCTCCCGTCGCCGACGCCCCCGTGCCGCCGGGCCTGCCCAGGCTCGCGGACCTGGCCTTGGTGCACCCGGACGCCGAGGCATGGGGCGCCCGACAGGGAGAGGAGATCGGCTGGTTCCGGCGCGAGATCGCGCCGTGAGCACCGCCCGCACGGCCGCGCTGCTGCCGGTGGCGGCCGCGGTGTTCGTCACCTATCCGCTTCTGCGCTTCCTGCTGCTGCCGCTGGTGCCCGCACTTGGGCCGGCCTTTGCGCCGCCGCCGGGCGACGGCCCCGGCCTTGGCATCGCCGCGATGAACTCCATCCGCCTCGCGACGCTTTCGGCCGGGTGCGCCCTGGCGCCAGCCCTATGGCTCGGCATGATGCTGGAGCGGCGCCGTTGGGCCGGGCAGCGGGCGCTGGTCGCCACGCTCCTGCTGCTGTTCCTGCTGCCCGGCTACCTCGTGGCCGCCGGGTGGCAGATCCTCCTGGGCAGCACGGCGCTCCGTTCCGCCACCTGGTTGCGCGACGCGCTGCTCGGCTGGCCCGGCCTGGTCGGCCTCACGGCGCTGAAGGGGCTGCCGGTCGCGACGCTCGCGGCGCGGGCCGGCTGGGCCGCGCGCCGGCCGAGGCTTGAGGAGGCCACGCTGCTGCACGTGCGCGGACGGGGACGACGGGCGCTGCTCCTGGCCCGGCCGGTCCTGCCGTTTGCCGCCGCCGCGTTCCTGATCGTGTTCGTGGAGGCGACGCAGGAATACGGCCTTGCGGCCACGCTCGGCGCGCGGCTGCGCCTGCCGCTTTTGGTGACCGAGGTCTATGCGAGCCTTGCCAACTGGCCGATCTCCTGGACGCGGGCGGCGCAGGCCGGCGATCTCCTGGTGCTGATCGCGCTGTTGCCCGCGGCGATCCGCCTGGCGTTTCCGAAATCCGCCCCGCCGCTGCTCGACCGCGGCCTTGCGCCGGCGCCGCGCCCGGCGTCGTGGCGGGAATGCTGGCTGGGCTGGAGTGCGACGGCGCTCCTCCTCGCCCTCGGCTGCGGCGTGCCGCTGCTGGCGCTCGTGACGGATGCAATGTTGCCGGATGCCGGGGGCCTGCCCGACGGGGCCGGGCACGCCGTGCTCGCCTCGTTGCTCTACAGCTTCGTCGCCTCATTGGCCGCCCTGTGCCTGGCCTGCGCGTTGGTCGCGGGTCAGGCCGGCTCCCCGCTGCACGGCGCGCTCGCCTGGCTGCCGATGGTCAACATGGCGGTGCCTGGCATCGTGCTCGGCGCGGCCGAGGTCATCGCGTTCAACGGGCCGCCGCTGCCGCTGACCGGCACGCCGCTCGCGCTGCTGCTGGGGGAGACGGCGACGCAGTTGCCGTTGCTGGCACTGCTCATGCGCGCGCCGATCCGTGCCCGGAGCGCCGCCTACGGCGACGCTGCCCGGGTGCACGGGATCAAGCTCGCGGACCGGATCGAACGGATCTACCTGCCGCCGCTGATGCGCCCGCTCGCCTGGGCGTGGTCGTTCGCGTTCTGCCGGCTGTTCTTCGAGCTGCCGCTGGCGCAGATGCTGGCGCCGGCGGGGGGCGAGCCGGTGGGGGTGGCGCTCGTGCAGCTTCAGCAGTCGCTGCGCTTCGCCGCCGAGGCGCGTCTGGCGCTGCTGGCGATGCTGCTGTGCGGCGCGGTGGTCGGCGGGGTCTTGCTCCTTGCCGGGCGTGGCCGGTGAGCGGCGACGCCGATTGCGTGCTTCGGCTGGAGGGGCTGCACCGGTCCTATGCCGGGCGCACGGTGCTGCGCGGCGTCGATCTGACGGTGCGCCGCGGCGAGATCGCGGTCCTGGTCGGCGCATCGGGGTCGGGCAAGACCACCCTGCTGCGCATCGCGGCCGGGCTGGAACGGACGGAGGCCGGGCGCGTGCGGCTGCGCGGCGTGGACGTGGATGGATCGTCGGCCCGCCGCTTCGTGCCCCCGGAGCGGCGCGGGCTGGGCATGGTGTTCCAGGAACACGCCTTGTGGCCGCACCTCACGGCGCAGGACAACGTGGCGATCGCGTTGCCGCCGGGCACGGCGCGGCGCGGCGCGGCGGCAACGGCGCTGCTGGATGCGGTCGAGCTTGCGGGCTTCGCCGACCATTGCCCGGGCACGCTGTCCGGAGGGCAGCAGCAGCGCGTCGCCCTGGCGCGCGCGCTCGCGACGGGTTCGGACCTTTTGCTGCTCGACGAGCCTCTGTCCAGTCTCGACGGGATGGTGCGCGACCGGCTGCGGCCGTTGATCCGCGATATGCTCCGCCGCGACGGCCGGGCCGCATTGTTCGTCAGTCATGACCGGCTGGACGCCTGGCGCTTGGCCGACAGGATCCTGGTGCTGGAGCGCGGCGCGCTTTCGCAGTCCGATACGCCGCGGGCGATGTATTCCAGCCCGGCGACCGCCGCCGCCGCGCGCTGCATGGGTGCGGAGGGACAGCTCCGGGTGCGCGGCGCCCAACCCGGGCACGTCGTGATCGCCGGCCAGCACCGAGTGCCGGCGACCTGCATCGGCCTTGCGGAGGGCATGGCAGGCATTGCCCTCGCCCACCCAGACGGGCTTTGCATTTCCGACCACGGATTGCCGGCCACCCGCCGTGACTGCGTGTTTGAGGCCGGGCTTTGGCGGACGCGGTGGCAGGTGGGCTGTCTCGGCGATGAACTTCTGGGCCTGCACCGGGCGCCCCCGCCAGAGCGGGCCATCCTCACGGTCGAACCCTCCAAGCTGTTCGCATTCCCTGCGGAGCAGGACTGAGGGCTGTCCGGAGACGGCCTCAGACAGTGTCCTCCCCATCAGGATGGGGGCGTCTGACGCCGATCCGGTGTTTCAGCCCGCTGCAGGCCCATTACGGCCTCTACCGGAACCCCTGATCCTGCCCGCTCCGGCTCACGCCGCCGCGCCGCGGTCGGAACTGGCGCAGCTTCCCGCCGGGCCGGTGCACTATCGCTGGGGTGAGACAACAGTGGGGGATTGCGACATCTTCGGCTCAATGTCGAACGTCGCGTTGGCATTGACGTTGACCGTCGTAGTGACTCCCGCGAAGGGGCCGCCGGGGTTCGGCCGGTTGCCGGTATTGCTTCCGGTGTTGATCTGCACCAGGTGGCAATTGCCCTGCAGGGCCGCGCCCAGCACGTCGCACTCGCGATTGATGATCTCGAACAGGGACTGGTTGGCCGCCGCGATAGCTTTGGTCCATTCGGGCGTGGAGGTCAGGGCCGGCGTCGGCATGGAGAGCTGGACGTTGACCGAGACGTGCTGGGTCTTCTCGCCGGGGGCCACAGGACCATTGTTGGGCCGGTTGATCACGATGGTCTGCGCCTGCGCCGCTTGTGCAGCGACGAGGGCGAGGGCGGCAAAGACGCTGGCGATGCACCGCATGGGCTTGTTCCATCCAAAAAATGTCTCCTCATCTCGTTAATTCATTATCGGTGCTATTTCAATATAATAATGAGTCCGAACCTTTGTGGCTTCAGGGCAAGCTGTCTCCTGGCCGTGTCGGGGGAAGAAGGTCGAACGCAAGCCATGATACCTTCATCCTTCCACCACGCTGCCGTGCGTCAACGCGATCTCGGACTGACAAGTTGACGAAGCTTTCCGTCGTGCTGCAAACGTTGCGTCAGTGCGTCAAGCCCGGCGGAAGTAACCGGCCCGGGTGGCGGCGCCCAGCAGGTTCACGATCAGCCGTCCGGCGGTGATGCAGGTGAGCCGGTTCACGTCCGTCCGCGGCGTGATCTCCGCCACATCCATGCCGACCACGCGGCCCTTCCGCACCAGCCCGTGCAGCAGCGCGCGGGCCTGCGCGAAGGTGACGCCGCCGGGGCAGGGAGCTGCGACGCCGGGCGCGCAGGACGGGTCCATGCCGTCCATGTCCACGGTCACGTAGTAGCGCCCGCCATCGGGGATGCGCGCCAGCACGGCATCCATCCCGGCGTCGTGCAGCTCGTAGGCGGTCACCAGCTGGGCGCCGTAGGCCAGGGCGGCGTCAACCTCCTCCTGCCGGGCGCTGCCGGTGGCGCGGAGGCCGATTTGGAAGATTTGCCCGACATGCGGCATCTCGGACGCCCGGCGGATCGGGCTGGACAGGCCGTCGCGCACGCCTGCGACCTCGTCCCGCCAATCGATGTGCTGATCAATCTGCACCAGCGTGAGGGGCGGCTGGCCCGAGAAGGCCCGCAGCACGGGGATCGGCACGGCGTGGTCCCCGCCCAGCACAACGGGCAGCGCGCCCGCGTCCAGGATGCGGCGCACGGCGGCCTCCGCCCGCGCAACGTGGCTGGCCGGCGCGGCCACGTCCCCGCGAACATCGCCGCAGTCAACGGCGCGAATGGGCTGGTTGTCGTACAGCGGGCCGCCCAGGTCGAAGTCGTAGCGCTCGATGCCGCGCAGGATGCGGTCGGTGGCGGCCCGCATAGCCGCCGGGCCGTTGGCCTGATCCGGCGCCTGCTCGGCGAAGCTGTAGCCGCTGCTGTAGGGGACGCCGAGAAAGGCGATGTCAGCACGGTCCAGCGCCATGCCGAAGTCGGGATCGCTGTAGAGGAAGGTCTCGTGGCCGGTCCGTGCCGGCGTCGTCAACGGTCCCCCTGTCATGCTGGCCCCGTCATGCAGACCGCACGTTCCAGACACTGGCCGTGCGGTTGCGGTGCGCTGGGCTGCTTATCCTGCTGAATGGGGTCGTTTGGCACCTTGATCCTCTTTGGTTCCGGTGGCTCTCCCGCGCGTCGCGTGGAGAGGATCGATGGCCTGAATAAGCACAGGATGCTGAACTCAGGGGAGCAAAGTTCGGACCGGACCTATCAGGAAACGCCGAACCTATCCACCAGATGGCCGGCCACGCTGCCGCCGCAAAGACGTGATGTCGCGCCGGCATCAATGGACAGGGGCGACTCAAGCAGCGCCACCTGGTAGATGCGGCGGGCCGCTCGATGCTGACCAGCCCGGCGCGCACGTCGCGCAACACAAGGGCGGGGTCGCGGCATGCCGGGTCGCCATAGCCGCCGGCGCCGGCCGTTCGCATGCTCAGCACGTCGCCTTTCTTCAGGTCGTAGGTGCCTTTGGAGTGCATCTCCAATTCACGGTCCGTCCCGGGGTTCAGCACGGTGCGGGCCAACTGGCCGGGCCGTCCGCCGTCCAGCCCGTAGGGCGGGTTGGTATGCCGGTCGCCGAGGTTGGTCGCGCGCCCGCTGTCGGCGAGCAGCCGCACGTCTCGGCGCAGCGCCATGCCGCCCCGGAACCGTCCCGCCCCAGCGGAGTCCGGGATCAACTCCAGCCGCTCGATGAACACGGGGGCGTTCATCTCCTGCACTTCGGTCGGCGTGTTGGTGCCGTTGGTGTGGGAGGTGGTGGCCTCGTCGCCGTCCCGCTCCCGCGCTGCACCCACGCCGCCGACCGCGGACAGCCAAGCCAAATAGGGGCGACCCGTATGCGGGCTGATGGCGCCGCTGAGCTTGGGGTTGATCGAGGTCGAACTGGCGGCGATCATCCGGTCCGACAGGATCTGGGCCAGGGCGCCCATCACGACCTCGTAGATGCGGCTGGCGTTCACCGACCGTGCCCCGCTGGCGGCGCCCGGATGCGGGTTCACGTAGCTGCCTTCGGGCGCCACGATCTCGATGCAGCGGATCACGCCGTAGTTCTGCGGCGCGCGCGGCAGGGTCACCGCCTTGATCGCGGCGATGCAGTAGGACCTTGTATATTGCAGGTAGCAATTCAGTCCGGCCTCCCGCTGCGGCCCGGTGCCGGTCCAGTCGCAGACGATCCGGTCATGCTCCACAGTCAGGGCGAGCTGGAACGGCACGGGCGCCGTGCCCGGGCCCACATCGTCCAGCACGTCGGCGAAGCTGTACGTCCCAGGGGTCAGCGCGCGGATGGCCTCCAGCATGGAGGCATGGCTCTGCGCCTGGATCTCCGCCATGCAGGACGCCAGCTGCTCCGGCCCATATTGTTCAGCCAGCGCACGGACCCGGGCGGCGCCCACCAGATTTGCGGCAAACTGCGCATGCAGGTCGCCCAGCACGTCCTTGATGCGGCAATTGCCCTCGATGATGCAGCAGGCTGTATGCCACCATGTCGCGGAACCCCTCGCCGATGTAGCCGACCGTCAGCGCCTCCAGCACTCCCAGCAGCAGACCGCCCAGCACGGCACCGGGAATGCTGGCGAGGCCGCCGAGCAGGGCGGCGGTGAAGCCCTTGAGGCCGAACGCCACGCCCATCTGTGGATAGACGGTGCCGTGATAGGTGGCGATCATCACGCCTGCGACGGCTGCCAGCGCGGCCCCTAGCCCAAAGGCGATCTGCCGCAGCCGGTCCACCGGCACGCCCATCTGCCGGGCCGCATCCAGGTCCTGCGACATCGCGCAGAGCGCCCGGCCATACCAGCTGCGCGTCAGGGAGACGTAGAGCGCGGCCATGATGGCGAGCGACAGGACGAGGATGGCCGCATCGACGCCGGTGACGTAGGCGGCGCCGACGGCCCAGGAGTTGTTGCCGAACGGGGTGGGGAAGCGATGCGCCTCCGGTCCCAGTGCCATAGCAACTGGCGCCTGGGCCTGATTGGCCTGGATTTGGCCGAACGCGGCCTGTCGCCGGACCAGATCATCGCGGCCCTCCGAAGCTACGACCCGCATTTCGACGACTACCGCCAGGTCGGCATCGTGACCGCGGACGGCGCCGTGGCCGCGCACAGCCCGCCCAAGGGCCTGGCCTATACCGGGCACAAGCTTGGCGACGGCTTCCTGGCCATGGGCAATGGCCTGGCCTGCCCGGAGGTGGTCGAGGCGATCCACGACGGTTTCTCTGCCAACGCGGGCGAAGCCTTTCCCGAACGCCTGGTGCGCGCAATCGAAGCCGGCTACGCCGCCGGCGGCGAGGCGGTCGGGCAAAAATCCGCCGGGCTGATCGTGACCTCGCCGCAGTACGACCGGCCGCTTGTCGACCTGCGCATTGACATGGCCAGCCCTTTGCCCACGGAGGGCGGCGATGCCGTCCGCGACTTGCGGCGCGTGTTCGATGCCTACAAGCCTCTGATTCCTTTATTATGCCGACTTCTGGCTCGGCAATCCTACGATCAAGGCGGAGGACTACGTCCAGAGGGCAGCCTAGCAGTCGCGGCCAGCGAGCCGTTGCGGCATTGTCGGCTCGTCAGACCAAGGGTGCGGCGTTGCTGCCGATCATAGGGGCACAAGCCGCCAAACGCTGCCCTCGCTTTCCGATAGGTTTTTACGTGTCCCAATGTCCGGACGTCAGGCCACGGGCGCTCCCCGAGGGTCCCTTGCGATCAGGTCGACGTAGAGGTTCTCCAGCCCCTCGTCGGCGACCTCCCGGGTGATGACGGGCGGCAGGGCGAAGCAGGTGCATAGTTGGAATGCCTGCTCGCATAGGAACCGCGGTTGGAAGTAGGCCAGATCGTGACCGCCTCCCCGCAGTCGCCGCACGATGTGGTCCAACGTCTCGCCCTCGATCGTGAGGCCCCGCTGTTTCGCCGCAGCGACGAATACCTGTCGGTAGTCCTCGACGCTCGGGCCGGCCACTTCGACCTTGTAGGGAATGCGGCGGAGAAAGGCGGGGTCCACCAGGTCCGATGGGTCGAGGTTGGTTGAGAAGATGACCAGCTCGTCGAAGGGGATCTGGAAGCTCATGCCGGAGTTGAGCTTGAGGTAATCGATGCGGCTCTCCATCGGCACGATCCACCGGTTGAGCAGCTCGGTCGGGCTGACCCTTTGGCGGCCAAAGTCGTCGATCAGCAGGACGCCGTTCAGCGCCTTCATGTGCAGCGGCGCTTCATAGAACTTGGTGTTCGCGTCAAAACCGAGGTCGAGCATCTCGAGCGTGAGTTCCCCGCCCGCCATCGCGACCGGGCGCCGGCACGCCTGCCACCGGGCGTCAAAGCCCTCCAGAAGCAGGCCCTCCCCACTCGACAGGGCCGGCGTCGACATCCCCTCGCCGTAGGGCTTGTGCAGCGTGTCGTCGAACATCTTTATCACCTGGCCGCTCACCTCGACCGCGTAGGGGACATAGATGACGTCCCGGAACATGTCCGCGATCCTGCTGCCGACGCTCGTCTTCCCGTTGCCGGGTGGGCCATAGAGGAGGACGGTGCGTCCTGCCCGGACCGCAGGCAGCAGCTTGCGCACGAAGTTGGCGGGCATGCTCAAACTGGAGAAGCCCCGGCGCATGGCATCTTCGAGCAGGTTCTCGTTGGCGATGGCCTGCTTGTTGACCTGGGCCTGAAACGCCGCGAGCGACACCGGCGCGGGTCCGAGGTAGTGCGATTGGACCATGGCTTCCGCCGCAGCAACCCGGCCCTGGTCGGTCAGCGAGTGGCGCATGTAGCTGACGAGCCCCTGCTGCACGGAACCGAGCGCCTGCACCAGATGCTGGGCCGTGGCTTCGGCCAGCAGTTCCTGCAGCACCGACTGGTGGAGCTTCATGCGGCTGCCGAGTTCCGGCAGCGTCTCGCAACCCTCCATGCGCATGAACTTCAGCAGCAGGCCGAGCAAGGCGCTACGGCTCACCCCCGTGGCGCCCACCGTGAACGGCAAAGCGGGGATTTCACGCAGGACAGCCTGAAGCTGCGCGGGCGACAGCAGGCCCAGGGCGACGACGCTTTCTCCCAGCGGACCGCCCTGCTCGCGCTGCCGATCCAGG
The DNA here is from genome assembly GCA_964252005.1 of uncultured Acetobacteraceae bacterium. Classification (GTDB taxonomy): domain Bacteria; phylum Pseudomonadota; class Alphaproteobacteria; order Acetobacterales; family Acetobacteraceae; genus CAHJXG01. Next base: position 11,606 of record CAXULX010000048.1, on the reverse strand, counting down.
GCAGCTTCCAGGTCCTTCACGGCGATCAGTCCACGCATCAGCAGGACATCGCCCAGACGCAGCAGCTTGTTGGCCGTCATGCGCCTATGATCCTAGGCAACCGGATCGCCTGTCGTCGTGGCGCTTCCGCAGAGAGCTTGGCCCATAGCGCATTTCCTGCCGCATGATGGTCACCCATATACCAAACCATGGGTTTAAGCACGTGGGTAAAACTCTCGTATTTGTTGTGCAGCGGCCCTGATTGATCGGGTTCGGTGGACGATTCGCTGGCTTACGGGCTACGTCTCGGTCACGGCGTCTTGCATGTTGGCTTCACGGGTCACGGGCGCGTGCTGCGCGTCGCACGACCGACCATGACCATCACCGGAAATCGCGGCTTCCTGGCATCTTCGCCTTTGATCGTGCTGCGCCCGGTTCCGGTCGCCGCACCTCGTCACCGCGCAGCAACGCGGCGTCGCCCCAGCCCTCCGCGGCGTCGGACCGCGCCAATCCGTTCAGCAGGTCCGAGCGGTCGGCCAGTCTGCGGCAGATCAGGTGCGTGATGGGCACCTCCGCCCGCTCCGCTTCCCGCTCCACCCGGCCCTCGGCCACCAGCAGCCGCGCCCCGATCATCGCCGCCCGGTCGCGCGCGCCGACGTCGGGATAAATCACGAGGTTCGCGGTGCCGAACTCGTCCTCGACGGTGATGAACACGATGCCCTTGGCCGTGCCGGGCCGCTGGCGCATCAGCACCAGCCCCGGCAGCCGGATCCAGCTCCCGGGCCGCGCCGTGCCGAGCCGGCGCGTGTCGTGCAGCCCGAGGCGCTGCAGCGCCGGGCGCAGCAGCGTCAGCGGGTGCTGGCGCAGGGTCAGCCCGGTTGCCGTGTAGTCCAGCATCACCGACTGCCCCTCCGCCTCGGCCGGCAGCGTGGGCGGAGGCTCCCGGATGAGGGGCGGCTCGCCCAGGCCCGTCGCCTCGCCGGCCAGCCGCAGCAGCGGCGGCACGGCACGCTCGATCGCCTTGGCCTCCCACATCGCATCGCGCCGGCTGGCGCCCAGGCCCGCGAAGGCATCCGCCTCCGCCAGCGCCTCGATGGCCCGCCGGCCCACGCCGGCCCGCCGCGCCACCTCCTCCACGGAGCCATAGGGCGAGCCGTTGCCCGCCCGCCGCACCTCGGCGATCCGCTGGCCCTCCTCCGCCGCCAGCCCCCCGGCCAGGCGCAGGCCGAGCCTGAGGGCGTGCTCTCCTGCGCTCTGCGCGTCGGGCTCCAGCGTGCAGTCCCAGTCGCTCGCGTTCACGTCCACCGGCCGCACCCGCGTCCCGTGCGCCTGGGCGTCGCTCACGATCTGCGCCGGGGCGTAGAAGCCCATCGGCTGGCTGTTCAGCAGCGCCGCCGCGAACACCGTGGGATGATGGCACTTGAGCCAGGACGAGGCGTAGGCGAGGTGCGCGAAGCTCGCCGCGTGGCTTTCCGGGAAGCCGTAGGAGCCGAACCCCTCGATCTGCTTGAACATGCGCTCGGCGAGTGCTGGGTCGTAGCCGCGGCGGACCATGCCGCCGACCAGGCGGTCGCGGTAGACGCTCACGCCCTGGGTATACTTGAACGTCGCCATGGCGCGGCGCAGGTCGTCGGCCTCGCCCGGCGTGAAGCCCGCGGCGACGATGGCGACCCGCATGGCCTGCTCCTGGAACAGCGGCACGCCGAGGGTGCGGCCGAGCACGCGCTCCATCTCGTCGGCGTCGCCGTGCTCGGCCGAGGGCTTCGGGTATTCCGGCTGCTCCAGCCCCCAGCGGCGCCGGATGTAGGGATGCACCATGTCGCCCTGGATCGGGCCGGGCCGCACCAGCGCCACCTGCACCACCAGGTCGTAGAACGTGCTGGGCCGCAGGCGCGGCAGCATGTTCATCTGCGCCCGGCTCTCCACCTGGAACACGCCGAGGCTGTCGGCCCGGCGCAGCATGGCGTAGGTCTCGCCGCAGTCGCGCGGCACCCCGGCCAAGTCGAGGTCGAGGCGGCGGTACCGGCGCAGCAGGTCGAAGCCGCGCCGCAGGCAGGACAGCATGCCGAGCGCCAGGATATCGACCTTGAGCAGCCCCAGCGCATCAACGTCGTCCTTGTCCCACTCGAGGATGGTGCGCCCCTTCATGGCGGCGTTGCCGACCACCGCCATCTCGGTCAGCCGGCCCCGCGACATGACGAAGCCGCCGACGTGGGTCGCCAGGTGGCGCGGGAAGTCCTGGATCTCCTCTGCGAGCTGCAGCGTCAGCGACAGGCGCCGGTCGGACAGGTCGAGGCCCTCCGCCTCGGCCAACTCGGCAAGGCCCTGCTCCCGCCCCGGCCCCCAGCTCGCCTTGGACAGTCGGCCCGTGACGTCCTCCGACAGCCCGAGCGCCTTGCCCACCTCGCGGATCGCGCTGCGGCCGCGAAAACGGATCACGGTGCCGACAATCGCCGCACGGTCACGGCCATAACGGTCGTAGATGTGCTGGATCACCTCCTCGCGCCGCTCGTGCTCGAAATCCACGTCGATGTCGGGCGGCTCGTTGCGGGACGCCGACACGAAGCGCTCGAACAGCAGGTCGTGCTTGCTGGGGTCGACGGCGGTGATGCCTAGCACGTAGCACGTCGTGGAGTTGGCGGCTGAGCCCCGGCCCTGGCACAGGATGCCCTTGTGCCGGGCAAAGCGCACCACCTCGTCCACGGTCAGGAAATACGGCGCATACTGCAGTTGCTCGATGAGCTGCAGCTCATGCGCGAGGCGCGCCTCGATGTCGGCCGGCACGCCCTCCGGCCAGCGCTTGGCCGCCGCCTCGCGCACCCGGCCGGCCAGGGTCTGCTGCGGCGTGCGGCCGGGCTCCAGGATCTCGTCGGGGTATTCGTGCCGCAGTTGGTCGAGGCTGAAGCCCACACAGGCATCAAGCACCCGGACCGTGTTGCCGATGGCCTCCGGATGGCCCGCGAACAGCCGCACCATCTCGGCCGGGCTCTTGAGGCAGCGCTCGCCGTTGCGCTCGGCCGCGAAGCCGATCGCGTCCACCGTCCGCCCAAGCCGGATCGCGGTCAGCACGTCGGCGAGGCGGCGCCGGGCCGGATGGTGGTAGCGCGGGTCGGTGGTGGCCAGCAGCCCGGCCCCGGCTCCCCCTGCCATGGCCGAGAGCGCCTCCAGCCGATGCCGGTCGGCCCCGTCGCGGACCGCGGCGGCCGCGCAGAACAGGGGCAGCGCCAGCGTGCCGCGGAACGCCGCGGCGTCGGCCCGCAGCCGCCCCGCGAAGCCGGTGTCCGGCAGGGCAGGGGGGATGGCCGCCATCACCAGTCCTCCCGCATGCCCGAGCAGGTCGTCATGGTTGATCGCGCACGTGCCCTTGGGCGCCTGCATGCGGCCCAGCGACAGCAGCCGGGTCAGCCGACCGTAGCTGTCGCGGTCCGTCGGCCAGGCGAGGTAGGCGGCGCCGTCCGCGAGCACGAGCCGCGCCCCCACGGCGAAGCGCAGCCCGACCTCTTTGGCCGCAACGTGGGCGCGCACCACGCCGGCCAGGCTGTTCAGGTCGCAGACGCCGATCCCCGCATGGCCGAGGGCAGCCGCCGTGGCGACCAGCTCGGCCGGGTGCGAGGCGCCGTCCAGCAGCGAATAGTTGGACCGCGCGCCCAGTTCGGCGAAGGCGGGCGTCACGGCAGGTAGCCGTGCAGGAACCAGCGCGCCGGCTGGCCGGGCCGCATGGGACCGGCCCGCCCGACCCAGAGCCGCGCCCCGGAACCGAGCGCCACCCGGTAGTAGTCGCGCCCGGGCCGCTCCCCGGCCTCGCGCCACCACTCCGCTTCCACCCGGTCCGGCCCGTCGGCCCAGATCACCGGGTGTACGGCACCGTCGAGCCGCACACGGGCCGGCGGGCCGTCCGGCACGGCCGCGACCACCATCAGCGGCACAGGCCGGGACAGCAGGCGCACGGGGTGGGCGAGGCCCGGCCAGGCGCCGTCGCGCGGCACGGCGGCAAAGGCGTCCACCGGCCGTACGGCCCGCTCGGGCCAGTGGCTTTCGGCCGGCGCGAGGCGCCACACGGGCAGGCGCTGGCCCAGGCGGTCGAGCACCTGCCCGAGCGCCTCCCCGAGCGTTTCCTGGGCGCGGTGCCGGTCGGGGCTGACTGCGCCCATGCCGTCCTGCGCCGCCACGAACGGGTTGGTCACGTCCGCCCGCAGGGCGATGCGCTCGAAGCCGAGGTCCGGCTCCAGGCGCTCCAGCACCTCCGCGAACAGCCGCCGCAGGTGCGCCGGCGTCCGCGTCGGCAGGCCGGTGCCGATCCTCAGTTCCTGCACGTCCCCGTCCACCCGGACGGCGCGCAGCGTCACCTGCCGCGCGCCCCGGCCCGCCTCAGCCAGCGCCTGGCAGAGCTGTTCAATTAAACGATCCACTGCCCGGTCGATTGCCGGGCGCGTGACGACCGGTTCCATGAAGCTGGCCGCCGCCTCGAACCTGGACGGCAGGCGTGCCGGGACCATCGGCCGCGGGCGCTCGCCCGTGACCGCATCCAGCGCGTCCAGCAGCGCCCGTCCGAAGCGCCGCGCGAGCGGTGCCCGGGGCTGGCGCAGCACGTCGCCGACGCAGTGCAGCCCGAAGCAATGCAGCGCCGCAAGCCCGTCATGGGGCAGCCGCAGCACAGAAAGGGGCAGGGCGTCGGCCGCGGCCCGCTCCTGGCCCGGCGGCAGGATCGTGGCGTGCTGGCCGGCGCGGGCCAGCGCCGCCGCGAGGTCCGCCACGCCCGCGACGACGGCGCGGGCGGCAATGCCGCGGCGTGCCAGCCCCGCGACGACGCGCGCGAGCAGCGGCGCCTCGCCGCCGAACAGCCCGGTGCAGCCGGTCACGTCCAGCACCAGCCCGTCCGGCGGGTCCGCCGCCGGGAGCGGCGTGAAGCGCAGCCCCCAGAGCGCGAGCCGCCGAAGCAGCGCGAGGTCCGCGTCCCGCGCTGCCGGGCGCAGCACCAGCTCCGGGTGCATGGCCTGGGCGTCGGCGAGCGCCTGTCCCGCACGGAGCGCCGTGCCCGGCGCATCCACCGCGGTCAGCACCCGGCGGTTGCCGACGGCGGCCCAGGCCGCGAGCGGCCGGCCCTGCAAGCCCGGCTCGACCCACCGCAGGCGGTCCGTCGCGAGCGACGGCAGGTGCAGCGCCAGATAGCGCCGTCCGGTCATCGTGCAGCGGCCATCGTTCCCGACGCCGCCGCGCTGTGTTCCGCGAGCGCCAGCGTCGCCGTTTCAGGGTCCCACGACACGCGCCACGCGCCGGTCCGGCCGTCCCTGCATCGCAGGAGCGCCACGTCCCAGGCCGGGTGCAGGCGGTCGGATGTCGCCGCCGCGCGCACATGCCAACGGCTGCGCGCGGCCGAGGGCGGCATCCGCTCCGTGTCGGGCAGCAACAGCAGCCCGATGCCGCCGCCCGCCTCGGCCGCGAGCTGCAGCCGGCGTGAAGCCACCAGGTCCGGCGGCGCGCCGTGTGCCACGAGCAGCGCACCCGCAACGGCGGGCGAGCGCAATGCCTCCTCGAAGGCCCACAGCCCGTCGGTCGGCCGCCGCGCCCGCACCAGCACCAGGTCGGCCGGGTTCAGCCCGAAGGCCAGCAGCCCCGGCGGCCACGCATCCGGCTCGGAGCCGATCCACAGCACCGGGCCCGCCGCGCGGGCCAGCAGCAGCGCGCAGAAGGCCCGGGCGGCGCCCCCATCCGCTGCAAGGACTTCGTGCACGGCAGCCCGCCCGAGGCCGCCGCCCGGCAGGACGCGGTCGATCTCGTCGCACACCGGGATCGTGCCGATGCCCGGCACGGCCCCGCCGCGCTCCAGGCGCGCGACGCTGGCGCGGAGTGCGGTGAGAACGGCGGCGCGGCCGGACGGCTGATGGGCGGCAGCCATTTTGCGCGGCCCTAGCCGGTGCTGTGCGGCCTCGCGCCGCGGGCCTTCATGACGATGGTGCCGGCGCGGCGGAGGTGTTCTGTAAGCCGTTCCGCCGCGATGCCGGCGGCGAACCTGCCGCCGCGGCGCCTCGGCTTGCCGCGCTCATCATGGCACAGGGCGTAGGACAACGCTTCGGCGATGTCCTCCGGGAAGGCCGCGGTCAGGTCGGTTCGGTCCAGGTCGGGCTTGCGAGGGTGGGGCATGCGGGCACGCTACGTCACGCTGTCCGAACAAATCAAGAACATCCTGGCGTGAGAGAGCGTGAAATCCGCGATGAAACGTTTGAAACCGCACGGCCTTTCACGCTGCATAACGAGGAAAGCAGCGCCGGCTCAGCGTGTTGCGGCGCGAGGTTGCCGCGTTTGGCGAACCCTCATGAATGTCGGCGCCGCGGGCGAGGGCACCCGGTCGTGCTTATGCGCCTTCACCGTAGAGCTCGTGCACAGGCCAGGTGCGCGGCAGTCCTCGACCACGCGGAACCTCATCTCAGCAGGCCCGCGAAGATCGAACGCGCTGGAGCACGGCCTGTACCTGGTCACGCGCAACACCCGCGATGTGCAGCACAGCGGTGCCGCCGTGTTCAACCCCTGGGCCGATGATCCCGCATCATGCCGCCTGAAAAAACGATAAGAACCGGGGCCGCCATCAGGCGACCGAGATAGGGCATGGCCCGTCCAGTGAAAGATCAGGGGTCGTCCCAAGCATCAGATACGGCCGACCTGCCAGAGCCAGGGGCGCGCGGCGCGGTCTGCGGCCTGGTAATCGGTGATGGCGGCAGCGTGCTTCAGCGTCAGGCCGATCTCGTCCAACCCTTCCAGCATCGCGGTCCGGCGCATGGGTTCGATGGCGAACGTCACCCGCCCGCCATCGGGGAACACGACGTCCTGGCGTTCCAGGTCCACCGTCACCTGCGCGCCGCCGCCGGCGCACTGGTCTGCCAGGCGCCGCACCGTGTCGGGCGGCAGGCGGACCGGCAGCAGTCCGTTCTGGAAGCAGTTGTTGAAGAAGATGTCGCCGAAGCTGTCGGCGATCACGCAGCGCAGCCCCATCCCCATCATCGCCCAGACCGCGCCCTCCCGGGAGGAGCCGCAGCCGAAGTTCGCCCCAGTCACCAGGATGGGCGCGCCGCGGAACCCCGGCCGGTTCAGTACGAAATCTGGGTCCTCGCTGCCGTCCGGCAGGAACCGCCAAGCCTCGAACGCCACGGCGCCCATGCTGGCCTTGGTCGTGCCGGTCAGCCGCTCGATGCGGATGATGACATCGGTGTCGATGTTGTCGCGCATCAGCGGCGCGGCGGTGCCGGTCAGCGTGGTGAACGCCTGCATGGCCGCCCCCTCTTCAGAGCCGCCGGACGTCGGCGATGGCGCCGGTGACCGCGGCGGCGACCGCCATCGCCGGGCTGGCCAGGTGGGTGCGGGCGCCCGGTCCCTGCCGGCCCACGAAGTTGCGGTTGGAGGTGGACACCGCGCGGCTGCCCGGCGGCACCCGCTCGCCGTTGGCGGCCACGCACATGCTGCAGCCGGGCTCTCGCCAGGCGAAGCCGGCGTCGCGGAACACGCGGTCGAGACCCTCGGCCTCGGCGTCGCGCCGGACGCGCTCCGACCCCGGCACCACCCACGCCGTGACGCCTTCTGCCACATGACGGCCGCGCGCGACGACGGCGGCGTCGCGTAGGTCCGACAGGCGGCTGTTGGTGCAGGAGCCGATGAACACCCAATCGACCTTCGTGCCCGCAAGCCTCTGGCCCGGCACGAGGCCCATGTAGTCCAGCGCCGCGCTCCAGGACCGGCGCTGCGCGGCGTCGGCGGCGTGGGCCGGGTCGGGGATGGCCGCGTCGATGGCGATGGCGTGCTCTGGGCTGGTGCCCCACGTCACGGTGGGCGGCACGCGGGCGGCATCCACGACCTCCTCGCGGTCGAAGGCGGCCTCGTCGTCGCTCGGCAAGGTGCGCCAGTGCTCGACCGCGCGGTCGAACAGCGCGCCCGAGGGGGCGAAGCGGCGCCCGGCGACGTACTCGAACGTTTTGTCGTCCGGCGCCACCATGCCGATCTTGGCGCCCATCTCGATCGACAGGTTGCAGATCGTCATGCGCCCCTCGACCCCCATCGCGCGCACGGCGGCGCCGGCATACTCGACCGCGAACCCGGCCCCGCCCGAGGCGCCGAGGCTCCCGATCAAATGCAGCACCAGGTCCTTCGGCGTGACGCCCGGCCCGGCCGCGCCGTCGAAGCGCACCCGCATCCGCCGCGGCCGGCGCTGGCGCAGCGTCTGCGTCGCCAGCGCATGGGTCAGCTCCGACGAGCCGACCCCGAACGCCAGCGCGCCCAGGCCGCCATTGGTGCAGGTGTGGCTGTCGCCGCAGATCAGCGTGACGCCCGGCAGCACGATGCCCAGCTCCGGCCCCATGACGTGCACGATCCCATGCCCATCCTGGCCGAGGTCGAAGAAGCGGATGCCGGTCGCCTCCGCCTGCCCGCGCAGCCCGGCGCGCAGGCGCTCGCCCGGCGCGAAGCCGTTGTGCAGGCGGTCCGGCGCGCTGGACACGGCGTGGTCGGGGGTGGCGAAGGCAAGCTCCGGGTTGCGGACAGACAGGCCGCGCTCCAGCACGTCCGTGAGCGCCCGGCCGCCGGACAGGTCGTGCAGCAGATGGCGGTCCACATGCAGCAGCGACCAGCCATGGCCGAGGTCGGCGACCACGTGGGCGTCCCAGATCTTGTCAAACATCGTCCGTGCGGACATGGCCTGCTTCCCCCTCGCGCCGCTGATCCCACCTGCAGGAACGGCCCCGCTTGTAGAAACGGCATTGACGCCATCCAGTTGTCCCATAAGCTAAACAGCCTCCGGCCGCATTATAAGGACAACTGGTTGAACGCCGTGGCCGAATCGTTCACGGCGCGCAGGATGTCCCTGATGCTCAGGGAGCGGATTCCCTGCGGCGACCTGCGGGCGCGGCGTGGGATGGTCCGCGCGGGCGAGATCGCCTTTGCCCAAAAGCGCACCGATGACGCCTCGGGCCTGCGCGTCGTGGCCGCCGATCCATGTCTCCGAAGGCCAGCGCGTGGTCCCGGACCTTTCGGTGCGCGACACCCTCATGCTGGACAGGCACCGGCGCGGCCGGGCGGGGCGCGCCGCGGTGCTGCGCGCCGATCCCGACCTGAAACCCACCGACCCCGGATGATGACCATGCCCTTATCGCTCCGCGACCGCCTGCACGCCGGCCTGCTGGTCGCCCCGGGCGTTTACGACGCGCTCACCGCCGCGTTGGCGGCTGCGGCGGGGTTCGAGGCGCTGTATGTGTCCGGCGCCGCCATCGCCTACACGCGGCTCGGGCGGCCTGACATCGGCCTCGTCTCGATGAGCGAGGTGGCCGAGACGATCACCTTGCTGCGCGACCGCGTGCCCACCCCGCTGATCGTCGATGCCGACAACGGCTACGGCAACGCGCTCAACGTCCAGCGCACCGTGCGCCTGTTCGAGCGCGCGGGCGCCAGCGCCATCCAGATCGAGGACCAGACGCTGCCGAAGCGCTGCGGCCACCTCCGCGACAAGACGCTGATCCCCGCGGCCGAGATGGTCGGCAAGCTGCGCGCCGCGCTGGACGCCCGCGCGAGCGAGACCACCCTGGTCATCGCCCGCACCGACGCGGTTGCCGTGGAGGGCATCGGCCCCGCCATCGAGCGGGCGCGCCGCTACGCCGAGGCCGGCGCGGACGTGCTGTTTGTCGAGGCGCCGCAGAGCCGCGCGCAGCTGTCGGAGGTGGCGGCGGGCCTCCAAGGTCTGTGCCCGCTGATGGCCAACATCGTCGATGGCGGCGACACCCCGCCGCTGCCGGCGGCCCTGCTGGAGGAGATCGGGTTCCGCCTGGTGATCTTCCCCGGCGGCATCGTGCGCGCCTTGGCCCGCACGGCGCAGGACTACTATGCCTCGCTCGCGCAGCACGGCAGCAACCTGCCTTTCGCCGACCGCATGTTCGACTTCACCGCGCTGAACGCGCTGATCGGCACGCCGGAAATGCTGGCGCTGGGCCGCACCTACGAGGAGCCGGCGACATGATCGGTCCGGCCACGCTCGTCATCCTCGACGGCGGGCTCACGCGGATCGCCTGCGAGGTGGACGCGACGCGGTAGTGGGCGGTATTCAACTGGGTTATGGGCCGAGGCCGAGGACGCCTGCCACGGCCTGTATCACGTCGGGACCGGCGGCACGCTGGTGCAAGGCGCTTCCGGCCTGCCGATCTTCACCGCCGCCTACCACATGCTCCGCGACGGCAGCTTCTGCCAGAACCTCAGCCCCGGCCACTTCCGCCACGCCTTGCCCAAAGCTCAGGCCGACCGCCTCGCCCGCCAAATTACCCAATTCGGCTTCGCCTGCACACTCGCAACCATCCAAAAGAGGGAAGTTTCTGTTTAGCCCACTCGCCAGCAGGCGTCTGGCGGCCTGCTGGCCAGGAGCATTCATGAAGAAGGGGAGCAGGAACGACGCGGCGGTGTTTCACGAAGCCGCATAACGGCAACGCGGCATCAGAGACCCTGCCGCAGCCGCCGAAGTGGTGGACTCGATCAGCGGCTCGCCCGAGAAGTCCGCGGTGAGTTCGGCAACGCGCTGCAGCGCCGCTGCCGGCAGCGGACCCTTCAGCACCGCTGCCAGCGCCGTCTCGAACTCATCCACGCTCGCCATGCCGACCAGGATCGTCCCCATCGCGGGATGGGCGATGGCGAAGCGGATGGCAGCCTCCGGCAACGAGTCGGCGAACCCCTCGGCCACCAGCGGCATCAGCCGGGCCGCCCGGCTCAGGTCGGCCTTGTAGGACAGCGCCGAGCCGATTGGCTCCGGTTCGGGGCTGGCGACGGGATGGCGGCGGGCCGAGCCGCTGAGGGCGCCGCCTGCCAGCACGCGGATGCCGACGACGCCGACGCGCGCCCGGCGAGTGCGCTCGAACAGCCGGCCGTAGTCCTGCGCCGGGTAGTCGGGGGGCAGGGCGTTCCCGGCCGAGGGGTTGAGCAGGTTGTAGGTGACCTGGGCGCTGCCGAACACGCCGGCGTCGATGACCTGCTGCAAGGCCGCGGTCTCGCCGACGGCGGTCAACCCGGACAGCCGCAGCTTGCCGGCGGCGCGGAGCGACCGGAAGGTGGGCGCCACCTCCTGCAGCACCTGGCGCACGCTCAGGCTCCCTCCGTCCCCGGCCGTGGTGATGGCGTTGTGCAGGTGGAAGATGTCCACGTGATCCCGCTGCAGGCGGCGCAGGCTGCCGTCGAGCGATGTCGTCACGGCATCCGCGATGCGCCCGAACTCGGCCGGGCGCAGGCGCACCTTGGTGCCGACCAGGGCCTCTTTCGCCCCGAGCCTTCGCAGGATGCCGCCCAGATGCTGTTCCGAGGCGCCATCGCCATACTGGACAGCGGTGTCGAAGTCGTTGATGCCCCCCTCGATCGCGCGGGCGACGGCGCGCTCCTGGTCTGCGGCCGCGCCGCGCACCATCAGCCCGCCCACGGCCCCGCAGCCGAAGCCGAGCAGCGAGACGGGCATGGCGTCCGGGCCGAAGGGCCGTGTCTCGACGGGCATCGTTGCTCCTGCTTTGCTCGGGCTGTTGCCGCTGTGCTAGAGCGTGACCGGTGCAGATAGATGCACCGGCCCCGCTCTAGCTGTCGCTGCTATGGAGGTTGTCCTTCCGGGGCTGGGCTGAGAGGGT
>CAXULX010000047.1:0-34087 GCA_964252005.1 uncultured Acetobacteraceae bacterium | reverse complement strand
TCACTGCATCGCCTCCGGCCCCTTCATGTCGTTGTTGCCGGCCTCCGGCAGGATGCCGAGGCGCCGAGCGACCTCCTGATACGCCTCCTCCACCCGGCCCATGTCGCGGCGGAAGCGGTCCTTGTCCATCTTCTCGTTGGTCTTGGTGTCCCACAGGCGGCAGTTGTCCGGGCTGATCTCGTCCGCCAGCACCACCCGCATGTCGTCCTCCTCCCACAGCCGACCGAACTCCAGCTTGAAATCGACCAGGCTGATGCCGACCCCGAGGAACAGCCCGGTCAGGAAGTCGTTCACCCGCAGCGTCAGGCTCACGATGTCGTCCATGTCCTGCGTGCTGGCCCAGCCGAAGGCGGTGATGTGCTCCTCCGCCACCATCGGGTCGTTCAGCGCGTCGTTCTTGTAATAATATTCGATGATGCTGCGGGGCAGGCGGGTGCCCTCCGGGATGCCGAGCCGGGTCGAGAGGCTGCCGGCCGCGATGTTGCGGACGACGATCTCGAGCGGGATGATCTCCACCTCGCGGATCAGCTGCTCCCGCATGTTCAGGCGGCGCACGAAATGCGTGGGCACCCCGATCTCCGTCAGCCGCATCATCAGGTACTCGCTGATGCGGTTGTTGAGCACGCCCTTGCCGGTGATGATGCCCTTCTTGGCGCCGTTGCCGGCGGAGGCGTCATCCTTGAAATACTGGACGAGCGTGCCGGGTTCCGGACCCTCGAACAGCACCTTGGCCTTGCCTTCATAGAGTTGCCGGCGGCGTGCCATGCCCGTGATCCCCATCCTCACGCGCCCCAGATCGGCCGCGCACGCGGGGGATATAGCAGGGGGGCGCCTGGCCCGCCACGGCTGCCGCACGCACGGCTGGGGTTCGGGGGGCGGATCATCCGCCCTCCAGCGCCACCGGACGGAACGCCGCCCGATCCGGCGGCCCGGCCGCAAAGAGCCACTCCGGCGCGCCAGACGCCGGAATGCCGACCAGCGACGAGCATACCGTGCCGAAGCCGCACTGCGGCGACACATTCAGCGCCGCCGCGCGGGGACCCGATGCGTCCGCCAGCAATGCCTGCCACGCCGTCCAGTCGCCCCTCTCCGGGTCCGGCGGCGGGACGGCGGCGAAGCGCGGCCGGTGCGCCTGCGCCCGCGGGCTGTCGGGATCGTCCGGGTCATGCGCCGTCACGACGTGGCAGCCCGGCGGCAACGCCCAGCCCTCCGGCCTGCCATGGCCCAGCCCGCGGACGAAATGCGCCGTATGGCGGTCGGCGACGACCATGTTGAAGCTGCGATACTCCGCGGCGTCCAGGGCGAGGAGCGCATCGGCCGCCGCGGACGCCGAGGCGTGGCGCACCGCCGACAGCGGCAGCCTGCCCCGGCTCAGCTTCCCAGGCGCCGGCCCGAGGCTGCCGGGCCGGTTCAGCACCGCCGCCAGCAGGCCGCGGCGCATCGCCATCCAGGTCCCGCCGCCCAGCCGGTCGCGTCCGGCCACGACGCCGGGCTGTTCGGGCCAGTGGGCGCCGGGCGGGTCCCAGGGCCGATCCAGCCGCTCATCGCGGTTGGCGGCGATCAGGACCGGCCAGGCATGGCCCGGGCGCAAGAGCAGGATGACGGTGCACACGGGGCGCGTATGGCACCGCCTGCGCCGGCCTACCAGCCGCGGCGGTCGTAGTCCTCGCGACGCTCGTGGCGCCATTCGCGATGCCGGCGCCAACGCTCGAACTCCTCATGGCGCCGCCATTCGCGGTGGCGCCATTCCTCGTCATACTGCGCCCGGTCATAGTGCGCCAACTGCGCGACCGCGGGGCCGGAGGCGAGCGGGGCCGGGCCAGCAAGCCGCGGCGCGGCGCGTGCGCCGGAGACCGCCGCCGCGGCACCAACCAAGACAGTTACCATCAACAACTTGCGCATGGTCATGGACCTCCTTCTGATCCATGCCCAAGCTGGGCGGCGACCGTGGCCGAATCAGGCCGCGGCCGTGGCAACTTCGTGGCCGCCGAACACGCGCGCGAACACGTGATCGACATGGCGCAGGTGCAACTCGGCGGCCATCGCGCGGTCCAGCTCCGCCGGCGGCACGCGGGCGGCGACCTCCGGATCGGCGTCCAGCTGGGCGCGGAAGCCCTTCGCGCCGGGCTGGCCGAGCTGGGTCCAGGCCGCCATCGCGCTCCGCTGCACGATGCGGTAGGCGTCCTCCCGCAGGATGCCTGCCCGCGTCAGCGCCAGCAGCACCTCGCCGCTGTGCACGACGCCGCCCAGGCTCTCGAGGTTCGCCGCCATCTGCTCGGGATGGATCGTGAGCTTGTCGATTATCCCGGCCAGCCGTGCCAACGCGAAGTCGAGCGTCACCGTCGCGTCCGGTCCGATGGCCCGCTCCACGCTCGAATGGCTGATGTCGCGCTCATGCCACAGCGCCACGTTCTCCAGCGCCGGGGTGACGGCGGCGCGGACGATGCGGGCGAGGCCGGTCAGGTTCTCCGACAGCACGGGGTTGCGCTTGTGCGGCATGGCGCTGCTGCCCTTCTGGCCCGGATGGAAGAACTCCTCGGCCTCCCGCACCTCGCTGCGCTGCAAGTGCCGCACCTCGGTCGCCAGCCGCTCGATGCCCGACGCGATCACGCCCAACGTGCAGAAGAACGCGGCGTGGCGGTCGCGCGGGATCACCTGGGTCGAGACCATCTCGGGCTGGAGGCCGAGCCGCTGCGCCACATGCGCCTCGACCGCCGGGTCAACGTGGGCGTAGGTGCCGACGGCGCCGCTGATCGCGCACACGGCCACCTCCGCCCGCGCCTGCACCAGCCGGGCGCGGTTGCGGGCGAACTCGGCGTAGTGCCCGGCGAGCTTCAGGCCAAAGCTCGTCGGCTCCGCATGGATGCCGTGGCTGCGGCCGATGGTCAGCGTGTGCCGGTGCTCCATCGCCCGGCGCTTCAGCGCGGCCAGCAGGGCATCGAGGTCCGCCAGCAGCAGGTCGGCCGCCTGGGTGAGCTGAAGCGAGAAGCAGGTGTCGAGCACGTCGCTGCTGGTCAGCCCCTGGTGCACGAAGCGGCTGTCGTCGCCGATGCCCTCGGCCAGCCAGGTGAGGAAGGCGATCACGTCGTGCCGGGTCTCGGCCTCGATGGCGTCGATGCGGGCGAGGTCGGCGGGGCCGATGGCGGCCAGCTTGGCATCGCCGCGGGTGCGGATCGTGCGGGCGGCCTCGGCCGGGATGCTGCCGAGCTCCGCCATCGCCTCGGCGGCCAGCGCCTCGATCTCGAACCAAATGCGGAAGCGGTTCTCTGGCGCCCAGATCGCGGTCATGGCAGGACGGGAGTAGCGGGGAACCATGGGCGGCCTCTTGGGCTGTATGGGTTGGCTTGCTGCCAGTATGCCCGTGCAGTACGCCCGTGCGCCCCTGATGACAATATCAGGGCTTTTGCCGTCTCAGGAGCCTGCGTTGATCCCTGCCATCGATCTCTGGCCGCAGCTCGTCGCACTCGGCCAGGTGCTGCTCATCGACCTCGTGCTGGCCGGTGACAATGCGGTCGTGGTCGGCATGGCGGTGGCCGGCCTGCCAGCCGCCCAGAAGTCCCGCGCCATCCTGATCGGCATCGCCATCGCGACGGTGCTGCGGATCGCCTTCGCGCTGGTGACCCTGCGCCTGCTGGCCATCGTCGGGCTGCTGTTCGCCGGGGGGCTGCTGCTGCTTTGGGTGTCCTGGCGGATGTATCGCGAGCTGCGCGGCTCCCGTCACGAGGCCGCCTCGGCAGAGGCGCCGGTCAAGACCATGCGGCAGGCGCTGATCCAGATCGTCCTGGCCGACATCTCCATGAGCCTCGACAACGTGCTGGCCGTCGCCGGGGCGTCCCGCGAGCATCCATGGGTGCTGGTGTTCGGATTGACCATCTCGGTGGTGCTGATGGGCGTCGCGGCCCGCCTGGTGGCCGACCTGCTGGAGCGTTACCGCTGGGTCGCCTGGGTCGGGCTGCTGATCGTGGTCTATGTGGCCGTGAAGCTGATGTGGGACGGCGCGCACGACATCTCCGCGCATATCCCGGCTTAGAGGAACCCTGCCCGGCCCAGGCGCAGGGCGGCCGCCTGGATGGTCTTGAGCGCCGCCGCTCCTGCGTCGCCCAGGCCCTCGATGGTCCGCAGGTCCGCCAGCGGCGCGGACACCGCCCCGGCGAAACCGCCGAACCGCGTCAGCAACGCACGGGCGATCGGCTTGGTGTCGCGCCGGGGCAGCGCCAGGAACAGCACCATCTCAAGCAGCTCGTGATCCGCCACGCTGTCCGGCCCGGCGGTCAGCAGGCGCGCGCGCATCCGGGCCCGGTGCCCCTCCGCGCTGATCGGCGAGGGCGGCGGCGGATCGGATGGCGGCGCGGGTCCGGCGCCCCGGAGAGACGCCTGGGCCGCCCGCGAGAACAGGTCGTCCGGCGCCTTAGCCAAGCATCACGCGCTGTCCCGCCAGCGCGTCAGGCTGTCCCGCCATGGGCCGTCGAGCGGCAGAGCCCGGCGGGCGGCGCGGTCCATCACGACCAGCACGGTGACGGCCCGGGCGCAAAGCGCGCTGTCTGAGACGAGGCGTTGCTGCAAGGTGAACGAACGGTTGCCCAGGCGGGCGACCTCGGTTTCGACGGTCACGGTGCCGGGCCACGTCAGTTCGCGCAGGAATTCGAGCTCCAGCCGGACGATCACCAGGGCCGCTCCGTCGGACTCGATGGGCAGGCCGGCCTCCAGCGCAAGTTCCGACCGGCCCTGCTCCAGCATGACCGAGAACACCGCGTTGTTGACGTGCCCCAGCCGGTCCGTGTCGTTGAACCGCAGCCGGTGCGTCGTCGTGTGGATCATTCGTAGGGCGGCTTGTGCAATCCGGCCGGGGAGAGGGTGAACACCTCGCAGCCCTCCTCGGTGACGCCCACCATGTGCTCGAACTGCGCCGACAGGCTGCGGTCGCGGGTCACGGCGGTCCAGCCGTCGTCCAGCACCTTGACCTCCGGCCGGCCGGCGTTGACCATCGGCTCGACGGTGAAGAACATGCCGGGCTGCAACACCGGCCCCTCGCCGCTGCGGCCGAAATGCAGGACGTTCGGCGCCTCGTGGAAGCGGCGGCCGATGCCGTGGCCGCAGAAGTCCCGCACGACGCTGAACCGGTTGGCCTCGACATAGACCTGGATCGCGTGGCCGATGTCGCCGAGCGTCGCGCCGGGCTTCACCGCCGCCACCCCGCGCATCAACGCCTCGTAGGTCACGTCGATCAGCTTGTGCGCCTTGGTCGAGGGCGGCCCGGCGGCGAACATCCGGCTGCTGTCGCCATGCCAGCCGTCCAGCACGACGGTGACGTCGATGTTGAGCACGTCGCCGTCGATCAGCCGCCGCTCGCCGGGAATGCCGTGGCAGACGACGTGGTTGATCGAGGTGCAGATGGATTTCGGGAACCCGCGGTAGTTCAGCGGCGCCGGGGTTGCCCCATGCGCCTGGATGAACTCATGGCACAGCGCATCGAGCGCCGCTGTGGTCACGCCCGGGCGGACGTGGGGTGCGACCATGTCCAGCGTCTGCGCCGCCAGTTGCCCGGCGCTCCGCATCCCCGCGAAATCCTCGGGCGAATGGATCGTGATGCGTCTTGCGTCGGTTCCGCCATCCATTGGCACCCAGGCTCCTGTGTCGATGATCCCGCCACCAAAATGCGCAGCGATGCGACGGCGCGCAAGGGCGTGGGGCGGATCGCACCCCCAGCAGGGCTGCGCGAAGACTGATAGGCGTCCGCTTAGCCGGGAAAGCGCCCGGCCGTTCCGCGGTTCGCCGTGCGGGTTCCGCCCGCCCTGCCGGCACGCGACGGCAGGACGTCCCGCAAGCCCGCGGCCGCCCGCGGCGGTGCGGCGAAGGAGCGGGGCGGCACGAGCGCCAGGATCGGCCGGGCACGGAAACGCTCGTTCCGCATCTCGGGCGTCCGATGGTGGGAGGCGGCATGGAGGCGCGGCGACGCGGCGAACTGGCTACCCCTGGCCGCCGATCCGCGCCGGCCGGCAGGATGCGCGAGGAACAGGCCCGGCGCCGGCGCCAGGTCCGGCGCGGCCTGCGCGACGCCGATGAACCCGCCCAGGCTGAACGGCGACACGGGTTCACGCTGCGCGGTGACCATCGGCACGCCCAACCGCTCGAAGCCCTGGTCCAGCAGGGACGCCATGTGCTGGTCGCGCTCCCATCCGGACGCAGCGCCCAGCACGACGCCGATCAGTCGCGTGTCGCCCCACAGGGCGGAGGTGACGACATTGAAGCCGGATGCGTCGATGTAGCCGGTCTTCAGCCCGTCCGCCCCGGGATAAGTTTGCAGCATGCGCTGATGGTTCATGATCGTGCGCCCTTGGAACACGAAGGACGGGACGCTGAAGTACCGGTAGTACGACGGGAAATCCTGGATCAGGTGGCGCGCCAGGACCGTCATGTCCCGCGCCGTCGTCACCTGGCCCCAATCCGGCAGGCCCGAGGCATTGCGGAAGGTCGTCCGGGTCATCCCCAACGCCCGGGCGCGGAGCGTCATCATCTGCGCGAACCGTTCCTCATCGCCGCCCATCAACTCTCCGAGTGCGGCGGCGGCGTCGTTCGCGGACTTGGTGACCAGGCCCAGCAGCGCCTGTTCCACCGTGATGTAGGTGCCCGGCAGCAGCCCGAGCTTGGTGGGCGACATGGACGCGGCCCATGGCGAGACGGGGACCGGTTGCGCGAGCGAGAGGCGGCGGTCGCGCAGCGCCTCGAACAGCATGTATAACGTCATCATCTTGGTCAGGCTGGCCGGGAATCGGTATTCGTCAGCATTCACCGCCGAGAGGATGTCGCCGCTCGCCGCATCGACCACGATGGATGCGTAACGCTCAGAGCCGATCTGTGCAAAGGCTGGCTGAAACAAAGAACATATCAGGGCAATAGTTATTGAGACTGCCGTGATCATTCTGATAAATCCGGCTCGTCTGAGCAAACATCCGGTCATTACGACCTATCCCATCAGTGAACTTTTCAACTCTAAGTGCTTTTCGACGGGGATGTCCAGCCTTTGTCGCCCGGCAACGATAGCCCGATCAGTGACTTAGGATCAATCCGTTACGAAACGGCCAAACCCGGGGCGGCACGGTTATGCTGCACTGCACAAAACGCTTGACCTTTCGCCTCCCAGCCGGCATAACGCCCATGTTGCAGCGCAGCATTCGGCTCGGGAGACCCGATGCAGCCTACTCTGCCGCATGTCGCGCTTGCGGGGATGACGGCACAGGCTCTCGACCATAACGGGCGACGTCCCGACATCTTCAACATATCAGGAACCGTATCATGCAAACAGCAGAGCAACTCGTCACCTTCGGGCAGGGCAACGTCGAGGCGCTGGTGAAATCCAGCCAGATCTTCGCGACCGGCATGCAGGATCTCAGCAAGCTGATGGCCGCCAGCGCGCAGGCGACGATGGATGACGCCATGAGCGCGTTCCGCGCGATGACCGGCGTCCGCTCGCTCAAGGACGCGGCCGACCTGCAGGCCAGCCTGGCCCGTTCGACGGTTGAGAAGGCGCTGACGCAGGGCAGCCAGGTCGCCGAGACCTCCATCAAGGTGGCCGAACAGGCGTTCGCGCCGATCAGCAGCCGCCTGTCGCTGGCCGTGCAGTCGTTCGGCAAGGCCGCCTAACCGACACAGTCCCCCTGCGGGACCACGCTGAAAGCGGCCCGGGGGCGTGTCCTCCGGGCCGTTTTTCTGTTTGGGGCCGGCGCCGGCCCGGGCGAATATCCGGGCGGGGCGCTGCTAAACCTTTTCTCAAGCCGCGGCGTTCCGATATGCTCCTTATAGAGGGATGGCGAACCGCTGGGTGGAGGCGGGTGCGTCGTCCTTTTTGGAAGCGAAGGCGCTCCGCGTCGGAGGGTCAGTCTGGGAATGGCGTTGCGGCGGCAGCGGCGCGGTGGCTCGGGTTTTAGAGTAGTGGGCTTTTAGAACGATGAGCGACAACGACAAGGGCGGCAGCGGAGACGGACCCACCATCGGCGTGGTGGTGAAGGCGCGCCCGAAGACGCGCAAGCCCGCGATGTACAAGGTGCTCATGCTCAACGACGACTACACGCCCATGGAGTTCGTCGTCCACGTGCTCGAGCGGTTCTTCCAAAAGAACCGCGAGGAGGCGACGCGCATCATGCTGCATGTGCATCGCCGGGGCGTCGGGGTCTGCGGCGCCTATACCTACGAAGTGGCGGAGACCAAGGTGACCCAGGTCATGGACCTCGCCCGGCAGAACCAGCATCCGTTGCAATGTACGATTGAGAAAGAATAGGCTGCACAAAGCGCATATCCCCACCCATCTTCATTGGTATCACCACCACTGCTCGGGCCTGCATCGGACCGGACCGGCCCGTGCGAAATTCCAGGACCCCAGCGCGAAGGAGCGTCAGTCGCTATGTTGTCACGCAACCTCGAACAGACGCTGCACCGCGCCTTGTCCCTCGCCAGCGAGCGCCGGCATGAGTATGCCACGCTCGAGCACCTTCTCCTGGGCCTGGCAGAGGACAGCGACGCGGCGACGGTGCTTCGCGCCTGCGGAGTCGATCTCGACAAGCTCCGCCAGGATCTCGGCGAGTTCCTCGACAAGGACCTGTCGGGCCTTGCGACCGAGCGGCCGGGCGACCCGAAGCCGACGGCAGGCTTCCAGCGCGTGGTGCAGCGCGCCGCCATCCACGTCCAGAGTTCCGGCCGCGACGAGGTGACCGGCGCCAACGTGCTGGTTGCGCTGTTCAGCGAGCGCGAGAGCCACGCGGTGTATTTCCTGCAACTTCAGGACATGACCCGGCTCGACGCGGTGAACTTCATCTCGCACGGCATCGCCAAGGCGCCGGGCCGCTCGGCGCAGCGGCCGACCACAGGGGCCAAGGAGGAGAACGCGCCGGAGGAGCGCGAGGAGAAGCCGGGCCGCCGCGCCCAGGACGCGCTCAGCAACTACTGCGTCAACCTGAACAAGAAGGCTGGCTCTGGGAAGATCGACCCGCTGATCGGGCGCGACTCGGAGATCGAGCGCACGATCCAAATCCTCTGCCGCCGCACCAAGAACAACCCGCTGTATGTCGGCGATCCCGGCGTCGGCAAGACCGCCATCGCCGAGGGCCTGGCCAAGCGCATCGTTGAGGGCGACGTGCCCGAGGTCCTCGCGAAGTCCACGATCTTCGCCCTCGACATGGGCGCCCTGCTGGCCGGCACGCGCTACCGCGGCGACTTCGAGGAGCGGCTGAAGGCGGTGGTGACCGAGCTTGAGGCGCACCCCGGCAGCATCCTGTTCATCGACGAAATCCACACCGTCATCGGCGCCGGCGCCACCAGCGGCGGCGCGATGGATGCGTCCAACCTGCTGAAGCCTGCCCTCGCTGCGGGCAGCCTGCGCTGCGTCGGCAGCACGACCTACAAGGAATACCGGAACTACTTCGAGAAGGACCGCGCCTTGGTGCGGCGGTTCCAGAAGATCGACGTGAACGAGCCGTCGATGGAGGATGCGATCAAGATCCTCCGCGGCCTCAAGACCAACTACGAGAAGCACCACAAGGTCCGCTACACCGAGGAGGCGATCCGCGGCGCGGTCGAGCTTTCGTCCAAGTACATCAACGACCGCAAGCTGCCGGACAAGGCCATTGACGTGATCGACGAGGTCGGCGCGAGTCGGATGCTCCAGCCCGAGGGCAAGCGCCGCAAGCTGGTGACGCTGCGCGACGTGGAGGAGGTGGTCGCCAAGATCGCCCGTATCCCGCCCAAGTCGGTATCGGCCGACGACAAGGAGACGCTTCGCAACCTGGAGCGTGACCTGAAGGCCATGGTGTTCGGCCAGGACAAGGCCATCGAGGCGCTGGCCGCCGCGATCAAGCTGTCCCGCGCCGGGCTGCGGGAGGCGGAGAAGCCGATCGGCAACTACCTGTTCAGCGGTCCGACCGGCGTCGGCAAGACCGAGGTGGCGCGCCAGCTTGCCAGCACGCTCGGGATCGAGCTGACCCGGTTCGACATGAGCGAGTACATGGAGCGGCACAGCATCTCCCGCCTGATCGGCGCGCCGCCGGGCTATGTGGGCTTCGACCAGGGCGGCTTGCTGACGGACGCCATCGATCAGCATCCGCATTGCGTGCTGCTGCTGGACGAGATCGAGAAGGCGCATCCCGACCTGTTCAACATCCTCTTGCAGGTGATGGACCACGGGAAGCTCACCGACCACAACGGCAAGGTGGTGGACTTCCGCAACGTGATCCTGATCATGACCACCAACGCCGGGGCGAGCGACCTGGCCAAGGAGGCCATCGGCTTCGGCAGGGACCAGCGGGAAGGGGAGGACACCGAGGCGATCAAGCGGCTGTTCACGCCGGAGTTCCGTAACCGGCTCGACGCCACGATCACCTTCGCCGGTCTGACGCCCGAGATCGTGGGCCGCGTCGTCGAGAAGTTCGTCATGCAGCTTGAGGCGCAACTGGCCGACCGCAACGTGACCATCGAGCTGTCGTCGGCCGCCAAGGAGTGGCTGGCGGAGCGGGGCTATGACCGGCTTTATGGCGCACGGCCGCTTGGCCGGGTGATCCAAGAGTACATCAAGAAGCCATTGGCCGAGGAGCTGCTGTTCGGTAAGCTGGTGAAGGGCGGGTCCGTGAAGGTGGCCCTGCGCGACGACAAGCTGGAGTTCGAGTATACCGAGGCGGTGCAGCCGGTGCTGTCGAAGGCGGAGGGCGACGGCGACGAGGGGTCATCGGAGCTGGAACCGGAAACGGCGGAATAGGCTTGTTATCCAGGCCGGGCCTCGTGCCCGGCCTTTTTCTTGGAGAGGTTGTGATGAAGGCGGTTTGGAACGGGCAGATAGTCGCGATCAGCGACGACATCGTCACGGTCGAGGGCAACGCCTACTTTCCCGTGGCGAGCCTGCGGTCGGAGTTCGTCGAGCCGAGCGACCACACGAGCGTATGCCCCTGGAAGGGCACCGCGCATTACATGTCGCTGAACGTGGGCGGCGCCGCGAACAAGGATGCGCTCTGGTTCTATCCTGAACCCAAGGAGGCAGCCTCGAACATCCGCGGCCGCATCGCTTTCTGGAAGGGCGTGTCGGTTTCGGCTTAGCTCCCCCGGCGTTTGATCGCCAGCGGTCCCGGCGCCTGGCAGGTCGGCATCATCTCCATTCGGTTGATGTTGACGTGCCGGGGCAGGCCGATGACCCAGGCCACCGCCTCGGCGATGTCCTCCGGCGAGAGCGGCGTGGTGCCGGCATAGACGGCGGCGGCCTTCTCGGCGTCGCCGCCAAAGCGCACACGGCTGAACTCGCTGCCCCCCACCAGGCCGGGTTCCAGGTCGGTGACCCGCACCCCTGTTCCCACAAGGTCCGCCTTCAGGTTAAGGCTGAACTGGGTCACGAACGCTTTCGTCGCGCCATAGACGTTGCCGCCGGGGTATGGGTAGGTCGCGGCGGAACTGCTGAGGTTGACGACGTGGCCGCGGTCGCGTGCCACCATGCCCGGCAGGATCGCGTGCGTCAGGCGGATCAGGCCGGTGACGTTGGTCGCCACCATCGTCTCCCAATCGCCGAGGTTGGCCTGGAAGGCCGGCGCCGTGCCCAGCGCCAAGCCGGCGTTGTTCACCAGCACGTCAACGGCCTGCCATTCCGCGGGCAGGCTCCCCGGCAACGCCGCGACGGCCACCGCGTCCGTCACATCCAGCGGGAAGGCGAGCAGGGCACCGCCCAACTCGTGCGCCAGCGCCTCCAGACGGTCGGCCCGGCGCCCGGCGGCGATCACGCGATGCCCGTCGCGCACAAAGCGGCGGGCCATCGCCTCGCCAAATCCGGCCGTCGCACCGGTAATCAAGACGGTCAAGCTCATGGCGGACGCTCCCAACTGCCGGCGCAGCGTAGCCGGCTAATCCGGCAGGCGGAAGCGGACGGACACCGGGCAGTGGTCGGAGAGCTGCTGCCGCGCCGCGTCGCCGGTCTCCCGATACACCATGACGCGCAGGCTGTCGGGCACGATCCAGCTTCGGGCGGCCCCGCCGGCCAGGATATGGTCGATGAAGCTGCCGCCGCCCCAGCACGGGCTGGCCCGCCCCTCGGTCGCGCGGGTCAGCGGCGCGGCCGCGGTCAAGGCGGCCAGCAGCTCGTCGCGGCCCTCCATCCGCCGGTTGAAATCCCCGAGCAGCACGAACGGCACGCCCTCCTCCCGCCGCTGGGCGATCCAGCCCTGAAGCGGGGCGACCTGCCGGCGCAGGGTGTCGCACACCCGGCTGACGCCGCCCGCCGCCCCGCCCGAAAGGCGCTCATGGTTGCAGCCGGATTTCAGGTGCACCGCCAGGAGGCGCAGCGTCGCACCGGGCCAAGCAAGCGTGATGTCCGCGCCGCTGCGCAGGCGATGCGAGGCGGCGGGGGACACGTCAAGCCCCACCAGGTCAGGGTTGCGATGCACCGGGATGCCGCGGCGGACCGCGAAGCCGACGCGCTGCACCACGTCGTCCGCGGTCATGATGACGAGGTAACGGTCCGCCGGGAACACCCGGGCGGCCATCTCGGGTCCGTCCACCTCCTGAAACGCGACCACATCGGCATCAAGCGTCAGGGCGTAGCGGCGAAGGGCGTCGATGTCCTCCGAACGCTTCGGCCGCACGTCCTCCGGCAGCGCCGGGTCGCCGGGCTGGCGGGCGGTCAGCCATTCGAGGTTCCAGGTCGCCACCCGCAGCTCGGCCGCCTGCGCGCCGCCCGTCAGCAGCAGCAGTGCCATAAGGAGGCGGATCATAGCAGCATCGGCTCAGGCATGGCCGCATCTTCCGCCGGCGCCGATGCTTCGTCCAGCGGAATGATCCCGCAGTCCAGCAGGTAGTCCGCCACTGCGTCATACCGCGCGGGATCGCGGGTCGGGTCCCGCGCGGCGCCATGCGGCACCCAGATCACCGTCGAGAACCGGGCGCGCGTCAGCAGCACGCGGTAGGCGTTGAGCCGGTTCGACGCCGCCTCGGCCCGGCTCTGCGTTGTCCAGGCGGCGCCGCGCAACGCCCGGGCCTGCCAGCCGGCGCGGTCGGCCGTGCGGACCAAGTCCGCATCCCAGCAGACCCCGGCATGGTCGAGCTCCAGCCCCTGCACGCAGAACTCGGTCGCCACGACTTCGAGCGCGTCGGCGCTGCGGAGGTCCGGCCAGCGGTCCAGGAACCAGCGGGCGACCGCATCCTCGTCCTGATGCGGCAGCACGCTGCCCAGCCCCTCCGCCCGCAGCCGGCGCGCCTGGGAACTGGCGAGCAGCCCCGACTGGCGGGTGCCGCGCCCTTGCAGCGCCCGCCGCATCGCATCGAGCGACCGCGTGAGCCGGAACGGCAGGTCTCCGACCTCCCGGGCCATCTCCTTCGCCTGGGACGGGCGGTTGGACAGCACCGCCCCGACCCAGGCCGCGGCGGACGGCGCGTGCACGCTGCGCACCGGCCGGTCCAGATGCAGCCGGTCATCGACCGCCAGGGCTGGATCGGGGGACAGGCGCTGGCGGGGGTCCTCGGCCCCCATGGCGTCGGAGGGCGCCACGGCCCGCCACCCCGGCCGCTCGGCCAGCGCCCGGCCCCACTCGGCGATGCCGCCCTCGCCGTCATGGATTTCCTGCCCGCCGCCGAGCAGGCAGACGATCACCGCCCCGTCCCGGCGCCGGGCCATGATGTCGAGCAGGTGCCCGGCCTCCGAGGTCGCCAGCGGAACCGGGCGGTTGCGGGTTTTCCCGACGGCATGCGCCGCGGTCCAGCAGCGCTGCGCCTCGTCGATGACCAGCAGGCGCTCGGCTGGGGGGCCAGGCTGCCGCACATGGTGGTCGCGGAACCGGGGCAGGGCCTGGATCACCCCCTCCATCCGCTGCTGCGCCGCCCGCCGCTCCAGGCCGCGCCCGGCGGCGTCCCGCACCAACGCCTCCCGCAGCACATGCACCAGCGTCGGGTTGCCGGTCAGGAACGCGGCGCCGGGCCGTGCGAAGGCGAGGTCGAGGCCGCACAGCGTCTTGCCGGCGCCGGGCTGGCCGGTCACGAACACCACGCAATGCTGCCCCTCCGCCTGGGCGCGCCCGACCGCCTCCGCGACCGCGGCCGCGGTGCGCGCGAGGCCGCCGCGCCCGGCCTGCGCCAGGGTCAGCGCCGTGACGTCATGGCGGGCATAGAGCAGGCACGCCGCCTCCACCAAAGCCGGGACGGGACGATAGGGCGCCTTGGCCCACAAATCAGGCGGAGCGGCGCCCGGCACCGCCGGGAAGCCATGGGCGATGTCGCGCAGCAGGCCCGGCAGCAGCAGCCGGGTCGTCTCGACGACGGGCGCAGCCCCCAGCAGCGGCAGCGGCCTCGTGCCCCGCGGGCGGTCGCCGTTCGGCACGACCAGGATCGGCACGACCGGCATGCGGCGGCAGCCGGCATGGAAATCGGCAAGGTCGAGGGCGGCGTCCTCGACCGCGAGCCGGTCGGCGGCCCGGAAGCGCGACGCCTCCGTGACGATGCGGAACACCAGAACGGCGCCCGGCGTGACCAGGACCGCGTCGATGCGCCGGCCCAGCCGCAGCAGGCGGTAGTTCAGCAGCACCGCCCAGCCCTGCACGCCCGGCAGCATGGCCAGGGCGTCCCGCAATAGCGCCGCACCGCCGCAAGCCGGGCGCGCAACAAAAATCGACGCGCTGCCGCACCAAGCGGCCTGATCCGGCTCCATAATCGGCCCATTCGACATGGCGCCAGGGTAGCCGAGGGTGATAGAGATTTCGTTGCGTCATGCTACCCGGACCCGATGATCCCCGTCAGCTTCTTCCAGCGCCTCTACCCCAGCGCCAACGTGGTCCTGCTGCATGGCAGCCGTCCCGTGCTGGTCGATGCCGGGTTCGGCGCCGACGTCCCGGCGCTGCTGCGCTGGCTCGATGCGCAGGGTGTCGCGCCGTCCGCCTTGTCCCTGGTCGTCAACACGCATTCCCATTGCGACCACACCGGCGGCAACCACGCGCTGCAGGCGGTGCACGGCGTCTTCATCGCGGCGCAGGCGGACGAGGCGGCGTCCGTGAACCGCCGTGACCCCGACGCTTGCCGCGCCGAATGGCTGCGGCAGCCCATCGAGCCATACTATGTGAACCGGCCGCTGCATGACGGCGACCTGGTGAGCGCCGGGCGGACGGCCTGGCGCGTGGTGGCCACGCCGGGGCACACGGCCGGGCATGTCAGCCTGCATTCGGGGGAACACGGCATCCTGGTGCTGGGGGACGCGCTGCACGATGCCGACATCGGCTGGCTGAACCCCTATTGGGAAGGGCGGGACTCGCTGGACCGCGCGGCCGAGAGCATCGAGCGCCTGGCGGCCTTGCCGGCCCGCATCGGCTACTCCGGCCACGGCCCGGCGATCACCGACCTGCCCGCGGCGTTCAGCCGCGCCCGGCGCCGCCTGCGCAGTTGGCGGGAAAAGCCGGAGCGGATCGCCTGGCACGCCTGCAAGCGCATCTTCTCGCACAGCCTGATGCTGACCGACGGGCTTGAGGAGGCCGCGATCCCCGGCGTCCTGCTCGACGCGCCGTGGTTCCGCAGCCATGCGGACCTCGCCTTCGGGCTGGCGCCCGACGCCTTCGTGCCGTTGCTGGTGTCTGAGATGCTGCGGAGCAAGGCCGCGCTGTGGCGAAACAACCGCCTCGTCGCGGCGGCGCCGCACCAGGTGCCCCGGGCCGGCTGGCCGCAGGCGCCGACCCTGCCCGCCGCGTGGCCGGACGTGGCCGCGGCGTTCCCTCAGCCCTCCGAGTCGCCGTCGCGGCGGTAGGGCGAAAGCTCGCCCAGCGCCTCCATATGGGCCTCCACGGCCGGGCGCTCGCTGTCCAGGAAGCCGGCGATGGCGCGGCGCAACGCGGGATGGGCGATCCAATGGGCGGAGTAGGTCGGCCGCGGCATGTAGCCGCGCTGGATCTTGTGCTCGCCCTGCGCCCCGGCCTCGACGCGCTGCAAGCCGTGCTCGATGGCGAACTCGATGGCGCGGTAGTAGCACAGCTCGAAGTGCAGGAACGGCCAGTCGCCGCGGCAGCCCCAGTTGCGGCCGTACAACGCCTCGTCGCCCGCCATGTTGAGCGCGCCGGCCACCGCCGTGCCGTCACGCTCGGCCATCATCAGCACCACGCGGTCGCCCAGGCGCTCCGACAGCATGGGGAAGAACTTGCGGGTCAGGTAGGCGCTGCCCCATTTGCGGTCCACGGTCGAGGTGTAGAACTCGTAGAAGGCGTCCCAATGCCGCGGGGTGATCTCATGGCCGCGCAGCGCCACGAAGTTCAGCCCGACCGCATTGGCGTCCCGCCGCTCCCGCTTGATCGACTTGCGCTTGCGCGAACTCAGCGTCCCCAGGAAGTCGTCGAACGTCGCGTAGCCCGCGTTCTCCCAATGGAACTGCGTGCCCAGGCGCTGCAACCACCCGGCGCGGCCCAGCGCCTCCCAATCCGCGCGGGTGCAGAACGTCGCGTGCACCGAGGACAGCTTCAGCTCGTCGCAGGCTTGCGCCAGGGCATGGCCCAGCGCCTCCGCCTCGATCCCGTCGCGGGCCAGCAGGCGCGGGCCGGGCACCGGGCTGAACGGCACGGCGGCCTGCAATTTGGGGTAGTAGCTGCCGCCGCTGCGCTCGAACGCATTGGCCCAGCCATGGTCGAACACGTATTCGCCGTAGCTGTGCGACTTCGCATACATCGGCACCACCGCCACGATGCGGTCCTGCTCGCGCAGCGCCGCGTGCTGCGGCATCCAGCCGGTACGCGCGTTGGCCGACCCGCTGTCCTCCAGCGCGCTCAGGAAGGCGTGGCTGACGAAGGGATTGCCCGGCCCGGCGCAGGCGTCCCACTCCGCCGCCGGGATCTCGGCGATGTGCGGGTGCAACGTCAGCGTGAGGGTGGGGAGGCTGTCGGGCATCCGGGGGATATGGCGCGGCGGCCGCCCGAGGAAAGCCTTCAATCGATTTCGAATAGGCCCTCAACCTCGACGGCGGCATCGAGCGGCAGGGCAGGGACGCCGATGGTGCTGCGGGCATGGCGCCCGGCGTCGCCGAACACCGCGACGGCCAGGTCCGACGCGCCGTTCATCACCGCGGCGTGCTGGGTGAAGCTCGGCGCGGAAGCGATGAACCCACCGAGCCGCACCACCCGCCTGACCCGGCCCAGGTCGCCGCCGCACGCCGCGCGCAGGTGGGTCAGGACGTTCGTGAAGCACAGCCGGGCGGCGTGCTGGCCCTGCTCGATGCTGACGTCCGCGCCGACCTTGCCGGTGACGGCGACCTTGCCATCCACCGCGGGGATCTGGCCGGAGACGACCACTAGCGTGCCGGTCACGACGTACGGCACGTAGTTGGCAAGCGGCGCCATGGCGGTCGGCAGGTCGATGCCGAGTTCGGCCAACCGCGCGTCGATGGCATTCATCGTGGGTCCTTATCCGTTGGCGACCAGCCGCAGCCCGGTCCGCCGGGCGCGGCGCTGGGCGGGCAGGTCCATGGGCAGCAGCGGCGAGGCCGCCTCCTCCGGCGCGTCCGGCACGCCTTCCGGCACGTCGCAGCGTCCGAGGTAGGCGACCGCCAGGTTGCGGAACACGTAGTCGAGGATGGAGGTCGCGTGGCCGACATCCGGGTCGCCCTCCACGCGGCCGGCCGGTCCGAACCGGGTCAGGGTGAAGCTGTCCACGTAGTCCCGCAACGCCACGCCGTGTTGCAGCCCCAGGCTGACGGCGGCGGCCAGGCTGTCCATCATGCCGCGCAGCGCCGCGCCCTCCCGCGGCAGGGTGACGTGGATTTCCCCCAGGGTGCCATCGGCATACTCGCCGGTGCGGACATAGATGCGGTGGCCCCCGACCGCGGCCTTTTGCGTATAGCCCCGGCGGCGCGCCGGCAGTTCCCGGCGGCGCGGCGGCTGCGCCGGGGCGGCGCCGGCGACCGGGCGGGGCGGCATGGCGTGCAGATAGGGCGCGACCGCGTCGTGCATCGCCTGATGCGCCGTCAACCCCGCCGGCGCCAGGACAGGATCGCCCGAGAGCAGCCGGGCCAACGCGGCCTCCGCCGTCATGCCCTGCGCCGCGAGCCGGGCCAGCGCCGCGCGGGTCAGCACGCCGCCGGGGCCCACGGGGGAGAAGCTCGGCGCGATGCCGCCGGTCTCGGAGCCCAGCAGCGCGTCGGCCGGACCCGGCGGCAGGATCGCCGTGCAGGGCAGGTTCGCCGAGCCGCGCAGCGCGGCCGAGCGCGCGTCGAACGCTGCGGCGGCCAGCGCCGGCACGGCGGATTGCGGCGGCGGCATCGGCCAGCTCGGCAGGCGCGACAGCAGGTCGGGCTGGTTGCCGGCGAACGCCAGGTCCGCAGTGCCGCGCAGCAGGGCGGCGATGCAGCGCGCCACGTCCCGCGCGGCCGGGCTGTCGTAATCGAGCCGCAGCAAGGCCAGCAGCCCGTCGAGGTCGGTGAAACCCAGGGCGAAATGCGGGGCGTGCGGCGCGCTGAGCCGCAGGGCGGTGGCGGCGGTCGTCACCGCGTCGGCGAATCCGGCGGTGTCGAACCCGTGCGCCCCGTCGTGAAAGGCCGGAAGGTTCAGCACGAAGCCCGGCGGCGCGCCGACGCTGCCGTGCCACACCGGCGCGGTCGGCGCCGCCTGCCGATGCAGCAGCAGCGCATGCAGGCGGTCGGCCAGGGCGGCGTCGCCCGCCTCCCGCGCACGGGTCGCGACGGGGCGGATCCAGCCATCCGCGGCGCGCGGCAGGGTGACGCGGCCCTCGCCCGGGGCCAGGGCCGCCAGCGCGCTCGCCGCCCGGTCGTCCCAGGCGGCCGGCAGGGTCAGGGCACGCTCCGGCGCGTCCGGGTCGGCCCCGGCCGCCGTGTCGCGCATCCGCACGCCGCGCCAGATCCGGGTGGTCCTCATGCAGCCTCGCCCATGCCATGATGTTACGGGAAGCGTCGGTTTCGCGAAAGGCAGAATCTTGCTGTGCAAAGCGAGGGGCGAAGCGCGATGGACCGCGCTGTCCCGGTCGCCTATATCAGCCGCATGACCATCGGCACCCGCCTGTTCACCTACTTCCGTGGCCGCCCCGTCGGCAGCGACCCCGGCGGCAACCGCTACTTCGAGGAGAAGCGCGCCCGCCCGGGCCTGCCGCCCCGCCGCTGGGTGCTGTATGCCGGCGAGGTCGATGCCAGCCAGGTGCCGGCCGAGTGGCACGCCTGGCTGCATTACACCACGAGCGAGCCGATCCCGATGGCGTCGCGCAAGCCCTGGCAGAAGCCGCACCAGCCCAACCTGACGGGCACGCCGGGAAGCTACCGTCCGCCGGGCCATGACTACCGCGGCGGGCACCGCGCGCCGTCCACCGGCGACTACGAATCCTGGACGCCGGGCAGCTAGGGGCATGGCGGGATCGAAGCGGAGCGTCGCCGAGCTGGCGGCCGGGGCGGCGGTGCTGGTCGTCACGGCGGGGTTCATGGCCTATGCCGTCGCCAACACCGGCCGGGGCATCGGTAGCGGCATCGCGCTCTCGGCGAAGTTCGACAACGTGGGCAGCATCGGCTCCGGTGCGGACGTGCGCCTGGCCGGGGTGAAGGTCGGCAGCGTGGTCGGCACCACCATCGACCCGCAATCCTATCAGGCCGTGGTGCGCTTCACCGTGCAGCCCGGCATCAAGATTTCGGACGACAGCAGCGCCGCGATCTCGACCGGCGGCCTGCTGGGCGGCACGTTCGTGAGCCTCAGCCCCGGCGGCAGCGACAAGATGCTGGGCGACGGCGGCGTGGTCACCATCACGCAATCCGCCTCGAACCTCGAGGACCTGCTGGGCAAGTTCATCTTCAACGTCGGCAGCCTGGCCGACGCGACGCAGAAGACGCTCGACCAGAACAAGGCGAAGCCGCCGAAATGAGGACAGCGTGACCGACATGCCGGACCGTTGGCCGATGCCGGACGGCGCCGCGGTGTCCTGCCGGGAAAAGCTCCGCATGCTGGAGGACAACCATGCCGAGGCCGCGCAGGTGCTGCAGGATGCGTTCGAGGACGCGGTGCTGATGGGCGTGGACGAGGCCGCGATGCGCGGGATCATGGCGGACATGGTCGCGGGCCTGCGCAGCCCGAAGCGCCGGTGATGCGCCGCGTCCCGTTCCTGGCGCTGCTCGCGCTGTGCGCCGCGCCGGCGCTGGCGGCCGGGCCGCCGTCGCCGCCCGATGCTTGGCAGCCGCGCGACACCGCCGAATTGTCAGTGCTCGACAAGGTGCGCGCCCAGCCCTCGCCCCTGACGGTGCGGGTGGGGCAGAGCGTGTCCTGGGGGTCGCTGACCATCACCCTGCGCGGCTGCGTCGCCCGCCCGCCCGACCTGCCGCAGGACAGCGCGGCGTTCCTGGAGGTGACGGACGGCCGGGCCACCGGCGCCGCCTTCCGCGGCTGGATGCTGGCGAGCGCGCCGGCCCTGTCGCTGATGGAGCACCCGATCTACGACCTGCGGGTGACCTCATGCCACTGAACGCGGGTCCGCTGGGTGCGCTGGAGCCGGCCCGGTCGGCGCTGCTGCTCGACATGGACGGTACGCTGCTGGACATCGCGCCGACGCCGGACCAGGTGCGGGTGGCGCCGGGCCTGACCGAGGCGCTGCACCGCTTGCGGGAGATCATGGGCGGCGCGCTCGCCGTGGTGACCGGGCGTCCGATCGAGCAGGTGGACGGGCTGTTCGCCGACGTGCCCCACGCCGTCGCCGGGGAGCATGGCGGCGCCATCCGGCATGCGCCGGGCACCGAGGTGGTCCGCGTCAGCCTGCCCAGCCCGCCCGTCGAATGGGTGATCGAGGCGGCCCGGATCGCCGACGAGCATCCCGGCGTGCTCCTGGAGCAGAAGCAGCGCGGCTTCGTGCTGCACTACCGGGCGGTGCCGGAGCTGGGGGGGATGCTGCGGGAGGCCGCGCTGAGGCTGATCGACCCGCAGGCGGACCGGTTCCAGCTGATGGAGGCGCTGATGGCCTGGGAAATCCGGCCGCGCGGCGCCGACAAGGGCAGCGCCGTCAACACGCTGATGACCGAGGCACCATTCGCCGGGCGGCAGCCGATCTTCATCGGCGACGATGTGACGGACGAGGACGGGATGCGCGCGGCCCGCGCTTTGGGCGGCGCCGGGCTGCGGGTGGACGAGTGGTTCGGCGATCCCGCCGGCGTGCGCGCCTGGCTGGCCCAAGCGGCGGCAGCTACGGCGGCGGACCCGAGGGCCTGGCCGCCGCTGCCGGTTCAGCCGACCGCGGCCGCGACCGTCTTGCCGCCGAGATAGGCCGCCCGCACGTCCGGGTTGCTCCAAAGCTCCGCGGGCTTGCCCGACACCAGCAGGCTCCCGGTCTCCAGCACGTAGCCGCGGTCGGCGACGGACAGCGCCATGTGGGCGTTCTGCTCCACCAGCAGCACCGTGGTGCCGCGCCGGCGAATTTCGCCGATGATCCGGAACACCTGCTGCACGATCAGCGGCGCCAGGCCCAGCGACGGCTCGTCCAGCAGCAGCAGGCGCGGCTTCGCCATCATGCCGCGGGCGACGGCGACCATCTGCAGCTGCCCGCCCGACAGCGTCCAGCCCAGCGCGTGCTCCAGCCGTTTCAGGTCGGGGAAGAACACCAGCATCTCGTCGGTTTCCTGCTCGAGGACGCGGCGGCCCACACCCCGGCGGTTGCTGCCGCCCAACAGGATGTTCTCCCGCACCGTCAGGCCGGGGAACACCCGGCGCCCCTCCGGCACATGGGCGATGCCCAGACGCACGATGGCTTCCGGCTTCATGCCGATCAGCGACTGCCCGGCGAAGCTCAGACGGCCCGTGACGTTGGGCACGAGGCCGGAGATGGCGCGCAGCGTGGTGCTCTTGCCCGCCCCGTTGCTGCCCAGGAGGGCGACGATCTCCCCCTCCTCGACCACCAGCGAGAGGTCTTTCAGCACGTCGCCCGCGCCGTAGCGCGCGACGAGGCCGCCCAGCTCAAGCAGCGGCATCTTGGCGAGGCTCCCCCAGATAGGCGGCGATGACGTCCGGGTGGGACAGCACGTCGCGCGGCCCGCCATCGGCGATGCGGCGGCCGAAGTTCAGCACGGTGATGTGGTCGGCGACCTGCTCCACCAGGTTCATGTCGTGATCGACGATCAGGATGGTAAGGCCATGGCCCTTAAGCCGGCGCAGCAGCAGGCCAAGCTCGTGCTTCTCCGTGAGGTTGAGGCCGGCCGCCGGCTCGTCCAGCAATAGCACCTGCGGGTTGCCGGCGAGCGCCCGGGCGATCTCGACGTAGCGCTGGGTGCCGTAGGACAGCGTGCCGACCATGCGGTTGGCCTCGGTGCGCAGGCCCACAAAGTCGAGCGCCGCGAGCGCCCGCTCCACGACCAGGGCCGGCTGCTCCGCGATGTCGTTGCCGGGCCGCTCGGCGCCGACCATGACGTTCTCCAGCACGGTCATGCCGCGGAACACCCGGATGTTCTGGAAGGTGCGGGCGAGGCCGCGCCGGGTGCGCTGATGGGCCGCCGTCCCGGTCACGTCCTGGCCGGCGATGGCGATGCGCCCGGCGGTCGGGCGGTACAGCCCGGTCACCACGTTGATGAAGGTGGTCTTGCCGGAGCCGTTGGGGCCGATCAGCGCGTGCACGGTCCCGCGGCGCACCGCCATGTCCACGCCGTCCAGCGCCTTGAGGCCGCCGAAATGCTTGGCGAGGCCCTCGATGGACATCGAGGCCTCCGTGGTCTCCGCCCCGCGCTGGCTGAGCAGCGGCAGGGGCGTGACCGCGCCGGCGTTCACGGGCGCGGGACGGCGCAGGCGGTGGGTGAGGCCCCACAGCCCGTCGGGCAGGAACACCATAATGAGGATGACGGCGGCGCCGTACACCGCAAGATAGACCTGGCGCAGGAAGCGCAGCCACTCCGGCAGGATCACCAGCAGCCCGGTGCCGAGCAGCGCGCCGAACGGCGACTGCACCCCACCCAGCAGCGCCATGGTCAGCAGCACGATGCTCTCGCCGAAGCCGAACTGGTCCGGGCTGATGTAGGCGAAGGCGCCGGCGAACAGGCCGCCGCCCAGGCCGCCCAGCAGCGCGCTGATGGCGAACGCCAGCACCTTGGTGGTGAAGATGTCGATGCCGCAGGTGCTGGCCGCGATCTCGTTGTCGCGCACCGCCTGCATGGCCCGGCCGAGCCGCGTGGTCTTCAGCCGCCAGATGTACCAGGTCACGCATACGAGGGCGACGAGGCACAGCGCCAAATAATGATCGCCGCTGTCGAGCCGCAGGCCCGGCACGTTGGGGCGCGAGATGTTCTTCACCCCGTCCGGCCCGTGCGTCAGGCCGGACCAGTTGTTCAGCACCAAGGTCAGGATCTGCTGGAAGCTGATGGTGACCATGGCGAGGTAGTGCCCGCCGAGCCTGAGGCTCGCCAGGCCGAGCGCCACGCCGAACACGCCCGCCAAGACCATGCCCACGGGCAGCGCCACGAAGAACGGCAGCCCGAAATCCACCGTGCCGAGCGCCACGCCGTAGGCGCCCAGGCCGAAGAACGCCGCCTGCGCCAGCGAGATCTGCCCGCAATAGCCGAGCACGACCACAAGCCCCGCCACCGCGATGGCGTAGGTCGCGGCCTGCATGACGATGTTGAGCGTGTAGCCCTGCTCCGGCACCAGGGTCGAGAGCGCCAGGACGCCGACGATGGCGGCGGCCAACGCCGGCAGGCCGCGCCAGGCGCGCGCCTGAACGACGCCGGGCGCCCTGGCGAGCGTCGCGGCGCTCATGACGGCGTGCTCATGCCTTCTCCGCGATCTTCTCGCCGAACAGCCCCTGCGGGCGGACCAGCAGGAACAGCAGCAGCAGGCCGAACGCCAGCGCGTCCTTGTAGGGCACCGAGACGTAGGCCGCGCCGAACGTCTCGACGACGCCGAGCGCCAGGCCGCCCAGGATGGCGCCGGGGATGTTGCCGAAGCCGCCGATGATGTTGGCGGCGAACGCCTTCAGCGAGATGACGGTGCCCATGCCCACGGACACGAACAGCACCGGCGCCACCAGGATGCCGGCCAGCCCGCCGAGGGCCGCGCTGTAGGCGAAGGTGATCAAGATCATGAGGGCCACGGGGATGCCGAGCAGGCTCGCCATCTCCTTGTCCTGGCTGGTGGCCTGCAGCTTCTTGCCGAGCAGGGTCTTCTCGAAGATCAGGAATTGCAGCAGCACCATGACCGCCGCCGTCACCATGATGGCGAGGTACTGGCTGTCCATGAACACGCCGCCGACCTCGAAGCCCGGCGTGTCGAACAGGCCGGGCAGCACCTCCGGGCTAGGGCCGTACAGCGCCAGCACGGTGTTGGCGAGGAAGATGCTGGCGCCGATGGTGCTGATGATGACCGGCATCTGCCCGCGGTGGCGCAGCGGCCAGTAGGTGGCGCCGGCGAACAGCACGCCGAACCCCGCCATCAGGATGACGGCGACCGGCAGCGCGACCAGATAGGGCACGCCCAGCAGGCCCGACAGCACGACCATCGCGTAGGCGCCCAGCATGGAGAACTCGCCCTGCGCGAAGTTCACCACGCTCGCCGCCCGGATCAGCAGCACGAAGCCCAGCGCCACCAGCGCGTAGATCGCGCCGATGCCGATGCCGGTGAACAAGAGTTGCGGGACCAGGCTCACTCTTTGACTTCGATGCGGCGGTCGAACACGATCTTGCCGCCGTCGTTCTTCACGACGTTGTAGCCGCGCAGGCCGTCGCCCTTGTCGTCGAAGTTGTATTCGCCCTCCGCCCCCTCGAAGCCGCGGATGGAGGCGAGCGCCGCGCGGAGCTTCTCAGGCTCGGTGCTGCCGGCATCGCTGATCGCGCGCGCCAGCAGGTTCACCGCGTCGAAGATCCAGGAGGACTGGCCATCCGCGTTCGCCTTGTAAAGCGCCTGGTAGCGGTTGGCGAACGCCTTGGACGCCGGGGTCGCATCCGCCGCGTAGTCGGCGACGCCGTAGGTGCCATAGAGCGCGCGTCCCGCGAGGTTGAGCGCCGTGGTGTTCACGATGGACGGCGAGCCCACCCAGGGGATCGTCACGCCGAGCTGCCGGAGCTGGCGCGCGAAGATGCCAAGGTCGTTCTCGAAGGTGAAGTAGCTGCCGACGACATCGGCGCCCGACTGCCGCACCGCCAGCACGACGGCGGTGTAGTCCGACGCCTGGTTGGTGTAGCCCTGCATCAGCACCGGGGTGATCCCGCGCTCCTTCAACGCCGCCTCCAGCGCCTTCGACCCGTTGGTGCCGAAGGCGTCGGTCGAGAACACCACCGCCCATTTCTGCTTTTTCAGGTCGCCCACGCCGAACTCGGCGATGACCTTGGCGGAGTAGCTGTCGTTCGGCCGGCAGCGGAACAGCCACTTGTTGCCCTGCTGCGTGAGCGTCGGGTCGGTGCCGCCGAACATCATGGGCTTGCCGACCTTCAGCACGTCCGGCGACATGGCGTGGACCTGGGTGCTGCGGATCGAGCCGATGAACGCCGCGATGTCGGCCCGGCCGGCCAGGCGGCTGAACGCCAGCACCGCGCCGGGGTTGGTGGTCTGGTCGTCCTCGACCACCAATTCGAGCTTGCGGCCCAGCACGCCCTTCTCGTTGATCGTCTCCAGCGCCTGGCGCGCGCCGTTCAGCTGCAGCTTGCCGGCCTCGGCCGCCGGCCCGGTGGCCGGGGAGACGACGCCGATCTTGATGGTGTCCTCGGCGCGGGCCAGCCGTGGAACGGCCGCGACGGCGGCAAGCAACGCGAACGCCCGGCGGGTCAGATGGGGCAGCCCCATGGTTTCAACTCCCTATGCGGCTCTGGCGACCGGATTGGCCGAGATACGAACACACGTCCGCGCCGCCGGCAACCCTCAGGCCGGTCGAACTGCCATCGCGACGTCGGCAGGCATCGCCGGCAGGCTGACCTCAAGCCCTTGCGCCCCCGCCATGGCCGACACCTGGCCGGCCTGGCAGCCGGCGCGCGTGTCCCATAACGTTGCCGAATAAGGCCCGGCGGTCAGGCCGGGCACCCGCACCGACACGGCCGAGCGGCAGTCCGGATCGACCCGCCCGTCCCGCAGCAGCGGCGTGGTGCGCAGCAGCCACAGCACCGCCTGGCGCCCGTCCCCGCACGCGAAGCACACCACACGAGGGTCGCTGACGCGGACCTCGACGGGACGCCGGTCGAAGTGCTGCCAATCCACCAGCGGCAGGAAGTCGGCCAGGCCGCGCTGCGCCTGCCGCATCCCGGGTGTCAGGCTGTGCGGGTCGCGGTTCGGCCAGCGCATGCCGCCGCCCGCGCCGCCGGACGCCAGGTGCGCCCATTGCAGGTGGCGGAAATACTCGTCGTCGAACGGCTCCGCCAAGGTGATCCCATGGTCCTTGAAGGTGTGGATCGGGCCGTGCTCGCTGTCGAAGAACGGGCGCTGGTCGGCGATCTCCGCCAGCGCCTCCCGCACCAGGCGGCCCACCGCGAGCGCCGGGGCGACGGTGTCCCGCGGGTCGTCGATGGTGCCCTCCTCGTAGAAATGGTTGTTGGCGAAATCGAGCGCGGGGTGGCGGAACACCGGCGCGTTCAGCCAGGGCTTCCAATGCAGCTCCGGCCCGAACACCGACACGCATTGCAGGTGCGCCCGGCCGTGCAGCCGCCGTTCCAACCCGCGCAGGAACGGCCCGACGTCGCCGATGTAGTCGTCGAAGCAGTCGGGCCGGTCCTCGCCCTGCACCGGGTGCATCTCGTTCCACAGGTCCCAGGCGAACAGGGCGCCGCTGCCGCCCCAACGCCCGGTGGCGAAGGCCAGCCGCGCCTTCACCAGCGCCCGCACGCCCGGATGCACCATGAGGCTGGTGCGGTCGGGGCAGGGGCCACCATTGGCGGCGTTGTAGGGATGGAGGTCCCAGCGCACCCAGTGGAAATACGTGTCGAACGGCGTGAGCAGGACGCGCAGCCCGGCTGCGGCCGTGAGCCGGAACAGGTCGTCCCAGAGCTGCACCATCGCCGGGTTGAAGGCGCCGGCCGGCTGCTCGAAGAAGTGCTCGCCGGTCTCCGCGTATTCCAGCATGAACCGCAGGCAGGTCACGCCGCTGCCGCGCAGGTAAGCGAGATGCCGCTCCACCGCGCCGAGGTCGCGGCGGTGCAGCAGGCCGTGCCATTCCGGCCAGCTGATTGCGTCGTTCTGCCCGATGGGCGTCCAGGGGGCGCCGGCGTCGGTGACGAAGTACGGCCCGCCCGGCGCGCGCCCGATCCAGCCGAGGTCCGCCATGCCCCTACCTCACATGCGCCACGCGCAGCGCGTTGGTGGTGCCGGGCTGGTTGAACGGCACGCCCGCCGTCACGACCACCTCCTGGCCCGGCGACGCCAGGCCCTCGCTCCGCGCCAGCCGCGTGGCGCGCGTCACCGTCTCCGTCATCGTGTGCGTCTCGGGCGTCACCAGCGCGTGCACCCCCCACACCACCGCGAGCCGCCGCGCGGTCGCGAGGTTCGAGGTCAGGCCCAGCACCGGGCAGTCCGGCCGCTCCCGCGCCACGCGGAGCGCCGTGCTGCCGCCCTCGGTGAAGGCGACGATGGCCGCCGCCTTCACGGTGTGGGCCACCTGCCGGCTCGCGGCGGCGATGGCCGAGGCGGAGACCGGCTCCGGCGCCGGGCGGCTCGCCTCGGTGATGGCGCGCCAGCCGGGGTCGCGCTCCACGCGCTCGATGATACGGTCCATGATGTTGACGGCCTCGTACGGGTATTGCCCGGCGGCGGTCTCGGCGCTGAGCATCACCGCGTCGGCGCCGTCGAACACCGCGGTCGCCACGTCGGACGCCTCCGCCCGGGTGGGGGCGGGGGCGGTGATCATGCTCTCCAGCATCTGGGTCGCGACGACGACGGGGATGCCGCGCTCCCGCGCCGCGCGGACGATGCGCTTCTGCGCGAGCGGCACTTCTTCCGGCGGCAGCTCGACGCCCAGGTCGCCCCGCGCCACCATCACCGCGTCCGACAGCGCCAGGATCTCGTCGAGGTTGTCGAGCGCCTGCGGCTTTTCCAGCTTGGTCATGATCCAGGCGCGCCCGGCGATGATCGCCTTCGCCTCCGCCACGTCCTCGGCCCGCTGCACGAAGCTCAGCCCGATGTAATCGACCCCGTGCGCCAGGGCGAAATCGAGGTCCGCCCGGTCCTTCATGGTCAGCGCCGGGATCGGCAATGCCACGTCGGGCACGTTCACCCCCTTGCGGTCCGACAGGCTGCCGCCGGTCACCACCTCGGTTTCCAGATGGTCCTCCCGCACGCGCGTCACCCGCAGCCGCAGCTTGCCGTCGTCCAGCAGCAGGGAGGTGCCGATCCCGGCCGCCTGGATGATCTCGGGATGCGGCAGCTCGACCCGGCGGCTGTCGCCCGGCACCGGCGACAGGTCGAGCCGGAACGCCTGCCCGGTCTGCAACGCGATGCGCCCGCCCTGGAACTTGCCGACCCGCAGCTTCGGCCCCTGCACGTCCGCCAGGATGCCGATGGGCCGGCCCGACTGCTCCTCCAGCGCCCGGATCATGGTGATCCGCGCCAGGTGGTCGGCGTGGGCGCCGTGGCTGAAATTGAGCCGGAACACGTCGGCCCCGCCGTAGAACAGGCGGGACAGCACCTCTGGCGTGGCGCTGGCCGGGCCGAGCGTCGCGACGATCTTGGTGCGCCGGCGGCGGCGCAGCTTGGTTCGGACGGCCATCAAGGTTCCTTAAACGGGTGCGACCAGCACGGCCCGGAGGTCGTTCACGTTGGTCAGCGTCGGGCCGGTGCGGATCAGGTCGCCCACCGCGTCGAACAGGCCGTAGCTGTCATGCGCCGAGAGCACGGCGCGCGGATCAAGCCCCACCGCCCGTGCCCGCGTCAACGTGCTGGGCGTGACGATTGCGCCGGCCGCATCCTCGGTGCCGTCGATGCCGTCGGTGTCGCCGGCCAAGGCCCAGATGCCCCCGGCGCCCCGCAGCGCGACCGCGAGGCCCAGCAGGAACGCGGTGTTGCGCCCGCCGCGCCCGGCCGGCCCCTGGCCGATCGTCACCGTCGTCTCCCCGCCCGACAGCAGCACGCAGGGCGCGGGCAGCGGCTGGCCGTGGCGCCGCACGCTGTGGGCGATGCCGGCCATGACGGTGCCGAGCTCCCGGCTCTCCCCCTCCAGCGCATCGCCCAGGATCAGCGGCGACAGGCCGTGCGCCCGGGCGGCGGCGGCTGCCGCGTCCAGCGCCATGGCGGGCGTCGCGATCATCCGGACATCGGCGTCGATCTCGTGGGGCTTCGGGGTCTCCGGGCCGTCCGTGCGGGGCAGCGCCAGGCCGTAGTGTGCTGCGATGGCGCGCACCTCCGCCCAGGTGGAGGCATCCGGCACGGTGGGGCCGCTGCCGATGACGGCCGGGTCGTCGCCGGGCACGTCGCTGATGGCGAGGGTGACGATCCGGGCCGGCCGCGCCGCCGCCGCGAGCCGCCCGCCCTTGATGGCCGAGAGGTGCTTGCGGACCGCGTTCATCTCGTGGATCGTGGCGCCGCTCGCCAGCAAGGCCCGGTTGACGCGCCCGGCATCCGCGAGCGTCAGGCCCGGCGCCGGCAACTCCAGCAGCGCCGACGCGCCGCCGGACATCAGCGCGATCACCAGGTCGCCCGGCGACAGGCCCCGGACCGCCGCCAGCACGCGGCGCGCGCCCGATTCGCTGTTGGCGTCGGGCACCGGGTGCGACGCTTCCAGCACCTCGATGGCGCGGGTCGGCACGGCATGGCCGTAGCGGGTGACGACGACGCCGGTCATCGGCACGTCCGGCCAGGCGTCCTCCAGCGCCGCCGCCATCACGGCGGCCGACTTGCCGGCGCCGACCACGACGACTCGGCCGGCGGGCCGGTCCGGCAGGTGCGCCGCCAGGACCCGGCGCGGATCGGCGCTGGCGACCGCCGCGTCGAACATCGCCCGCAAC
Organism: uncultured Acetobacteraceae bacterium; assembly: GCA_964252005.1. Taxonomy (GTDB): domain Bacteria; phylum Pseudomonadota; class Alphaproteobacteria; order Acetobacterales; family Acetobacteraceae; genus CAHJXG01. The sequence continues at coordinate 4,236 of CAXULX010000047.1, read as the reverse complement.
GCGATTCGGGCCTGCGTGTCGTCCCACGGCATCGGCGTTCCCTGACCAGGTGGCGGCGGTACTATGGACGCAGCCTTGCCGTCCCGCCATATCCGCCCCGTCTCATCTCCGCACAGGCGAGCTTGACCGAAAAGGGGTTCCCACGATGACCGTACCCGCCATGGACGACACGACCCGCACCGAGCTGGAGGCCGCCGCGTTCCGCCGGCTGGTGGCGCACCTGCGGGAGCGGACGGATGTGCAGAACATCGACCTGATGACGCTGGCCGGGTTCTGCCGCAACTGCCTGTCCCGCTGGTATCGCGAGGAGGCGGAGGCGCGCGACCTGCCGCTCTCAGACCCCGAAGCGCGGGAGATCGTCTATGGGATGCCCTACAAGGAGTGGCAGGCGCGGCATCAGGTCGAGGCGACGGCGGAGCAGAAGGCCGCCTTTGCCAAGTCCAACCCGGCGCATTGACCCTCACTCCCCGCGCCGCTAAGCCCCGCGCCTGACCACCATGAAGGGGGGCGCCATGGCCCTGGACAGCACCGAAAACCAGGACGACGACCCGCTGGACGAGGGCAAGGCCAAGGAGGCGCAGGTCGGCGGCATCGCGGCCGACCGGCTGCGCAGCCTCATCGAGCGGATCGAGCGGCTGGAGGAGGAGCGCAAGGCGCTCGGCAGCGACATCAAGGACATCTACGCGGAGGCGAAGTCGGCCGGGTTCGACGTGAAGGTGCTGCGCCAGATCATCCGCATCCGCAAGCAGGAGCCGGCGGAGGTGGAGGAGCAGGAGTCGCTGCTGGACGTGTACCGCCGCGCGCTGGGGATGTGAGCGGCCCGGCTCAGCCTGCCTGACGCAAGCTTCCATGGGTGCGGAGCACCTGGGCGCGGCGGATTTTCTGGCTGGGCGTCAGCAGGCCGTTCTCGATGGTGAAGGGCGGCACCAGGCTGTGCCGCCGGATGCGCTCGGTGGTGGACAGGCGCGCGTTGACCCGCGCCACGGCGGCGCCGACGCTCTGCGCGTCGCCGCCCTCGGCCGGGACCAGCAGGGCGGAGAGCGCGGCCTGGCCGTCCCCGAACACCACGGCTTGCGCGATGTCCGGCTCGCTCATCAGCACGCCCTCGACCCGCGCCGGGGACACGTTCTCGCCGCCTGACAGCACGATGATGTCGCGCTTGCGGTCGGTGATGGTCAGCAGGCCCCGCGCGTCGATCCGCCCGAGGTCCCCGGTGTGCAGCCAGCCGTCCCGGATCACCTCGGCGGTGGCCGCGGGCTGACGCCAGTAGCCGTCCATCACCAGTTCGCCGCGCACCAGGATTTCGCCATCGCCTGCGATCCGCAGCTCCACGCCTTGCAGCGGGCGGCCCACGCTGCCGATCTCCGGGTCGTCCGGCCCGTTGGCGCTGATGACCGGGCCGGCCTCGGTCTGTCCATAGCCCTGCATCACCACGGGGCCGAGCGCCCGGAAGAAGCGCCCGACCTCCGGATCGAGGCGTGCGCCGCCGGACATCGCCGCGCGGAACCGGCCGCCGAACCGGGCGCGCACCGGGCGCAGCGCCAGGCGGTCCAGCACCGGCCCGGCGATGCGGTCCGCGACCGTCGCGCGGCCCTCGACCCGGCGCAGACCCGCGGCCAACGCCCGATGGAACAGCGCCTGCTTCCACGCCGGTTGCCGCCCGACCTGCTGGAGCACGCGGGCGCGGATCACCTCCAGCACGCGCGGCACCACCGCCATGATCGTGGGCCGCACCGCCAGCATGTCGGCGGCCAGGTGCTCGACCCCGCGGCAATAGACGATCTCGGTCCCGAGGCTCGGCAGGAAGAACTGGCCCACCGTGTGCTCGAAGCTGTGCGACAGCGGCAGGAACGACAGATAGGTCTCGTTGCGGAGGCGCAGCGGGCGCACCAGCTCGAAGGCGCCCCGGCAGTTCGACAGGATCGCCCGGTGCGGCAGCATGACGCCGCGGGGCAGGCCGGAGGTGCCGCTGGTGTAAATTAGGCAGGCGAGCGCGCCGGACGGTATCTCCTCCGCCTCCGCCGCGATGTCGTCGGGTGCCGCGTGGTCGGCTTCGAGCGTGGAAAGCAACAGGCCGCGGCCGGGCTGCATGCACAGCAGCTGGTCCAGCCCGCCGGTCAGCGCGGCGCCGGCCAGCACGCGGTCGGCGAGCGCCGTGGTGGAGGCGACGGCCACCCGCGCGCCGCTGTCCATCAGCAGGTGCGCGTGGTCCTCCGGCGTGTTGGTCGTGTAGCCCGGCACCGGCACGGCGCGGATCGCCATCAGCGCGGTCTCCAGGATCGGCACCTCCGGCCGGCTCTCGCTGACGATCAGCACCCGGTCGCCGGCCGCGACGCCCGCGGCGCGCAGGCCCCGGGCGACGGAGGCTGCGCGCCGTGCGAACTCGCCCCAGGCGACGCCGTGCCACGCGCCGTCCCGCCAATGACGCAGCATCGGGCGGGCTGGCCAGCCGCGGGCCAGGCCGAACATCATGGCGGCGAGGTTGGGCCATTGCGGGTAAGCATTGGGCGCATAGGCGCCGGGTGGATGAGCGCCGGGATGGGTGTCGTCCACGCTTGCTCCGTACGCTTGCCCTGCGGGTCCAACGTCCCACCTTAAGCGACGACGTATCAGCACGATGGGACGAGCACTAGATGGACCAGCCTGCGAGCCTTGCAACCAACGCGCATACCGCCGACCTGCTGCCGTCCTGGGACCTGACCGACCTCTACCCCGCGCCCGACAGCCCCGAGCTTGCGGCCGACGCCGACCGCGCGGACGCGGCGGCGCGGGCGTTCGAGGACGCGCATGCCGGCCGCGTGGCGGCACTGTCCGGCGCCGGGTTGGCCGGGGCGCTCGCAGAGTACGAGCGGATCGAGGAGATCCTCGGACGGCTGATGTCCTACGCCCAGCTTCAGTTCAGCACCGACAGCCTCGACCCCGGCATCGCCAAGTTCTACCAGTCGATCAACGAGCGGGTGACGACCATCAGCTCGCATCTGCTGTTCCTGTCGCTGGAGCTGAACCGGATCGAGGAGGGAGACCTCGCCGCCAAGCTCGCCGACCCGGCGCTGTCGCGCTACGCGCCGTTCCTGCGCGACCTCCGCGTGTTCCGCCCGCATCAGCTCGACGACAACCTGGAGAAGCTGCTGCACGAGAAGGAGGTCACGGGCCGCAGCGCCTGGAGCCGCCTGTTCGACGAGACCATCGCGGCGCTCCGCGTGCCGGTGCGGGGCGAGTCTCTCACGGTCAGCGCCGCGCTGAACAAGCTGTCCGACCGCGACCGGGCGGTGCGGGCGGACGCGGCGGCGTCCATCGGCGAGGTGTTCCAGCGCAACGTGCGGCTGTTCTCGCTGGTGACGAACACGCTGGCGAAGGACAAGGAGATCATCGACACCTGGCGCCGCTACCCGCGCCCCACCAGCGCGCGCAACCGCGCGAACATGGTGGAAGACGAGGTCGTGGACGCGCTCAGCACGGGGGTGTCGGCCGATTATGGCCGCCTGTCGCACCGCTACTACGCGCTCAAGGCCAAGTGGCTCGGCCTGGAGAAGCTGGAGCATTGGGACCGCAACGCGCCGCTGCCGGACGACAGCGACCGGCCGATCGCCTGGGGCGAGGCGCGGGACCGCGTGCTGTCGGCCTATAGCGGCTTCTCGAAGGAGTTGGGCGAGGTCGGGCGGCAGTTCTTCGACCAGCCCTGGATCGACGCCGTGCTGCGGGACGGCAAGGCGGGCGGCGCCTTCGCCCACCCGACCGTGCCCTCGGTGCATCCGTACCTGCTGCTGAACTACCACGGCAAGACGCGGGACGTGATGACGCTCGCGCACGAGCTGGGCCACGGCGTGCATCAGGTGCTGGCGGCGAAGAACGGCTACCTGATGTCCGGCACGCCGCTGACGCTGGCGGAGACCGCGAGCGTGTTCGGCGAGATGATGACCTTCCGCGCCCTGCTGGCCGCCGAGACCGACCCGAAGCGCCGCCGCATCATGCTGGCGGGCAAGGTCGAGGACATGCTCAACACGGTGGTGCGGCAGACCGCGTTCTACCAGTTCGAGACGCTGCTGCACGCGGAGCGCCGGTCGGGCGAAATGGTGCCGGAGCGGATCGGCGAGCTGTGGATGCAGGTGCAGACCGAGAGCCTGGGGCCGGCGTTCCACTTCACGCCGGAGTACAACGTGTACTGGGCCTATGTGCCGCATTTCATCCACTCGCCGTTCTACGTCTATGCCTACGCCTTCGGCGACTGCCTGGTGA
>CAXULX010000046.1:0-34090 GCA_964252005.1 uncultured Acetobacteraceae bacterium | reverse complement strand
TCCGGGCTGGCGCTGATCTGGAAGATCGTGCTGGTGGCGGAGCTGCTGGGCCGCAGCGACGGCGTGGGCTTCCAAATCCAGGTGTATTTCCAGTTGTTCGACGTGACCGGCATCCTGGCCTACACCCTGGCCTTCATCGTCGTGGTGCAGTTGATCGAGTGGCTGGCGCTGCAACCGCTGGAGCGGCGGGCCAACCTGTGGCGGTGATGCTGGAGGTCGAGGTCGCGCGCAAGGCCGTCCCGGCGCGCGGCGGCCCGCGCACGGTGATCGCGGGCCTGCGCTTCGCGTTGGAGCGGGAGGAGATCGTCGCCCTGGTCGGCCCGTCCGGCTGCGGCAAGACGACGCTGCTGCGGATCATCGGCGGGCTGGATGCCCGGTACGACGGTGCGGTCACCTGGGCAGCGGGCACGCGGCCGCGCATCGGCACCGTGTTCCAGGAGCCGCGGCTGCTGCCTTGGCGCACCGTCCGGCAGAACATCGCGCTCGTCCGCCCGCCCGACCCGGCGGCGGCAGAGGCGTTGCTGGCGTTGCTGGGCCTTACCCCTTACGCCGACCTGCATCCGCCGGCGCTGTCGCTCGGCATGGCGCGCCGGGCGGCCATCGCGCGGGCCTTTGCCATCGAGCCGGCCCTGCTGCTGCTGGACGAGCCGTTCGTCTCGCTCGATCCCGCCATGGCGGAGCAGGGCCGGGCCGTCCTCGCAACCGCCTGGCGGACCCGGCGCTGCGCCGCCCTCCTGGTCACCCACGACCTGGCGGAGGCGGCATCGCTGGCCGACCGCATCCTGCTGCTGTCGGAGGGGCCGGCCCGGGTGGTGCGGGAACTGGTGGTGCCCGAGGGCAGCCGGCGGCGCGGGATCGCCGAGGGCGCCCGCGTCGCAGCCGCGCTTACTTGAGCGTTTCGAGGTAGGCGATCACGTTCGCCCGCTCGTCGTCCTTCTTCAACCCGACGAAGATCATCTTGGTGCCGGGAACCGTGCCGCGGGGATCGGTCAAGTAATGGTCGAGCGTGGGCGCGTCCCAGGTCACGTTGTAGGCTTTCATCGGCTCGGAGTAGTTGAAGCCCTCGATGCTGTGCGACGGCCGGCCCACGACGCCATGCAGGCTGGGGCCGATCTTGTTCTCGCCCGGCTTGACCGAGTGGCAGGCGGCGCACTTGTTGAACGCCGTCTTGCCGAGCGCCGGGTCGCCGTCCGCCCGGGCCGTACCGGCCGTCAGCGCCACGGCCGCCATCGCCGCCAATCCCATCAGGCAACGTCCCATTGAATGACGCATCGTCCCTCCCCGTCGCCACGCCATGCCGGCATTGGCCTGTGGCGATTATGGGAACCTGCCAGCGAATGTCGAGGCCGGGCCTGCCCATCCGGCCAGGCCGCGCCGGCGATTCGGAATTATCTGGCCGCGGCCCCTTTCCCACACCGCCGCCGGGGCCGTAGGGTGGGTCCTATACAAGAAACGAAGGAGGACGCGATGCTGATGGTGGCTGTGATGTATCCCGGCGGCGACGGCACCCGGTTCGACCACGCCTACTACAACGAAAGCCACATGCCGCTGGTCCGCCGCCTGTGGGGGCCGATGGGCTTGCAGAACGACCAGGTGATGCGCGGCCAGCCGGCGCCGGACGGAGCGGCGGCGGCCTATGTCACCATGACGCTGCTGAGCTTCGCCTCCATGGACAACTTCAAGGCCGCCGCCGACCAGCACGGCGCCGAGATCTTCGCCGACATCCCGAAGTTCTACGATGGCGCCCCGGCGCTCGGCTTCTTCGACGCCGCGGCCTGACGGATGGACACCAAAAGCACGCATGCCTGCTTCGGCGGTGCCATGGGGTTCTACAGCCATGCCTCCGCCGCCACCGGGACGGAGATGCGCTTCGGCGTGTTCCTGCCGCCGCAGGCGCAGCAGGGGCCGTGCCCGGCGCTGTACTACCTCGCCGGGCTGACCTGCACGGAGGAGACGTTTGCCATCAAGGGCGGCGCCCAGCGTTATGCCGCGGAGCACGGGCTGGTTCTGGTGATGCCGGACACCAGCCCGCGCGGCCTCAATTTGCCCGGGGAGGCGGAGAGCTGGGATTTCGGCGTTGGCGCCGGGTTTTACCTGGATGCCACCGCCGAACCCTGGGCCGGGCACTACCGCATGGCGCAGTACGTGACGCGGGAGCTGCCGGCGCTGATCGAGGCGGAGTTCCCGGTGCGTCCGGGCCGCCGCGGCGTGTTCGGGCACTCGATGGGCGGGCACGGCGCGCTGGTGACGGCGCTGCGGGAGCCGGAGCGTTGGCACTCCGTCTCCGCCTTCGCGCCCATCGCCAACCCGTCGGCGGTGCCGTGGGGGGAGAAGGCGTTCACCGGCTACCTCGGCCCCGACCGGGCGGCTTGGGCGGCGTGGGACGCGAGCCTGCTGATGCGCGCCCGGCCGTATCCCGGGCCGATCCTGGTCGATCAAGGGAAGGACGACCAGTTCCTCGCCAGCCAACTGCATCCGGAGGCGCTGGAGGCCGCGGCGGCGGCGTCGGGGCAGGAGCTGACGCTGCGTCGGCAGCCCGGCGACCACAGCTACTGGTTCATCCAGGGCTTCATGGGCGACCACATCGCGCACCACGCGCGGCAACTGCTGGGGTGATGGGGATGCGGACATCGTTGATCCTGCTGGCGCTGTGCGGCGTCCTGCGCCCGGCCACGGCGCAGGAGCGCATGGCGTTCTGGAACCTGACCTCCTCCACCATCACCAACCTGGTCATGGCGCCGGTCGGGTCGGGGGGCGCGCCCGCCGGGCCGTTCGGTCCCAACCAATGCGCCAACGACCGCGACGGGACGGTGGACCATGACGAACGGCTGCGCCTGGCCGGCATCGCGCCGGGCCGCTACGACGTGCGGCTGACCACCAAGCCCGGCCGGGTCTGCACCGTGCGGAACGTGGAGGTGAAGGGCGGCGGCAAATACTCCTTCTCCCTGTCCGATAGCGATCTCGTGGATTGCAAGTAGCCCTAACTTCAGGCGGGCGCCCCGCCGCCCCGGTCCGGCGCCGTTGTGCCGCCGGGTTGATCGTGTAGAGTCGATGGGCGGCGCTTCGCCCCACCAGTGGACTGCCGCGGCATCAGCAAGCCGGGACGCAACCGGCGCATTGGGGAGAACCGTCATGGCCAGCGCCATCCATATCCATCCGTCCGTGGACAACGGCATCAAGCCGGCCGCGCCGGGCTTCGCGGGCGGCATGCTCGTCTGCCACTGCGCCACCGACCCGGTGAAGGTGGAGGTCTCCGCGCAGACCGCGTTCAACCACGCCTGCGGCTGCACCAAATGCTGGAAGCCCGAAGGCGCGGTGTTCTCCGTCATCGCCGTGGTGCCGCGCGACAAGGTCCAGGTGCTGGAGCATGGCGAGAAGCTGAAGGCCGTCGATGCCGCCGCGGCGATCCAGCGCATGGCCTGCACCGGCTGCGGGGCGCATGCCTACGGGCGGATCGAGAACAAGGACCACCCGTTCTACGGCATGGACTTCGTGCACACCGAGCTGTCGCAGGAGGAGGGCTGGGCCGCGCCGGAGTTCGCCGCCTTCGTGTCCTCCATCATCGAGTCCGGCGCCAAGCCCGACCAGATGGGCGCGGTGCGCGGCCGGCTGCGTGAACTCGGCCTCGAACCCTATGACTGCCTGTCGCCGCCGCTGATGGACGCGATTGCGACCCATGCGGCCAAGCGTAGCGGCGTGCTGGCGGCATAGTTCAGCAGGGTCCATCGCCGACCCCTGGCGCCGTCCGCCATTCCGCGCAATCCTGACGCACGCGCGCGTCAGACGCGCGGGATGGAGGAACGGTTCATGCTGCATATTCCCCGGCGACGCCTCGTCGCCATCCTGGCCGCCGCGGCTGGCTTCACCCAGAAGGCCCAGGCGCACGGCCCGACGCGGCAGAAGGTCACGCAGACCGTCGATGTCGCCCGCACCCCCGACCAGGTCTGGGCCATCGTCGGCGACTTCGATTCCATCGCCCGCTGGCACCCGCTGATCGCGTCCAGCCCCGCGGACCACGGCAACGCCGTCGGCTCGAAGCGCACGCTCACGCTCAAGGCCGAGGGCGACCCGCATTTCGATGAGGAACTGGCCAAGTACGACGCCGCCACCCGCAGCTACATGTACCGGATCGAGAAGGTGGACCCCAAGGTGCTGCCGGTCACCAACTACAGCTCCTGGTTCGAGGTCTCGGACAACCCGGCCGGCGGCAGCACGATCGAATGGCGGGCCGCGTTCTACCGCGGCTACCCGCTCAACGACCCGCCGCCCGAGCTGAACGACGCGGCCTCGGCGAAGGCGGTCACGGGCGTGCTGCGCGCTGGCCTCGACAACATCAAGGCCATCGCCGAGCGCGCTGGTTGAGGCTCGCCCTCGCCTGCCTGGCGCTGCTGGCGGCCTCGCCGCCCGCGCGGGCGGCATTGGCCTACGTCACCAACCAGGGCGACGACAGCGTCTCCGTCGTGGACACGGCGACCGGCGCCATCGTGCAGACGGTCGGCGTCGGCGCGAAGCCGGCCGGGGTCGCAGTGGCGGCGGACGGGCGCCACGTCTATGTCACCAACCCCGAGGGGCGCAGCGTCAGCATCCTGGAGCGCCGGGACGGCCGCCTGTCGGTGGTGGCGGAGGTGCCGGCGGGCGCCGGGCCGCTCGGCATCGCCGTGAGCCCGCGAGACGGGCGGGTGTTCGTGGCGGATTGGTACGGCGACACCGTGGCCGTGCTGGACGCGGCCGGGCAGCCCAGCGCGGGCGCGGTCAAGGTCGGCCAATCGCCCTCCGGCCTCGCCATCGACCCGGCGGGCGCGCGGCTCTATGTCGCCAACCGGGAAAGCGACACGCTGTCGGTGATCGACCTCGCGACGCTCGGCACGCTCGCGACGGTGCCGGTCGGCCACGCGCCGTTCGGGGTGACGGTCGCGGGCAGCCGGGTGTTCGTCGCCAACGTGCAGTCGGGCGACGTGTCGGTGGTGGATGCGGGCACCCTGGCCGAGACGCGGCGCCTCAAGGTCGGCGACTTCCCCTACGCCGTCGCGGTCACGCCGGACGGGTCGCGCATCCTGGTGACCAACCAGCACGCCGGCACGCTGTCGGTGTTCGACGGCGCCTTCGCCGCCCTGCCCGACATCGCGGTGGGCGACTACCCCGAGGGCATCGCGATGTCCGCCGACGGCGCCCGCGCCTACGTGGCGGTCTGGATGGACAACCGGCTGGCGGAGATCGATGTGGCCGCCGGCAAGGTCCTTCGGAAGATCAAGGTGGGCGAAAGCCCGCGGGCGTTCGGCGCCTTCCTGGCGCCGCCCTGACGGGCGCACCATATCCCCCGCCATCGCATGACGAAGGGGATATGCCATGAGCCGCCTGGCCGGAGACGACGCGGAGCCGATGCGGGGGCCGGACGGTCCCCTGGTGGAGACCGTCATCGTGCCGGGTGCGCGTGACCTCGGCGGGTTCGAGGTGCGGCGCGCGCTGCCGTCGAAGGAGCGGCAGATGGTCGGCCCCTTCGTGTTCTTCGACCACGTGGGGCCGGCGGTGTTCCACGCCGGGCGCGGCCTGGATGTGCGCCCGCATCCGCATATCGGGCTGGCGACCGTCACCTATCTGCTGGACGGGGAGATCATGCACCGGGACAGCCTCGGCACCGTGCAGGCGATCCAGCCCGGCGCCGTCAACTGGATGACCGCCGGCCGCGGCATCGTGCATTCGGAGCGCACGGCGGCAGAGCTGCGCCCGTTGGAGAAGCGGCTCTATGGCATCCAGACCTGGGTCGCGCTGCCGCAGGCGCATGAGGAGACGGCGCCGGACTTCGTCCATGTCGGCCGCGACGCGCTGCCGGAGGTGTCGGGGGAGGGCAAGCACGTCCGGGTGATCGCGGGCGAGATGTTCGGCGTGCGCTCTCCGGTGAAGACGTTCTCCGACATGTTCTACGCCGACGCGGCGCTGGAGGAGGGCGCCAGCCTGCCGGTCGGGGCGGAGCACATCGAGCGCGCCGCCTACGTGCTGGAGGGATCGGTGCAGATCGGTCCCGATACGTACGAGGCCGGCCGCCTGCTGGTGCTGCGCCCGGGCGATCCCATCACGCTGCGGGCGCAAACCGCGGCGCGGGTGCTGGTGCTGGGGGGCGAGCCGATGGACGGCCCGCGGCATGTCTGGTGGAACCTCGTCTCCAGCCGGCGCGAGCGGATCGAGCAGGCGAAGGCCGATTGGCGCGCCGGGCGGTTCGACCGGGTGGCCGGCGACGCCGAGTTCATCCCGCTGCCCGAATAACCCAATGGACGCCGACACCACGGCGTTGCTGGCCCGCATCGAGGCCCTGCGCAGCAAGACCACCGACCGCGGCTGCACCGAGCCGGAGGCGATGGCGGCGGCGGCAAAGGTGGCGGCGCTGCTGGACCGGCACGGCCTGTCGATGTCCGACCTCGAACTGCGGGCGCAGCCTTGCGGCCGTCTCGCCTTGCCGACGGGACGCAGCCGCATCGGGCCGCTGGACGATTGCGCCCCGGCGGTGGCGGCGTTCTTCGACTGCCGGTTCTGGTTCGAGACGGATGCGGAGGGCCGGCTCGCCCAGGTGTTCTTCGGCCTGCCGGCGGACGTGCGGGCGGCGGCCACCCTGATGCCGCTGATCGCCCAGGCGTTCGAGACCGAGGCCAACCGGTTCCGCGCCGGGCCGGAGTACCTGCGGGGCCGCGGCGGACGGCGGCGGGCGCTGCACACCTCCTTCGTGCTCGGCCTGTCCCAGGGCATCCAGGCGAAGCTCGCGGCGATGCGGACGGAGCGGGACGCGGTGCTGCGCCCGCCCTCCGGCCGGGATCTGGCGCTGGCAAAGGCCGGGGTCGTCGAGGCCGAGATGGCGAGGCTCGGCCTGCGCTTCCGGTCCCGCAACCCGGCGGTGCGTCCAGTGAACGCCGCCGCGTTCGACGCCGGGCACGCGGCCGGGGCGCGGATCGACATGGAGGGGCAGAGATAGCGCCGGCACCGTCCAACCCTATGGCGGCGGGGGTGGCGGGAGGGCCGCCTAGCCCCGGCGGCCCGCCTGGGGCATGGTGCGCCATGCCCGTCCGTGCGCCGTCCTGACACCATGCCCGACCTCGCCATGGGGGTCCCCCTCGAAAGCGTGGCCCACGTCATCCAGGTCGCGTTGACGCCGGTGTTCCTGCTGTCCGGGGTCGGCACCTTGCTGAGCGTGTTCTCCGCCCGCCTGGCCCGCGTCACCGACCACATGGAACACGCGGAGGAACTGCTGCTGACCGAGCCCAACAGCCCGAACGCCACGACGCTGCGGAGCCACCTGCACCGGCTGCGCCGCCGGACGTTCGCGCTCGATGTCGCCGTGGCCTTGGGCGCCATCGGCGGGGGCGCGACCGCGGTCGCCACGCTCACCTTGTTCGTGGGCGCGCTGCGCAACGCGGCCGTGGCGTGGGCGCTGTTCCTGATGTTCGGCGCGGCCGTGGCCTGCACCATCGGCGCGCTCATGGCGTTCCTGACGGAGACGGTGCTGTCCTGGCACGGCCTCCGGGACGAGGGGCCGCTGCCCCGGCCCAAGATGGCGCCGCGCGCCTAGGCCGCCATGAGCCGGGGCGGCTTCGCGGAGGGTTCGGCGGACGCGCGGCTGGTCGCCGTGGTGCTGCCGCCGAACGAGGGGTTCAGCCCCGAATCGGTGGGGGCCATCGGCCTTATGGCGCAACGGCTCGGTGCCGACCGGCAGGCGGCGTTCCGCACCGTGGTGATCGGCGCAGCGCTTCGCCATGCGCCGTTTCCCACCCCCCGCTTCGAGGCCGCCCACCCCCCGGCATGGCTGCCCGCCAGCCGCGCCACGCGGTATGTCTGGGGCGTCGCGCGCCGCCTGCGGCACCTGCGCCCGAGCCTGATCGAGGTGCACAACCGCCCGCTGGTCGCACTGCGCCTCGCCCGGCGCTTCCCCGGCGTGCCGACCGTCCTGGTTCTGCACAACGACCCGCAGGCGATGCGCGGCACGGCCAGCGTGGCCGGGCGCTCCCGGCTGCGCCGCCTCGCCTGCGTCGTCACGGTCTCGCCCTATGTCGGCGAACGGCTGATGGACGGGGTGGCGGGGTGGTGTCCGCCGCCGGTCGTGCAGCCGAACTGCATCGACCTTTCGACGGTGCCGCCGGCCGTGCCGCCGGGCCGCCGTGACCGCGTGATCGTCTTTGCCGGGCGTTTGGTGCCGGAAAAGGGCGTGGACCGCTTCGTCGCGGCCTGCGCCCGCGCGTTGCCGGGCTTGCCGGGCTGGCGCGCGGAGGTCATCGGCGCGCGCCGCCTGCGGCCGGACGGCGCCGGGGACGCCTATTCCGCCGCCGTGTCGCGGGCCGCCGCGGCGGCCGGGGTGGGGATGGCCGGGCACCGGCCCCATGCGGAGGTGCTGGCCGCCATGGCCCGGGCGGCGCTCGTCGTGGTGCCGAGCCGCTGGCCCGAGCCGTTCGGCCTCACCGCGCTGGAAGCCATGGCGAGCGGCGCCGCGCTGATCTGCTCGCCGCGCGGCAACCTGCCCGATCTGGTGCGCGACGCCGCCGTGCTGGTTGATCCCGACGACGTGGGCGCGCTGGCGGACGCCATCGCCATGCTGGCGCGCGACGGGCCGCGGCGGGCGGCGCTGGGCGCTGCGGGCCTGGAGCGGGCACGGGCGTTCGACATCGGCGTGGGCACGGCGGCGCTCAATCGGTTTCGCCGCGACATCCTCGGCTGACGCAACACGCCGCGGGCGGCAGCGCCCGTTCCGCGTCGTCGACCGAGATGTCGGCGATGGCGTCGCGCTTCAGCCAGCAGGCATCCGGTCCCCACGGCGCGGAGACGAGCGGGTCGGTGTGCGACGACATGAGCATGAGCGTCGGCGTCCCCACGGCGGAGGCGAGGAAGGCGGCGCCGGTGTCGTTGCCGACCGCCACCGCCGCGCGCCGGGCCACCGCCGCTAACTCGAACAGCGTGGTCCGGCCGCCAAGGTCCAGCACGCCCGGCGCCGCGGCGCGCACCCCGTCGATGGCGTCCCGGTCCACGCCGGTGCCGACCGCGACGGCCGCCAGGCCCCGCCCGGCCAGCCGCTGCGCCAGGGCGCCGTAGCGGTCCGCCGGCCAACGCTTGTGCGGCAGATGCGGCGAGCAGCCGGGGATCAGCAGCGCAAAGCGCCCGGGCAGGTTCAAATGGCTGATGGGTGCGGCGAGCCAGGACAGGTCAGCCGGCTCGGGCGCCGGCACGCCCGCGCCCAGAAGCTGTGCCGCCATCTTCTGCCGGTTGGACGGGCTCCCGGAGAAATCCGGGTTGGGATGCGAGCAGCCCGGCGCCGCCCCCACCCAGTCCGGCCGCCGCCGCCGCGGGATCATCTGGAAATAGCGCGCGGTGCGGGACGAGCATTGCAGGTCGTACACCCGGTCGAACCCCTCCCGCAGGAACCGGCGGCGGATCGCCCACCAGGCCGCAAGCCGGTGCGCTGCCGGACGCCGGTCGAGCCAGACCCGGTCGAACCACGGGATCGTCTGCGCGAACGCCGCGTAAGGGGGCGTGGTCATCAGCACGAGCTCCTCCGCCGCGTGGTGGCGGCGCAGCGCCTGGAAGGCGTCCAGCCCCTGGATCAGGTCGCCGAGCGCGCCATGCTTGATGACCAGGATGCGGCCCTGCGCCATGGCGCCGCTCGCGCCTACTTGCGGACTTGCAAGAACCGGGCGAAGGCGGCCAGCGTGCTGTCGGACACGTGGTGCTCGATGCCCTCCGCATCAGCCTCCGCGTCCTCGACCGGCACGCCGACGGCCACCAGCAGCTCCACCACCAGGCGATGCCGCGCCCGCACCCGGTCGGCGAGCGCATGGCCCGCCTCGGTCAGGAACACGCCGCGGTAGGGCAGGGCGGTGACGAGGCCCTCGCGTTTGAGCCGGCTGATGGTCTTGACCGCCGTCGCGTGCGCGACGCCCATGCGGCGGGCGACATCCACGGTGCGGGCCTCGCCGCCGGTCGCCAGCAGGTCGGCGATCAGCTCGGCATAGTCCTCCAGCAAGGTCGCCGAGCGGGCCTGCCGTGCCCGGCCGAACCGGTCCGCCTGCGCCGGCTCCTGCGGCATGATGGTGTGCGAACTCGACGATCCCGGCGTCCGCTTGTCTGGCATCACGTCATGTCCTGTTCAGGCCGGCGGCCCGGCCAGGCCCGAGGGGCGTCGCCGGGTGGGGCAGGCGCGCATCCCGCACGGGGATGCGCGCCTGCCGTGCGGCCTTGATGCCCCGCCGCAATGGTCTCGTCAAACCACAAAAACCAAGCCTGTTGCAGGATGTGTAGCATAGGCTATATCAGCATCAGCCAACGAGCAAGCGGGATGCGATGAGCAAGGTGCAGGGCTATGCCAGCCTAACCGACCAGACCACGGCCGCGATCCGCGACACCTTGGCGGGGCGCCGCCGCGGCCTGCGCGCGGTGCTGCCCTTCGCCGGGCCGGCCTTCATCTGCTCAGTCGCCTACATGGACCCCGGCAACTTCGCGACCAACATCCAGGCCGGTGCCAAGTACAGCTACAGCCTGCTCTGGGTCGTGCTGCTCGCCAACATCGTGGCGATGCTGTTCCAGGGCCTGTCGGCCCGGCTCGGCATCGTCACCAACCGCAACCTCGCCGAGCTGTGCCGCGAGCATTTCCCGCGCACCGCGGTGTGGGCGATGTGGGTGGCGAGCGAGGTCGCGGCGATGGCGACGGAGCTGGCCGAGTTCCTGGGCGGCGCCATCGGGCTGTCGCTGCTGTTCGGCATGCCGCTGATCTGGGGCATGGTCGTGACGGCGGTCGTCACCTACGGCATCCTGATGGTCCAGAGCCGGGGTTTCCGGCCGGTCGAACTCGTCATCGGCGGCCTCGTGGGCGCCATCGGCCTGAGCTACCTGATCGAATTGTTCATGGTGCCGCCGGATTGGCGCGCCGCGGGGATCGGCAGCGTGATGCCGCGCCTCGCCGATTCCGGCGCGCTGACGCTCGCGGTCGGCATCGTCGGCGCCACGGTGATGCCGCACGCCATCTACCTGCATTCCAGCCTGACCCAGGACCGCGCGCCTGCACGCAACGAGGAGGAGCGCCGGGCCTTGCTGCGCTACTCGAACATCGAGGTGGTCGTGGCGTTGGCCCTTGCCGGGCTGGTCAACATGGCGATGGTGATGATGGCCGCCGCCGCCTTCCACGGCGGGCACGAGGACGTGGCGGAGATCGAGACCGCCTATCACACGCTGGTGCCGCTGTTCGGCGCCGCCGCGGCGGGCGTGTTCATGGCGTCGCTGATCGCCTCGGGCCTGTCGAGTTCGGTGGTGGGCACGATGGCGGGCCAGGTCGTCATGCAGGGCTTCGTCGGCTTCCGCATCCCGCTCTGGCTGCGCCGCCTGGTCACGATGGCGCCGGCCTTCGCGGTGGTCGCCTGGGGGGTGAACGCGACGCAGGCGCTGGTCGCCAGCCAGGTCGTGCTCAGCCTCGTGCTGCCGGTCCCCATGGTGGCGCTGCTGCTGCTGATGCGGCGTGCGGACGTGATGAGCATCTACCGCCTGGGCCGCGCCACCTGGACCGTGGCGGCCATCGCGACGACGCTCGTGCTGGCGCTCAACGTGCTGCTGCTGACGCAGGCATTCGGGGTGCCGATCCCCGGCCTGGATTGAACCCGGCGTGCTAGGCAGATTCTGATGGGTCCGTTCGCCGTTTCGGGCCGGGTGCTGGCCGGGCACCCGCGGACCTTCATCGCCCTGGCGGTCGGCCTGGCCGTCTGGGCGGCGGTCGGCGTCGCCGCCCCGGGATGGCACCCGCAAACCCGGGCCATCGCAGGCTGGGATGCCGGCGCCCTCGCGTTCATCGTGCTCGCCCTGCATCTCTTTGCCATCCGCCCGCCCGAACGGATGTCCGCCGAGGCGGAGGCACAGGACGAAGGGAAGTGGACCCTGTTTTGGGTCATGCTGCTGGGCGCCATCTTCAGCTTCGCGGCGCTCTCCGGCGAGTTCTCCGACATCAAGACCCTGCCCCGCGTCGAGCGCGGCCTGCACGTCGCGCTGGTGGCCGCGACCTTGATCCTGTCCTGGCTGCTGACGCACTTCGTGTTCACGTTCCGCTACGCGCATGAATGGTATGCCCGCGATGGGCACGGCCAGGTCAAGGGCGGCTTGCAGTTCCCCTCCGACGATCAGCCCGACTACATCGACTTCCTTTATTTTTCCGTCGTGATCGGCATGACGTTCCAGGTGTCTGACGTGCAGATCACCGCCCGCCGCCTGCGGCGCCTCGCCTTGCTGCACGGGCTGCTCAGCTTCCTCTTCAACACCGTGATCGTGGCGCTCACCGTGAACATCGCGGCGGGGATGCTGTAGGGCCTACCGGGTGGAGCCCTCCAACCTGCCTGACCGGTCGTAGAACCGGGTGTTCCCCGCGGAGTCCCGTTGCTCGCTGCCGATGGGCCCGCCCGTGCGGTCATAGCTCCGGCTGCCGAGGCCGTCCTGCCGTTCGGTGCCGGTCGGCGCGCCGGTCCGGTCATAGAAGCGCGTCACGGCCCCGTCCTGCCGGGCGGAGCCGGTGCTTGCTCCCGTCGCGTCGAAAAACCGGGTCTCATGGCCCTGCTGACGCGCGCTGCCGGTTGGGCGCCCGGTGCGGTCGTAGAACCGGGTGTCCCCGTCGGGTCCGACATGCCGGCTGCCCGTCGGCGCGCCGGTTCGGTCATAGGTTCGCACGTCCTGCGCCCACACGGCGCCCGGCAGCAGCAGCAGCAAGACGAGCCAACGCATCCGCACCTCCCTGAACCGCCGCACCGCGGACAGGCCATCATTGCGGTAAATTGGTGACGGAATGGTTAAGAGCCTGCGGCCGCCGTTCGCAGGATGGCAGGGATCGCCGACTTCATCTGGAAGTAGCCGCGCGTTGCCCGGGGCCAGGCCGCGTCGTCCCAGCCTCGGCGCACCCGCAGCACCGGCGGCAGCGCGGTGGCCGAGGGGCCGACCGGCGCCCATGCGGCCACCATGGGAAGGCCCGCGTCCCAGCCCGGCTCCGCCAAACTCGCGGGGCAGCCGAAATGCGCTGCCGCCCGGGCCAGCGCGTCGGTCATCGCCTCCTGGTCGGCTTGCCGGACCCGGTCGGCCGCGCCCTCGGCATGGGCCAGCAGCCCGCCCACCCTGGCGACCCGCGCCCGGCCGAGCGGCAGGCTTTCCGGATGCAGGTCGTCCAAATGCAGCAGCAGCGCCACGTCGCCCTCGGGCGCGGCGTCGCCGGGCGGCAGCGGCTGGGCCGGGGGAGGGTCCGGCTCCTCCAGGGCGGCCGGCTCCTCGTTCAGGCCGGCCGGGTCGTAGCGGCCCTCGGTGTAGCGCCGGATGTTCTCCGCCCGCGCGGCGTAGGGCTTGCCGCGGGTGTGCAGCCCGGCGACCCAGCGCCAGGACAGCGTGTTGCTGGCGGGGTCGCCGTCCAGCAGGTTGCGCATGAAATGGTCCGCCCCAAGCGCCCAGGGCAGCCGCAGTGTGAAGATCCAGATCGAGGCGAACCACATCCGGGCATGGTTGTGCAGCCAATGGGTCGCCGTCAGCTCCCGCGCCCAGTCATCGAAGCCGTCGATCCCGGTGCGGCCCTCCACTGCCCGCTCAAAGGCGAGGCGCAGCCCCGAGTTGGCGGCCAGCTTGGCGCGGCCCTCGGCGGCCCGGCGCTGGTAATCGGACCAAAGCTGCGGGCGGGTCTCAAGGTGGCCCTTGAAGTAGCTGCGCCAGAACACCTCCTGCACGAACTTCTCGGCGCCCGGACCGTGCGCGGCGAGCGCGGCGTCCACCGCCTCCTGCTCCAGGACCAGGCGGCGGCGCAGGTAGGGCGACAGGGCGGCGGTCGTGGCCTCCAGCTCCGGCCCGCGGTCGGTGTTGCGCCCGTCGGCATAGGCGCGGCCCATGCCTGGGGCAAAGGCGGCGAGGCGGGTCAGCCCGGCGGCGCGGGTCATGGGAAAGCTGCGGTCCATGGCGGCGCATATGGGGCGCTCCCGCCCTGCCGCCACCGGCTCCGCCGCACCGACCTCCAGGCTGAGCGCCACCATGCCCCGGCGGCCAAAGGCGGTCACCTGGAAGCGTCACCCGCCTCGCCGCGGCAACGGGGCAGGTAGATCCTGAACGTCGTGCCCAGGCCAGGCTCCGAATCGACGCGCACGTGGCCGTCGGACTGCCTGACGAAGCCGCGCAGCATCGAGAGGCCCAACCCCGTGCCCTGGCCGGTCGGCTTTGTGGTGAAGAACGGGTCGAAGGCCCTGGCGATCACCTCCGGACCCATGCCGAGGCCGGTGTCCGCCACGGCGATGGCGACATACTGGCCGGCCCCCATGCCATCCTGCGCCTCGGCGTCGTCGAGGCCGACGTTCGCGGTCCCGATGGTAAGCCGCCCGCCCTTCGGCATGGCGTCGCGCGCATTGATCGCGAGGTTCAGGATGGCGTTCTCAAGCTGGTTCGGGTCGCACAGCGTCGGCCAAAGCGCGTCGGCCAACGCCGTCTCCAGGCTGACCTCCGGTCCCAGGGTGCGCCGAAGCAGGTCCTCCATCCCGGACAGCAGGCGGCTCGCCTCGACCCGCTGCGGATCGGGCGGCTGGGGACGCGCAAACGCCAGCAGGCGCTGCGTGAGCGCCGCCGCACGCTCGGCCGACGCCGTGGCCATCGTCGCGTAGCGGTCCAGCCCATCCATGCGCCCGGCGGCGATCCGGCGCTGCATCAGCTCCAGGTTGCCGATGATCCCCGCCAGGAGGTTGTTGAAGTCGTGCGCGATGCCGCCGGTCAACTGGCCAACCGCCTGCATCTTCTGCGACTGCCACAACTGCTCCTCCGCCTGCGCCAGCGCCTGGGCGGCCTCCTTCTCCGCCGTGACGTGCCGCCCGCTGGCGTAGATCAGCCCCTCCTCGGGCGAGGCGGTCCAGGCGACCCAGCGGGTGGAGCCGTCCTTGTGCCGCATGCGGCTCTCCCAAGGCGCCGTGCTGTCGGCCAGGCTTGCGCCGCGGCTGTCGGGATCGACGAGATCGAGGTGGTCCCGCCCCAGAAGCTCGGCCGGCTGCCAGCCCAGGAGCCGGGTCCAGGCCGGGTTGGCCGCGCGGATGACGCCGTGCCGGTCGCACACCATGAGAAGATCCTGCGAAAGGCGCCATGTGCGGTCGGCCGCCTCGTCTGCCAGCCGCTCGGGCGGCCGCGCCAGGGTCTCGCCCAGCTCAAGCTCGAAGCCGATCCGTTCGGTCCGGCGCATCTCCTCCCCAATGGCGAGGGACGAGGCTTTCCTGCAAAGCAGACCGGTCATCGCACCCTCACTGACAGCATCATCCCGACAATCAAATTACCGTGATAATACCCAGGAGGTTTTGATGTTCAATAGGGTTAACGCGGTCTCTGACAAATCATGAAGCCCGGCGGATCAGCCCGCCATGCCGTCCGTGCCGGCGCCGCAGACCACGGCGCACACCCGCTCGCCCGGCAGCGGCCGGTAGGCTCCGGTGAGCAGGGCGGCCACCGCGGCGGCGCCGCTCAGTTCCGACGCCACGCCATGCTCGAACCACAGCCAGGCGGCGGCCTGCTGCATGGCCGGGTCGGACACCAGCACGACGCGCTCGACATGATGCTGGATGATGCCGAAGTTGAGCGGATCGGTGCTGCGCGGCGCCAAGGTGCCGGCGGCGGTGTCGATGCGGTCCAGCAGCGCCGGGCGCCCGGCCTCCAAGCTGCGCAACAGGGTGGGGGCACCCTCCGGCTCGACGCCGATGATGCGGATACTGTGCTTCATCGCGCGGGCGGCAACGGCGATGCCGGCGATCAGCCCGCCGCCGCCGATGGCCACGAGCAGCGTGTCCACGTCCGGCGCGGCGTCGAGGATCTCGGTCGCGACCGTCCCCTGCCCGGCGATCACCAGCGGGTCGGCGAAGGGGTGGATGTAGGCCATGCCCTGCCGTGCGGCGTGGCGCAGCGCCGCCGCGTTGCTGTCGTCCCACGCCTCACCCTCGACCACCACCTCGGCGCCCCAGGCCCGCAGCTTGCGCCGCTTCGCGTCGGGCACGGTGACGGGGAGGTAGATCGTGGCGGGCACCCCGGCGACCCACCCGGCATAAGCTACCGCCAAGCCGTGATTGCCCCCCGACGCGGTGACCACCCCGCGCGCCAGCGCCGCCGGCGGCAGGGCCGCGAGCGTGTTGCAGGCGCCCCTCGCCTTGAACGAGCCGGTGACCTGAAGCGATTCGAGTTTCAGCACAAGCTGCGCCGCGACGGCCGCATGCCCGCGCGCCGGCCCGGCCTCCAGCAAGGGCGTGCGGCGCACCCGCCCGTCGATCCGCGCCGCGGCGCGGCGCACGTCGTCGAGGGTGGGCACGGCACCCGCCTGCCCATCCTTTATCTGCCCATCCACGGAACGCCTCAGATCTGCTCGGTATCCAGAGCATAGCCCGCGGCGCGCACGGTGCGAACCACGTCAAGCTCGCCCTCCCCGTTGATGCTTTTGCGCAGGCGGCGGATATGCACGTCGACCGTGCGCGGCTCCACGTGAATGTCCGGGCCCCAGACCGCGTTCAGCAGCTCCTCCCGAGAGAACACCCGGCGCGGGTGCTGCATCAGGAACTCCAGCAGGCGGAACTCGGTCGGTCCCAGATGGATCGCCCGGTTGTTGCGGTGCACCCGGTGGGCGGTGAGGTCCATGGTGATGTCGTGGAACACGTGCTGGCCCCGCACCGGCACCGCCCCGGCCCGGCGCAGCAGCGCCCGCATCCGGGCCAGCAACGCCTCCATGTTGAACGGCTTGGTAATGTAGTCGTCGGCCCCGGTGTTGAGGCCGCGCACCGCGTCCTGGTCCTCCGTCCGCGCCGTCACCATGATGACCGGCAGGTCGCGTGTGGCCGGGCGGCGGCGGATTTGCCGGCAGACCTCGATCCCCGACATGACTGGCAGCATCCAGTCCAGCAGCACGATGTCGGGCGCACCCTCCGAGATGCGGGTCAGCGCCTCCTGGCCATCGACGGCCTCCTCGACGCGGAAGCCCTGCTTTTCCAGGTTGTAGCGCAGCATGGTCGCCAGCGCCGCCTCGTCCTCCACCACCAGGACGTAGGGCTTGGACAGGCTGGTGGGCGCGGGGAGCATCAGCGGGAGGCCACGTCGTCGGGCAGGCGGACGACGGCGTAGGCGGACCCGTCGCCCTTCGGCCGCTCCTCCCTGAGCGCCTCGCCGGTGACGGCGTAGTGCACGTGCTCGGCGATGTTGGTGGCGTGGTCGCCGATCCGCTCCAGGTTCTTGGCGATGAACAGCAAGTGCGTGCAGGGCGTGATGTTGCGCGCGTCCTCCATCATGTAGGTGACCAGCTCGCGGAAGATCGAGTTGTAGATCTCGTCGATCGCAAGGTCTGCCTGCCACACCTGGTTGGCCTTGTCGGCGTCGTTCTCGCCGATGGCGTCGATGACGAGCTTCAGGTTCTCCTGCACCAGGCGCGACATGTTGGCGACGCCGGTGAGGCTGAACGGCAGGCGGTATTGACCGAGCACGATGCTGCGCCGGGCGATGTTCTTGGCGTAGTCGCCGATCCGCTCCATCGCCGCGGTGATCTTCATGGCGCCCACGACCTGCCGCAGGTCGTCGGCCATCGGCTGGCGCAGCGCCAGCATGCGGATGACGAGCTGCTCGGCCTCCCGCTCCTGCTGATCGACCTGAAGGTCGAGCTCGACGGCCTGGGTGGCCATGTCCGCGTCCTGGTGCAGGATGGCGTCGGTGGCGAGCGCCACCTGGTTCTCCACCATGCCGCCCATCGCGGTCATCAGGCCGCGCAGGAGTTGCAGTTCCTGGCCATAGCTTTTCACGATGTGCTGGGCTTCAGGCATGGTGCTGGCTCCCTTCAGCCGAACCGGCCGGTGATGTATTCCTGCGTGCGCTTCTGCTTGGGCGCGGTGAAGATCTGCTCGGCCGGCGCCACCTCGACCATCTCGCCCAGGTAGAAGAACGCCACCTGGTCGGCGCAGCGCGCCGCCTGCTGCATGTTGTGCGTGACGATGGCAATGGTGAAGTCGCGCTTCAGCTCGTCGATCAGCTCCTCGACCTTGAGCGTGCTGATGGGATCGAGCGCGCTGGTCGGCTCGTCGAGCAGGATGACCTCGGGCCGCACGGCAATGGTGCGCGCGATGCACAGCCGCTGCTGCTGCCCGCCCGAGAGGCCCATGGCCGAGCCGGACAGCCGGTCCTTCACCTCGCCCCACAGCGCCGCCCGGGTCAGCGACCACTCGACGCGCTCCTCCATGGCGGATTTGGAGAGCTGCTCGTGCAGCTTCACGCCGAAGGCGATGTTGTCATAGACCGACATCGGGAACGGCGTCGGCTTCTGGAACACCATGCCGATGCGGGAGCGCAGGGCGTTCATGTCCACCTCGGGGGCCACGAGGTTCTGCCCGTCCATCAGCACTTCCCCCTCGGCGCGCTGGCCGGGATACAGGCTGTACATGCGGTTCAGCACGCGGAGCAGGGTGGACTTGCCGCAGCCGCTCGGCCCGATCATCCCGGTGACCTGCTGGGCCGGCAGGTCGAGGTTGATCTTCTTCAATGCCTGGTTGGTCCCGTAGTAGAAGTCGAGCCCGCGTATGGCGATCCGCGCCGGGTTGAGGGCGCCGGACCGCGCCGCCATGCCGCCTATGCCCGGTGCGGGGTGGCCGGCCCTGGCGGGCATCGGCAGGCTGTTGGCTGTCTCGCTCATGGGACCCTCAGGACTTCCGCAGCACGATGCGCGCGATGATGTTGAGCAGCAGGACGCTCACGGTGATGATGAGCGCGCCGGTCCAGGCCAGCGACACCCAATCCTCGTACGGCGACCCGGCATAGGCGTAGATCGTCAGCGGCAGGCTCGACATCGCCTGGGTCAGGTTCACCGACCAGGTGAGATTGCCGAGCGAGGTGAACAGCAGCGGCGCCGTCTCCCCGGCGATGCGCGCGATGCCGAGCAGCACGCCGGTGATCAGGCCCGACATGACGGAGCGGTAGCAGATCAGCGTGATCATCTTCCACTTCGGCGAGCCGAGGCCCATCACCGCCTCCCGCAGCGTGTTCGGGATGAGCTGCAGCATGTCCTCCGTGGTGCGGACGACGATGGGGATGATGATGATGGCGAGCGACACGGCGCCCGCGATGCCGGAGAAGCCGCCGAACGGCAGCACCAGCAGCTGATAGACGAACAGGCCGATCAGGATGCTGGGGGCGGACAGCAGCACGTCCGACACGAAGCGCACCGCGCCGCCCAGGCGTGAGCCGCGGGCGTATTCGGCCAGATAGGTGCCGACCAGGATGCCGATGGGCGTGCCGATGGCGGTGCCCAAGCCCACCTGGATGGCCGTGCCGACGATGGCGTTCAGCAGCCCGCCGCCCGATCCGGGCGGGCGCGTGACCTCCGTGAACACGGCCGGTCCCATCGCCTGCAGGCCGCGCCAGAACAGGGTGAACAGGATGGAGGCCAGGAACACCAGGCCCAGCACCGTCGAGGCGGTCGCCAGCCCGGTCATCACCTTGTCCCAACGGCGGCGGCGCCGGCCGATGCGGGAGGCGGCGGCCTCGTCCTTCGGCGGCATGCCGGCGAGGGTGGCGCTCATGCCCGCGCCCCCTTCGCCCGGGGCCGCAGCAACAGGCGGGAGATCGCCAGCACGATGAACGACAGCACGAACAGGATGAAGCCGAGCGCCAGCAGGGCCGACAGCTTCAGGCTGCCGGCGCCCGCCTCGCCGAATTCGAGGGCCACGAGCGAGGCGATGGTGTTGCCGGGCCCGAACAGCGTCGTGGTGACGCGGTTGGCGTTGCCGATCACGAAGGTGACGGCCAGCGTTTCCCCCAAGGCCCGGCCGAGGCCGAGCATGATGCCACCGACGACGGAGGTGCTGGTGTAGGGCAGCACGATGTTGCGCATGACCTCCCACCGTGTGGCGCCGAGGCCGTAGGCGCTCTCTTTATAGACGGGCGGCACGGTGGCGAACACGTCGCGCATGGTGGCGGCGACGAACGGGATGATCATGATGGCGAGGATCAGCGCCGCGGTCAGGATGCCGGTGCCGAACGGCGGCCCGGCGAACAGGCCGCCGATCAGCGGCAGCTCGCCGAGGCTGTCAATGACGGCGGGCTGCACGATTTGCGCCATGATCGGCACGATCACGAAGAAGCCCCACATGCCGTAGATGATGCTGGGCACCGCGGCCAGCAACTCGACCGCCGTGCCGACCGGGCGGCGGAGCCATTCGGGCGCCAGCTCCGTCAGGAAGAACGCGATGCCGAAGGCGACGGGCACGGCGAACAGGATCGCGAGGACCGCGGTGACCACCGTGCCGTAGATCGGCACCAGCGCCCCGTACTGGTCGGCGACGGGGTCCCAAAGCTCGGTCCACGCGAAGGCCAGCCCGAACTGCCGGAAGGCCGGCAGCGCGCCGATGAACAGCTCGATGATGATCGCGCCGAGCAGGATCAGCACGAACACCCCGGCCAGGCGGCACATCCATTCGAACGTCGCGTCGCCGCCCGTGCCGCCGGGCCGCCGCGTGGCTGGGACGGCGCTGGCGGGGCGGGTGGGGCTTAGGGCCTGCTGCACTGGAAATTCCGTTGAGAGAGGATCGACAGCGATGGGGAGGGGGGCCGCCGCCTGGAACCGCTGCGGCCCCGATGCGCCTGGCGCGCCGCGGGCGGTTAGCTCGCGCCCTTGATCTCGGCCTTCCACGCGGCCCGCACCGCGGCCTGCACCTTGTCGGGCAACGGGATGTATTCAAGGTCCTGCGCCAGCTTGCCGCCGTTCGTGTAGGCCCAATCGAAGAACTTCAGCACCGCGGCCGTGTGGGCCGGGTCCTTCGGGTCCCTCGGCAGCAGGATGAAGGTGGGGGAGACGATGGGCCAGCTTGTGGCGCCCGGCTGGTCCACCAGGTTCGCCGCGAAGTTCGGCGTGGACCAATCCGCGTTCTGCGCCGCGGCGACGAAGCTCTCGGCGCTTGGGCTGACGAAGCTGCCGGCCTTGTTGCGCAGTTGGGTGGAGACCAGCTTGTTCTGCGTCGCGTAGGCGTTCTCGACATAGCCGATGGCGCCGCGGGTGTTGCGGACGGTGCCGGCGACGCCCTCATTGCCCTTGGACCCCGTGCCGGCGGGGAAGCGCACGGAGGTGCCGACGCCGACCTTCTCCTTCCACTCCGGCGACACCGCGGACAAGTACGACGCCCAGACGAAGGTGGTGCCCGAGCCGTCCGCGCGGTACACCGGCGCAATCGCCAGGTTCGGCAGGGTGACGCCGGCATTCAGCGCCACGATCTTCGGGTCGTTCCACTTGGCGACCTTGCCGAGGTAGATGTCGGCCAACAGGTCGCCGGTCAGCTTCAACTGGTTGTCGGCGACGCCGGGCACGTTGACGATGGCGACCACGGCGCCCATCACGGAGGGGAACTGCAGCAGGTTCGCCTCCTTCAACGCCGCGTCGGTCATCGGCGCGTCGGAGGCGCCGAAATCCACCGTGCGGTTCTTGATCTGCGTCTGCCCGCCGCCGGAGCCGATGGACTGGTAGTTTAACTGGACGCCAATCGCCTTCTGCGCCGCGTCCCCCCACTTCTGGTACACGGGGTTGGGGAACGATGCCCCGGCGCCGGTGATCGGCTGCGCCGCCGCGGGGAATGCGAGCGCGCACCCCAGCGCAGCCGTCGCCAGCATCTTCGACATCAAGCTCATGCACACATCCTCGTTGAGACGGCCGCCGCCGTGGCACGGCAGGTCCGGTTACGAATGGGCGCACCCTAGGCGGGGACGACGACATGAATGTTTCAGATTGGTGACACTTTTGTGACAGATCGGCCCGATCCCTGCGCTATGTCCAATATAGGAGACGCGCCGCCGGCAGCCGGCGGGCCAGCGAGGCTTCCAGGGCGGCGCGCATCTCGGCCATCTGCTCCTTCGGGAACACCCATTTCACCGAGCCGAACTTCGTCGTCTTGCGCGCCCGCTGCGCCTCCTCCATTTCGAGCGGGCTGCCGGGATACCAGCCGGCGAGCACCGCCTTCGACTTCGGGGTGAAGCGATGGGTGATCAGCTCGGCCGTGAGGTCCACGCCGGCGATGCCGTCGAGTGCGGCGGCGACATCGGCGAACAGGCGGTCATAGGCCGCCGCCCAATCCGGCAGGCGCATGATGGGCGCCACCGTGAGCCCCACCGGGTAGCCCGCCCCGGCCACAGAGCGGAGCGCCGCGAGCCGGGCGGCCATGCGGGGCGCGCCGCCCTCGTGCCGCTCGGCCGCCTGGGCGTTGACGGAAAAGCGGATGCGCGTCCGCCGGTTGTGCGGCAAGTCCAGCAACGGGCCGACCGCGTCGAACTTGGTGGTGAAGCGAAGCTGCACGGGAGCATCCCAGGCGCCGAAATGCGCGATGCAGGCGGCGAGGCCGCCGGTCAGGTGCTCGATGGCCAGCGGGTCGGTGTAGCAGGAGCACTCGAACGTCGTGCCCTCCGCCGCGCGGTCCGCGGACAGCGAGGTGACGCGGCCCTGGCCCACGGCGCCGGGCAGCTCGGCCAGGATGTCCGGCAGGTTGGCGTAGGCGCGGATGATCGGCGGCCCCGCCAGCGAGCCGGCGAGGTAGCAGTAGGAGCAATGCGCGGGACAGCCCTCGGCCAGGTCAAACCGCCAGTCGGCGCTGGGCGGGATCGCTTGCAGACGGCGCCGGCTGGGGCTGGCGGTGACGACAGCCATGGTGGTCTTCGCATCGCGGTAGGCGTCCGGCAAGCCGCTCAGCCGGTCGGCCGGGAGCCGCACGACCTCGGCGCCGAGGCTGGCGGCGCGCTCCACCATGGCGGCGCCCGACGGCCAGGCGAGGGCGGACGGCGTGACGAGCACGCGGCGGGGAGTCCAGGGACGTGGCATGGCGGGGATGTCGGGTGCCCGCGGCGATATGCCAGCCCGCGCGGCCCGGCCAGCGAGCCGGCCAGCTAGTCGGGGCTGCCGAGCACCCGGTACATCTCAGCCAGATGCGCGCTCATCGGCAGGTTCAGGGCCGCGCCGGTCGGCAGCGGCTGGGTCAGCCAGCGGTTGTAGAGGGCGGTCAGCGTGCCCTGCTGCGCCATGCGCTCGAAGCTCTGCCGCACGAGGCCGCTGAACGCCGGGTCGTCGCGGCGGAGCGTGATGGCGTAAGGCTCGTAGGACAGGTAGTCGCCGACGACGCGGAACCGCCGGCCATCCGGCTGCGTGGCGATGAGTCCGGAGAGCAGGATGTCGTCCGAGGCGAAGGCGTCGGCATGGCCGGACCCGAGCATCGCGTAGGCGGCGGCGAGGTCGGGCGCCTCGGCCACAGTGAACGGCGGCGCCGCCTGGGCGGACAGGCGGCGCAGCACGTCGGCATTGGTGGTGCCGCCGCCCACCACGACCGTCTTGCCGCCAAGGTCGCGATAGGAGGCGATGGGCGAGCCGCCGGGCACCATCAGCTTGGTGCCGGCCAGGAAGAACACCGGGGAGAAGGCGACGATGCGGGCGCGCTGGTCGGTCGCGGTGGTCGAGCCGCATTCGAGGTCGATCTCGCCGGACACCAGCTTGGGCAGCCGCGCCTCCGCCGTGACCGGCACCGGGACCATGCGGATGCCTTGCTGCCAGGCCGCCGCGCCGGGTTCCAGCAGGTCGCTGCTGAGCGCGCTTGCGATGTCGGCCGCGATGCCCCGGCACAGGTCGAGGGAGAATCCGACCGGCTGCCCGGCCTTGTTGAGGAAGGCGAAGGGCGGCGCGCTGTCCCGGTAGCCGATCCGCACGGCGCCGCGCTGCCGGATGGCTTGCAGGGTGCCGGTCAGCACCGCCCCCTCCTCGGCCCTGGCGCGCTGATCGACGGCCGGGGCCAGGCAGAGCGCCACGAGCGCGAGGCGGCCCAGGCGCCGGGGCGTCACGCGGGCTGGCCCTCCATCTCCTCGATCGTCGGCACGGTCCCGGCGTCATCGACGAGCTGGCCTTCCCACTTCGCCACCACGGCGGTCGCCAGCGAGTTGCCGATGACGTTGGTGGCGGAGCGGCCCATGTCGAGGAAGGTGTCGATGCCCAGGATCAGCAGCAGCCCCTCCTCCGGCAGGCCGAACTGCCCGAGCGTCGCCGCGATCACCACGAGCGAGGCGCGCGGCACCCCGGCGACGCCCTTGCTGGTCAGCATGAGCGTCAGCAGCATGGCAACCTGCGTGCCGAAGCTCAGCGGGATGTCGTACGCCTGCGCGATGAACACGCTGGCGAAGGTGCAGTACATCATCGTGCCGTCGAGGTTGAACGAGTAGCCGAGCGGCAGGACGAAGCTGGAGATCTTGGTGGAGATCGGGAACTTCGCCAGCTGCTCCAGCATCTTCGGATACGCGGCCTCGGAGCTTGCGGTCGAGAAGGCGAGCAGGAACGGCTCCTGCACCAGCGCCACGAGCCGCTTCACCCGCGGCCCCAGGATCACGAAGCCGACGAGGATCAGCACCAGCCACAGGCAGACCAGGCCGACGTAGAACTCGCCCATGAACTTCGCGTAGTTCACCAGGATGCCCAGCCCGTTGGTCGCGATGGTCGCCGTCATAGCGCAGAACACCGCGAGCGGCGCCAGCTTCATGACATAGCCGGTGACGGCCAGGATAATGTGGGACAGGCTCTCGATGCCCTTGAGCAGCGGCTTGGCGCGCGCCGGCATGGCGGCGCAGGCGACGCCGAAGAACAGGGAGAACACGACGATCTGCAGGATCTCGTTATCGACCATCGGGCGGATCGCGCTGTCGGGGAAGACGTGCTTGACGAAGCCATCGACCGACATGGCGTGCGCGTCGATGCCGGACGACACGCCGCTCACCACCTTATGGATGCCGGCGCCCGGCTCGAACAGGTTGACCAGCACCAGCCCGAGGGTGAGCGAGACCAAGGAGGCGCTGACGAACCACAGCATCGCCTTGCCGCCGACCCGGCCGACCGCGCCGGCGTCCGACATGTGGCCGATGCCCACCACGAGCGTCGAGAACACCAGGGGGGCGATGATCATCTTAATTAGCCGCAGGAACACCGTGCTGCCGATGGACACGTAGCCGGCGATCAGCTTGTGGGTCGCGGGGTCCGCGATCTGCGAATGAACCAGGCCACCCATCGCGATGCCGAGCAGCATCGCGATCAGGATATAGGTCGTCATTCGGCTCGACTTCATTCCACAACCCCCGCAGCGCGCCGAATGGCGGCGTCATGCGGTCAGCTTCCTACGCGCATCACGATCTTGCAATCCGATTGCCACAATTTGTTATTTTTTGTTTCCCCACCTTTCCTCGCGGACGGCGCAGGGGCTGGTGGCTCGGCCGCGCCCTCCTACTCGGCCGCCCGCGCGTAAGCCTCGACCGGCGCGCAGGTGCAGACCAGGTTGCGGTCGCCATACGCGTTGTCCACCCGCTTCACCGGCGGCCAGTACTTGGCGGCGCGCAGGTGGGGCAGGGGGAACGCCGCCTGCTCGCGCGGGTAGGCGTGCGGCCAATCGGACCCGGCGACCTCCGCCATGGTGTGCGGCGCGTGCTTCAACGGGTTGTCCGCGCGGTCCAGCTTGCCCGCGGCAATCGCGGCGACCTCCGCCCGGATGGCGATCATGGCGTCGCAGAAACGGTCGATCTCGGCGCGGCCCTCGCTCTCGGTCGGCTCGATCATCAGCGTGCCGGTGACGGGCCAGCTCATGGTCGGCGCATGGAAGCCGTAATCCTGCAGGCGCTTGGCGATGTCCTCCACGCCCACGCCGGCCTCCGCCTGGAAGCCGCGGCAGTCCAGGATGCACTCATGCGCCACCAGGCCATGGGCGCCGGCGTAGAGCACGGGGTAATGCGGACGGAGGCGGGCGGCCATGTAGTTGGCGTTGAGGATCGCGACCGCCGTCGCGCGCCGCAGCCCGGCGGCGCCCATCATGCGGATATAGGCGTAGCTGATCGGCAGGATGCCGGCGCTGCCGAACGGCGCGGCCGCGACCGGGCCGAAGCCGGTCGCCGGTCCCGCATCCGACCGCATCGGGTGGTTCGGCAGGAACGGCGCCAGGTGGGCCGCGACGCCGATGGGGCCGATGCCGGGGCCGCCGCCGCCATGCGGGATGCAGAACGTCTTGTGCAAATTGAGGTGGCACACGTCGGCGCCGATGGCCGCCGGGCTGGTCAGGCCGACCTGCGCGTTCATGTTGGCGCCGTCCATGTACACCTGGCCGCCGTGCCGGTGCACCACGTCGCAGATGTCGCGGATGCCCTCTTCGAACACCCCATGCGTGCTGGGGTAGGTGACCATCAGCGCCGCAAGGCGGTCCCCGTGCTGCGCCGCCTTGGCACGGAGGTCGTCCAGGTCCACGTTGCCGTCGCGGTCGCAGCCGGTGACGACGACGCGGTAGCCGGCCATCACGGCGCTGGCCGGGTTGGTGCCGTGCGCGCTGGATGGGATCAGGCACACGTCGCGGTGCGCCTCCCCGCGGGCGGCGTGGTAGGCGCGGATCGCCAGCAGGCCGGCGTACTCGCCCTGGCTGCCGGCGTTGGGCTGCAACGACACCGCGGCGAAGCCGGTCACCTGGCACAGCCAGCCCGACAGCCGCCCGATGAGGGTCAGGTAGCCCCGCGTCTGCCCGGCGGGCGCGAAGGGGTGGATATCGGCGAAGCCCGGCAGGGAGACCGGCATCATCTCCGCCGTCGCGTTCAGCTTCATGGTGCAGGAGCCGAGCGGGATCATGCTGCGGTTCAACGCCACGTCGCGGTCCTCAAGCCGCTTGAGGTAGCGCAGCATCTCATGCTCGGCATGGTGGGCGCTGAACACCGGGGCGGTCAGCACGCGGGAGGCGCGGGTCAACGCCTCCGGCACGCCGGGGGCAGCGTCGAGCAGCGGGGCGCCGAGGACTTCGGCAAGCTGCCCGAGCTCCTCCCGCGTCACCGTCTCGTCCAGCGCCATCGACACGCCGCCGTCCGGCAGCGTCCGCAGGTTGAACCCGGCGGCGGCCGCGCGGTCCAGAAGATCCGCCATGTCGCCGCCGTCCAGCGTCACCGTGTCGAAGAACGCATCGTGCCGCAGTGTGAACCCGGCGCGGACCGCGGCGCCGGCGAGCAGCCGCGCTTGCAGGTTCACCCGCCGGGCGATGCGCTTCAGGCCCTCCGGCCCATGCCACACCGCGTACATCCCGGCCATGACCGCCAGCAGGACCTGGGCGGTGCAGATGTTGCTGGTCGCCTTTTCCCGCCGGATATGCTGCTCGCGGGTCTGCAAGGCGAGGCGGAGCGCCGTGTTGCCGGCGGCGTCCTGGCTCCGCCCAACCAGCCGGCCCGGCATCTGGCGCTTGAACGTGTCGCGCGTCGCGAAGAACCCGGCATGCGGGCCGCCGAAGCCCATCGGCACGCCGAACCGCTGGGCGGAGCCGACGACGACATCGGCGCCCATCTCGCCGGGCGGGGTCAGCATCATCAAGGAGAGCAGGTCCGCGCAGACGATGGCGAGCGCGCCCACCCCATGCGCGGCGTCGATCTCGGCACGGAGGTCGCGGAGGGCGCCGGTGGTGCCGGGGTATTGCAGCACGACGGCGAAGGGCGCGGCGGCGCCGATGGCGGCCGCATCGCCCGCCGCCACGTCCACCAGCCGGATGCCGAGCGGCGCCGCGCGGGTGGCCAGCACGGCCCGGGTCTGCGGGTGCAGGTCGGCGCAGACGGCCAACACGTTCGACTTGGCGCGGCTCACGCCCCGCGCCATCGTCACCGCCTCCGCCGCCGCCGTCGCCTCGTCCAGCAGGGAGGCATTGGCGATGGGCATGGCGGTGAGGTCGCAGACCATGGTCTGAAAGTTCAGCAGCGCCTCGAGCCGCCCCTGCGCGATCTCCGCCTGGTAGGGGGTGTAGGCAGTGTACCAGCCGGGGTTCTCCAGCACGTTGCGCAGGATCACCGGAGGCACGTGGGTGCCGTAGTAGCCCTGGCCGATCAGCGACCGCCGGCACTCGTTCTGCCCGGCGAGGCCGCGCAACTCCGCGAGCACGGCGGCCTCGTCGATGGCGGGCGGCAGGTCCATGGCGTCGAGCGCGCGGATCGCGGCGGGCACGGCCTTGGCCGCGAGGTCGTCGAGCGACGCGGCGCCGACCTCCTGCAGCATGGCGGCGATCTCCGCTTCGTTCGGCGCGATGTGCCGGGCGACGAAGCCGTCGGCGCCCTCCAGCGCCCCGAGTTCGGCGAGCGGGTCGAAGTGCCCGTCCATCACAGGCTCTCCACCAGCGCCTTGTAGGCAGCCTCGTCCATCAGGGCGTCGAAGCTTGCGGGGTCCGACAGCTCCATGCGGAAGAACCAGCCGTCGCCCTGGGCGGCGCTGTTGACCAGCGGCGGGGTTTCCACGATGGCCTCGTTCGCCTCCGTCACGCGGCCGGCGAGCGGGGCGTATACGTCGGACGCCGCCTTCACGCTCTCGACCACGGCGCAGGGCTCGCCGTCTGCCACCTCGCGGCCGGGCTTGGGCAGCTCGACGAACACCACCTCGCCCAGCGCCTCCTGCGCGTGATGGGTGACGCCCACGGTGGCGACGGCGCCGTCCAGGCTGACCCATTCATGGTCCTTGGTGTAGCGGGTCTCGGTCATGGGGGCGATGCTCCGGCTCAGGCTTGGACGTAGCGGTGCGGGACGAACGGCAGGGGGACGACCTGGGCCGGCAGGATGTTGTCGCGCACCAGCAACTGCAATTCGGTGCCCGGCGCCGACACGTCCCGCCGCACGTAGCCCATGGCGATGGGCGCGCCGAGCGTGGGCGAGAAGCCGCCCGAGGTGACGTTGCCGGCCGACAGGCCGTCCGTGCTCGTGATCGGGGTCAAGGCCCGTGCCAGCGCGCGGCCGGCCGGCCGCAGCCCGACGCGCAGCCGGTGCGGGCCGTTGCTCAACTGGTCCAGCACCACCGTCGCCCCGGCGAACCCGCCCTCCGCCCGGCGGCGCTTGCCGATGGTCCAGGCGAGGTTCGCCTCGATGGGCGTCGTCAGCTCGTCCATGTCGGTGCCGTACAGGCACAGCCCGGCCTCCAGCCGCAGGCTGTCGCGCGCGCCCAGCCCAGCCGGCAGCACGCCGGGTTCGGCGAGCAGCCGGGTGGCCAGCGCCTCCGCGTCCGCCGCCGGGACGGAGATTTCGAACCCGTCCTCCCCGGTGTAGCCGGAGCGGCTGACCCAGGCGGCGATGCCGCCGACCGCCGCCTCAGTGACGCCCATGAAGGGCAGCGCGGCCGCGGCGGGGCAGAGGCGCTGCATGACGCCGGCGGCGGCCGGGCCTTGCAGCGCCAGCAGCGCGCGGTCCGGGTGCTGGTCGAAGCCGAGGCCGGGCGGCAGGCCCTGCGCGATGTGGTGCGCGTCGGCGTCCTTGCGGCTGGCGTTGGCGACGATCATCAGCCGGTCGCCGTAGTTCGCCACCATCAGGTCGTCGAGGATGCCGCCGATGTCGTTCAGCAGCAGCGTGTAACGCTGCCGGCCCGGCTTGAGCGCCTGGAACTCGCCCGGCACCAAACGCTCCAACGCCGCCGCGGCGCCGTCGCCATGCAGGGTGAACTGGCCCATGTGCGACACGTCGAACAGGCTGGCGCCGGTGCGCGTGTGCGTGTGCTCCGCCAGCACGCCGGTGCCGTACTGCACCGGCAGCGAGTAGCCGGCGAACGGCACCATGCGCGCGCCGAGGCTGCGGTGCAGCGCGTCGAGCGGCGTGGTGCGCGGCGCGTCCGGCGGGTCGGCTTCGATGTTGAGGACGGGTTCGGCCACGGGCAGGACACTCCGGACGCAGGGTCGCCCGCTGACGGCTGTCAACGGGTGCGACCCCCCTCTGTCCGGGAACCTGAGAGATTCGGGCGCCCTCCCGGACGCCGTTACTCCGTCGGTGCGGTGGCCACATGGACGGCCGCCGGCTTTCCAGAGGTCCTGAGCTCCCCGCGGTCCCTGGGGCCTGAGCGTTTCCGGGGGCCGGTTGCGCCTTCGGCGGCTGGGTCGGACCAGCACTCTCCCGCGGGGAATGGTTTGGACGCCGCATCATGACGCAATTCGCCGGCGGGATCAATCACCTGCTGCCACGCGCGGCAATAGGGTCCGGGCTGGGCGCGGCTGCCGGGATCGTAGGTCCGGGGAATGGGACCATGTGCGCCCACATTACCCGGAGGCAAGTGCACTCTATTTTGATGGAGCCCGCTTCGATCTGTCGTGCGGACGCGACGTTGCGTCCCAATCAACCTATGGAGCATCATATGAGTGGCACGAACGCGGCGATGGAGATCTACCTGACCGGCCTGCGCAACCAGCACGCCGTCGAGACGCAGGTGATCGGCACCATCCAGAACGAGCTGGGTCGGATGGAGCCGTATCCAGACCTGCATGCGAAGATGCAGCAGGAAAAGGAGCGGTCCACCACCCAGGCGGCCCGGCTGGACGAGCTGCTGGCCAAGCACGGCACCAGCAAGTCGGTCGCGAAGGAGGCGGTGACGGGGGCGGTCGCCACCGTGGCGGGCTTCGTCCATGCCGGGGCGCCGGACGAGGTGTTGAAGAACGTCCTCGCGGCCATTGGCTACAAGGCGTACGAGATCGCCTCCTACAAGGTGCTGCTCACCTTGGCCGACGCGACGGGCGCAACCGCGGACAAGCCGGTGCTGGAGCAGTCGATGAAGGAAGAGCAGGAGATGGGCGACTGGCTCGGCAGCCATCTGCCCGGCTTTGTGCATGCCTTCCTGGAGCAACGGTCGAAGTAACGGCTCGCCGGGCTGCCGCCGCATCGTGCGGCGGCAGCCCGGTCACTGCTGCGGCGCCCGGCGCACGCCCAGCAGGCTGACCAGCCCGGCCGGCCTCGCCAGCGACACCGCGACGATCAGGCCGCCGTAGATCATCAGGTCCACCCCCTGGCCGCCGCCGCCAAGATAGCTGCGGGACAGCTCGCTCACCGGGATCAACACGGCCGCACCCAGCAACGGACCCCAGAGCGTGCCGACACCGCCCAGCACCGCAGGCAGCGCGATCAGGATGCTGAGGTGCCCGGCGAGCACGCTGTCCGGGTCGATGTAGCCGACATACTGCGCGTAGATCGCGCCCCCCAACCCGGTGAAGAAGCCGCTGATTGCCGCCGCCGCCATCTTGGATGGGAACACCCGCACCGCGAGCGACCGCGCCGCCACCACGTCGTCCCGCATCGCGCGCCAGGAGAAGCCCCAGCGGCTGCCCTCGATGACCCAGGCGACGACCCATGTCGCCGCGGCGAAGGCCAGCACGGCAAAGTGGAAGGGCAGCTTGCTGGTGCGGAACTGCAAATTGACCAGGCTCTCGCCCCGGAACGGCACGAACACGCCGGTGGCGGCGCCCACCAGCTCCCAGTTGAGGAACAGCAAGTAGCCGATCTCTCCGACGACGACGGTGGCGATGGCGTAGTAATGCCCGCTCAGCCGGAAGCACGGCCAGCCGACCAGGAGCGCACACAGCCCGGCGGCCAGCCCGCCCGCGAACATGCCGAGCGTCGGCGGCACGCCCAGGTTCACGAACAGCAGCGTCGAGACGTACGCGCCGATGCCGAGATACAGCGCATGGCCCAGCGAAATCTGCCCGCAATAGCCGCCCAGGATGTTCCACGCCTGGCTCAGCCCGGCGAACAGGATGGTGATGATGAGGAGGTTCTGCGTGTAAACGTCGCGGATCGGCAGCGGCAGCACGGCGAGCGCCAGCAGGACCGCGGCGCCCAGCCATAGCTCCTGACGCCGCCGGCGCAGGATGGCGTTGTCGGTCGGCGCCGCCACGGGCACAGGTCCGTCCATCAAAGCTTCCCAAACAGGCCGCGCGGCCGGACCATCAGCACGAGGAGATAGACGGCGAACATGCCGACCTGCTTCAGCGAGGGTTCGAGCACGAGGGCGGTCAGCGCCTCCACCTCGCCGATGACGATCCCGGCCACCAGCGCGCCGAGGATCGAGCCGAAGCCGCCCAGCGCCACCGTCACGTAGGCGATGACCGCGAAGTTCGCGCCGACGCTGGGCGACACGTAGTAGAACGCGATCAGCATGGCGCCGGCGACGCCCACGGTGGCCGCCCCCAGGCCCCAGCCGATGGCGAAGATGCGGTCGCGGTCGATGCCGATCAGCGCCACCGCGTCCCGGTCCTCCCGCGTCGCCTCCAGCGCCCGGCCGAACTCGGTGCGACCCACCAGCAGCAGCCCGGTGAACGCCAGCAGGCACACGCCGCTCGCGGCCAGTTGCGGCAGCGGCACGTAGATGCCGGCGACGCTTGCGGTGCGGTTGCTGAGCCAGGTGCCGGACAGCGAGCGGAAGTCCCCGCCGAACGCGAACTGCGCCGCGCCGCGGATGAAGATCGCGAGGCCAAAGGTGGCGAAGATCTGCACCATGCCGCGGTTGAACTGCACGCTGAGCGCGCGGGCGATGATGCCGCGGTAGATCAGCACGCCCAGGCCGAACATCAGCGCGCAGACCAGCGGCAGTTGCAGGACAGGGTCGAGGCCCGTCAGCCCGAAGATGACGACGGCCGCGTACATGGCGAGCATCAGCAGCTCCCCATGCGCGAAGTTCACGACATCCATCAGCCCGAAGATCAGCGACAGCCCCGCCGCCACCAGCGCGTAGATCAGCCCCATCAGCAGCCCGCTGACCAGGGATTGGGCCAGGAGCGCCAGCGTCATGCGGGCGCGCCGTAGCCGCCGCCGCCGGGCGTCTCGATGACGAAGGCGTCGCCGGGCCGCAGCTCCGCCCGGTCGGTGCCGGTCATCTCCTGCCGCGAGCCGTCGGCGCGCTCGACCCATTGCCGCCCCGCCGCCCCGTCCGCGCCGCCGCCCAGGCCGAACGGCGGCACGGTGCGGCGGGAAGCGACGACGACGGTGGTCATGGGTTCCAGGAAGCGGATGCGGCGGATGCTGCCGTCGCCGCCGCGCTGCGCGCCGGCACCGCCGGAGCCGCGGCGGATGGCGAACGTCTCCAGCCGCACGGGGTAGCGCAGTTCCAGGATCTCCGGATCGGTCATGCGGGTGTTGGTCATGTGGGTCTGGATGGCCGAGGCGCCGGGCTGGCCGGGGCTGGCGCCCATGCCGCCGCAGATGGTCTCGTAGTACTGCCGGGTGGCGTCGCCGAACAGCACGTTGTTCATGGTGGCCTGGCTGCATGCGAGGGTGCCGAGCGCGCCGAACAGGGCGTTGCAGGCGGCCTGGCTGACCTCCGTGTTGCCCGCGACCACGGCGGCGCCGGGTTCGGGGGACAGGAAGGTGCCCTGCGGCAGCACGATGCGGATCGGCTTCAGGCAGCCGTCGTTGAGGGGGATGTCCTCGCCCACCAGGCAGCGGAACACGTACAGCACCACGGCGCGGGTGACGGCCGGGGGCGCGTTGAAGTTGCCGGCGCTTTGCGGCCCGGTGCCGGTGAAATCGACCGTGGCCGTGCGCGCCTCCGGGTCGAGCGTGACCGTCACGCGCAAGGGCGTGCCGTCGTCCATTTCGTAGTCAAACACGCCGTTCCCAACCGAAGGCGCGATGCGGGCGATGGCCCGGCGCACGCCCTCCTCCGCATTGTCCATCACGTGGCGCATGTAGCCCTGCACGGTGTCCCAGCCGTACTGGTGCACGACGCGGGCCAGCTCCTGCACGCCGCGCTGGTTGGCGGCGACCTGCGCCTTGATGTCGGCCACGTTCACATCGGGGCTGCGGGCGGGGTGGCGCGCGCCGGACAGCAGGGCGCGGAACTCGGTCTCCCGGAAGGCACCGGCGTCCACCAGGAGGAAGTCGTCGATGACGACGCCCTCGTCCTCCAGGACGCGGCTGTCCGGCGGCGTGCTGCCCGGCGTCGTGCCGCCGATGTCGGCGTGGTGGCCGCGGCTGCCGACGAAGAAGCGGATGGCCTCGCCTTCCTCGTCGAACACCGGGGTGATGACGGTGACATCCGGCAGATGCGTGCCGCCGTTGAACGGGTTGTTGAGCGCCACGACATCGCCGGGCCGAAGCGACGCGGCGCGGCTCCGCAGCACCGTCCGCACGCTTTCGCCCATTGCGCCGAGATGCACGGGGACGTGCGGCGCGTTGGCGACCAGGCCGCCCTCCGCGTCGAAGATGGCGCAGGAGAAGTCCAGCCGCTCCTTGATGTTCACGCTTTGCGACGTGTTCTGCAGCACGGCGCCGGTCTGCTCGGCGACGTTCATGAACAGGTTGTTGAACAGCTCCAGCAGCACGG
>CAXULX010000045.1:0-36274 GCA_964252005.1 uncultured Acetobacteraceae bacterium | reverse complement strand
AGGAACAGGAACTGGCAGATGCCCTCATGCGCGTGGATGCGGGCCGGCAGCGGCGTGGTGTTGCTGATCTCGATGGTCACCTGACCCTCCCACTCCGGCTCCAGCGGCGTGACGTTCACGATGATGCCGCAGCGGGCATAGGTGCTCTTGCCCAGGCAAATCACCAGGATGTCGCGGGGGATGCGGAAATACTCGACGGTGTGGGCCAGTACGAAGGAGTTGGGCGGGATGGTGCAGGTGGGACCCGTGCGCGTCACGAAGCTGTCGGGGCTGAACGCCTTGGGATCGACCACGGCGCTGTCGACGTTGGTGAACACCTTGAACTCGTCGGCGACGCGGGCGTCGTAGCCGTAGCTGGACAGGCCGTAGCTGATCACCCCGTCGCGCCGCTGGGTTTCGACGAACGGCTCGATCATGGCGTGGTCCTGCGCCATGCGGCGGATCCAATGGTCGGGCATCACGGACATGGGCGCACCTAACCCGATGGTTGGGAGTCGCGTCTAGCCCTCGGCGGCGCCGGGCGGCACTTGGTCGGCGCCGGGCGTTGGCGCGTTTGGCTCGGCCCGTGCGCGGGCCTGCTGCTTGCGGCGCCGCAGGTTCTCCCGCAACGCCGCCGCCTCACGCTCCAGCCGGGCGTCGCGCGCGGTCTCGGCGCGTGGGGCAGGGGCTGTGGTCGGTGAGGACTCGGTCATGGCGGCAGGAGATGCCGGTCCCGCCGCATCGTCAAGCGCCCGTCGGTGCCGCGGCGGAGGCGCCGGGGCGCTATGCCGTCACGAGGTCGCCCGCGGCGGGCAGGGGCGGCGCGTTGGGCTGGTGCAGCGGCGGCACCAGCTCTGTGAGTTGCGGTAGGTCATGCAGGGTGACGGTCTTGCCGCTGGTGGAAAGCAGCTTGCGGGCGCGCAGGCGACCGAGCACGCGGTTGACGTGGATGACATGCAGGCCGAGCGTGTCGGCCATCTCCTGCTGGGT
Organism: uncultured Acetobacteraceae bacterium; assembly: GCA_964252005.1. Taxonomy (GTDB): domain Bacteria; phylum Pseudomonadota; class Alphaproteobacteria; order Acetobacterales; family Acetobacteraceae; genus CAHJXG01. The sequence continues at coordinate 35,305 of CAXULX010000045.1, read as the reverse complement.
CAGCTCGAGCACGAAGCTCGATGCGGAGGCGAGGCCGCATTGCTGCAAGCGGCTATGCAGGGAGGTCAACAGCGCGGCGGTGCGCTCTTCGGCGTCGAACTGACCGAGGCGGACCAGCCAATCCTCCGTCGCCACCTTCTCAGCCAGGACGCGTTGATAGAGTTGCCGGCGGAACTCCGGCAGGAGATCGAACGCGCTCATCAGGTCCGTCGAGGACAGGGCAAAATAGCTCAGCGCCGTCGAGGTCTGAACCGATGCCTGCGCGGGCTGCTCGAACAATGTTTCCAATCCGAAGGCATCGCCGGGCAGCAGGATGTTGAGGATTTGCCGCCGGCCGTCGTGCAGCATACGGTAGCGGTAGGCCCAGCCCGAGGCGATCACCCGGACGCGGATGCCGGGATCGCCGGCGCGGGCCATCGAGGTGTTGCGCGGCGCGAACCGCTCCTCCACCCGCAGCACGTCCGTTGACGGCCAACCCGGCGCACCCATTCCGATATCCAACCCTTTGCCCTCCATCAGCACCCCTGCGCGGACCGAGCGGGAACGCCGAACGCCCGGCGCTGTCTGCCAGAACGTCTGCCCAAGCCCCAATCCGCTGCTGGAACGTTTGATATAACGCTACAAGTCTCAGTTTTTAGCGAGAACTTGTTTGAATATCAAAACTTATTTTTTCACGAAAGGGTGTTGTGCGCGGCTGATCTTGAAGGGTTGTTTTGCCGGCCGCAGCGCGGAATGTTGACCTTGCGCCACAGCCAGGCTAGGACGAGCCAGCTTACACCATGCTCCCTGTCCAATTGTTAAGACGGGCCATGCAGGCTGTCATAGCTCAGCGGTAGAGCACCTCATTGGTAATGAGGAGGCCCAGGGTTCGATTCCCTGTGACAGCACCACTGCCCTCAACTCATCTTCGGACGGTCCCCCAGCATCGCCGCCAAGGTCGGCTCGATCGCCTCGGCCATACGCGCCTGGGCCTGCGCCGTGGGATGCAGCGGCCGGTCCGGCGGGTCGAGTTGGTCGTCGTAGAATTGGGTGCGGTCCACCTGGCCGTCGCGCAGGAACAGGCCGCCCACGTCCATGAAGGCGACCCGGCCGGCCCCGGCCTCGCCCGGTTCGCTGCCCGGTGCGTAGCGCAGCGCGAGCTCGCGGTTTACCGCCTGGCTGGTCTTCGTCACGTATTTCGACCGCACGCTCGGCAGGATGCCGAGCAGCAGGACGTGCGTGGCCGGGGTGCGCCGGTGCAGCACATCGACCACCGCCACGATGCCGGCGACCGTCTGCGGCGCGTTCCAATGGACCCGGCCCAGGTTGTTCGCGCCAATCAGCACCACCGCCGCCTTGGGACGGAGGCCGTCAAGCTCGCCGTTCTGCATGCGCCACAGCAGGTGCCCGGTGTTGTCGCCGCGGAAGCCCAGGTTGACGGCATGGCGATCCCCATAGAAACGCTGCCAGACCGGCGCGAAGTCCTGCCAATCCGGCGGCCCGCGCTTTTCCCAATCCTGGGTGATGCTGTCCCCCAGCCAAAGCAGCTCCACCGGGCCGTTCCGCAACTCCGCCAGCTTCTCCTGGTGCCGGGTGCGCCACCACGCCGTGTCCAGGCGGGACAGCGGCAGCGCCGCCACCGGAACGCGCTCGGCGCCGCCCAGCAGCGTCGCAGCCCCGGCAAGCGCCAGCCGGCGGGTCAGCATCGCGCGGGACGTCCAATGCGGGGCATGTCGGGTTCGGCGGAATGCGCCATGGCGGGCTCCAGCTTCGCTGCGGCGCTTGGCATCGCCCGCAGCATCATGCGTTTGGTGGAAAGAGAATCAGCGTTGACCTTTGCCGGGCCACTTGAGGCCGAACCCGTGCCGGGAGCAAGGCCGGCTTGCCGCGGCACGGCCGGGACGGCAGGCTGCGGGTTTGACGGAGGCGCAGATGGCAAGCTTGTTCGACCTGTCCGGCCAGGTCGCGATCATCACCGGGTCCAGCAAAGGCATCGGCCGCGCCATCGCCGAGCGCATGGCCGAGCATGGCGCCCGCGTCGTCGTGAGCAGCCGCAAGGCGGATGCGTGCGAGGCGGTGGCGGACGCCATACGCGGCCGGGGCGGCGAGGCCCTCGTCGTGCCCTGCAACATCGGCCGCAAGGAGGAGTTGCAGGCGCTGGCGGACCGCACGGTGGCCGAATGGGGCCGGGTCGATGCGCTGGTCTGCAACGCGGCGGTCAACCCGTATTTCGGGCCGTCGGCCGGCATCCCCGACGACGCCTGGGACCGCATCATGGGCACCAACATCCGCAGCAACCATTGGCTGGCCAACATGGTGCTGCCGGGCATGGCGGAGCGCGGGGGCGGGTCGGTCACGGTCGTGTCCTCCATCGCCGGGCTGCGCGGCTCGACGACGCTCGGCGCGTATGGCGTGAGCAAGGCGGCCGACATGCAGCTGGTGCGCAACCTCGCCGTCGAGTGGGGCGGGCGCGGCATCCGCGCCAACTGCATCGCGCCCGGCCTGGTCCGCACCGACTTCGCCCGGGCGTTGTGGGAGGACCCGGCCCTCCTCAAGAAGCGCACGCGCGACACGCCGCTGGGCCGCATCGGCGAGCCCGACGAGATCGCCGGGGCCGCGGTGTTCCTGGCGGCGGCGTCCGGCCGCTTCATGACGGGCCAGACGATCGTGATCGACGGCGGCGTGCTGGCCGGCGCCCCGGCGCTGGAGGAAGGTTAGCCGCGGAACGGATGGTGGCCCTGCGGGTCCCAGGGGCCGCCCAAATAGCGCCAGAGATTCAGCCCCTCCGCCCGCACGGTGAACGGCGCGAAGGCGGCTTGCAGCTTGGCATGCAGCGCCCGCGCCGCTTCGGGCGACGCCTTGTTCTGGACCGTGACATGCGGGCGGTAGCCCTGGCGGTCCTGCGGGGTCAGCCACCCCTCCCATTCCCGCGCGAAGCCGGCTCGCAGGGCCAGCAGCGCGGGCGAGTCCAGCGCATAGGCGACGCCCCGGCCCAGGAAGCGCAGGCCCGACACGGCCACGGCGAGGGGCGGCGCCGCGCACCGCGCCTCGATGGCGTGCCGGATCGCCTCGATCTCCGGGCCGGGCAAATGGTGGAACAGGGTGACATGCGCGGGGATCAGGTTGCGGCTGGTTGGGAAATGCAGTTGGCGCAGCCGCTCGAACCGCGCCTGGTCGTCCGGGTGCAGCGCCAGCGTCAGGATGAGCGGCGCATCGGTCATGGACGGCCCTGATGACGCGGGAGCAATGGGTGGCCCGCTGGCTCGACCTGACGCGGCGCGTGCTGCCGGGCATGGCGGGGGCGGCGCGCTGGCCGATCCGCCTCGACCACTGCTTCATGCGGGTGTGCCTGGACCATGCCATCGGCCAGCCTTGGCACGAGCGGGTGCGGCGGCCGGCGATCCGCCATCTCAGCGACGAGGAACTGCAACGGGCGGTCGCCGTTGCCGAGCGGATCGCCGCAAACCCCGACGTGCTGCCGGGCCTCAACGAACAAAGCCTGGCGTGGCGGCGGGCAAGCCGGACGCACGGTTAGCGCCTGGCGCGGGCCGGCGCGCGGGGCGGCACGCGCGGCGGAGCCTTGGCGCTGGCCAGCAGGCCGGCGCAGGCGTTGTCCTCCCCGGTGCCAAGCTGGATGGTCGGCAACAGGGCGCCGAGCGGCGTAAGCAGGACGCCCAGCCCCACCGCGGCGCCCGCACGCGCACCGAGGACGGCCAAATCCGGCATGACGCTCGGCTTGCCAAACGTGCCGGTGATGTCGACCGGCGCCGGAAGCGAGCCGACGCTGAAATGCTTGCTCTCGGTTTCCAGCACGAGCTTCAACGACTCGTCTTGAAGGTTGATGCTGCCCTTGCCGCCGACCCGCGCCTCGCTGGTGTCCAGCAGCACGGTGCGCGCGTCCACCATGCCCTGCTGCAGCACGAAGTCGGTAATCAGGCACTGGATCGTGGCGCGGCTCGGCACGCCGAGCGCCGACAGCACCGCGTTGCCGAACTGCAGGCCCGACAGGTCCACCAGCAACGCGCTCACGTTGCCGCCGGACCCCATGTAGAGCTTCAGCTCGCCGTTGCCGTGGGCCAGGATCTCGGCCATCGACCGCCCGGTGCCGTCGATCACCGCGCGCCCGCCAATCGCCCCGGCGCCCCGCGCCGCACCGGTGGAGGCCAGCAGCTTATCGACATCCACGCGCTGGAAATCGATGGTGGTCTTGGCGTGCACGCCCTCGCCCGACTGCGCCAGCTTGATGTCCGACACGATCTGGCCGCGGCCGATGCCGAAGCTGAGCGGCGCCAGCGACACCGCGCCGTTCTCGATGTCGAGGTCGGCCCGCATGTTGTCGAGCGGCTGCGACCGGCCCTGGATGCGGCCGGCGCGGTATTTGAGGTGCACGTCGGCGACGTTCAGCTTCGGCAAGCTGACGGGATCGTTGGGCAGCACCCGGCCGTTCGGGGGCGCGGCCTTCTTGGTGCCCTTGCTGGCATCGCCCGGCTCGGCGCCGATGAAGCCGCCGAGGTCCTTGAGGTCCACCAGCTTCGATTGCAGGTCGGCGGTCAGCACCGGACGCTGCGGCTTGGTATCGACTTGCAGGTTGCCCTCCAGGTCGCTGCTGCCGACCTTGCCGTTCATGCCGTTGAACTTCACCAGCCCGTTCGTGTAGTCGAGCGCCCCGGTGATCCGGTAGGGCGGCGTTTTCGGGATGGCGACCCCGGTGAGCGGCAGCAGCAGCGACATGTCGGGACCGGCGAGGTCGAGCTTCAGGTCGGCGCCGGCAAAGGCCAACGGGTCCTTGACCGTTCCGATCAGCGAAATCTTGGTCGGCCCGTTCGCCACCTGGAGGTTGATGGGATAGGGCTGCGACTCGTCGCGGAGGGAGAGCAGCGCGCCGCCGGTGAACGTCGCGTCGATGGGCGCCTTGGCGTAGGTGCCCTTGGCCGACGCGACGATCTGGCTGGGCTGGCCCGCCGTGTCCTGCGTGGCGACATCGACGTTGAAATCGGATTTCAGCTTGGCCATCACCACGTGCGCGTGGCCGTCGCTGATGCGGAGCTTGCCGATCTTCGGCCCTGGGCCTGTGCCGCCGCCGCCGCCGGCCAGGGTCCAGTTCGCCCGGCCGTCCTCCAGTTGTTGGGCATCGACCTGGGGATGGTCGATGGCGATGTCCGGGATGACGACGGCGCGGGAGCGGATGAACGCCAGGGCGTCGATATCGACGCCGAGCCGGTCCGCCGTGGCGAAGGTGCCGCCGCCGGGCCAGCCGTCGGGGTTGGCGACCGTGACGCCTTCGACCTCGATATGCGGCACCCGGCCCAGCTGCACGTGCAGGTGCGTCACCGTGACCGGGCGGCCCAGCGCCTTCGAGGCTTGCGCGTTCACCAGGGGGATCAGCCAGTCCCAGCGGAACACGGCCAGGAACAGGGCCAGGACGAGCACCACCGCTCCCAGCACGAACGGCCAACGACGGCGTCTTGTTTCGCTCATGGCATCTCCAACGATGCGCGGGCCGTCCGGTTTCCATGGGCACGGCTTGCCCGCGGCGCCACGGCCCGCCATCCTGCCGCCCATAGGCCGCCATAGGGAGAACCCCGATGATCCATGAACTCCGCATCTACCGCTGCCTGCCCGGCAAGCTGCCCAACCTGCTGGCCCGGTTCGAGAGGACGACGCTGGCGCTCTGGGAGCGCCACGGCATCCGGCCGGCCGGGTTCTGGACCACGCTGATCGGCCCGTCGAACCAGGAGCTGACCTACCTGCTGGCCTGGGAGAGCCTGGCCGAGCGCGAGGCGAAGTGGACGGCCTTCCAGTCCGACCCGGAGTGGATCAGCAAGCGTGCGGAGACCGAGCGGGACGGCCAGATCGTCGCCAACATCGAAAGCTCGCTGTTGCAGCCCACCGCATTCTCCACCGTGAAGTAGCGGCCATGGCCGAGCTCCAGGCCGCCATCATCCCGGTGACGCCATTTCAGCAGAACTGCACGCTGCTTTGGGACGACGGCAGCAAACGGGCCTGGGTCGTCGATCCCGGCGGCAACGTGCCGCGCATCCAGGAAGCCATCGCCACCCTGGGCCTCACCGTCGAGCGCATCCTGCTGACCCACGGCCACATCGACCATGCCGGCGGGGCGGCCGAGTTGCGGGAGGCGTTGGGCGTGCCGCTGGACGGGCCGGACGAGCGCGACGCCTTCCTGCTGGACGGCTTGGCGGAGCAGGGCCGGGCCTACGGCATGACAGAGGCGCGCAACGTCCGCCCGGACCGCTGGCTGCAAGAAGGCGATGCGATCACGCTGGGGAGCCACCGGTTCGACGTGCTGCACTGTCCGGGCCACACGCCGGGGCACCTCGTGTTCGTGAACAAGGCGTCGCACTTCGCCTTGGTGGGCGACGTGCTGTTCCGCGGCTCGGTCGGGCGGACCGACTTCCCGTACGGCGACGGGGCCGCGCTGCTGGAGTCGATCCGCAGCAAGCTGCTGCCGCTGGGCGACGACGTGTCGTTCATCTGCGGCCACGGCCCCGGCTCCACCATCGCCGTCGAGCGCCGGGCCAACCCGTTCGTGGCCGAGATGCTGGGCTAAGCAGCCTCTTGCGAGTTGGGACGCACATACTCAGGACCGTAGGGCGCATAAGCGAAGCGCCATGCGCCACCTGACGGTGCCAACAGGCGGCGCATGGCGCTTCGCTTATGCGCCCTACAAGTCCGGTTTGGCCCCGTCATCCGTGGCCCAAGCTGCAAAAGGCTGCTTAGCCTCCGCCGGCGGAGCGGGAGGCGCTGCCTTCAAAGCTTCACAGGGCAGCGCGGCCCCAGTCGGGTAAGCCGCACGTCACGTGTGGTGGTGAGGCGGCGGGGGTCCATGTCAGCGAGGTCACGGGTGTTCGATGCGCCGCCGCGGTCCGCCGGGGTCGGGCTGTTCCTTTCGCGCTGGCTGGCCAACCCGCTGCAGATGGGGTCCGTGGTGCCGTCCTCTCCCGCGCTCTGCCGGCGCGTGGCACAGCAGGTGCGGCGCGGCCCGGACGAGTGGGTGCTGGAACTTGGCGCCGGCACGGGCGTCGTGTCGAGCGCCTTGCTGGACGGCGGCGTGCCGCCCGAGCGCCTGACGGTGCTGGAGATCGCCCCCGATATGGCCGACCACCTGCGCTTGCGCCTGCCCGGCGTGGAGGTGATCGAGGGGGATGCCCGCGCCTTGCCGACGCTGATCCCACGCAGCCGGCACGGGCGGATCGGAACGGTGATCTGCGGCATCCCGATGGTGCTGCTGCCGCTTGCGGAGCAGCGCCGCTTCCTCGACGCGATTGGGGCTGTGGCGCCGGGTCGGGGCTTCCTGCATTACAGCTACTGCGTCACCTCGCCGCTGCCCCACCGCAAGCACGGGCTGGCTGCAAAGCGCGAAGCCTGGACGCCGCTGAACCTTCCGCCGGCCAGCGTGTGGCGCTACACCCCGATTGCCGCCGGCTGACCAGCGGCCGCCTTGCCCGGTTCTGGGCCGCCTGATGCGGTGATGCCCTAGCCGGGATCGGCCACCAGCCCGGCGGCGGCGATGCCCGCCAGGCCGGCGGCCTCGTCGTGGTCGGACGTGTCGCCCGACAGCCCGACCGCGCCGAGCAGCGCGCCCCCTGCGTCGCGGATCAGGATGCCGCCGGGGACCGGGATCAGCGCGCCGCCCGCGACGTGGCTGACCGCCGCGACGAAAAACGCCTGCTCGGCCGCGCGCTTGGCGATGGCGCGCGATCCCATGCCGAGCGACAGCGCGCCGTGCGCCTTGCCATGGGCGATCTCGGCGCGCTTCAGGCTGGTGCCGTCCTCGGCGGCCAGCGCCTTGTAGGCGCCGCGCGCGTCCAGCACGGCGACCACCATCGGCTTCAGCGACAGGCGGCGGGCCTCGGCCAGGGCGGCGGCGAGGATGGTTTGGGCTTGGGTCAAGGTGAGGTCGGGCATGGGATCTCCTTCAGCCGCCATGTCCCATCCGCCGCGCCGCGCCGCAAGGCGTCACGGTAACCCCAGGGCATCTCGAGCTGGTCCGCGGTCAGACAAGGGTCGGCGGCCCAGGCCGCCGCCGTCCAGGCCGGGGCGGCCAGCAACGCCAGGACGGGCAGCAGGCGATGCAGCATGGGCATGGGGGTCATCCCGGCCCGCCATCCACCCGCGCCCGCCAATCGGCGAGCACATCGGTGATGGTCTGTTCCCAGGGGATCGCCGGCGCCCAGCCCAGCAGCCGCCGGGCCAGCGCGGCGTCGCCGGCCGCGATGGGGATGTCGGTCGGGCGCAGGCGCCCGGCGTCCGTCGCGACCTCCGCCCGCACGCCGGCCGCGTCCATCAGCGCGGCCAGCACGTCGCCCACCCGCCGCGGCCGTCCCGACGCCAGGTTCAGCACCGTGCCCGGCGCCAGCGCGTCCGACCGGGCCAGGCACAGCGCATAGGCCGCGCAGACATCCCGCACGTCCAGGAAGTCCCGCTCGGGACCCAGCGCGCCGACCCGCAGCACCGGCGGCTGCCGCCCTGCCGCCACGCGGGCGACCTGCTCGGCGAACGCCGCCACCACGAACTCGGGCGACTGGCCCGCGCCTGTATGGTTGAACGGGCGCACGCGCAGCACGCGCAGGCCCTCCGCCGCCATGGCGCCCAGCGCCAGGTCAGCCGCCGCCTTGGTGGCAGCATAGGTGTTGAGCGGGGCCGGCAGCGCGCCCTCATCGAGCGGCGTGCCCGCGCGGAACGACGCGCCGTAGATGTCGGCGCTGGACGCGAACAGCAGGGTGCAGCCGGGCACCTGCGCCAGCACCGCCCGCGCGACGTTCAGCGTGCCCAGCAGGTTGACCTGCCAGGCGCGGCCGGGGTCGAGCCGGGCGGCCGGGATGGCGGCGACGGCGGCCAGGTGGACCAGGGCGTCGGGCCGCGTCTCGCCGACCGCCGCATCGACCACGGCCGGGTCGGTCACGTCGAACGGGTCGGTCAGCAGCGTGGCGTCGGGACAGGCCGTCCTGAGCACGGGCAGCAGATGCCGGCCGACAAAGCCGCCGGCCCCGGTGACCAGGATGCGGCGGGGGGGCACCGGCTACCGCGCCATGCGCGCCCGGTGCCGGGCGAGGTCGGCGTCCACCATCTCCGCCACCATCGCGTCGAGCGATACCTCCGGCGCCCAACCGAGCCGCTGCCGGGCCTTGGCCGCGTCGCCCAGCAGCACGTCCACCTCGGCCGGGCGCATGAAGCGCGGATCGGTGCGGACGTGGTCCTCGTAGTTCAGGCCGACATGGGCGAAGGCGATGCGGCACAGGTCGCGGATGCTGATGGTCGTGCCGGTGGCGATCACGTAGTCGTCCGCCTGGTCCTGCTGCAGCATCAGGTGCATCGCCCGCACGTAGTCGCGCGCATGGCCCCAGTCGCGCTTGGCGTCGAGGTTGCCGAGCGGCAGCTCGCTCGCCAGGCCGAGCTTGATCCGCGCCACCCCGTCCGTCACCTTGCGGGTCACGAACTCGATGCCGCGCAGCGGGCTTTCGTGGTTGAACAGGATGCCGCTGCTGGCGTGCAGGCCGAAGGACTCCCGGTAGTTCACCGTCATCCAATGGGCATAGAGCTTCGCGACGCCGTAAGGGCTGCGCGGGTAGAACGGCGTGCGCTCCGACTGCATCGGCTCCTGGATCAGGCCGAACATCTCGGACGACGACGCCTGGTAGAACCGCGCCTCCGGCCGGATGATCCGCACCGCCTCCAGGATGTTGCCGGCGCCGAGCGCCGTGACCGCCCCGGTCAGCAGCGGCTGCTGCCAGGACGCGGCGACGAAGCTCTGCGCCGCCAGGTTGTACACCTCGTCCGGCTTATGCGTCTGCAGGATGCGGATCAGGCTCGACAGGTCCACGAGGTTGCCGTCCACGAGCTGCACGTGGTCGAGGACGCCCAACCAGCGCAGCCGCTCGCCGATCACGTCCGACGACGCGGAGCGCCGCATCAGGCCCACGACCTCGTAGCCCCGGGTCAGCAGATGCTGAGTAAGATATGCGCCGTCCTGTCCGGTGACGCCGGTGACGAGGGCTACGGGCATCGGCGGCCCCTCAGGTCAGGCGCGGCCATAGGTGTCCTCCAGGCGCACGATGTCGTCCTCGCCCAGGTAGCTGCCCGACTGCACCTCGATCAGCGTCAGCGGGATGCGCCCGGGGTTGGCCAGGCGGTGGGTGCAGCCGAGCGGCAGGTACACGCTCTCGTTCTCCCGCACCGTCAGCTCCTCGGCATCGCGGTTGACCAGCGCGACGCCGCTCACCACGACCCAATGCTCCGCCCGGTGGAAATGCCGTTGCAGCGACAGCTTGTGGCCCGGCGTCACCACGATCCGCTTCACCTGGAACCGGTCGCTGAGGATCAGGCGTTCGTAGAAGCCCCAGGGCCGGTACATCCGGTTGTGCGCCACCGCCTCGTGCCGCCCGGCCCCGCGCAGGCGGTCCACCACGCGCTTCACGTCCTGCGCCCGGTCGCGGTGCATCGCCAGCACGGCGTCGCCGGTGACGACGACCACGGCGTCCTGCAGGCCCACCACCGCCGTCAGCATGCCGTCGCTGCGGACGTAGCAGTTCTCCGCCCCCTCCAGCAGCACGTCGCCCACCGTCGCGTTGCCCGCGCCGTCCTTCGGCGACTGCTCCCACAGCGCGTCCCAGCTTCCCACGTCGGACCAGCCGAGGTCGGCCGGCACCACGGCGGCCACCGTCGTCCGCTCGGCCAGCGCGTAGTCCAGGCTGATGTTCGGGCAGGCGGTGAAGGCGGCGGGGTCGAGCCGAGTAAAGTCGAGGTCGTGCACACGCGCGTCCACCGCACGGCGCACGGCGGCCAGCACCTCCGGCGCATGGCGCTCCATCTCCGCCAGCAGGGTCGCGGCGGTGAACACGAACATGCCGGAGTTCCAGAGGTACTCGCCCGACGCCACGAGCCGCGCCGCCATCGCCGCGTCCGGCTTCTCCACAAAGCGCGTGAGGCCGTGCACGCCGGGGGCGATGGCCAGCTCCGGCCCGACCTCGATGTAGCCATAGGCCGTCTCGGCGCGGTGCGGCTGCATGCCGAACATCACGATGCGCCCGGCGCGGGCGGCGACGGCGGCGCGGCCCAGCGCGTCATGCAGCGCCTCCGTCCGCTGGATCGCCGCGTCGGCCGGCATCATCCACAGCACGGCGTTCGGGTCCGCCTCCGACGCCCGCAGCGCCGCCGCGGTGATCGCCGGCGCGGAGTTGCGGCCGACCGGCTCCAGCATGATCTCCGCCTCGGCGATGCCGGCGGCGCGCAGTTGCTCGGCGATGAGGAAGCGGTGCTCGTGGTTGCAGACGACGATGGGCGGCGCGAAGCCCGGCCCCATGCCCCGCCGAGCCGTGTCCTGCAGCATGCTGCGCTCGGACACCAGCGGCCAGAGCTGCTTCGGGAAGCTTTCGCGCGACACCGGCCACAGCCGGGTGCCGGTGCCGCCCGACAGGATGACGGGAACGATCTTGGCGCCTGACGGGGCGGAAAGCGCGGTCATGAGGGCCTTGGGGTGCGGGTAATAAGGATTTCGGCACAGTCGTTACCGTCGGGCCGCGCCGCTGTCCAGTTGCCTCGGGCCAGTTGCTGTGGGCCGGTTGCCGCGGGGCGCCCGCGTCCGCATGATGGGACCTCTCGGCCGCAAGGGGTCCCATGAAGGTCTGTGTGTTCGGCGCCGGCGCGATCGGCACCCATGTCGCGGGGCGGCTGGCGAAGGGCGGCGCCGCGGTCTCGGTCGTCGCCCGCGGCCCGCAGCTTGCGGCGCTTCGGGCCAACGGGCTGCGGGTGCACGCGGCGGATGGCGAGATCCACGCCCGCGTGGCCGCCAGCGCCGACGCGCAGGAGCTGGGGCGCCAGGATGTCGTGGTCGTCACGGTGAAGGCGCCGGCGCTGCCCTCCGTCGCAAGGGGCATCGGCCCGCTGCTGGGGCCGGACACCGCGGTCGCCTTCGTGATGAACGGCATCCCGTGGTGGTGGTTCCAGGGGGCAGGCGGCGCCGGGGAGGGCCAGCGCCTGCCGAAGCTCGATCCCGGCGACGCGCTGCGGGACGCCGTGAACCCGGCGCGGGTGATCGGCGGCGTGGTCTATTCCGCCTGCACGGTCACCGAGCCGGGCGTGGTGCACGTCGAGAACCAGCGCAGCCGGATCGTGCTGGGGGCGCCGGACGGCCGCCCGTCCGAGCGCATCGAGGCGCTGGCCGCCCTCCTGCGCGTCGGCGGCCTGGTGATGGAGGTGACCGGCCGCATCCGCGACGCGGTCTGGGCCAAGCTGCTGCTGAACCTCGGCAGCGGCCCGCTCGCGGTGCTGACCGGCTGCGCCCCGGCCCAGATCTTCGCCGAGGACGCCTGCCGCGACGCCACCCGGCGCATCCTGGCGGAGGGCGCCGCCATCGCCGCCGCCCTGGGCTGTCCCGTCGAGCCGAACGCCGAGGGCCAGATCGCCAACGGCGCCAAGTCGCACCACAAGCCGAGCATCCTGCAAGACCTGGAGCAGGGCCGGCCCATGGAGATCGACGCGCTGTACGGCGTGCCGCTCGACTTCGCCCGCAGCCATGGCGTGGCGACGCCCACCTTGGACCTGCTGATCGCCATGGTGCGGGCACGGGCACGCCAGGCCGGGCTTTACAGCTAAGCGGCCTGGCCCAGCACCCAGCCTTCCCAGCGCCGTATCCAGGGATCGTCCGGCGCCGTGTCGGGCCGCCCCCCCGCCAGGACCTGCAGCACGCAGAGCAGTCCCAGGACGCAGTCCAGGCGGTCCTCGCCGGCCGCGTCGGGGCCGAAGCCCTGCGTCATCAGGCGGTCCAGCGCCGGGTCTGGCGCGGCGGACAGCGCGGCCATCGACAGCCGCAGGGCCGGCACCAGCGCCAGGCGGTCGGCGTGCCGCCGCTTGCTGCCGCCCATGCGCAGGCCGAGTTGCCGCATCGCCTCCGCGGGGTAGGTTTCCGCCACCACGACCCGGCCCCCCGCCAGCAACGGCCGCAGCGCGCCGTCGAACGGCCAAAGCGCCGGGGGGTGCGGCCCGGCCAGCGCCGGCAGCAGCAGGTCGCGCCAGGCCGCAATCGCCGCCTTGCCCGTCTGGTTGGCGCCGAGCGTCCAGAACAGCGGCGCGCCCGCCGGGCGGTGCAAGGTCGCCACGTCGCAGGCCCGCGACAGCCCGGCCGCGCTGTCCAGCCCCAGCGCCTGCGCGTGCGACAGCCGGGTCATGCCGCGCCGGCCGCGCATGGGATAGAACGGCCGCGCCGGCCCGACCTCGTCGAGCGTGCCGCACACGGACAGGAAGCCCGGCAGGAACCCGGGCCGGTCCGCCAGCCCGCGCAGGAACCCTGGGAAGTCGAGGGCAGGGCAGGCGTCCGGGCCGGCGTGCAGGTGCCGGGCGACGTAGGCGCGCGGCAGGCCGATGGGGAAATCGACGCCCAACGCGACCGGCGCCCCCCCTGCATGGCCCCGCAGCCGCGCGAGCAGCGTCGAAACGTCGCCCACCGGCTCCGCCCGCAACGCCCAGCCCGCCGCGTCCGGCAAGGCGAGGGCCATCCACCGCTTGCCGGGATCGACGCTCCAATCCGCGTGCGCGGCGACGACCTTCAGGGCGGGCGTCCCGCCTCAGAGCGGCTTGTGCGCGCGGTCCAGGAGGCGCGAGATTAGACCGGGCTTCTTCTTCGGCGGCGGCACGGCGGCCTTGGCCTCGGCGGCGGCGCGCTTCTGCTTCGCCTCCAGCCAGCTTTCCAGCGACTTGCCCGCCTTCGCGGCACGCTTCTGCTCGTATGCGCGTTGCGCAGGCGTCAGGGTCTTGGGATCAGCCATCGCAGCCTCCTTCCGCCAGGTGTGGCGGCGCCGTGTGCTGGCTTCAAGGGAGCCGGGCGTCAAGCCTTTCCCTGGCGGAGATCAGCGCGGCTGCCATCAGGCGCGGCTGGGATCAGGCCCGATGCGCGCCACATGGGACCCACGGCGATGGCAGGGGAGCAGGGCATGGCGGCGAGGGTGAAAGCGAAGCTGTGGGTGCAGATGGCGCTCCGCATGGGCGACGTGGACGGCCGGCCCGGCGCCGTGCTGCGCAGCGGCGACCCGGACGCCGGCGGCATCCTGGTCGTGCTGCGCGGGCGGGCGGGCCTGTGCGTGCTGTCGCAGGTCCGGGTCGGGGAGGGCGACGTCGCCTGGATGCGCGCCACCGGCCCGGGCGAGGTGGATCAGGACAAGGCCGACGCCTACGTGGCCCGGCAGGTCGGCCGCGATCCCGACCTCTGGGTGCTGGAGTTCGAGGCGCCGGACCTGCTGCCGCCGTTCGAGGCCCGCATCGTCTAGAAAGAACCAATGGGTTGAATTGACTGCCGCCTTGGGCAGCAAGGGTTTTCACGCCGATGTGTGGTATATCTGCTTGGCCTCATGTGTCTTTTGGGACACAAGCATTGTGAAACTATCGATCCCTTATCGCACTCGCATCCATCGGTGCTATGGTATGTGTACCGAGAGGCGGGGGGATCAGTCCCGCAGGCCCCCGGATGCGTTGAATGCGCAGTTTGTAATTGAGGAGAGAAAGTATGAAGCTCCGCAGCGCGCTACTGGCCGCGACCGTCCTGGCCGCCCCCATAGCTGCAAAGGCCGAGGCGATTAGCGGCCTCTATATCGGCGCCGGCGCCGGCGCCAACTTCTTGCAGGACGAGAAGATCAAGTCGGTCGGCTTCCCGCAGGCCGGCATTCCGCAGACCAACCTGGACGTGCGCGGCCTGCGCAGCACCAAGATCAGGACCGACACGGGCTTCGTCGGCCTGTTCAGCATCGGCTACGGCCTCGGCAACGGCCTGCGGCTTGAGGTCGAGGGCAGCTACCGCAGCAACAAGTTCAAGGGCATCAGCGGCAGCGGGCTGCAGGGCTTCAGCGGCGCCGGCGGCGACGAGCGGAAGTACGGCGGGATGGTCAACGTCCTGTATGACTTCGACCCGAACGTGCTCGGCCTCGGCTTCTTCCCGGCGGCGATCACCCCGTATGTCGGCGTCGGCGCCGGCTACGTGTGGGCACAGGACCAGAACGTGCGCCTGACCGGCTTCAACGGCGCGGCCCGCGAGCTGGCCCGCACCAACCAGGGGCAGGGCGCCTTCGCCTACCAGGGCATCGTCGGCGCGGCGTTCCCGATCGCGTCGGTGCCGGGCCTGGCCATCACGGGCGAGTACCGTTTCCTCGGGATGCAGGGCAGCCGC
Organism: uncultured Acetobacteraceae bacterium; assembly: GCA_964252005.1. Lineage (GTDB taxonomy): Bacteria > Pseudomonadota > Alphaproteobacteria > Acetobacterales > Acetobacteraceae > CAHJXG01. The sequence continues at coordinate 20,154 of CAXULX010000045.1, read as the reverse complement.
GACTACAACTACCAGTACTTCGCGCCGGGCGTGGCCACGCGCGCACAGGTCCGGTTCAACGAGGAGTATAACCACAGCGTCCTGCTGGGCGTCCGCTACGCCTTCAACGCCGCCCCGCCGCCCCCGCCGCCGATAGCGGAGGCTCCCCCGGTGCGGGAGGCTGCGCGCACCTACCTGGTGTTCTTCGATTGGGACCGTGCGGACCTGACGGATCGTGCCCGCCAGATCATCGCTGAGGCCGCGCAGGCCACCACCCGCGTGCAGGTCACCCGCATCGAGGTGTCCGGCCACACGGACACCTCGGGCACGGCGCGCTACAACCAGGGCCTGTCGGTCCGCCGGGCGCAGAACGTCGCGTCTGAACTCGTGCGCCTCGGCGTGCCGCGTCAGGCCATCACGGTCCAGGGCTTCGGTGAGACCCGTCCGCTGGTGCAGACCGCGGATGGCGTGCGCGAGCCGCAGAACCGCCGCGTCGAGATCGTGCTGCGCTAACCGGCACGAACGCTTGCTGACGTTGAGACTTGACTAAGGCTGGGGCCGGTCCGCGCGTGGACCGGCCCTTGCTGTTTCCGGAGATTGCCGATGCGCCCGACCCTGCTGGCCGCCACGCTGCTCGCCACCCCGGTCTTCCACGGCCTGGCCTGCGCCCAGCCGGTCAGCGGCCTCTATATTGGCGCCGGCGGCGGCGGGAACTTCATGCAGGACGAACGCATCAAGAGCGTCCGCAGCCTCGGCGCCGTGGCGCCCTCCGGGGCGCGCGTCGGGTTCCAGACGGGCATCGTGGGCGTGGGCAGCCTGGGCTACGGCTTCGGCAACGGCGTCCGCGTCGAGCTGGAGGGGAACTACCGCTACAACCGGCCCGACTCGTTCCGCAGCACCGGACCCGGCACCCGGTCCGTGGGCGGGCGGGAACAGAAGTACGGGCCGATGGCCAACGTGCTGTTCGACCTCGACATCGGCAGCCCCTACGTGTTCCCCTATATCGGCGCCGGCGCCGGATACAGCTACGTGGCGCGCCGCCTGCGGGTGGCCGGTGCGGACGGCGCCATCGACACCCAGGGCGGCACCGACAGCAGCTTCGCCTATCAGGCCATCGCCGGGGTCTCGCTGCCCATCCCGCCCGTCATCGGCCTCTCGCTGACGGCCGAGTACCGTTACTACGCGCTGGCCGGGGAGCGGGAGTTCGGCCGCACCCTTTCGGGACCCGGCGGCGTGTCCAGCAGCCAGATCGGGACGTCGGACAACTACAACCACAGCCTGCTGCTCGGGCTGCGCTACGCCTTCAACGTGACCCCGCCGCCAGTGCCCGCCGCCCCGGCGCCGGTGGAGGCCGTTCAGCAGGCGATGCGCACCTACCTGGTGTTCTTCGATTGGGACCGTGCCAGCCTGACCAGCCGCGCCCGGCAGATCGTGGCGGAGGCCGCGGCCGTAGCCGGCCGTGTGCAGGTGACCCGGATCGAGGTCGCCGGCCATGCCGACCGGTCCGGGACGGACCGCTACAACATGGGCCTGTCCGTCCGCCGGGCGCAGGCGGTGGCGGACGAGCTGGTGCGCGACGGCGTGGCGCGCGAGTCGATCACGACCCAGGGCTTCGGCGAGCGCCAGCCCTTGGTGCGGACCGCCGACGGCGTGCGGGAGCCGCACAACCGCCGGGTCGAAATCGTCCTGCGCTGATGTGTTTTAGGCGGGCTGGGCAGCGCAGCTGGGTTCAGGATCGCCGACGCGCCCGCGCCCGTGTGGCCGCCGGCCTCGCTGCCGCCGTCGTGCATTCGGTGGCGACGACCGGCTGCGAGATCGACTTGCCCGCTGCGAACTCCGTCAGCTCGGCCGCGCTGCGCAGCGCCATCACCTCGTCGAACGTGCCGACGTTGTAACGGCAGAACAGGCTGCCCTGGGCCAGCCCGATCTGCGACTGGCTGTTGGCAAGCTGGGTGACGTAGTCGTCCTGCTGCTGGCGGGCGCGGCGGCCATGCGCGCGGCTGAAGAAGCTGCTCAACGCCTTGTCCTGGGACACCAGCTCAGGGCGGTATTTCATCACGAAGGCGTTGTATTTCTCGTCGGCGCTGCAGGTCAGCGCGGTCACCATCAGCTTGGTTTTCAGCGCCGCGACATCGAAGGCGGGATAGTCGCCCGGCCGCACGCATTGGGCGGCGGCGACGTTGCTGGTCAGCCCGATGGCAAGCAGCCCCGACACAAGCATGCGCATGGAAGACAGTCTCCTCAATTCCTGAACACAACCAAGCCGCGCGTGCGTGGCAGCCTCGTATGGCGGGTGAGGTAAACCGCCTATTGCCCGGAAGCGCAACAAGTATTTGCAATGACGCGCCCCGGCGCGCCATCTGTTGCCAAAATGACGCGAGCGCGGTTTCATGATGGATCGGCGGCCGGCGGGGGCGCCGATGTTGCAGTCAGGCACGCTCTGTGCATAACACGACACTGGCATCGGCAACGCGAGCCGTCTGTCGCAGCGTCCTCGAAATTGCCGCCAGGAAAGACCCGCCAGCGCCGACATCACCGAAGCCGCATGCCACGAAAGCCCGACCGCCGAATGCAGCCGAACACCGCGAACCCGTTCTCCTCCTACGACCCCGGCGCATATTACTGCGAACTTACGGCCCGCGACGGCGACGGCGGCTCGGCGGCGCTGGTGCGAAGGCGGATCACCAAGATCGGCCTCGACGCCCTGCGCCTGCGGGCACGGGCGGCGGAGCGCGACCTGTTCAACCTCGGCATCACCTTCACCGTCTATTCCGAATCCAGCGCCATCGACCGCATCCTGCCGTTCGACTGCGTGCCCCGCATCATCGCCGCCAGCGAGTGGTCCGTGCTGGAGCGCGGCGTCGCCCAGCGGGTCCGCGCGCTGAACCTGTTCCTGGCTGACATCTACAACACCCGGCACATCACCCGCGACGGCGTGGTCCCGGCCGAGCTTGTCTATGGCAACGTCAACTACCGCCCGGAGATGGAGGGCTTCCCCGTCCGTTTCGGCACGTACATCCATATCTGCGGCATCGACCTGGTGCGCGACGAGCGCGGGGCGTTCTCCGTGCTGGAGGACAACGCCCGCACGCCGTCCGGGGTGTCCTACGTCGTCGAGAACCGGCACTTGATGATGCGCGCCTTCCCGGACCTCGTGGCGGGCATGAAGCTGCGCCCGGTGGACGACTACGGCCGCCGGCTGCGCAACGCCATGGACGAGATCGCGCCGGAGGGCATCGACAACCCGCAGGTCGTGCTGCTGTCGCCCGGCATCTACAACTCCGCCTATTTCGAGCACGTGTTCCTGGCGCGCGAGATGGGGGTGCCGCTCGTGGAGGGCGCCGACCTCACGGTCGAGGACGACAAGGTGTGGATGCGCACGACGGCCGGACTGCGCCGGGTGCACACGATCTACCGCCGGATCGCCGACGACTTCCTGGACCCGGGCGTGTTCCGGCCTGACAGCCTGCTGGGCGTGCGCGGCCTGATCGGCGCGTGGCGGCAGGGCAACGTGACGCTCGCCAACGCCGTGGGCACCGGGGTCGCGGACGACAAGGCGGTGTATGCCTACATGCCGCGCATTATCCGCTACTACCTCGATGAGGACGCCATCCTGCCGAACGTCGAGACCCACATCTGTGGCGAGCCGGAGGGGCTGGCCTACACGCTCGCCAACCTCGACAAGCTGGTGGTCAAGCCCGTGGGGGAGAGCGGCGGCTACGGCATCACCGTCGGCCCGCGCGCGAGCCGGTCCGAACTCGACGCCGCCCGCGCCCTGCTGCTTGCCGATCCCGCCAACTGGATCAGCCAGCCGATGATCTCGCTGAGCGTGGCGCCCACCTTGACCGAGGCCGGGCTGCGCCCGCGCCACCTCGACCTGCGCCCCTTCGCCATCACCGGGCGGGAGACCTGGGTGCTGCCCGGCGGCCTGTCCCGCGTCGCGCTCAAGGAGGGCAGCCTGATCGTCAACTCGTCGCAGGGCGGCGGGTCGAAGGACACCTGGGTGCTGGCGGAATGATCGGCCTTCAGCGCCGCACGCCGCTGCTGACCCGCGACGCGGAGGGCCTGTTCTGGATGGCCCGCTACCTCGAACGGGTGGAGAACCTGGCCCGGCTGATCGACGTGACGCAGACGTTCGAAAGCCCCGGCCGGGAGGCCGAATCCTGGACCGCGCTGGTCGCCATCATGGCCGACGAGGCCGGGCTGAAGGAGCGCGGCCTCGCGGTGGACGCCGCCAACGTCAAGCGCTTCTACCTGCTGGACCCCACCAACCCGACCGGCATCCCCGCCTGCATCGAGGCCGCCCGCACCAACGCGCGCACGCTGCGCCCGCTGATCAGCACCGAGATGTGGATGCAGCTCAACGTGTTCCACCACGACCTGCTGGCCATCGAGGCGTGGGAACTGGACGGCGACGCGCTGTCCCGGCTGTGCCGACGCATCAAGGAGGGCGTGCAGGCCCACACCGGCATCACCGAGGGCACGTTCTTCCGCGACCAGGGCTGGCATTTCTACGAGGTCGGCCGGCTGATCGAGCGTGCCGACCAGACGACCCGGCTGCTGGACATCAAGTACCACCTGCTGGCCCGCGGCACGGCGGAGGAGCGCCGGGTGGTCGAGCTGACGCAATGGAACGCGCTGCTGCGCGCGGCGGCCGGCTATCATGGGTTCCGCCGGGTGGCGCAGGCGGGCTTCGTGCCGGCCGATGTCGTCGCGTTCCTGCTGGGCGACACGTCGTTCGCCCGCAGCGTCGCGCTGTGCGTGGGGCAGATGGACTGGCATTTCAGCGCGCTCCGCTCCCGCTACGGCCTGCGCGACACGGCGCCGGTGCTGGAGCGGATCGAGGACCTGCGCGTGGTGTTGGGCGAGCCGGTGCTGCGGCTGCTGCCGGACGGGCTGCACGATTTCCTCGACAGCATGCAGCGCGACCTCGCCAAGCTGGGCGAGCTGATCGGCACGATGTTCTTCCGCGACTGGCGCCCGTTGAAGCAAAGCCAGTCACAGGGCCAGGGGTCGCAGGGGCATTCCCAGGACGGCCAGGCGGACCACGGCCCGTCTGAAGGCAGCCCCTCTCAAGGCAATTCGTCGCAGTCCCAAGTGCAAAGGACACCCTGAATGCCGACGCGCGCTTGGCTGGCGCTGCTGTGCCTGGGCGCCGCGTCCGCCGCCGCGCAGCAGGTCGCGCCGCCGGGCATCCCCGCGGACCGCTTTCCCAAGCCGCTGCGCCCGGTCGCCGGCATCGTCTCCAACCAATGGTCGAGCGAGGACACGCGCGAGCGGGTGGGGGAGGCGGGCCGCGTCATGCAACTGCTCGACATCCAGCCCGGCATGGCGGTGGCGGACATCGGCGCGGGATCGGGCTATTACACGACCCGGCTGTCGCGGCGCGTCGGCCCGGCGGGCCGGGTGTTCGCCGAGGACATCATGCCGGACTACCTGGCCGGGCTGCAGCGCCGGGTCGCGGCGGAGGGCCTGGGCAACGTGACGCTGGCGCTGGGCGAGGCGCACGACCCGCATCTGCCGCCGGTCTCGGTCGATGTGGCGCTGCTGGTGCATATGTATCACGAGATCGACCAGCCCTTCGGCCTGCTGGTCAACCTGCTTCCCGCGCTGCGCCCCGGCGGGCGCGTGGCGATCCTGGACGCCAACCGCGTGACCTCCCAGCACGGCACCCCGCCCGCGCTGCTGGAATGCGAGCTGCGCGCTGTCGGCTACCGTCAGGTCGCGTTCCACCCGCTGGAGGGCGGCGCGGTTTACCTTGCGGTGTTCACCCCGCCGCCTCAGCCGCCCGCGCCGGCCAGCATTGTCCCATGCCGGGACGGAGGCTCGCGCTAGGCCGGCACGGGGGAACAGGGATGGCCGGGCTGGACCTTGACGCGGAGTGGCTCGAAGCCGATGGGCGAGGCGGCTTTGCGTCCGGCACCGTGTCCGGACTGCGCACCCGGCGCTACCATGCGCTGCTGCTCCCGGCGACACGTCCCCCGGCCGGGCGCGTCGTGCTGGTCAACGGGATCGAGGCATGGGTCGACCTGGACGGCGGGCCGGCGCCGTTGACCAGCCAATGCTACGGCCCTGGCCTGGTGCACCACGATGCACGCCCGCTGATCGCGGGCTTCGCCGCGGCGCCGTGGCCCCGCTGGACCCTTCGCCTGCCGGACGGCACCGAGCTTTGCCATGAGATCCTGGTGCATCGCCGATCCGGCGCGACGCTGCTGCGCTGGCGGCGGATGGCCGGCCGGGGCGCCTGCCGCCTGCATGTCCGTCCGCTGCTGTCGGGCCGCGACTACCACGCCTTGCACCACGAGAACACGGCGTTCCGGTTCGCCGGCGGCGTCCAGCAAGGGCCGGCGGGCACGACGGTGGCCTGGCGCCCCTATGCGGACCTGCCGCGCATCACCGCCTGCGCCAACGCGGCCTACACGGCGGCGCCCGATTGGTATCGCAACTTCCTCTATACGGCTGAGCGGGACCGCGGCATGGAGGATGCCGAGGACCTCGCGACGCCGGGCCTGTTCGCCTGGGACCTTGCGGCCGGCCCTGCGGTGCTCGTCCTGCGGGCGGGCGAGGGGCCGGGCGTGCCGGCGCCGGAGGACGCGGCGCGGATCGAGGCCGAGGAGCGGGACCTGCGCCGCGACGCGCCGCCTTTGGGCTCCGTGCGGTCCTACGTCGTGGGCCGGAATGGGGGGAAAACGGTCGTCGCGGGCTATCCGTGGTTCGCTGACTGGGGGCGGGACACCTTCATCGCGCTGCGCGGCCTGTTGCTGGCGACCGGGCATGTGGCGGAGGCCGAGCAAATCCTGCTCGCCTGGTCCGGACTGGTCAGCGAGGGGATGCTGCCCAACCGCTTCCCGGACGACGCGGGGCCGCCGGAGTACAACTCGGTCGATGCCTCGCTTTGGTTCGTCGTGGCCGTGCACGACCTCCTGCGCGCCGCCCCCGGGACGCCGTTCCGTGCGGCGTTGCAGGATGCCGTGGGCCTGATCCTGGCGGGCTACGCGGGCGGCACCCGGTTCGGCATTGCGGCCGACGCCGATGGGCTGCTGCGCGCCGGTGTGCCCGGGCAGCAGCTCACCTGGATGGATGCGAAGATCGGCGGCTGGGTCGTGACGCCGCGCATCGGCAAGCCGGTCGAAATCCAGGCGCTGTGGATCAACGCGCTGCGGATCGCCGCGGCGTGGCGGCCGGAATGGGGCGCGCTCGCGGACCGGGCGCAGGCGTCGTTCCTGCGGCGCTTCCCCGACCCGGAGGGCGGCGGGCTGGCGGACGTCGTCGATGCCGACTTCGTGCCGGGCCGCGTGGACCGCCGGGTCCGTCCGAACCAGATCTTCGCCGTGGGCGGCCTGCCGTTCCCGTTGCTGTCCGGCCCGGCGGCCCGGCGCGTCGTCGATCTCGTGGAGGCGCGGCTGCTCACCCCCATGGGCCTGCGCACCCTGGCGCCGGACGATCCCGGCTACGTCGGCCGCTACGCCGGCGGCCCGGTGCAGCGGGACGGCGCCTACCATCAGGGCACCGCCTGGCCCTGGCTGATCGGCCCCTTCGTCGAGGCGTGGCTGCGGGTCCGCGGCGGCACCGCCGACGCCCGCGCGGAGGCCACCGCACGGTTCCTGGCGCCGCTCCGCGCGCATCTGGACACGGCCGGGCTGGGCCACGTGTCGGAGGTCGCGGACGGCGACGCCCCGCACACGCCCGGCGGCTGCCCGTTCCAGGCGTGGTCGCTGGGCGAGTTGCTGCGCGCGGAAACCCTGGCGGCGCCTTGAGCCTGTTCGACGCAATGGAGGGCCGCCGCCTGCCCTGTGGAACGGGCGCGACCTGGCCGGGCACAAGTGATGTTCGCGCCGCCGCGCATCCGTAGTAAGTGCAAGGGATGATCTCCCTCGCGCTCGCTGCCTTGGCCTTCATCGCCATCCACCTCGGGGTGTCCGGCACCACGCTGCGGGACCGGATGGTGGCGGGCATCGGGCTGCGCGGCTACATGCTGGTGTTCTCCCTGGCCTCGGTGGGCGCGATCATCTGGCTGGTGTCGGCCTATCAGGCCGCGGCCTACGTGCCGACCTGGGGACAGCTCGAGGGGTGGAAGCCGGTGATGATCGCGCTGATGCTGCCGGCGTTCCTGCTGGTGGTCATCGGCCTGACGACGCCGAACCCGACCTCGGTGGCGCAGGAGGGCCTGGTGGACCGCGCGCCACAGGGAATCGTCCGCGTCACCCGGCACCCGTTCCTGATGGGCGTGGCCCTTTGGTCCGGCCTGCACCTGGTCGGCAACGGCGACGTGGCGTCCCTGCTGTTCTTCGCCGCGCTGGCCATCGTCGCCGTGGCCGGCACGGTCTCCATCGACGCGAAGCGCCGCCGGGTGCTGGGGGCCAAGGCTTGGGACGTTTTCGCATCCCGCACCTCCATCGTGCCCTTCGCCGCCATCCTGGCCGGGCGCAACAGCCTGGCCATGCGGGAGATGGGCTGGTGGCGGCCGGTCGCGGGGATCGCGGCCTATGCCCTGATGCTGGGCGGCCACGCGCACATCGTCGGCGTCTCGCCCTGGCCGGGGTAGCGCCGGGCGCATGATGCAGGCGGTGGTGATCGGCGCCGGCGGCGGCCTGGGCCACGCCTTGGCGGCGGCGCTGGAGCAGGGCGGTACTTACGGCCGGGTCACGCGCCTCGGCCGCGGCAGCATCCCGCCGCTCGACCTGTTGTCGGAACCGGGCGTCGCCGCCGCGGCGGCCTCCGTGGCCGGGCACGGCGAGGTCCGCCTGGTGCTGGACGCCACCGGCTTCCTGCATGACGGCCGCTACCGGCCCGAGCGCAGTTGGCGCGACATCGACCCGGCCCACATGGCGCACGCCTTCGCCGTCAACGCGATCGGCCCGGCGCTGCTGATGAAGCATTTCTGCCCGCGGCTCGCGCGGGAGGGCCGCGCCGTGTTCGCCACGCTCTCGGCCCGCGTCGGCAGCATCGGCGACAACCGGCTGGGCGGCTGGCACAGCTACCGCGCCTCGAAGGCCGCACTCAACCAGCTTGTGCGCACCGCCGCGGTCGAGCTGCGCCGGCACAACCCGGCGGCGCTGTGCGTCGCGCTGCATCCGGGCACCGTGGACACGGGGCTCTCCGCGCCGTTCGCCAAGGCCGGCCTGGATGTCCGGTCGCCGGATACGGCGGCTCAAGAGGTGCTCGGCGTGCTGGCGGGACTGGATGCGGGGCAGAGCGGGGGGTTCTACGATCAGCACGGCGAGCCCATTCCCTGGTGATGGCCTGACCTGTGCAAACAGCAGGGCTTGCCACCAAGCCGGCTGGCCCGGATGATAGAATCACATAATTGGGAGCATGTGAATGAATCTGGAATGGGTGCGTCGCGCCGCCATCGCGGCCGTCGTGGCGGGCGGGATGGCGGCACCGGCGGCGCAGGCGCAGACGGCGATCCCGGTGCCGGGACCGACGGTGGACGCGATCAAGAAGCGCGGCGTGCTGGCCTGCGGCGTCGATACCGGCATTCCGGGCTTCGCGTTCCAGGACAGCACCGGCGCGTGGAAGGGGTTCGACGTCGGCTATTGCCGGGCCATCGCCGCCGCGGTGCTGGGCGACGCCGGCAAGGTGCGGTTCGTGCCCACCACCACGCCGGCCCGCTTCACCATCCTGCAGGCCGGCGAGATCGACGTGCTGATCCGCGACAGCACGCTGACCTTCACCCGCAATGCGCAGCTGCACCTGGATGCCGTGGCGATCAATTTCTATGCCGGTCAAGGTTTCCTGGTGTCGAAGAAGCTGGGCGTGAGCAAGGCCGCCGACCTGAATGGCGCCACCATCTGCACGCTGACGGGTGCCACGCTCGAGCTGAACATCGCGGACTTCGCCCGCAGCAACGGCGCCAAGATCGGCACCCTGTTGTTCGAGAAGTCGGACGAGGCGGTGGCGGCGATGGAGGCCGGGCGCTGCGACGGCTACACCGACGACACCGGCAGCCTCGCCGCCGTGCGCTCCACGCTGAAGGTCCCCACCGATTGGGTGGTGCTGGACGGCGTCATCAGCAAGGAGCCGCTGGGCATCCACATCCGCTCGGGCGACGTGACCTGGCGCAACATCCTGTTCTGGATCGACGCCGGGCTTAAGACGGCGGAGGAAGCCGGCGTGACCAAGGCCAATGCCGACCAGATGCGCGCCAGCGCCAGCGATCCCGCCGTCAAGCGCCTGCTGGGCGCCGAGGGCGGGTTCGGCGCCCTGTTCGGCCTCGACAACGACTGGCTGCTGCGGGCGATCAAGACGGCCGGCAATTACGGGGAGCTGTACGACGAGTTCTTCGGCCCCAAGGCGCTGGACCTGCCGCGCGGGCTGAACAAGCCGTGGAACCAGGGCGGGCTGCAATACACGCTCCCGTTCCGGTAAGCCCCGGGGGTGAGGGCCACCACGGGCATCGGCGTTCGCGACGCCCCTGATCGCGAAGCCCGGGCGGCGGGCACGGCCGGTGTGCCAGCAGCGGCCCCGCGGCCGCCGCCGCCCGGCCCTGGCCCCTCCTGGAAGGCCATCCTGCTGCAGGGCCTGGCGCTGCTCGCTGTGCTCGGCGCCATCGCCTGGGCCGGGCACAACGCGGTGGGCAACCTGGCCCGGCGGAACATCGACGTGGATTACGGCTTCCTGCTGAACCCGGCCGGCTTCGACATCCCGTTCCGCTTGGCGGGGTGGTCACCCGCCGACAGCTATGGCCGCGCCTTGCTGGTGTCCGGGCTGAACACGCTGCTGGCCGGGGCGCTCGCCATCGGCCTGGCGACGGCGCTGGGCCTTGTCCTCGCGCTCATGCGGCTGGCGGCCAACCCGCTCGCGTCCGGAACGGCGCGGGTGGCCGTGGAGCTGATCCGCAACACGCCGCAACTGCTGCAGATCGTGTTCTGGTATCTTGCCGTGCTCCAGGTGCTGCCGGGCGCGCGGGCCAGCCTATCGGTGGGCGACGCGGTGTTCCTGAACGTGCGCGGCGTGTTCATGCCGGCGCCGCTGTCCCCCTGGTTCTTCTGGCTGCTGGCTGTCGGGGCGGCCGGCGCCATCCTGCTGCCCCGGCTCCTGCCGCGCCGTCCGCTGCTGCTGACCGCGGCGCTGCCGCTGGCCGTCGGCGTGGCCGTCGCGATCCTCGCCGGCCCGTGGGACCTGCCGGCGCTGCGCGGCTTCAACTTCGCCGGCGGCTGGCGGCTGCCGCCGGAGCTGCTGGCCCTCGTGGCCGGGATCGGCATCTACACGGCGGCGTTCGTGTCCGAGAACATCCGCGCCTCCATTGGCGCGGTGGGGCGCGGCCAGCGCGAGGCGGCGCGCAGCCTGGGCCTGTCGGCCGGGCGCACCATGCGGCTGGTGGTGCTGCCACAGGCGCTGCGGACGCTGATCCCGCCGGTGACCAGCCACTACCTCAACATCATCAAGTCCACGACCCTGGGCGCGGCCATCGCCTATCCCGATATCCTGCAGATCTTCGCCCGCACCGTGCTGAACCAGTCCGGCCGCGCCATCGAGGTCATGAGCCTCGTGCTGGGCGTGTTCCTGGCGCTGAGCCTCGCCGTCTCGGCGCTGATGGGCCGCTGGGACCGGCGGCTCGCGTTGAAGACGCGATGAGGCTGCGCGGCCTGCTGCGGACCCTGTTCGGCACGCCGGGGACGGCCGTGTTGAGCGTGGGCATCGTGGCGCTTCTGGCCTGGGTGCTGCCGCGGCTGTGGCATTGGGGCGTCGCGGGCGCGACCTGGGTCGCGGCCAACCGGCGGGGCTGCGCGCCGGACGGCGCGTGCTGGGCCTTCATCCGGGCGCGGCTCGGCCTGTTCCTGTATGGCGGCTATCCCCCGGCCGAGCAGTGGCGCGTGGACCTGGCGGCGGCGCTGATGCTGGCGGCGCTGCTCGGCTGCCTGTTCGCCCGGCGCCGCCGGGTGGCGGCAATCATCGTGCTGCTGGCGGTGGCGCCGCTCGGCGCGGGGCTGCTGCTGGTTGGCGGGATCGCCGGGCTGCGGCCGGTGCCGACGTCCGAGTGGGGCGGGCTGATGCTGAACGCCGTGCTGTCCTTCGTCGCCATCGCCGGCGCCATCCCGCTCGGCATCGCGCTCGCCTTCGGCCGCCGGTCAACGCTGCCCTTCGTGCGCGGCCTGTGCACCGTCATGATCGAGTTCTGGCGCGGCGTGCCGCTGCTGGGCGTGCTGTTCATGGGGCTGGTGCTGCTGCCCATGGTGCTGCCGGGCGGCGTCACGCTCGACAACCTCGTGCGCGCGCTGATCGTGCTGACGCTGTTCACCGCGGCCTATATGGCGGAGGTGGTGCGCGGCGGGCTGCAAGGCGTGGCGCCGGGCCAGGCGGAGGCCGCGGCGGCGCTGGGGCTGCATCCGTTGCAGGCGAACGCGACCGTGGTGCTGCCCCAGGCGATGCGGATCGCGCTGCCGGGGATCGTGAACGTGGTCGTGGATTTGTTCAAGGACACGACCCTCGTCTCCGTGGTCGGCCTGTTCGACCTGCTGGGCGTCGTGAACCAGTCGATCAAAGACCAGTCCTGGCTCGGCCTCGCCAACGAGGGCTATGCCTTCGCCGCCCTGCTGTTCTTTGCGTGCTGCTTGGCGCTGTCGCTTGCAGGCTCGCTGCTGGAACGGCGCCTGCGGGTGGTCGCCTGACCGCGCCGGCCGTCATTGCGGCAGTGGCAGGGCGCGCGCCTGGGCGAGCCGGTGTTCCCTGATCAGGATATACAGCCCGGCGCCGACGATGATGCCGGCGCCGGCCAGGCTCGCGATCCCCGGAATGTCGCCGAACACCAGGACGCCGAGCAGGATGCCCCAGAACAGCATGGTGTACTGGAACGGCACGATGGTGATGGCGGGGCCAAGCCGCAGCGCCAGGTTGACGCAGAGGTTGCCGGCGAGGGAGCCGAGCCCCAGCACCAGCATCAGCACCGCATCGACCGGACCCGGCGCCACCCAGCCCTGGAACAGCACGAGGCCCACGCTCAGCAGAAGCGTCGCGCAAAGCTGCTGAACCATCAGCACGGACCGGTGCAGGCCGGGCAGCCGCCCGGTGACGACCAGGAAGCCGGCGTAGAAGAAGCTGCCGAGCAAAGCCGCCAAGGCGCCCGCCGACAGCCCGGTCGTGGGATGCAGTGCGATCAGCACGCCGCAGAACCCGGCGAACACCGCCGTCCACCGCCGCCACCCGACCCGCTCGCCCAGCAGGGCCGACAGCGCCGTGACCCAGATCGGGCCGGCCTGGTAGTAGGTGATCACCTCCGCCAACGGCAGCGAGATCAGGGCGTAGAAGAACAGGCACGCCTCGGCCGGCGACAGCATGAAGCGCAGCAGTTGCAGCCGCGGCTGGTAGGACATGACCAAAAGCGGCAGGCGCGCCCGCCGAAGCAGCGGCAGCATGATGGCAAGGCCCATCACGCCGCGGATGAGCGTGAGCTGCCCCAAGGTGTAGGTGCCGATCAGTTGTTTGCCCAACGTGTCGTTCAGGGCGAACAGGAGCATGCCCAGCAGCATGAAGCCGATGCCGCGCAGGACAGTCTGACGGGTCGGGACGACGGATGCAGGGGAGGCCATGCGGGCCGGCTATCACACCGAACCCGGCGCCGCCACCTGCCCGCGGGAGTGCGGTGTTCGGAGATACGGCGGGGATGGCTGGGGGACCTGGATTCGAACCAAGGCTTTCCGAGTCAGAGTCGGAAGTTCTACCGCTAAACTATCCCCCACCGCCGCAGCGCGGTGCGACCCGGCAGATACCATGCCGCCCAGGGCTGGGCAACCATTCGCAGAGGATTGTGAACGTTCAGCTTGCCCCGCTATCGAAGGGCGCGGAGACTGACGCCATATGGGACCTCTGAAGGGACCCCCGATGGCCGATGGACTGCAACCGAATAGGGACCGTGACCCGCGCCGCCCGGCGTTCGCGGCGCTCGATCTCGGCACCAACAACTGCCGGCTGCTGATCGGCGCGCCCGACGGCGGCGGCTTCCGCGTGCTCGACAGCTTCAGCCGGATCGTGCGCCTGGGGGAGGGGTTGCAGAGCACGGGACAGCTCAGCGCGCTCGCCATGGACCGCGCCATCGATGCGCTGCAAGCCTGTTCGGCCCGCATGGCCCGGCGGCCGATCCGGGCGATGCGGGCGATTGCCACCGAGGCGTGCCGGCGCGCCGCCAACGTCGGCGAGTTCCTGGCCCGGGTGCGGGCCGAGACCGGCATCGGGTTCGACGTGATCTCGGCGCGGGAGGAGGCGGAGCTTGCCCTGGAAAGCTGCGCCACGCTGCTGACCGGCGCGGGCCGCCGGGCGCTGCTGTTCGACATCGGCGGCGGCTCGACCGAGGTCGCCTGGGTGCGCCTCGGCGGCCCCGGCGCCCGGCCGGAGCTGATCGGCTACGACAGCCTGCCCATCGGTGTCGTCAACCTGTCCGAGCGTTACGGCCCGGCGGCGTTCACCCCCGCCGGGTTCCTCGCCATGGTGGACGAGGCCGCCGCCCGGCTCGCGCCGTTCGAGCGGGTGCACTGCATCGCGCATGAGGGCCGGGTGGGCGGCGTGCGCCTGCTGGGCACCAGCGGCACGGTGACGACGCTGACCGGGGTGGCGATGGGGTTGCAGCGGTATCGGCGTCCGTTGGTCGATGGCCGCGTGCTGAGTGCGGCGGCGGCGGACCATGCGCTGGGCGTGCTGCGCGGCCTCGGCCGGGACGGCCTGGCGCTGCATCCTTGCGTAGGCGCCGAGCGGGTGGACTTCGTGCTGCCGGGCTGCGCGGTGTTCGAGGCGATCCGCCGGACCTGGCCGGCCAGCGAGGTCGTGGTGGCGGACCGCGGGCTGCGGGAGGGCATGCTGCTGCGCATGATGCGCCAGCGGCATGGCGGACCGTACCGGGCGGACGCGCCGCGGGACTCGCGCGGCCGGGCATTCTCCCGTACTGCGTTGCCGGCATGAGCAACGACACGCCCAAGGGCACCACGGCGCTGCCGTCCCGCGGCCTCTCGGTCTCGCTGAAAACGGCGCGCGGCCGCACCACGGCGTCGCAGAAATGGCTGCAACGGCAATTGAACGATCCCTATGTGCGGGCGGCGAAGGAGCAGGGCTGGCGGTCCCGCGCCGCCTTCAAGCTGATCGAGCTGGACGACCGCTTCCACCTGATCGGCAAGGGCGCGAAGGTCGTGGACCTGGGCGCGGCGCCGGGCGGCTGGGCGCAGGTGGCGGTGCGGCGGGAGGCCGCGATGGTGGCGGGCGTCGACCTGCTGCCGATGGACCCGGTGCCCGGCGCCACGATCCTGGAGGGCGACTTCATGGACGACGCCATGCCGGGCCGGCTCGCGGAGTTGCTGGGCGGCAAGGCGGACCTCGTGCTGTCGGACATGGCGCCCAACACCACCGGGCACAACGCGACCGACCACCTGCGCATCATGGCGCTGGCCGACCTTGCGCTGCATTTCGCGGTGGAGATGCTGGAGGAGGGCGGCGGCTTCGTCGCCAAGGTTTTCCAGGGCGGGTCGGAGCGGGCGATGCTGGAGCGCATGAAGCGCTCCTTCGCCAGCGTCCGCCACGCGAAGCCGCCGTCCAGCCGCAAGGAGTCGAGCGAGCTGTACGTGGTAGCGACCGGGTTTCGGTCACGGGCGGAGGGTTAGGGGAGGAGTTCAAATACCCGCTGGTGTCGCCAGGCACCGCCGATGACGCCCCGCTTGCGCCGCCCCCCGCCGGGCCCTATGTCAAACCGCCAAGGATGGGGACCCGCAGGCGGGCCGCCCGCGGATGAAAGGTCCCCACCATGGCGCCCGACAGCACCCATACCGAAATGACCGGCCCGTCTCGAATCGAGGAGGCGCTGGCCTTTGACGACGTGCTGATCGTGCCTGCCTACTCCAAGGTGCTGCCGGCGAGCGTCAGCACGCGGGCGAAGCTGACCCGCACCATCAGCCTGCACATCCCGCTGATCTCGTCCGCCATGGACACCGTGACGGAGGGGGCCATGGCCATCGTCATGGCGCAGCTTGGCGGCATCGGGGTGATCCACAAGAACCTCGACATCGCCGAGCAGGCGGCGCAGGTGCGCCGGGTCAAGAAGTTCGAGTCCGGCATGGTGGTGAACCCGCTGACCATCCATCCCGACCAGACCCTGGCCGAGGCGCTGGCGCTGATGGCGCAGCACCACATCAGCGGGTTCCCGGTGGTCGAGCGGGACACCGGGCGGCTGGTCGGCATCCTCACCAACCGCGACGTGCGCTTCGCCACCGACCCCGGCGTGCGCGTCTATGAGCTGATGACGCGGGAGCGCCTGGTCACCGTGCCCGCCGATGTGGACCGGGAGGAGGCGCGGCACCTCCTGCACCGGCACCGCATCGAGAAGCTGCTGGTGGTCGATGACGCCTACCGCTGCATCGGCCTGATCACCGTGAAGGACATGGACAAGGCGCAGGCGCATCCGCTCTCGAACAAGGACGAGCTGGGCCGCCTGCGCGCCGCCGCGGCGACCGGGGTGGGGGAGGACGGCTATGCCCGCGCGCAGGCGCTGGTGGCGGCGGAGACGGACGTGATCGTGGTGGACACCGCGCACGGGCACTCCGCCGGCGTCCTCGGGTCGGTGGAGAGGATCAAGCGGCTGTCGAACGCCGTGCAGATCATCGCCGGCAACGTGGCGACGCCAGAGGGCGCCATCGCGCTGATCGAGGCCGGCGCCGACAGCGTGAAGATCGGCATCGGCCCCGGCAGCATCTGCACCACCCGCGTCGTGGCCGGCGTCGGCGTGCCGCAGTTCACCGCCGTGCTGGAGACCGCCGCCGCCTGCCGGGAGCGCGGCGTGCCGGCCATCGCCGATGGCGGCATCCGCACCTCGGGCGACTTGGTGAAGGCCATCGGCGCCGGGGCGGACTGCGCGATGGTGGGCAGCCTGCTCGCGGGGACGGAGGAGGCGCCGGGCGAGGTGTTCCTGTACCAGGGCCGGTCCTTCAAGAGCTACCGCGGCATGGGCAGCATCGGCGCCATGGCGCGCGGCTCGGCCGACCGATACTTCCAGCAGGAGATCAAGGACACGCTGAAGCTGGTGCCGGAGGGGATCGAGGGCCGGGTCGGCTACAAGGGTCCGGTCGCCGCCGTGGTGCACCAGTTGGTGGGCGGCCTGCGGGCGGGCATGGGCTACACCGGAAGCGCCACCATCGACGAGCTGCAGCGCAACACCCGGTTCCGCCGCATCACCGGCGCCGGGCTGCGGGAGAGCCACGTGCACGACGTGGCGATCACGCGGGAGTCGCCGAACTACCGGCAGGAGCCATGACCGCCCCGGTTGCGAACGGCTTTGCCCGGCCTCCTCCCCAGCCTTCTCCAATGACCTTGCCGGCGTGACCCCGGCCGCACGCCTCGCGGCCTCCATCGAGCTGCTGACCGAGATCGACGCGCTGTCCCGTCGTCCGGCCGACGCGGTGGCGAACGACTTCTTCCGGGCGCGGCGCTTCATCGGCTCCGGCGACCGCCGGGCGGTGTCGGACCGCGCGTGGCGGGTGCTGCGGGCGCGGCGGCGGCTCACCTGGTGGACGGCACGGGCCGGGACCGCGCCCACGCCGCGCATGCTGGTCGCCGCGTCGCTGCTGCTGGAAGGCTGGACCGCGGACGGGGTCAAGCAGTCCTACTCCGGCGGCCAGTACGGCCCGGCGCCCCTGCTGCGGATGGAGGCCGACGCCGCCCGCGCGCTGGAGGGCCGCACGCTATACCATCCGGAGATGCCGGAGGCCGTGGCGCTCGAGGTGCCCAACTGGGTGCTGCCGCACTTGCAGGCCCGCTTCGGCGAGCGGCTGGCCCCCGAGATGGCGGCGACCCTTGACCCCGCGCCGCTCGACCTGCGGGCGAACATCCTGAAGGCCACGCGGGAGGAGGCGCGCGCCGCCCTGCTGGCCGAGGGGCTGGAGAGCGAGCCGACGCCGCTCTCGCCCTGGGGCCTCCGCATCGATGGGCGCCGGGCGGTCACGGCGGGTGCGGCGTTCCAGGGCGGCCTGGTGGAAATCCAGGACGAGGGCAGCCAGCTCGTCGCGGCGCTGGTGGGCGCGGCGCCCGAGATGCGCGTGGTGGACTGGTGCGCCGGCGCCGGCGGCAAGACGCTGGCGCTCGCCATGCTGATGGGCAACCGCGGCCACCTCATGGCCTGCGACGTGTCCGCGCCGCGGCTGGATGGCGCGGTGCGGCGCCTGCGCCGGGCCGGCGTGCACAATGCGGAGCGGCATCTGGTCGCAGCGGGAGACAAGTGGGCCAAGCGGCGGGCCGGCGCGTTCGACCGCGTGCTGGTGGACGCCCCCTGCACTGGCACCGGCACCTGGCGCCGCAACCCGGACGCCCGCCTGCGCCTGCGCCCGGTTGACTTGGAGGAGCTGGTGCCGAAACAGGCGGCGATCATGGACGACGCCGCCCGGCTGGTGCGGCCCGGCGGACGGCTTATCTATGCGACGTGCTCCCTTCTGATCGAGGAGAATGAGGCCCAGGTGGACAGCTTCCTTGCCCGCACCCCCGGTTTCGCCGTCGTGCCGCTGCCGGCCGCCTGGACCCTGCCGGCCCCGGCGCCCGGCCCGGGACCGTACCTGTCCCTGACCCCGTTGCGCCACGGCACCGACGGCTTCTTCGCGGCGGTGCTGGAGCGCGCGGCGTGATCCGCGTGCGCCGCGCCCTGACCGCCGATGCGCCATCGATCGGCGCGGTGCACGTCACGGCCTGGCGCAACGCCTATGCCGGCATCCTGCCGAGTGGCTATCTCACCCGCCTGTCGATGCCGCGCCACGCCGCGCAGTACGATGCGTCGATCCGGGCCGGCGACGGCGTCTATGTCGCGATTGCCGCCCGGCCCGGCACCACGCCCGGGGTGGTCGGCTTCGTCACCGTCGGCCGTCCCCGGGTCCGCGGCCTTGCCGAGGGCGAGGTGCAGACGCTGTATGTCCTCGACGACTGGCGGGAGCACGGCCTGGGACGGCGGCTGCTGGCGGCCGGCGCCGCGCACCTCAAGGCGGCGGGGTGCCGCAGCGTGTTCCTCTGGGTGCTGCGCGACAACCCCAGCCGCTGGTTCTATCAGCGCCTGGGCGGGCGCACGGCCGCGGAGTCGGACACGCGGGTGGCGGGCGTGGCGATCTCGCAGGTGGCCTTCGTGTGGGACCCCATCGACCCGCTGCTCGCCGGGGCGGCCCAAGCCTGATGCGCGCCGCTTGCCGTCCGGCCTCCGCCATGGTGGAACCCCTGACATGACCCAGCCCGCCCCTGCGATCCCGGCCCAGGACCGGGTGCTGATCCTCGACTTCGGCGGCCAGTTCACCCAGTTGATCGCGCGCCGCGTCCGCGAATCCGGGGTGTATTGCGAAATCCTGCCCGCCGACGCCGCGCCCGAGCGCCTTGCCGCCTTTGGCGCCCGCGCCTTCATCCTGTCGGGCGGCCCGGCCAGCGTCACCGAGGCCGCCGGCCCCCGGGTGCCGCAGATGGTGTTCGACGCCGGCCTGCCGGTGCTCGGCATCTGCTACGGCCAGCAGGCGATGTGCGCGCAGCTCGGCGGCGAGGTCAGCATCAGCGACCACCAGGAGTTCGGCTCCGCCTTCGCCGAAATCGTGGAGGATTGCGCGCTGTTCCACGGCGTCTGGAGCATGGGCGCGCGGGAGCAGGTCTGGATGAGCCATGGCGACCGGGTGACCCGGCTGCCGCCCGGCTTCCGCGCCGTGGCGCGCAGCGAGGGCGCGCCGTTCGCCGCCATCGCCGACGACGCCCGCCGCTACTACGGCGTGCAGTTCCATCCGGAGGTGGTGCACACCCCGCACGGCCGGCAGTTGCTGCACAACTTCACCCATCGCGTGGCCGGCCTGTCGGGCGATTGGAGCATGGCGGGCTTCCGCGACGCGCAGATCGGGCGCGTGCGCGCCCAGGTCGGCGCGGGCCGGGTCATCTGCGGCCTGTCCGGCGGGGTCGACAGCTCCGTGGCCGCCGCGCTGATCCACGAGGCCGTGGGCGACCAGTTGACCTGCATCTTCGTCGATAGCGGCCTGTTGCGGCAGGGCGAGGCGGAGGAGGTCGTGCGCACCTTCCGCGACCGGTTCAACATCAAGCTGGTGCACCGTGACGCCGCCGACCTGTTCCTGTCGCAGCTCGACGGCGTGACCGACCCCGAGGCCAAGAGGAAGGCCATAGGCCGCGTGTTCATCGAGGTGTTCGAGCAGGAGGCCGCCCGCATCGGCGGCGCCGACTTCCTGGCGCAGGGCA